>NZ_JBNPVW010000002.1:0-987425 GCF_050434125.1 Nocardia sp. GP40 | reverse complement strand
GACACCCACACGGGGGTGTAAGCGCCGGAACCAAAATAAATATTTGGCACTGACATTCATCGACACACTATTGAGTTCTCAAAGAACACACGCACACACCATCTCGCGAGATTTTATCTCGGTTGATCGGTGAGGCAACTTTTCAAGCTTAGCGCAACCTTCAATCCCGAACCAAATCGGGTTCTGAAGTCGAGCTAGTGTGAGTGCCAGGCGCTCCTCGTCCAACCTCGTTTCCCAGGCCTTTCGGCTCCGGGTCGGTGTCCGTGTCGCTCTGACCTGGAATAAGTTACGCGGCAGGCGGTTTCAATGTCAAATCGCCTGGTCACGCGGCCAAACCATGGATGTCCGCCACGGCAACATCATGTGACCGCGCGGGGTCGGGCATCACGAATTTCCGGTTGCTGAAGTTGATCGGCACAGGGAATGGCGCATCGCGAATCCATATATGCCCGAAACGCCGGTAGCCGGCCCACTCCGAAGAGTGGACCGGCTACCGGTTCGAAACTGCGTGCCGAACGGCGGGACTCAGAAGTCCATGCCGCCCATGCCGCCGGTCGGGTCGCCCGCGGGAGCGGCGGCCTTCTCCGGCTTGTCGGCCACGACGGCCTCGGTGGTGAGGAACAGGGCCGCGATCGAGGCCGCGTTCTGCAGCGCCGAACGGGTCACCTTGACCGGGTCGGCCACACCGGCCGCCAGCAGGTCCTCGTACACGCCGGTGTCGGCGTTGAGGCCCTGGCCGGTGGGCAGGTTGGAGACCTTCTCGGCCACCACGCCGGGCTCGAGGCCCGCGTTGAACGCGATCTGCTTCAGCGGCGCGGCCAGCGCGACACGAACGATGTTCGCGCCGGTGGCCTCGTCACCCTCGAGCTTCAGGTCGTCCAGAGCCGGAGCGGACTGCAGCAGGGCCACACCACCACCGGGGACGATGCCCTCCTCGACGGCGGCCTTGGCGTTGCGCACGGCATCCTCGATGCGGTGCTTGCGCTCCTTGAGCTCCACCTCGGTGGCGGCGCCGGCCTTGATCACCGCAACACCGCCGGCCAGCTTGGCCAGGCGCTCCTGCAGCTTCTCGCGGTCGTAATCCGAGTCCGAGTTCTCGATCTCGGTGCGGATCTGCGCGACCCGGCCCTGGATGGCCTCGGCATCGCCGGCGCCGTCCACGATCGTGGTCTCGTCCTTGGTGATGACGACCTTGCGCGCGGTGCCCAGCAGGTCGA
This sequence comes from Nocardia sp. GP40, assembly GCF_050434125.1. Taxonomy (NCBI): domain Bacteria; kingdom Bacillati; phylum Actinomycetota; class Actinomycetes; order Mycobacteriales; family Nocardiaceae; genus Nocardia; species Nocardia sp. GP40. The sequence continues at coordinate 986,208 of NZ_JBNPVW010000002.1, read as the reverse complement.
CGGTCGCGGTCTCCAGCGAGAGGCCGACCTCTTCGCTGATGACCTCGCCGCCGGTCAGGATGGCGATGTCGGCCAGCTGCGCCTTGCGGCGGTCACCGAAGCCCGGGGCCTTGACGGCGACGGACTTGAAGGTGCCACGGATCTTGTTCACGACCAGGGTCGACAGGGCCTCGCCCTCGACGTCCTCGGCGATGATCAGCAGCGGCTTGCCGGCCTGGATGACCTTCTCCAGCAGCGGCAGCAGGTCTTTGACGGTCGAGATCTTCGAGCCGACCAGCAGGATGTACGGGTCCTCGAGGACCGCTTCCTGACGCTCCGGGTCGGTGACGAAGTAACCCGAGATGTAGCCCTTGTCGAAGCGCATACCCTCGGTCAGCTCCAGCTGGAGGCCGAAGGTGTTGCTCTCCTCGACGGTGATGACGCCTTCCTTGCCGACCTTGTCCATGGCCTCGGCGATCAGCTCACCGATGGACGCGTCGCCGGCGGAGATGGCGGCGGTAGCAGCGATCTGCTCCTTGGTCTCGACCTCCTTGGCGGTGTCAAGCAGCTTGGCGGTGACGGCCTCGACGGCCTTCTCGATGCCGCGCTTGAGACCCAGCGGGTTAGCGCCGGCCGCGACATTGCGCAGGCCCTCGCGCACCAGCGCCTGGGCGAGCACGGTGGCGGTGGTGGTGCCGTCGCCCGCGACATCGTCGGTCTTCTTGGCGACTTCCTTGACGAGCTCGGCGCCGATCTTCTCGTACGGGTCCTCGAGCTCGATCTCCTTGGCGATGGACACACCATCGTTGGTGATCGTGGGGGCGCCCCACTTCTTCTCCAGCACGACGTTGCGGCCCTTGGGGCCCAGCGTCACCTTGACAGCGTCGGCGAGGCTGTTCAGACCCCGCTCGAGGCCCCGACGGGCCTCTTCGTCGTACGCAATTGTCTTGGCCATTGCGTTGAGATCCTCCAGATCAGGGGATTGACACGATCTGGCCAGGTTCGGTGCCCGCGACGGACGACCGAGGGTGTCATGGCTCCCGGTCTCACCATCCCGACCTGGCACTCACAGGTTTGGAGTGCCAGAACCATTTTTAGCACTCGCCAGTACCGAGTGCAAGGTTGAGCAGAACGCTCCGGCGGGGGTTACCTCGACGAAGTCAGGTATCGGTGACCCGCAATGCGAGTGCGAGGAAGGCATCGGCGCGGCGCTCCTCGGGCGTGCGCGGCTCGCCGCGGTCGACGGTCACCTGCAGTGCGTCGTGCAGTAGCAACTCGGCCTCGATGCGCATGATGGCGCGGATGAACGGCGGCGCGACATCGGGCGGAAGATCCCCGTTGACGATGTAGCTGCCGTCGGGACCGGACTCGGTCTCGACATAGGTCAGCGCTCGCAGCAGGTCAGTTCGGAGTTCCCCTGCGATCATGTCGGAATCGGTGTCATCCGCCATAGCCACATCCTATCCGGACAACTCTTGCGCAACCGCATTTCGTCCTTTTAAAGTACGTACGTACGGTTTGGTGAGCAACGTCAGGAGCTTCCCATGTGGGATCCGCAGCAGTATCTGGCCTTCGACGACCACCGCTCCCGCCCATTTTTCGAATTGCTCTCGCGCATCGGCGCCGACCGTCCTCGGCGTGTCGCCGACCTCGGGTGCGGCCCCGGCCATCTGACCGCCGCGCTGTCGCAGCGCTGGCCCGAGGCGGTCGTCGAGGCCTCGGACTCCTCGCCCGACATGGTGGCCGCGGCCCGTGCCCGTGGGGTGCACGCGACGCTGCTGGACGTGCGGGACTGGGCGCCCGAACCCGACACCGATGTAGTCGTGTCGAATGCGGTGCTGCAGTGGGTCCCCGGCCATCCGACGCTGCTGGACGAATGGGCGCGCAAGCTGCCGCCCGGCGCGTGGCTCGCGATCCAGGTGCCGGGCAACTTCGATGCGCCCTCGCACCGCAGCATTCGCGAGCTCGCCGCCCGGGACGAGTGGAGCGAGCGCCTCGAACCGGCCGGAATTCTGCAGCCGCGCAACGTTCTCGATCCCGCCGGCTACGCCGCCGTGCTGGCCGCCGCCGGATGCGCGGTGGACGCCTGGGAGACCACGTATCTGCAGCGCCTCACCGGAGACGATCCGGTGCTCACCTGGGTCAAGGGCACCGCACTGCGACCGGTGCGCGACGCCCTCGACGACGCCGCCTGGGATCGATTCACCGCCGAGCTGGGTTCGATGCTGCGCGAGGCGTATCCGCGCCAGGCCGACGGGACGACGTGGTTGCCGTTCCGCCGGGTATTCGCCGTGGCGCGCACGCCGCACTGACATCGCACCGAAGGGCCGCGCCGGCAGACTCACCCGGCGCGGCCCTGACGTATTCGCCCGCACCCGTTATGTGCACCGCCCGTGGCACACAAGGGTTTCGCTGGACGCCGACTACCGGCTCACGGCTGCGGCGGTACGGGCCGCGGCGGGGACATCGGGGGCTGCGGGCCACGTGGATGCTCGGGCGCAAAGTGTGGCGGCGGATGCCCGGGCGCATGCGGCGGAGCGGGCACCTGCCCCGGCGGCGGCGGAGCGACGGGCGGCGGCACGGAACCGGGCGCCTGCGGCGGGGGCGCCTGCCCGGGCCGCACCGGCTGCTGCAACAACTGCCCCAGCTGGGCAATGATCGTCTTCTCCATGTCGGCGTGGTCGAGGCCGAGACCGGACAGGATCCCGGAGCCGTCCTCCTGCTCCAGCAGCGCGAGAAGCTCGTGCTCGGTGCCGATGTAGTTGGTGCCCAGGCGCAGTGCCTGCCGGTAGGTGAGTTCGAGGACCTTGCGTGCCTGGCCGTCGAACGGAATGAGCGCGGGCAGTTCGTCGGCGGTCGGCGGCAGCGCCGCCTCGGCGACCCGGCGTACCGCATCCAGGCTGATCCCCTTGGCGATGATCGCCTGCGCCGCAAGGCCTTCCGGCTGACTGAGCAATCCGAGCACCAGATGTTCGACCTGAATCTCCGGATTGCCTGCCCGCCGCGCCTCCTCCTGCGCCGCCACCACGACCTTGCGCGCCCGGTCGGTGAACCGAGCGAATCCGGCATTGGGATCCATGGCCGAGTCGCCGCCCTTGGGCACGAACCGCTTCTGGGCGGCCTGCTTGGTGACGCCCATGCTGCGGCCGATATCGGTCCACGAGGCGCCCGAGCGGCGGGCCTGATCGACGAAGTGCCCGATCAGATGATCGGCCACCTCACTGAGGTGCCCCGCGGTCACCACCGCGTCGGCGAGTTGTTCCAGGGGGTCGTCGGGACGTGCCCGTTTGATGCCCTCGATCAGATCGTCGAGGCGAATGTTTGCTGTCATGCGTCAACTCTAGGTTGACTTTGAGATCAAAGTCAACGATTGGTTGACGGCTATTGTGAGTCGGCCGACACGCGCACTCCTGCAGAACCTGCTCGCGGAGTCCAATACCCTGCAGGGGCGAGGTACGCCCCCAACCGGCCCTGATAGGTGGATATGTCCGTAATCAGACAGACAATCGCAGTCGCCGCGGCCCTGGCCGCAACCCTCACCGTGCACCTGCCCGCGGCCTCGGCCCAGTCCCAGGCGCTGGATCCGGCACTGGTCACCCGCGCCGCCGCGGCCGACGGCTATGCCAAGACCCGCCCCGGCATCACCGGCATCGTCGTGTTCGACCGCAAGACCGGCGCCATCTGGCAGAACGGCAATGCGAACAACCAGGTGTGGGCCGAGTCCACCGAGAAACTGGAGATGGTCGCGAGCCTGCTGCTGCGCAACGAATCCGGAGCGATCTCGCTGTCCGCGTCGGACCGCGACCTGATGCACCGGATGCTGAACGTCAGCGACGACGACGCCGCCGATGCGCTGTGGAAACGTTACGGCGGCGCGAGTTTCGCCCGGGACCTGGGCCGATTCGGCATGACGTCGTCGACATTCCGGGACGCGCAGCCGTATTGGGGCTGGATGAAGACCACGGCCGCAGACCTCGACCGGCTGATCAATTCCGCGCTGGCCCAATTGAACCCCGCCGACCGCACCTACCTGATCAACGAGATGCGTGGGGTCGGCGCCGTGCAGCAGTGGGGCGTGTGGGGTGCGGGCCCCGCGGCCCGGCCGGGCAACAAGGACGGCTGGTCTCCCGACAACGCCGACGGTTCCTGGAACGACAACTCCGTCGGCTTCGTCGGCCCGGACGAGCGCTACACCGTGGCCATCACCTGCAACACCCAGACGGTCGCGAACGGCGACCAGACCGGCAGGGACACCGACAGCCAGGTCGCGAAGATCCTGTTCGGCGGCTACTTCGGCTGAGGTGACGCCACTCGCGGAAATCCCGGCGGGCTACTTCTGGGCGATTCCGATCGCGACGGCCAGTGGCTCGTTCTGCACGCTGTGTGCCAGGCACACCAGCTTCGCAGTGCCCAGAGCTACATCCGGGCTACCTTGAAACTTGGAGCCGGGGTTTTCCGCGAGAGCCTTTTCCACCACCGACTTCTCGGTGTCGATGTCCATGTTCCGGAAGGTGCTGCACAGCGTCTGCGAGGCCGGGCCCAGTGTCGACTTGGTCGTTGTCGTCGGGGCGGTCGTCCCGGCGCTCGCCGTCGCGCTGCCGGACGCGGCGGTGGTGGCAGCGGCAGAGGCGGTCGCGCTGGTCGTGCTGGCCCCGCTAGCGGCGTTCGCGGCGTTGTCCTTGCCGCCGCCGCACGCGGCCAGACCGGTTGCCATGGCGCCGAGCGCAACGATCATCGCGCCACGAGCGACGGTCACCGAAAGTTGTTTCATCTGTGCATATTCCCGGGTGGTCGGTGGACGCCGGGCTACCCAGCGCGCTCGCAGCGTACCGGGCCGCGAGCGCGCACGTGCACCGGGTTCACCCGCCCGGCGATCAGTGGATGTGGTTCTGCCAGTCCCGGGGCACGCGTTCGCGCGGGCCGGGCACCGTCTGACCGCGCGGATGATGCTGCGGCGGCGCGAGCTTGGGCCCCTCGCCGAACATCTCGTCGGAACGGAAGTCGAAGAACCATTCCTCGCCCGGTTCGAAACTCTGGATGAAGGGGTGGCCCGTGTCCGCGAAGTGCTTGGAGGCGTGCTGCTCCGGCGAGGTGTCGCAGCAGCCCACGTGACCGCACTGCGCACACCGCCGCAGGTGGACCCACCAGCCCTGCGCCGCTTCGCATTCCGCACACCCCGCGCCGCTCGGCGGCACGGCCGGATCGATGCCCTCGATCGCGGCGCTGTCGGATTCTCTTGTCATCCTTCACCTCCAGAATTCGTGTCTACGTCCTGACCTTCGACGGGCCGGTTCTCCGGATTCAGCGGCAGCCGCACGATGAACCTCGTATCGCCGGGAACCGACTCGACCCTGATATCGCCGCCGTGCTTCTTGGCCACGATACGGAACGAAATGTCCAGCCCCAGACCGGTTCCCTCGCCCACCGGCTTGGTGGTGAAGAACGGCTCGAAGATCCGGTGCCGCAGCTCGGCGGGCACGCCGGGACCGGTATCGCCGATCTCGACGACGGCGCACTCGTTTTCGCGGTAGGTGCGCACGGTCAGGGTGCCGTGCCCGTCCATCGCGGCGACCGCGTTGTCGATCAGATTGGTCCACACCTGATTCAATTCCGCTGCGTAACACGGCACCTGCGGCAGCGTGCGGTCGAAGTCCTTGACCACGGTGATGTCGTCGCCGATCTTGCGGGCCAGCATCACCAGCGTGCTCTTGAGCAGCTCGTGGATGTCGACCACCTGGAACGGCGCGCGGTCCATCTGCGAATACTGCTTGGCCGCATTGACCAGCGAGGACATCCGGGTGGTCGAGTCGGTGATCTCGTTCATCAGCAGCTCGGTCTCGACCGTGTAGTTCAGCCAGCGGATCGCGCCCTCGAACACACCGCCGTCGCAGCCCTCCAGCGCTCCGGAGATCCGTTCGAGCCAGTCGACGTCGAATCCGGCCTGCACGAAGGTCGGGGCGATGTCCCAGCCGTTGGCGATGCCGTGCCCGTCGAGCCAGTCGCCGAGCTCGTCCTCGCGGTCCGCGGTCTCGAGCGGGGTCAGTGTCGGGGCCTTGGCGACCTGGGTGGCCGCCTCCTCCTGCAGCTGCACCAGCGCCTCGAACGCGGCCGGGGTGAACTTGCCGTGCGCCATCATCTTGAGCTTGTGCCGCATGCCCGCGACCCGGTCCCGTAGCGCCGAGGTGGCGCGCACCGCCGCGGACGCCGGGTTGTTCAGTTCGTGGGTGAGCCCGGCCGAGAGCTGGCCCAGTGCGAGCAGGCGCTCGCGCTGGCCGATGATCTCGTTGCTGTTGCGGTTGCCGAAGAACACGCCCTCCAGCAGGTGCAGGGCCATCGGGAACCATTCGCGCATCATCTGCGCGAAGGTCGCGGAATCGAGCACGAAGAACTTCGAGGGCTGGGTGACGTAGAACGATCCGTTGTAGTTCTGCTCCACCTTGTCGCCCATATAGGCCATCCAGGCGCCGGAATACGCTCCGCGATGCCGGGTGCGGACGAGCTCGATCTCCTCGCCGCCGGACTGCTTGGTCAGCACGACCTCGCCGTCCATCAGTACGTAGAAGCACGTCGCCGGGTCGCCCTCGCGGAAAACCAGTCCCGGCTCGAAGGTCTCGACGTGCCCGCCGCGGCACAGCCAGTCCAGCTGGTCGTCGTCGAGCTTCTCGAACAGGAACAGGGTGCGCAGTTCGTCGGGGTCGCACAGCGTCCGGGCGCTGGTCGCGTTCCCCGAGTCGGACAGGGCCTTCTGAGTATCAGTCACAACACTCTCTCCTATTGCTTGGCCAGGTACCGGTGCACGAGCATGACCGCCATCGCGCCCTCGCCGACGGCGGAGGCGACCCGCTTGGCGGAATCCGAGCGCACGTCCCCGGCCACGAAAACGCCCGGGACGCTTGTCTCGAGGTGATGCGGCGGGCGCGGCAGCTCCCAGCCCGGCGGGCGGTTGCCGTCGACCATCAGATCGGGTCCGGCCACCACGTATCCGGCCGGATCGCGGGCGACGATGTCGTCCAGCCAGTCGGTTTCCGGCGCAGCCCCGATGAACAGGAACAATCGCTCGGCATCGACCTTCTCCTCGGCACCGGTCGCGTTGTTGCGCAGGATGATTCGCTCCATGTGATCGTGGCCGTCGACCGAGACGACCTCGGTGCAGGGGTGCACGACGATGTTGCCGATCTGCTCGATCTGCTGAATCAGATAGTGCGACATGGATTTCTCCAGCGAGTCGCCGCGGATCAGGATGTGCACCTTGCAGGCGTTGCGGGACAGGAACACCGCCGCCTGGCCCGCCGAATTCGCGCCGCCGACGATGTACACGTCGCGATCGATGCAGTCCGCGGCCTCGGTCATCGCCGAGCCGTAATACACTCCGCGCCCGGTGAATTCGTCCACCCCGGGGGCCGGGTGGTGGCGGTAGTTCACGCCCGTGGCGATCAGGACCGAATGTGCCGCGATCGAGCTGCCGTCGTCGAAATTCACCACTCGCGCCGAACCGCAGACGTCCAGGCCCACCACCTCGCGGGCGGTGATCAGCTCGGCGCCGAATTTGACCGCCTGTCGGCGGGCCCGATCGGCCAGCTGCGCGCCGGACACACCGTCCGGGAAGCCCAGGTAGTTCTCGATGCGCGAGCTCTGCCCCGCCTGACCACCGGTCGCCGTGCGCTCGACCAGCACCGTGCGCAGGCCCTCCGACGCGCCGTACACCGCCGCGCCCAGCCCCGCCGGACCGCCGCCGACCACGATCAGGTCGTAGAACTCGCCGGTCGGATCGGTGTTGAGGCCGACGCTCACGGCCACCTCGCTGTCCGAGGGCGCCAGCAGTGCCCGGCCGGTCGGATCGATCACCACCGGGCAGCTGTCCGGGTCCGCCCCGGCCGCGGCCAGCAGCCGGGCGCCCTCCGGCTCGTCGGCCAGGTAGAAGCGATAGGGCAACTGGTTGCGCGCCAGGAACTCCCGCAGTTCCGAGCAGCGGGCCGACCAGCGGTGCCCGATCACCTTGGTCTCGTGCACGGGGCGGTGATCGTCGCCCCGCCACGCCTCGAGCAGCGCGTCGATCACCGGATACAGCTTCTCCTCCGGCGGATCCCAAGGCTTGAGCAGATAGTGGTCCAGATCGACGACGTTGATCGCCTCGATGGCGGCATTGGTGTCTGCGTACGCGGTCAGCAGCACCCGGCGCGCATACGGATGCAGGTCCATCGCCTGCTCCAGGAATTCGATGCCGTCCATTCCCGGCATCCGATAGTCCGCGATCAGCACGGCGACGGGCTGACCACGCAGTTTCATCTCACGAAGCGCGTCCAGGGCCGAGGCCCCCGATTCCGCGCGCAGGATGCGGTAGTCCGCACCGTATCGGCGCCGCAGGTCCCGGACGACGGCGCGGGAGACACCCGGATCGTCGTCGACACTGAGAATCGCCGGTTTGGCGGCAGCTGGTGAAGTCACCTCATGAGTATGGGCGGTATGCGCAAGTCGCGGGCAGACGTTTCGCTGTGGGCTGCACCCGGGTGCCCGGCAGACCGGGCATCATCAGCCCGGCTGCCGGTGCTCGACGATGTCGAGCTCGGTGGGAGTGAGCAGGCGCTCGAGTCGTTCCTCGCGGTCGGTATCACCACGTTTTCGCAACGGCCCGAACGTCCGTTCGGTGTCGAAATCCGGAAGTAGCGGCAGTGGAACCACGTGCCGGCGGTTGAGTAGAGAGCGAAAATTCACGGCCGATCACCTCACATGAGACGGAAACATGCCCAGTCGGTTGCTTCGTCGAACGCCGTAATCTCTATCTGTCATTCTGCGGCCCGCATTACGGATTCGGGCACCCCTCACATCAGAATGTGATCCAGTCGATTTTCGACCAGAAGTGACCTCAGTCACATACCACCGGTCACGGGCGGTGCACAGTAGGATCCGCGGTAACACATATCTCGGATCCCGGAGGGCGCGTTGCCGAACCCATTGACTGCCACCATCGAGATCGCCGCGCCGCCGGAACGGGTCTGGGCGGTGCTCTCGGATCTGAAGCGGATGCCGGAGTTCAGCCCCAACACCGTGCGGATGATTCCGCTCGGCACCCCGCGCGCGGGCACCTGGACGGTCAACCTCAACCACGACGGCTACTACTACCCCACGACCTCCCGGATCACGCGCTTCGAGCCCAACCGGGCCTTCGCATTCCGGATGAACGAGAACGGCACCGTCTGGAGCTTCACGCTCGAGCCCACCGAGTCCGGGACCAAGCTGGTCGAGCGGCGCGACATTCCCCACGGCGTGCGCAAGCCCGTGCGCATGATGATCGACGCGTTCCTCGGCGGCGAGCAGCAATTCGAGACGAATCTGACCGACGGCATGAACGCCACCCTCGCGAAGATCAAGGCCGCCGCGGAGAAGTAGGCAGCCGGCGGCGTTCACTGGCCTAATGTCTCGGTGATGCGACGTTTCTATGGATCGGTTGCCGCCCTGGCCGGTACGGCCGCCCTGCTCACCGGATGCGGAAGTTCCTCGAACTCCGGCGGCCCGCACCGCGATGTCACCGTGATCGGGTCCGGGCAGGTACAGGGCGCGCCGGACACGCTGAACTCCGACCTCGGCGTCGAGGTGACCGCGCCGGACGTCTCGACCGCGATCTCGTCGGCGAGCACCCAGGGCAAGGCGCTCATCGACGCCATGGTGACCGCGGGCGCGCGGCGCGAGGATATCCGCACCACCGACGTCTCGGTGCAACCGGAGTACAGCAACGACCGCACCGTGACCGGCTACCGCGCGAGCAACACCGTGCACGTGGTGGTGCGCGATCTGACCAAGGCCTCGGCGATCCTGGGCGCCGCCACGCAGGCCGGCGGCAATGCCACACGGATCGATTCGGTGTCCTTCGCCCTGGACGACAACTCCAAGCTGCTCGCCGACGCCCGTGCCCGGGCCTTCGCCGATGCCAAGGCCCGGGCCGAGCAGTACGCGGTGCTGTCCGGGCTGAAACTGGGGTCGGTGACGACCATCAACGAAACCAGCAGCGGCGCAAACCCGCCGCCGCCGAGCGCGCGGAGTCAGTTTGCGGCGCCGGACATTCCGCTCGAGCCCGGCACCCAGACGGTGACGTTCACGGTCACCGTCAAGTGGGAACTGGATTGACAGCGCTCAACCCACCCCGCCGGCTCCGCAAGCTCCGCCGGCTCACCATCCCCGAGTTACTGCCAGTTGGGCAGTTTGACGACCTGCGCGGCCCAGGACAGTCCTGCGCCGAAGGCGACCAGCAGCGCGTCGGCGCCGGGCTTGCTCTTCCCCGAGCGCAGCAGCGCCTCCATGGCCAGCGGGATCGAGGCGGCCGAGGTGTTTCCGGTCTCCTCGATATCGTTGGCCAGCGCGGTGCTTTCGGGCAGCTTCAGCTCCCTGGCCATGATCTCGATGATGCGGCCGTTGGCCTGATGCGGAACCATCGCGTCGATATCGGCGGGGGTGAGCCCGGCCACGGCGATGGCGTCCAGGCAGACCTTCTTCAACGAGTGTGCGGCCCAACGGAATACCGCCGTGCCCTCCATGGCGAGATAGGGCCGCACGGCGTCGGTACCCTTCGCGTCGATCTCGTTGAAGAACTCCATCCAGTCCTTGTCCTGACGGATCGCGCGATGCTGAGTGCCGTCCGAACCCCAGACCGTCGGGCCGATGCCGGGCTCGTCGGACGGGCCGATCACGACCGCGCCCGCGCCGTCGGCGAACAGGAACGCGGTGCCGCGGTCGGCCGGATTGATCGTATCGGTCAGCCGCTCCACGCCGATCACCAGTGCACGGCGCGCGGTACCGCCCTTGACCAGGTCCGAGGCCACCGCGATGGCGTGGCAGAACCCGGAGCAGCCGGCGGAGATGTCGAAGGCGGCCGGATTTCCCATGCCGAGTTCGGTGGCGACCTGCGGGGCCGCGGCCGGGGTGAGCAGCAGCCAGGTGGAGGTGGCCACGATGACGCAGTCGACCTCCTCGGGGCCGACCCCCGCGGCGGCGAGCGCAGCACGGCCCGCGGCGGCGCTCATGCCGACGATGGTCTCGGCATCGGACGCGAACCGCCGGTTCCGGATGCCCGAGCGGGTGCGGATCCACTCGTCGCTCGAGTTGATCGGTCCGGCAACCTCGTCGTTGGTGACGACCCGGGCCGGGCGGTACACGCCGAGCCCGAGCATCGCTGTGTGCTCTGCCCCGGTGATCCGGGCGAGTCGTGCAGCCATCGTGCTTCTCCTATGTACCGGCAGGCGGTCCCCCGGGACCTGCGATCCCGGCGTGACGACCCCACCCGCGCCTTCCATCATCGGGTCCTCTGCGACCGGTTGTGTTAACCGAAGACATGAGGCCCCCTCATATTATCCCGAACTGTAGCCGCTAGTTGGGTAAAGTCGCAATCAGTTCCACTATGTCCCGTTCGCCGGCCGATTGCTCGCGTTCGGAGACCTGTCTGGGCCGCCCGATTCCCGTAAGGTGTGAGCGCGTATCACACCGCACCAAGTCCATGCACGAAAGAGGAGCCTGTGGCCCGCCGCCCCACCCCGCCCGGCACGCCCGACCGAACCGGAGTCGGCCATCTCGCCGATCTGGTCCGCGACGCGGTACCGCCGCTGCATCCCGCCGGTCTCCCGTTCGTGGCGGCGCCGCTGGCGGTGGCGGTGCTCGGGCGGCGGCGCACCTGGGTGCGGCGGGCGGCGCTGACGGCCGCGGCGGCCTGCGCGGCCTTCTTCCGGCATCCCCACCGGGTGCCGCCGAATCGGCCCGGCGTCGTGGTGTCCCCGGCCGACGGACAGGTCGCGCTGGTCGACACCGCCGTGCCGCCCGCCGAGCTGAATCTCGGTGACGTCGCGGTGCCGCGGGTGAGCATCTTCCTGTCGGTGCTCGACGTGCACGTGCAGCGCACGCCGGTGTCGGGCACCGTGCGCGAGATCGCCTATCGCCGCGGCCAATTCCGCTCGGCCGACCTGCCCGAGGCCAGCGGGGTGAACGAGCGCAACAGCATGATCCTCGAGACCGCCTCGGGTCAGCTGGTCACGGTCGTGCAGATCGCGGGCCTGTTGGCGCGCCGGATCGTGTGCGAGCCCAAGACCGGCGACGCGCTCACCATCGGCGACACCTACGGTCTGATCCGCTTCGGCTCGCGGGTGGACACCTACTTCCCCGTCGGCACCCGGCCGCTCGTCGAGCCCGGGCAGCGCACGATCGGCGGGGAGACGGTGCTGGCAGAACTGCTGTCATGATCGATAAATCCGCGATCGCCCATGGGGGTGGCATGGCGGCGAAGCCGGCGGGGTGGGTAGACACCGGACGGCGCCGGACCGTGCGATTGCTGCCGAGCATCGTCACGATCCTGGCCCTGTGCGCCGGACTGTCGGCGGTGAAGTTCGCCCTCGACGGGTCGCTGCAGGTCTCGCTGGCCATGGTCGGCGCGGCCGCCGTGCTCGACACCCTGGACGGGCGGCTGGCCCGCCTGCTCGACGCGACCACCAAGATCGGCGCCGAGCTCGATTCGCTCTCGGATGCCATCTCGTTCGGTGTGGCCCCGGCGCTGGTGCTGTACGTGGCGTTCCTGCACAAGTACAGCGTGGGCTGGATCATCGCGCTGATCTATGCGGTGAGCCTGGTGCTGCGGCTGGCCCGGTTCAACACCCTGCTGGACGACGACACCCGGCCCGACTGGCAGCGCGAATACTTCACTGGCGTGCCCGCCCCGGCGGCCGCGCTCACCGCGCTGCTGCCCGTCGCGGTGTACGAGCAGTTCGGCAGCGGCTGGTGGAATTCGGTGCCGGTGGTCGCGGCGTGGACGGTGTTCGCCGCGCTGCTGGCCGTCAGCACAATCCCGACGCTGGCGATGAAATCGGTCTCGGTCGCGCCGCAGGCCGCCGCGCTGCTGCTGGTGCTGGTCGCGCTGGTCGCCGCGGCGCTGGTCACCTATCCGCTGATCCTGCTGATGGTGCTGGTGGCGCTGTATCTGGCGCACATTCCGTTCGCCTGGCGCTCGGCGCGCTGGGTCGCGGCCCGTCCGGAGACCTGGCATCACAAGCCGGCTGAACGCCGCGCACAGCGGCGGGCCACCCGGCGGCCCGTGTTGCGGGTCTCCAACGCGCGGTTGCGGTTACGTCGTCCGGGCGGGCGGAACTTCCCGGGTACCGGCCTGCACGGCTGAGCCTCTCGCCGGCGGCGGCCGACAAGACGCGCGCAGTCCGACTGCGGTACAGGAGCTTTCACTTATTCCTGGTCGTCGTCCCCGAGTTCGTTGATGAGCAGCAAGCCGTCGCGCCCGCGCTGCTCACGGTATGCGGTGCGGCCGATGAGGTGGGCGACGGCGGGGGCGGTGAGCAGCGTAAACAGTCCCACCAGGACGAGCATCCAGACGTTGCCGTGGCCGCGCAGCTGGATCGCCGCGCCTAGCAGAATCAGGATCAGGCCGACGACCTGAGGTTTCGTCGCGGCGTGCATCCGGGACAGGGTGTCGGGGAATCGGACGATGCCCAGGGCCGCGGTCAGCGCGAAGGCCGCGCCGAGCAGGATCAGCACGTACGACAGCCAGCGCAGGGTGGTCTCGAACCAATTCATCGGTCGTCCCGCACGCGGAATCGGGAGACCGCGGCCGAGCCGAGGAATCCGACCAGGGCCAGCGCCACGATCCCGGGCAGCACCGTGGTGTCGTCGCTGAACGCCGCCCACACCGCCAGTCCGGAGGCGGTGATCGCCACCAGGGAGTCGATGCCGACGACCCGGTCCAGGGTGCTGGGCCCCGCCAGGACGCGGTAGGCGGTGAGGGCGGCCGCGCTCACCAGCAGGACCGCCGCAATGGTCGCGACGACCTGCATCGCCGTGCTCGTGTCATGCATGGGTCATCGCTCCTCGGGGGGAGGTGGGACAGGCTTCATCGTCTCGCGCCATTCGGACGGGCGCTCGAAGGAGCGGATCAGCAACTGCTCGAGCCGCCGGGTGGTGAAGTAGAACCGTTCGACGGCCGCGTCGCTGCCGACGTCCAGCACGTGCACCCAGACGGTGTGAGTCTCGCGGTCGAGTTCGAGCACCATGGTGCCCGGGATCAGGTTGAGCAGGTCGGCGCACAGCACCATCACCAGGGGCGAGCGGATCGCCAGGCGCACCCGCAGCACGCCGGATACCGGGGCCCCGGCCGGCCGGATCGCGAACCAGGCGATCTGCAGGCTCGATTCGAGCGCGTAATACGCACTGACAGCGATCAATTCGAACAACGACAGCGGATGCAGGCGCCCGGAGATCGGTACCCGCGGCAGCGGCAGCGCGAGCATGATGATCGCGCCGATCACCAGTCCCGCAACGACATTGCCGATGGTGAACTCCCCCCACAGGGCCGTGTAGACGATGGCCAGCCACGCGAGCGAACCGATCCAGACGAGAGTTTCCCGACTCATGCGCATCCTGCACCCCCGCCCTGCGCACGCTCACCGTGCCGGTTCATCGCGTCCTCCCGCCTGCGCCGTATCCGAATGCCCCAGGACGGTTTTCAGGTAGGTGCCCCGATCCGTCAGATCGCCCGCGGTGCGCGCGGCGATATTGAGGATCGGCCCGGCGAAGACCGTCAGGGCCAGGCCCACCCCGATCAGCGCGACCGTCGGGGCCAGCATCATCCGCGGCATCCGGCCTGGATCGGGGCGCTCGTGGAACAGCATGTCGACCGATTCGTCGATCAGCGCCGAGGGCGCCGCATCGCCCAGCTCGCCCTCGGGCGCCTGGGCGCGCGCCCGCCAGAACGCCTTGCTCCACACCCGCGCCATCGCATACAGCGTCAGCAGGCTGGTCAGCACCGACCCGGCGACCAGCACCCAGGCCAGCACGCTGCCGTCGGCGACACCGGCCTGCAGCAGCGTCACCTTGCCCAGGAATCCCGAAAAGGGCGGAATGCCACCCAGATTCAGCGCCGGGATGCCGAACAGCACCGCCAGCGCGGGGCTGGCCGCGAGCAGTCCACCCAGGCGCTCAAGCGACGCCGAACCCGCCTGCCGCTCGATCAGCCCGACCACCAGGAACAGCGTGGTCTGCACCAGAATGTGGTGTGCCACATAGAAAACCGTGCCCGCCAGGCCCGCGGCGGTATTGAGCCCGATGCCGAACATCAGATAGCCGATGTGGCTGACCAGGGTAAACGACAGCAGCCGCTTGATATCGCTCTGAGCGATCGCGCCGAGAATGCCGAGCAGCATGGTGAACAGGCCGCAGATCAGCAGCACCCGGTCGAAATGCGCGGCCGGGAACAGCAGCGTGTGCAGCCGGATGATCGCGTACACACCGACCTTCGTCAGCAAACCCGCGAAAACCGCGGTGACCGGCGCCGGCGCGGTGGGATAGGAATCGGGCAGCCAGTTCGACAGCGGGAACACCGCGGCCTTGATCCCGAACGCCACCAGCAGCACCGCGTAGATCGCGCCGCGCACCCCGCCGGGCACCGCGGCCATCCGCTCGGCCATCTGCGCCAGATTCAGGGTGCCGGTCGCCGCATAGGCCAGCGCGATGCCGATCAGGAAGATCAGCGACGACACCATCGACACCATCACGTACGACACCCCCGCGCGCACCCGGTCGGCGCTGGCGCCGAGGGTCAGCAGCACGAACGACGCGGCCAGCAGCACCTCGAACCCCACGAACAGGTTGAACAGGTCCCCGGCCAGGAAGGCGATCGAAACCCCCGCGGTCAGAATGAGATACGTCGGCTGGAAGATCGAGGTCGGCTGGCGTTCGGTGCCGTCGCTGATACCCTGCCCGACGGCGTACACCATGACCGCCAGCAGCACGATCGAGGACACCAGCAGCATCGCCGCGGACAACCGGTCCACCACCAGCGTGATCCCGATCGGCGCGTGCCAGCCCCCGACCTGCAGCGCGGCCATGCCGTCGCGATCGGCGAGGTACAGCAGCAGCGCCGCGACCGCCACGACGGCGGACAGCGCGATCACCGAAATGATCTGCTGCAGCCGGGGTTTGCGCCCGGCGACGAGCGTGAGCGCCGCGGTCAGGAGCGGGATCAGCACCGGCAGCGGGGCCAGCCGAAAAATCAGGTCATGGGGCAAACTCACTGCTCGGGATCCTCCCCCTCGCGCCGCGAGGCCACCTTCACGTCCTCGGGGTCGTTCTCCACCTGCTCGGTGGCGCGCAGGGCGTAGGAGCGGTAGGCAAGCGCCAGCACGAACGCGGCCAGTCCCATGGTGATCACGATGGAGGTCAGCACCATCGCCTGCGCCAGCGGATCGGCCGTATCGTGGTGCACCCGATCGGTTTCCCCCAGGATCGGCGGGCGTCCGTCCACCCCTCCGACAGTAAGAATGAGCAGATTCACCGCGTTGCCGAAAAGGATCATCCCCAGCAGCATCTTCGACACCGCGCGCTCGAGCACCATGTACACCGCGCATGCGGTCAGGATGCCGATCAGGATCAGCAGGGTCAGGTTCGCGGTCATCGGCGCTCCCCGATGTTTTCCCCATCCCGCCGACTCCGCAAGCTCGGTCGGCTGACCGGCCCCGTTGTCTCGATCCGGGGCAGGGTGCCCGTGGTGTGCATCGGGTCCTCGGTGTCCAGGCGGGCGCCGAGGCTGCGCAGCACATCCAGCACCAGGCCGACCACGATCAGGTACACGCCCAGATCGAACAGCATCGCGGTGACCAGCTTGACGTGCCCGAACATCGGCAGGTTCACCTGGATGATCGCCGAGGACAACGGCGGCGCTCCCAGCACCAGCGACCCGGTCGCGGTGCCCGCGGCCAGGGCCAGTCCCGCGCCGAGCAGGTGTCCCGCGTCGACCGGCAGCGCCTCGGCCAGCTCGTAGCGCCCGCCCGCGAGATACCGCAGCACCAGCGCCAATCCGGCGGTCAGGCCGCCCGCGAAACCGCCGCCGGGGGCGTTGTGGCCGGAGAAGAAGAAGTACGCCGAGAGCATCATGATCGTCGGGAACAGCAGCCGGGTCGTCATCGCCAGCACCATCGATCGGTGCCGGCGGGCGACCAGGTTGGCCGCGGGCAACCAGTAGGTGCGGTTCGGGTCGTAGCCGGGCGCGTCGGCCACCCGCGGCAGCGTGCCGAAGCGGCGGCTGCGGAACATCAGCGAGGCGACGCCCGTCGCGGCGACCACCAGCACCGAGATCTCCCCGAGGGTGTCCCACGCCCGGACGTCGACCAGCAGCACGTTCACCGCGTTCTTGCCGCCGCCGAATTCGTAGGCGTAGTCGGGGATCCGGTGCCAGATCGGTTCGGTGCTGCGCGCGGCGATCGCGAACGCGGCCAGCACCGAGACCGTCGCGCCGACCAGCGCCGCGAGCACCGCGCGGCGCACCTTGAACGCGGTGGTGCGGTCGGACTCCACCTCGGCGGGGAATTTGCGCAGCACCAGCACGAAGATGACCAGCGTCAGCGTCTCCACCAGGAATTGGGTCAGGGCCAGGTCGGGCGCGCCGTGCAGCGCGAAGATGCACCCGCAGCCGTAGCCGGTGACGCCGACCAGCAGCACCGCGGCGAGGCGGTTGCGCATGATGGTGGCACCCACCGCCATCATGATCATGATCAGCCCGATCACCGGCTGAAGGGGCGAATCCCACAGGCGCAGGGACACTTTCGAGCGTGCCTCGACCATCAGCATCGCGGTCGGCAGCGCGATCAGGGTGATCAGGATCAGCGCCTGGTTCAGCGGGAGCGAACCGCGTTGTGTCGCACCGGTCATGCGCAGGGACAGCTGATCCATTCCGCGCAGCACCGCGTCGTAGACGCGGTCGGCGTTGCCCAGGCGGGGATTGGCGGATTCACCGATGCGGTCCCGGATTTCGAACAGCAGCAGACCGCAGGCGATCGCCACCATCGACAGGGTCAGCGGCGTCCCCCAGCCGTGCCACAGCGCCAGATGGGAAAGCCCGTGTCCGGGAAGGGTTTGCGCATAGGGCCGCAGCAGCCGGTCCAGGCGGGACGCACCCACCCCGGCGGCGACACTCGCCAGCGCCAGCACCGCGGGCGGCGCGACGAACAGCGCACCGGGACGATGCCATTCGCGGTGCGGCTCGGGCACATCCGTGGACCCGTATTTATCCGCTGTCTTGGAACCGAATGCGCCCCAGAGGAATCGGACGCTGTAGCCGACTGTGAACATGGAGCCGACCACGACTCCCACGACCACGGCGGCCCGCGCGGGCCCGGACAGGTTGTCCGCGTCCAGAATTGCGCCCAGCGCGCTCTCCTTGCCCACGAAACCCAGCATGGGCGGGATGCCGGCCATGCTCAGCGCGGCCAGGGTCGCGGTCCCGCACAGCACCGGCGCGCGTCGCCCCAGACCGGACAGCCGCCGCATGTCCCGGGTCCCGGCGCCGTGGTCGATGACGCCGACGACCATGAACAGGCAGGCCTTGAACAGCGCGTGCGCCACGATCATCGTCACCCCGGCCAGTGCCGCGTCCGGGGTGCCGATCGCCAGCAGCGTCGTCATGAACCCGAGCTGGCTGACCGTGCCGAAGGCCAGCACCAGCTTCAGGTCGTAGACCTGCAGCGAGCGCAGCCCGGCCAGCACCATCGACAACAGGCCCAGCGTGAGCAGGATCGGATGCCACGGCGCGCTGACCGCGAACACCGGCGCGAGGCGCGCGACCAGGTACACACCGGCCTTGACCATCGCCGCGGCGTGCAGATAGGCGCTGACCGGCGTGGGCGCGGCCATCGCGCCGGGCAGCCAGAAGTGCAGGGGCACGATCGCCGACTTGCTCAGCGCACCGATCAGGATCAGCACCACCGCCACGCCCGTGAACCAGGAGTGCGGATCGGCCCGGTGCACGACCTCCGAGAGCCGGTAGGTGCCGCACTCGTGGCCCACCATGATGATGCCGACCAGCATCGTCAGCCCGCCCGCACCGGTGACCAGCAGCGCCTGCAGTGCCGCGCGGCGGCCGGCGATCTGATCCGCGTGATGGCCCACCAGCAGGAACGACAGCACCGTCGTGGCTTCCCAGAAGGTGAACATCAGGATCATGTTGTCGCTGGTGACCAGCCCGAACATGGCCCCGGAGAACGCCACCATGTAGCCGGCGAAGATGCCCAGCCGCTGGCGGTCGTCATCGTCGAAGTAGCCCGCGCAGTAGGCCAGGATCAGCGTGCCGATGCCCAGCACCAGCGCGGCCATGATGCTGGAGAGCGAGTCGAAGCGCAGGTCCACGTTCAGGTGGATGCTGGGCGCCCAGGGGATTTCGAGGGTCCGGTCGTCGTTCCAATGCGTGACCACCCAGCCGAGGCTGCCCAGCGGCGCCAGCGCCAGCACATAGAAGCCGCGCCTGCCCAACATCCGGACGCACGGCGGCGCGATGAGAGCGGCGGCGGCATGTGCGAACAGGATGGCGAGCAAACATCACTCCGTCGGTCGGCAGCGGGGTGGAGCGGCCTCGATGATACTTGCCGACGTGTTCTCCGGTCCCGGGCGATGCGGACGCTCGTACCATACGGCGAAAATCAGCTATCTTCGGACGTTTCGGGCAAATCGGTCATCGGCTGGGGTGCCCGCACCACCGTCGGCGCTCGCCAGCGCCGCAGGAACAGCAGCCCCGCCGCGCAGCCGATCGTGATCGCCAGCGCCATCCAGTACGAGATGGCCGCATGCACCATGGGCACCGGGACGATGCTCCACTGCCCGCCCTGCAGGGTCGCGGTGCTGAAGGCCCCGTGACTGAGGTGGTCGCGCACGGCCAGCACCCCCGAGGCGCCCAGCACGATCGCGACTCCGAGCACCCGCGTCGGGTTGTACCGCGGTGCGGCGCAACCGAAGCAGTACCCGGCCGCCACCGCGAGCACCACGGCGAGGACGGCGGCACGCAGCCGGCCGTCGTTGCCGGTCAGCGCGCCGAACAACGCCAGCCCGGCCAGCATTGCCAGCGCCACCATCGGTGCGGCCCGCCGGAATCCCACCACGATTCCGGCCGCCACCGCCACGACCAGCAACGGCGCCGCCCAGTCCGCCACCTGCGCGGGAATCACCGCGCTGCCCACCGACGACAACGCGACCGCGAGCAGCACCAGGGTGCCGTCGCGGCGGGGCAGCAGCATCGCCGCGATCACCGCGGTGATCACCGTGGCCGCCACCGCCACCGTGATGTCGACGACATCGGCGGCATGCCGGGCCAGCCACTCCGAGCCGAACAACGTGACGGCGATGTACAGCAGGCCCGCCAGGATCGGGGCCATCGGCAGCTCGATCGCACGCCGCTCGATCTCGGCACGGCGCCGGTTGGCAATGGTGCCGAAAGCCACCAGGACCAGCGTGATCTCGATGAGCCACAGCGGCGGGGAGTCGACCGCCGGCCAGTGCGAGGTCAGGTCGAGACGGCCCTGGGTGTACGACACCGGCATCGCCGCGGCGATCACGACGCTGGCCAGCGCGCCGAGCGTCCACCCGAAGACCTGCAGGCGGCCGCGCAGCACCGCGGCCGCGATGCCGCCCAGCAGAATTCCGCCGGCGATCGAATCCACGAAGTTCAGGGTGGACAGCGGCGCGACCGGATTGGCATTGTGTCCGGCGAGATGGTTGATGAACATGATCGCGATGCCGAACAGGGCCGACCCCCACGCGGCCATGGCGTGATTCATGGTGGTCGCGAACACCGCGACCAGCACCGCGACCATGGCGCCGACCGCGATGGCGCGCGGCACGCTGAAGGCGAGCATATCCAGTTGTAGCGCGCTCGACTCCGTCGACCACGCGAAGTCGATCGGCAGCAGTAGCGACATTCCGGCAACCAGCGTGCACACGAAGGCCGTGACCATCTCCACAACAGCATGACTGGTGCGCACCAGGCAAAACTACCTGTGATCGGAGGCACACGAAAGGCAGGCGTGCCATTTACGTGCGCTACGTCTCCTCCGAAAGATGTGCTGGTCGTGTGCCCAGCACGCTCAGGTGCCCGCCGCGCGCCGATCGGCGTAGGACCGCAACGACTCCATCTGATCCGCATCGAGCGAGGCCCGCACCGCCGCGCGGGCGATGGCGACGTCGGCGGCGGTGACATCGGCGGCGTCGACGTCGCGGCGCATCGCGGCCAGCGCCGCCTCGCGCAGCAGGGCCGAGCAGTCCGCGGCCGAATAGCCGTCCAGGTCGGCGGCCAGCGCGGCCAGGTCCACGCCGGCGGCCAGCGGCACGGAACGGCTCGCGGTGCGCAGGATGTCGGCGCGCGCACCGGCGTCGGGCGGCGGGACGAAGATCAGGCGCTCGAGCCGGCCCGGCCGCATCAGCGCCGGGTCGATGAGCTCCGGCCGATTCGTCGCGCCCACCACGACGACCTCGCGCAGCGGCTCCACCCCGTCCAGTTCGGTCAGCAGCGCCGCGACCACCCGGTCGCCCACGCCCGAATCACCGCTCTGGCCGCGCCGCGGGGCCAGGGCGTCCACCTCGTCCAGGAAGATCAGTGACGGCGCGGAATCGCGGGCGCGCTGGAACAATTCGCGCACCGCGCGCTCGGAGGATCCGACCCACTTGTCCATCAGCTCGGCGCCCTTGACCGCGTGCACGCTGAGCTGGCCGCTCCCGGCCAGGGCCCGCACCAGGAAGGTCTTGCCGCAGCCGGGCGGGCCGTAGAGCAGTACACCGCGCGGCGGGTCGATGCCCAGGCGGGCAAAGGAATCCGGATGCCGCAGCGGCCACAGCACCGATTCGGTGAGCGCCTGTTTGGTCTCGGCCATATCGCCGACGTCATCCAGGCTCAGGCTGCCGATCGCCAATTCCTCGGCGCCCGACCGCGACAGCGGGCGAATCACCTGCAGGGCGCCGAGCAGATCGGGGTGGGTCAGCATCGGATCGGAGTGCTCGCGGCTGGCCCGCGAGGCCGCCCGCAGCGCCGCCTCGCGGCACAGCGCGGCCAGGTCGGAGACCACGAAACCCGGTGTCCGGGCGGCGATCTCGTCGAGCTCGAGGCCGTCGGTGGGGACCTTGCGCAGCAGCTGTTCGAGCAGGTCCTTGCGCACGGCCGCGGTCGGAAGTGTCAGCGCCACCTCGCGGTCGCACAGGTCCGGTGCGCGCAGGCGAGTATCGATCGCGGCGGGGTGAGAGGTGGTGGCCAGGAAGGCAACTCCCGGCGTCGCCACCGCGCCGCGCAGCTGATCGAGGATGAGGGTGGCGACCGGTTCCCGCTCCGCCGGCAACAGCGCGTCGATGTCGGTGATCAGCAGCACTCCACCGGCGCCGGAACAGATTTCCGAGACCGCCAGGCCCACCTCGCGCAGCCGGGTGCCGCTCTCGGTAGCGCCGACGGTGGGCCCGTCGAGCTCCACCATGCGGCGCGGCGCGGCGACCGCGCGGGCCAGCGTCGCCTTACCGGCCCCGGCCGGTCCGGTCACGAGGACACCGAGATGCGGTGGCGCGCCGAGGGTTTTGAGCAGTTCGGGCTCGTCCAGCGCGAGGCTGAGCCATTCGGTCAGCTTCGCCGCCTGGGCCCGCGCACCGGCCAATTCGGCCACCGGCACCGCGGATGGCCGCTCCCGCACCGTCATCCGGGTACCGGGCTGAGGCGCGCCCGCGCCGTCCAGATCGTGCGATGCCTCGGCGAGCGCCGCGCCCGCACCCCACACCACCGCGCTGTTGGGCTGAATACTCACCGCGCCGCGCATGGGATCGGCCGCGGTGACGGTGAGCAGCTCGGAGGTCCACGCGATGCCGAAGGTGCGCGACAGCGCCTGCGACGCGGCCGCGGTGCTGGTGCCCGGGCCCAGATCGCGCGGCAGCAGCGAGACCGCGTCACCGACCGTGACGACCTTGCCCAGCAGCGCCTGCCGCAGCGTCGTCTCGGCGATGCTGCGCATGGCCTGCGCCGAGCCGATCACCGAGATCCGCCGCGCCCCGAAGACCGTCGCGGGCGACACCACCACGGTCGCGTCCTCCCGCACCCCGGCATTGGACAGCGTCACATCGTCCAGCAGCACAGCACCCGCGGGCGTCCCCGCGGGAGCCACCCCCGCCACCGCCGCCGTCCGCCGCGACCCGACCAGCGCGATCCCGTCCCACTCCCGCAGCCCCAGCGCCGCCAGCGCCTCCGGATGCAACCGCACCACCCCGCGCCGGGCATCCGCGGCCGAGCGATTCAGGCGGGCAGTAAGGGACAGTTCGGGCACATGTGCCATTGTGCCGCGCCGTTTCGGCGCCTACCAGCAAGCGGTTTCGGTGCGGCGGCCGCCGGCTATCGCGCCGGTACCTCAGCGGTCTCGGCCGGGTGGGCGGGCACCGGCTGCGCGAACCAGGTGACGTAGAACGCGCGGCAGTAGGCGGCGACCAGGGCCACCACGATGATGCCCGCGGGGAGGGTGTGCTCGGCCATCCACAGGGCCAGGTAGCGGTAGGACAGCAGCAGGGCGAAGAACACGATGAAGCCGGCGGCGACGAGCTGGATGCGCGCACCGGTCCAGCCGCGTTCGGGAGCCCGCAGCGCGGACTCCACGGTCAGGCACAGCACCACGCCCGCGATCAGGTCCGCGCCGTAGTGGTAGCCGAAGCCGAGGGTGGCCACGAGGGTGGCCAGCACCCAGAACGCGCCGCCCCAGCGCAGCCAGCGCGGGGCGGGCGAGCCGTCGGTGTCGCGGCGCGAGTGCAGGAATATCGAGGTGGACCAGGCGGCGTGCATGGAGGGCATGCAGTTGCGTGGGGTGAAGGCGTCGAACCGGATGCGGGCGGGCGCGTGGTCCATCGGGGGCAGGTGCTGCGGCCAGAAGTTGCCGATCTGCAGGCCGTGGCCGTCGGCCGCGAACGCGAACATCGGACCCACCACCGGGAACAGGATATAGAACACCGGCCCGACGAGCCCGAGCACCAGGAACGTCCGCACCAGGTAGTGGCCCGGCCACACCCCGGTCCGCACCACATTTCGCAGCTGCCACACCGCGATCGCCATCGCCGCCACCGGCAGTTCGATGTAGACCCAGTGCAGCACCGCGGGCACCACCGGTCCGAGCGCGCCCAGCCCCCGGGCGACCAGCCAGGACGGCTCGCCGAAGGCACGATCCGCCAGCGCCACATACCGATCCAGCACATTCGGCCCGGCCATCACGGTGACGTGCAGCCAGACGTCGCCCACCTTGGTGGCGAGGATCAGCAGCGCGCCGAGCGCGGCCGCACGCAGCGCATCGCGCTTGTCCCGGCCCTCCCAGCCGAGCCAGGCGAGCAGCGCCAGGCCGGTCAGGGTGATCACCGCGCCGTTGCCGAAGGTCAGCGGCCCGCCCAGCGCCACCCGCAGTCCGGCGATCGCCGCGTCGAGCGCCACCGCGATGCTCACGGCGACGAACCGCCGTCGCCACGAGAGGCCGATCAGGGCCAGTCCCAGCCCAGCCCACGGCATCGACATCGATTTCGGGGTGCCGAAGTAGTCGTGCCAGACGCTCTGCAGCGGCCCCTCGAAACCGTTGCACGAGGCCACGATCTGCAACGCGATGAGCAGCAGCGGTACGGCCGCGGCCGCGGCGACCACCAGCACCCGCCTCGACGGCCGCCCGAACCGGCCGCGGCGGGCGCCGCCATCGAAGCCGGAACGCGGATTGTCGAGAAGCACGGCCATCATAGTAAACACGTGATGAACGCCACCCCCCTGAGTGGCTGAACCCACCGCAACCAAACGGCTACGAAATCCGCTCGCCGGGACCTACTTGCCGAGTTCCTTCACCAGGGCGTCGACGACCGCGATGAGGTCGCCCTGGGCGGCGGCCGCGGCGCGGCGCTGGCGCTGATAGGAGGCGCCCCGCTGGGGAATGTCCGCGGCCATGGACAGCTCGTTCTCGCAGCCGAGCTGCTTGGCGACCGGCTCGAGACGATCCAGCAGGTCGCTCAGGTCGTCGGTCATCAGCCGCTCGTTGCTGTCGGCATCGGTGATGATGATCGCGTCGAGCCCGTAACGGGCGGCGCGCCACTTGTTCTCCTGCACGTGCCAGGGCGGCAGTGTGGGCAGCGTCTCCCCCGCCTCGACCCGGCGGTCGAGATCCACGATCAGGCAGTGGATCAGCGCCACCAGCGCGGAGAGCTCTGTGCGACTGGGGATTCCATCACAGACCCGGACCTCGATGGTGCCCCACTTGGGGGCGGGGCGAATGTCCCAGTGCATGCCGCCGAGCTGTTCGAAGACACCGGTTTTGGTCTCGTCCCGCACGAAAGCCTCGAACTGGGACCAGTTTTCGAACTGGAAGGGCAGCCCGGCGGTGGGCAGCTGCTGGAACATCATGGCGCGGTTGCTGGCATAGCCGGTGTCCACTCCCGCCCACATCGGCGAGGAGGCCGACAGCGCCAGCAGATGCGGATACGACAGCAGCAGGGTATTCAGGATCGGAAAGACCTTCTCCGGGTGGGACACTCCCACGTGCACGTGCACTCCCCAGATCAGCATCTGCCGCCCCCACCACTGGGTGCGATCGATCAGTTCGTCGTAATGCACCGTGCGCGTGAGCAATTGGGCCGACCACTGCGCGAACGGGTGCGTGCCGGCGCAGAACAGATCCACGCCCAGCGGATCGGCGGCGCGGCGCACGGTGTCCATGGTGGCGTGCAGATCGTCGACGACCTCGCCGACGGTGTCGTGCACCCCGCTGACGATCTCGACCGTATTGCGCAGCAGCTCCTTGGTGACCTGCGGCGTGCCGTCGTGGGCGCGCAGATCACCGACGGCGTCGAAGACGGCCGCGGCCGTATTGGACAGATTGCGGGTCTGCTTGTCGACCAGCGCGATCTCCCACTCGACGCCGAGCGTGGGCCGGGGCGAGCCATTCCAGAGAACCCTACGAATGCCTGCCCCGCCCATGGCCTACCTGCTTACCCGATGACACCGCAGGCAACTCGGGCACCCGCGTCGCCGGTCGCCTGCGTTTCGGCGTCCGGACCGGTGGCGCCGCCCGCGGCCTGGGTGTATCGACTCGGAATGTTGCCGAAGTTGTCCGGGCCCGCGTGGATGATCAGGGCCTTGTCCTTGATGTCGTCGAGGGTGACCGCGTCGGTGGTGGTCACCAGGTGGGCGGCGCCGTCCTGGCCCGCCTCGAGGGAGGTCAGATCGCCGCTGGCCGGCATGGCGTGGGCGTCCCCGACCTGCAGGTGCCCGCCCGCGGACAGGAAGTTGCCCGGCGCGCCGCCGGCGGGGGCGACGGAATTCGCCTCGCACTTGCCGACCTGGTGGATATGCAGCCCGTGGAAGCCGGGCTTGAGGCCGTGCGCGTCGACGGTGAGCTGCAGGTGGCTCCCGGACTTGGCGATGGTCGCGGTGCCGATATCGGCGCCGGAGGGGTCCTTCAGCTGCACCGACACCGAATTGTCGGGAGTCGAGGCCGCGCCGGGACCGTTGGCCCCGGACGGACCGGCCGCACCCGTCCCTGTCCACACCGGCGGCGTGGTTCCCTTGACATCGCTCGATTGCTGACCGTTGCTACAGGCTGCGAGGCCGAAGGCCGCGACCGCCAGCACCGGGGTCACAATCCGCCAGAACGGGCGACGTGTCGTGAACGGGGCCATCGGGGAACTCCTTTACGAGTACCGAGTTTACGAGTAAAGCTGCGTGGACAGATTCGTTACCGGACAAGATGATGCCAGAGCCGTTATGCGGTCCGGGCGTGGGGCTCGGCGCCCGTGATCTTCAGTCGTTCGCGACGATGACGATGATGCCGGGCGCGGAACCGCCCAGCCCCGCGCTCCGGGGTTCGATCCGGCCGCCGAGTTGATCGGCGATCGCCTGCGCGGTGGCCTGCTCACGCGAATTCTCGTAGAAAACGGTCGTTTTCGACAGCACACCGCTGGAGTAGTTGCCCGTCTCGGTGACGTTCCAGCCGCTCGCTGTCAGCCGGCTACCCGTCTTGGCGGCCAATCCGGCGATGGTGCTGTTGTTGAGCACCCGTACCGGAATCGACTTGTCGATCCCGTTCGCAGCCGTGGTGGTCGGGGCGGCGGTCGTCGTGGTGGTGGTGAGCGCGGCCGTGCTGCTGGTCGCGGCCGGTCGCGCCGGGGTGGCCGGCGCCGGGGTGGTCGAGCTGGACGAGCCCGGACCGGCCGAGGTGTCGGAATCGGAACTCGACGACAGCGACATGGCACCGAGGCCCGCGAAGACAATGGCCACGGCGATCAACACCATCGCGAGCGCACGCAGCGGCGGTCCGCCGGAGGGCGGATTCGGGTTGCTCACCGCTGCGCCTCGCTGGCGCTCGGCTCCGCGGTGCGCAAGGCACGCTGTATCACTGGTTCGGTCGCAAGCTCCCTCACAAGCTCACCCTAACCGTCCACCCGTCGAGACGCGCGCATCACACCTGGAAACCCAGTCGCCGTGCCGCCCTGGCCTTCTGACGGCTCGCCCGCAGCCTGCGCAGACGCTTGACCAGCATCGGGTCGGCGGCCATCGCCTCGGGCTTGTCGACAACGGCGTTGAGAACCTGGTAGTAGCGGGTGGCGGACATGCCGAACAGCTCGCGAATGGCGTCCTCCTTGGCGCCCGCGTACTTCCACCACTTGCGTTCGAAGTCGAGGATCTCGAGCTCGCGCCGGGTGAGCCCATCGATGAGCCCGTCGGAGGCGGGGACCTGGGAATTGCCGCCCGCGGAAGAGCTGTCCTCGCTTGCGGAAAGATTCCGGGCCGCTGCGCTGTCCATATTGCTCCCTCGCCGAGTGACCACCAGACGATACGTCGCCGCTCATTCAACCACGGATGCCCGAGTTACTAGATGTGTCACACGGCGTGTCGGTCCCCTCCGGGGCGCCGCGTAAAGTGTGCGACCATGGCGATTCTCCCCATTCGCATCGTCGGCGATCCGGTTCTGCACGCACCGACCGAGCAGGTCACCCAGACACCGGACGAGCTGGCCGAACTGATCGCGGACATGTACGAGACCCTCGACGTCGCCAACGGCGTGGGCCTGGCCGCCAATCAGGTCGGCGTGCCGCTGCGGCTGTTCGTTTACGACTGCCCCGACGTCGAGGCCGACGGCTCGGTGAACCGCCGCCGCGGCGCGGTGATCAACCCGGTGCTGCAGACCTCGGAGATCCCCGAGACGATGCCGGATCCCGATGACGACGAGGAGGGCTGCCTGTCCGTCCCGGGTGAGCAGTTCCCCACCGGCCGCGCCGACTGGGCCCGCGTCACCGGCACCGACGAGCACGGCAATCCGGTCGAGATCGAGGGCAAGGGCTTCTTCGCCCGCATGCTGCAGCACGAGGTCGGCCACCTGGACGGTTTCCTCTACGTCGACGTGCTGATCGGCCGCAATGCCCGCGCGGCGAAGAAGGCCATCAAACGAAATGGCTGGGGCACACCGGGTTTGAGCTGGGTTCCGGGCACCGTGCCGGATCCGTTCGGCCATGACGACTGACCCCTCCGAACTGCTGCCGGGACAGCGGGTGGTGGTGCGGTATCGC
This sequence comes from Nocardia sp. GP40, assembly GCF_050434125.1. Classification (NCBI taxonomy): domain Bacteria; kingdom Bacillati; phylum Actinomycetota; class Actinomycetes; order Mycobacteriales; family Nocardiaceae; genus Nocardia; species Nocardia sp. GP40. The sequence goes on along the minus strand of NZ_JBNPVW010000002.1, from coordinate 957,888 downwards.
CTCCCGTACGCCGATCCCGAGCCCTTCACCGATGTGATCGGCGAGCTCGTCGCGCTCGATCCGCTGACCGTGCATGCCGGGCCCGCCGGGCCGGTGACGATCCCCGCGGATGCGATCGTGGCCGTGAAGGCGGTAGGGCCCAGGCCCATTCGGACCCGCGAGATCCGGGCGCTGGAGTCCGCGGCGGCCGACGCCTGGCCCGGCATCGAGCACGCCTGGATCGATGGCTGGCTGCTGCGCGCGGGCAACGGCTATACGCGGCGGGCCAATTCGGCGGTCCCGCTGGGCACCGTCGGCGGCCCCGCCCAGCTCACCCCGCACACGATGGAGCGGATCGAGCAGTGGTACGCCGAGCGCCGCATGCCGCCGCTGCTGGTCGTCCCGGATCGGCTCGCCGCCGCCCCGCCCGGCTGGCGAGCGTGGGGCGAGACGGTCGTGATGGGGATCGACATCGGCAGTTTCCCACTCCCCCAGGGACCTTCGATGGTGCGCATCGAGCCGGAGCCCTCGCCCGCGTGGCTGGAGCTGCACCGGTTCAAGGGCGAGGACGCCGCCCCGATTCCGCCGGATATTCCGGACATGGACGTATTGACGGCGGTGCACCAGGGCGAATTGGGTTTCGGCACACTGGGTCTGCCCAACCCGCTCGCGATCGGGCGCGGCGCGGTCACCACGGCACCGGACGGCCGCCGCTGGATCGGACTGACGAGCATCGCCGTCGCGGAGCCGCATCGCCGGCGCGGCCTCGGCACGCTGGTCTGCGCCGAGCTGATCCGCTGGGGCACCAAACGCGGGGCCACCCACGCCTATCTTCAGGTCGAAGCGGAGAACACCGGCGCGCTGGCGCTGTACCGTGCGATGGGTTTCCTCGAGCACCACCGGTACAGGTACGCCGCCGCGGCCTGACCGCTGATTCCAATTCCGAAAGAGGCGAGCTGGCAGTGCGTTTGGCGACATGGAACGTGAATTCGATTCGGTCCCGGGTGGATCGGGTGATCGCGTGGCTGGATCGGGCGGACATCGATGTGCTCGCCATCCAGGAGACCAAGTGCCGCGACGACCAATTCCCGTCGGAGCGTTTCGAGGAGGCCGGCTACGAGGTCGCGCACGTCGGGTTCAACCAGTGGAACGGCGTGGCGATCGCCTCGCGGATCGGCCTGGACGAGGTCGAGATCGCGTTTCCCGGCCAGCCCGGATTCGACAAGGACGCACAGGATTCGCTGCTGAGCGCGCCGGTGGTCGAGGCCCGCGCGATCGGGGCTACCTGCGGCGGCGTGCGGGTGTGGAGCCTGTACGTCCCCAACGGCCGCGCCCTGGACGACCCGCACTACGAATACAAGCTGCAATGGCTTGCCGCCCTGCGGAACTCGGGCGCGCGGTGGCTGGCCGAGCGGCCCGATGCCAAGATCGCGCTGGTCGGCGACTGGAATATCGCGCCCACCGACCACGACGTGTGGTCCCCGGACTTCTTCACCGGCAAAACCCATGTCTCCCAGCCCGAACGCGATGCGTTCACCGCCATCACCGCGGCCGGATTCACCGACGTGATGCGCCCCTTCGCTCCCGGCCCCGGCGTCTACACCTACTGGGACTACACACAGCTGCGCTTCCCCCGCAAGGAGGGCATGCGCATCGACTTCATCCTCGCCTCCCCCGCCCTGGCCGCGACCGTCACCGACGCCGGGGTCGACCGCGAGGAGCGCAAGGGCAAGGCGCCCAGCGATCACGCACCGGTCGTGGCCGAAATCTCCGACTGACAGTCGGGGCACAGGCCGCGCAGGGTGAGTCCGCCGCTGTCGGTGAGCCGGAAGGCGCTGCTGCGGCTGGCGTCGGTGAGGACCTCGGCCAGGTTGTCGGCGGGGATTTCGCGCATGGCGCCGCAGTGGGTGCAGACCGCGTGGTGGTGCGGGCGTTCGGCGATGCCGTAGGTGATGCCGCGGTCGTCGAGGGCCAGGGTGTGCAGGATGCCCGCCTCGGCGAGGGTGGAGACCGTCCGGTAGACGGTGGTGAGGTCGACATCCCGGTCGCTGTCGAGCAGCGATCGGTGGATCTCCGCGACGTTGCGGTGCCCGTGCGGCTGCTCGCGGAACAGCACGGCCAGTACGGCCAGGCGCGGCGCGGTGCAGCGCAGACCGTGACGTCGCAGCAGCGAGCGCGGGTCGTCGTGCTCGCCGTCGATCCGATCGGCCCTTCCCGCGTGTGTCATGCCACCAGTCTCCGTCGCGACCCGCTCGCGTGCCACGGCAGGCCAACGGATGCCTTCTTGCCAAAGAATTGCAAAAAGGACGATTCGAGCCTACCGTGAATTTTGCGACCGCTACGGGTGGAGGCTGGCCTTGACGCTCGAGACGGCCGACACCGCACAGCCCGGGTCGGCGAGGACGACGATGGCCCCGAACCGGCGGGAGTGGATCTCGCTCGGCGCGATGGCGGCGGTGATCCTGGCCCTGCACGTGATCGGCTGGCTGACTCTCACCGCGTTCGTCGCCCCACGGCATTTCACGCTGGGCGCCAAGACATTCGGGGTCGGCGTCGGCGTGACGGCCTACACGCTCGGGATGCGGCACGCGTTCGACGCCGACCACATCTCGGCCATCGACAACACCACCCGCAAGCTGATGAACGACCGGCGGCGCCCGCTGTCGGTCGGCTTCTATTTCTCCCTCGGCCACTCCACGATCGTGTTCGGCCTGGCACTGCTGCTCTCGCTGGGCGTGCGGTCGATCGCCGGACCGGTACAGGACGATTCGTCGGCGCTGCACCGCTACACCGGCCTCATCGGCGCGGGCGTGTCCGGCGCCTTCCTCTATCTGATCGCCGCCCTCAACATCGTTGCGCTGGCCGGCATCCTGCGCGTGTTCCGCGACATGCGCGGCGGCCGCTACGACGAGCGGGAACTCGAGGATCAGCTCGCCAAGCGCGGCTTGCTCAACCGGCTGCTGGGCGGGCTGATGCGGTCGATCACCAAGCCCTGGCAGATGTACCCGGTCGGAGTGCTCTTCGGCCTCGGTTTCGACACCGCCACCGAGGTCGCCCTGCTCGTGCTGGCCGGCACCAGCGCCGCCGCCGGCCTGCCCTGGTACGCGATCCTCTGCCTGCCGGTCCTATTCGCCGCCGGCATGTGCCTGTTCGACACCGTCGACGGCTCCTTCATGAACTTCGCCTACGGCTGGGCCTTCGCCAACCCCACCCGCAAGGTCTACTACAACCTCACCATCACCGGCCTGTCCGTCGCCGTGGCGCTGATCATCGGTTCGGTCGAACTACTCGGACTGCTTGCCCAGCAATTGCATTGGAACGGTGGGTTCTGGGAGTGGTTGAACGGGTTGAATCTCAATATCCTCGGGTTCGGGATCGTGGGGTTGTTCGTTGTGACGTGGGGGGTATCGGTGGTTGTCTGGCGCGTCGCCCGGGTCGAGGAAAAATGGTCGACCCCAATCGAATCCGCCCTAGAACCATGAGCCCTTACGGTTCCTCCAGCGCCGGTTGAGGCCGCATGCTCGAAGTCGAAGCTTCGGCCAGCGGGGACGCCGCCTCAGGCAGGCCGCGTCTTGATCGCGTCCTGCGAGATGTACACGTCGTAGCTCCCCGGCATCGCTATGACGGCGTTGCCGTAGGCAGAGCGGACGAAGGGGTTGGTGTACCAGGAGTGGGTTTGCATGTCGCGGAAGAAATCCTGGTCGCTGCCGTTGAGGAAGATCTGGTTCTGTTTCACCGCGATGCCGTCCAGGCGTTCGCCGAACAGGCGGGTGAGTTTGTAGCCGGAGTGGAAGCCCAGGGCGTTCACCCAGGGGTCCAGTTCGACGATGTTCGCCTGCAGCACCCACATATCGCCCTCGACCTGATAGGTGGCCTCTTTGTCGCCGTGGTCCTTGTCGCCGTACAGGGTCAGGTCGACCTCGAGCGTATGAGGGCTGTTGGCAACGGATTTCGCGACGATATGCGCGGCCTTCACCTCGCCGGTCAGGCCCAGGTAGGTCTGCAGCAGCGTGGTCACCCACAGGATCACCACCGCCACTAAGGCAATCGCCAGCGCGCCTGCGCCGCGTCCCGCGAGTACCCGCCAGCCCGCCTTGCGTGCCTTGAGCAGCGCCGTGACGACCAGCACGAGCGCGACCGCGAACAGCAGGCCCAGCAGCACCTGGATCCAGCCGAAAGCCACGGGGAACACCATGCGGTAGTTGTACCCGCTGCGCCGCGCGAGCACCGGTCGGAATGCGAAGAAAGTCCCGATCCTCCGGCGCGCCAAGGGACGACACACATCGAAGGCCACAATCGGACGCCCCAGCGCCTACCGACTGTGGTCCCGAGCGGGCATCGCACGCTTCGCTTCAGGAGTGGCCGGCGCCCCGAGGACTCGGGTACGTCAGCCCCGAGGGCGTCCCGCGTGGAACGGGACGCCCTCGGGCAGAACGCGATCAGCTCAGAACGCGGCCTCGTCGAGGTGCATGATGTCGTTGTCGAGGTTCTCGATCACGCTGCGCACCGCGCTCAGCAGCGGCAGCTTGTTCTTCGCGAACCACGAAGCGACGCCGACCTTTCCGGTATAGAAGAGGCGGTCTTTCTCCGAGGGGCTACCGCTCAGGGCGGCCTGGGCGACCTTGGCCGCCTCCAGCAGTCGCCAGGCGATGACCAGATCACCGGTGGCATGCAGGAATCGCACCGAACCCAGGCCGACCTTGTAGATCTCGTCCGGATCCTGTTGCGAGGCCATCAGATAGCCGGTCAGCGTCGCGGCCATCGCCTGCACGTCGGCCAGCGCCGCGCCGAGCAGGGCCTGCTCGGACCTCAGTTCCGCGGCATCGGAATCGACGAACTTCTGGATGAGCCCGGCCACATGCCCCAGCGCCACACCCTTGTCGCGAACGATCTTGCGGAAGAAGAAGTCCTGCGCCTGAATCGCGGTGGTGCCCTCGTACAGCGAGTCGATCTTCACATCGCGGATGTACTGCTCGATCGGATAGTCCTGCAGATATCCGGAACCACCGAAGGTCTGCAGCGATTCGGTGAGCGTCTCGTATGCCCGCTCCGACCCGACGCCCTTGACGATCGGCAGCAGCAGATCGTTCACCCGCGCGGCGACATCGGCGTCCACGCCGAAGGCGGCCGCGGCGACGTCGGCGTTCTGGTAGGCCGAGCAGTACAGGTACAGCGCGCGCAGTCCCTCCGAATACGCCTTCTGCACCGCCAGGCTGCGGCGGATATCCGGGTGATGGGCGATGGTGACGCGCGGCGCCGCCTTGTTGCTGTTCTGCGTCAGATCCGCGCCCTGCACGCGAGTCTTGGCGTACTCCAGGGCATTCAGATAGCCGGTCGAGAGCGTGCCCGCGGACAGCACGCCCACCATCATGCGGGCGTTCTCGATCACCTTGAACATCTGCGCGATGCCGTTGTGCACGTCGCCGACCAGGTAGCCGACGGCCGGATGGTCCGCGCCGAGGGTCAATTCGCAGGTGGGCGAGGACTTGATGCCCATCTTGTGCTCGAGGTTGGTGACGTACACGCCGTTGCGCTCGCCCAGAGTCATTGTCTGCGAATCGAACAGGAACTTGGGCACCATGAACAGCGACAGCCCCTTAGTGCCGGGGCCCGCGCCCTCGGGCCGGGCCAGGGTGAGGTGGAAGATGTTGTCGGCGGTGTCGCCCACCTCGCCGCCGGAGATGAACCGCTTGACGCCCTCGATATGCCAGGTGCCGTCGGCCTGCTGGATCGCCTTGGTGCGGCCCATGCCGACATCCGAGCCCGCGTCGGGCTCGGTGAGCACCATCGTTCCGCCCCAGCGGCTTTCCCATGCGTGCGTGGCCCAGCGCTGCTGTTCCTCGGTGCCCTCGCGGAACAGCACCTCGTGCATGAGCGGGCCCATATTGAAGAAGCTCGCCGAATTGTGTGCGGCCACAAGCATTTCCTGGGTCGCCCAGATCAGCGCCGAGGGCGCGGAGACGCCGCCCATCTCCTCGGGCATGCCCAGCCCGGACCAGCCCGCCTCGTTGACCGCCGCCACGGTCTTGCGCAGCGAGTCGGGGACGGTGATGGAGTGGGTGGCGGGGTCGAAGGTGACCGGATTGCGGTCGGCGTCGACGAAGGAATCCGCGACCGGCCCTTCGGCCAGCCGCAGCACCTCGGTGAGCATCCCGCGCGCGGTCTCGCTATCCAGGTCGCCGTAGGCGCCGCCGTCCAGCAGCGCCCCGATTCCCAGCATCTCGAACAAGTTGAACTCGATATCACGCAGGTTCGCCTTGTAGTGCGACACGGACCGGCCTCCTCGGCTGGATTGCAGCGCACGACCCGAGCGGCATCGCCGACCCCGCCTCGCACGCTGGTTGACGGTTGTATCTGGAGGTTGCCGTACGACCATCAGGCTACGCAACCGTAGGGTCATAATGTTTTCGCCCGTTAACCCGCCCCACCACCGAACAGGCGATTGCCATAGCTTCCTCGGTGTATCGAAATTCACATCACAGTATTTGCTGAATATTGTCTGCGGTCGCGCTCGATGTCGGCCCGAGAACACCGTTCCGACCCGCTGATATCTTTGTCCGCATGACTCCGGACCCGGAGATACGGCCTCCGCTCCGCTCCGGCGAGCCGGGGCCCCCCGAGCACCGGCCCTTCCCTCCCTCCGCTCCCCCGCTTGGCTCCTCCGCTCCACTCAGTCCAGGCCCGGCGCGGGCCCCGGCGGTGCAGCCGCGCCGGCGCGCCGCGCACCTGGGGCCCGAACGCCGCCGCCCGCAGGTACTCGATACCGCGCTGCGGATCGCGGTCGAGCATGGTATCGCCGCGGTCACCATCGCCGCCGTGTCCGAGCGGATGAGCGTCACCCGCCCGGTCGTCTACGCCTGCTACGCCGACCGGGTCGAGCTCATCGACGCGCTGATCCGGCGCGAGGAGGAGTACCTCATGGCGGGCATCCTCGACGTGCTGCCACGCCGCCGCGTCGAGGCCGACGAGGAGGTTTTCGTCGAGGGCTTCCGGGCGCTGCTGGAGACGATCGCCGCGCGGCCCGATACGTGGAAACTGTTGTCCGGCAACCCGGATCCCGCCGTCGCGGGCTCGTTCGGCCGGGGCCGTCGCCTGGCGCTGGAACGCTGCACGCGCCGCCTGCTGCCCACCCTGCACGCCTGGGGCACCGACGAGCCCGAGCGAAAGCTGCCCGTCCTGGTCGAGCTGTGGGTGTCCGCGGGTGAGGGCGCGGTCCGGACGCTGCTGTCCGGACAGGGGGAATGGACTCCGCACGAACTCGGCGCCTTCGTCGGCGCGGCGGTGTATCGCGCCCTGCGCAGCGCCTGACCGGGTTTGCCGGTGCCGCGGCCCGATGCACCGAGGCTATCGAATACCCAGGTCAGCCTATAGCCGCTGGTGAGTGCAGCGGATTTCGGCCAACTCGGCGGTGGGGTGACGCGCGCCCCGGAAAGCCATGTACTCTCGCTCGAAGTACCACAACCGAACATGCGGGGGCTCGCACCAGCGGGCTGAGAGGACGGCTAGCCCATTCGGGCGGATCAGGGCCGTCGACCGTTCGAACCTGACCGGGTAATGCCGGCGTAGGGAGGATTCACATGTCATCGAAACATGTCCAGACCACGGTCGACACCGTGACGACCGGCCCCATTCAGGGCAGCGTCAAGCACTACCAGCAGGTCGAGGACCTGCGCATTCCCGTGCGGCGCATCAACCTGACCAATGGTGAGCACTTCGACGTCTACGACACCTCGGGGCCGTACACCGATTCCAGCGCCACCATCGACGTGGAGGCCGGCCTGCCCAAGCTGCGCGACGGCTGGGCCAAGCTCGACCTCGACGGCCCGCGCACCCAGCTGGCCTGGGCCCGCCAGGGCATCATCACCAGCGAGATGCGGTATATCGCTGCGCGCGAAGGGGTTTCGACCGAGCTGGTGCGCGACGAGGTGGCCGCGGGCCGCGCGGTGATCCCGGCCAACCACAATCATCCCGAATCCGAGCCGATGATCATCGGCAAGAAGTTCGCGGTGAAAATCAATGCGAACATCGGCAATTCGGCCGTCACCTCCTCCATCGCCGAGGAGGTCGAGAAGATGGTGTGGGCCACCCGCTGGGGCGCGGACACCATCATGGACCTGTCCACCGGCAAGAACATTCACGAGACCCGCGAATGGATCCTGCGCAACTCCCCGGTCCCGGTCGGCACCGTGCCGATCTACCAGGCCCTCGAGAAGGTGAACGGCGATCCCACCCAGCTCACCTGGGAGATCTACCGCGACACCGTGATCGAGCAGGCCGAGCAGGGCGTGGACTACATGACCGTGCACGCCGGCGTGCTGCTGCGCTACGTGCCACTGACCGCCAAGCGCGTCACCGGCATCGTCTCGCGCGGCGGGTCGATCATGGCCGCGTGGTGCCTGGCGCATCATCAGGAATCGTTCCTGTACACCAACTTTGCCGAGCTGTGCGAGATCCTGGCGAAGTACGACATCACGTTCTCCCTCGGCGACGGCCTGCGTCCCGGCTCGATCGCCGACGCCAACGACGAGGCGCAGTTCGCCGAGCTGCGCACCCTCGGCGAGCTGACCAAGATCGCGAAATCCCATGGCGTGCAGGTGATGATCGAGGGCCCCGGCCACGTGCCGATGCACAAGATCGTGGAGAACGTGCGGCTCGAGGAGGAGCTGTGTGAGGAGGCGCCGTTCTACACCCTGGGCCCCCTGGCCACCGATATCGCCCCGGCGTACGACCACATCACCTCCGCGATCGGCGCGGCGATCATCGCCCAGGCGGGCACGGCCATGCTGTGCTACGTCACCCCCAAGGAGCACCTGGGCCTGCCCAACCGCGACGACGTGAAGACCGGCGTCATCACCTACAAGATCGCCGCGCACGCCGCCGACCTGGCCAAGGGGCACCCCGGTGCCCAGGCGCGCGATGACGCACTGTCCACCGCGCGCTTCGAATTCCGCTGGCACGACCAGTTCGCCCTGTCGCTCGACCCGGACACCGCCCGCGAATTCCACGACGAGACCCTGCCCGCCGAACCCGCCAAGACGGCGCACTTCTGCTCGATGTGCGGCCCGAAGTTCTGCTCCATGCGCATCTCCGCCGACGTGCGGGAGTACGCGGAGAAACAGGGCCTGACCGATGTCGAGGCGATCGAGGCCGGAATGGACGCCAAGTCGGCCGAATTCGTCGAATCCGGCGGCAAGGTGTACCTGCCCGTCGTCTCGTAATCCCTGCTCCCGCAAGGCGATCCCGGTTCCGGCCTCCCCGCGGAGGCCGGGGTCCCGCCTGACCCCGGCCTCCTCCGGGACGACGGAACCGGGTTCGCGTCAGCGGGTGCTTACGACGGCAGCAGTGCCGAAGACGTCGCGGTGCCCCCGTGCGGTATCCATGTACTCGCGGACGCGGTGGATGCGGCCGTCCTGCAGCTCGAAGACGAAGCAGTAGTCGTTGCGGTAGGTGTTTCCGTTCGCCAGTGTCGCGCTCATCGTTTCCTCCACGATCACCCGGTCTCCGTCGGAGTAGAGGCCGCGGAAGTCCACCGCGACGTCGCTGGCGAACAACCGCGAGAACTCGTGTGCGAGGAAGTGTGTGATTGCCTGCCTACCGATCATGTGGCTGGGAGCGTCGAGCGCGACCGCGGTGGCGTTGCCCGCCGGAGCAAGCCACTCCGCGTCCTCGGTGAAGAACGCTTCGATCTGCTCGGCGTCATGACCGGCAAACGCCCGCCATGCCGCCTGCACGATGCCTCGGTTATCGGTAGTCATGGATCGAAGGTACAAGCGGCACCGGACGTTATGCTGGCGGAAAACAGACAAGCTCATCCACAGCCGCGACCGCCCTTGTCTGTAACGAACCTCAGTCGCGGCGCTGCCAGCGAAAAGCGAACTCGTCCAGGCCCGGTGGCGGGCCCGGCAAATCACCGTCGACGGTGAGGCCGTCGATCATCAGGGCCAGCGGTGTAGGCGGGCTGAAGGGGTGACCGGGTCCGCGGCGGCGGTTCCCATGGTGGCCAGGCACGCTCACTTTCACGGATGTACTTGTGCGCCTGGGCAACTTCTCTGCACAGCGCGCCGCAGGTCAGTACCCTCGGCAGGACGAGTACCGGATGACGTTCGGCTGGGGGTTGTATGTCAACGATGACGGCTTTGATATCCGAGGGCACCGCGACGGCGCCACTCGACGGTGCGGCGCTCGTCCCCGGCCCGGACGGTGACGCGGCGCGGCAGCCGGTTGTGCTGGCCGACGAGCAGATTGGCGTGAACGATGCCATCGCGGCGGCGCTGACGCGGTGGGTCGGGTCCATGCCCGCGCTGTATGTCGTGCTGGTCATCTTCGGGGCGTGGATGACCGCCGCGACGTGGTGGGCGCCGCTGCACCGGCTGGACCCCTTCCCTTTTCCGTTCCTGCTGTTCCTGGACAACGTCGCGCAACTCGTGCTGTGCCTGGTGATCATGGTCGGGCAGCGCGTACTCGGCAAGGCCGCCGACCGGCGGGCGGTGCAGACCTACGAGAACGCGGAGGAGATCTTCCGGCAGGTCGCGGACCTGCAGGCCCACCTGGACAGGCACGACCAGGCGCTGAGCCGCGGGGTGAGTCTGCTGGAATCGCGCCCGCATCCGTGGATCGAGCGGCATCGGGTGCAGAATCCGCCGCAGGCCCGCGACGAGGTGGTCAACGCCAATCAGCGCATCGCGGCCTGGCTGACCACACGCCTGGGCAATGTCTGGGCCTTCTATCTCGCCGCGGGCACGCAGGTGGTCTGGGTGCTCTCGGCCGTGCTGGGTCTGCAGCACTTCGATCGATATCCGTTCGCGTTCATGAGCTTTCTGTCCACCCTGGCCCAGCTGCTGTTCATGATCATCATCATGGTCGGCCAGGACGTGCTCGGCCGCGCGGGCGATCGCCGATCCGAGCAGACGTACCTGGACGCGGAGGCCATCCTCTACGAGTGCCGTCGCATGAAGGCGCGCCTGTCCGCCCAGGACCGCATCATCGACAGCCTCGCCGGCTACACCTCCACACACGCCGTCGAACAGCTCGCCCAGGCCGTCCACGCCGACCCCGCGCTGCGCCGTCACGAGGCGCACGCCCGCATCGTCAGCGGCAGCGCGGGATCGAACAACCCTGCCCGGCACCAGAATTGGGACGATCTGGCCGAGGAGTCCAAACACTCGTATCGGGAGCGCGCGCGGCGCCTCGGCGAGGATCTGACCGAGATCGGCTGCCTCATCGTGCCCACCTACGATCCCGCGCTCAACGTCGTGCTCAGCGACGAGGAGGTGCAGGCCCTGGCCCGGCTCGACTACGAGCGCTGGACCGCCGGATGGGCGACCGTCGCCGCCCCGGCCGGGTACGGCATCGACACGAGCAAGGAGCCGGTCTCTTGGGACAGCCTGCCCGAGCAGGCGCGGGCCATCGGCGTCGCCGCCGCGCGGCGCGTCCCGATGGCGCTGGCCCGCGCGGGATTTCAGGTGTTGCGCGACGTGCGCACGACCGACGGCGGAGCGGGCGAGGCCGACTTCACGCAGCAGGAGTGGGCCGTCCTGCAGCAGGCGCTGATGGCGGCCGGTGTGCTGGTCGCGATCGCGGAGGGCAGCGTGGACTCCGAGGAGATGTTCGCGCTGGTCAAGAAGCTGCGCGACGTCGCCATTACCCATCCGAGGCGGTTCATCCGCGAGGTGGCCGCGTCGTCCAGCTACGACACCGGGCTGCGGCCGGACAGCACATATGCCGGATACAAGCCGATTGCCGTCGACGTAATCGGTTCCGCCGCAGGCATTGTCGGCCGGGTCGCCCCAGACGAGCTGCACGCCTTCCAGGTGTTGCTGGGCGAGATCGCCGAGGAGGTCGGCGATGCCAACCTGGAGGGCGGCTTCTTCGGCCTCGGCGCGCAGCGCCGATTCGGCAACGAGATCACCGCGATTGCGGCGGTGCACGAGGCGGCGGGCTTGACCGTCCCCCAGTCGACCCCCACCCCGAAACCCGGTAGGGCATCGAAGGCCGGAACCACCACGCAGCCCGAGATCACCACGCAGCCCGATGACGCCACCGAGCACAGTACCGCCGCCGACATCGAGACAACCGCGAGCCCAGCAAGCCCCGATGGCGCCCCGGCGCCCCGCACGGCCTCGGCGCCGGCCGATGCCATACCGCCCAAGCATCGATCGTCGGCCGAATGAATCCCCCGTCGCCGATCCCGGAGCAGTCGCGGTGACCGCCGAACAATTAGTGATGGCGGTCGTCGCCTTCATCGGCACCGCCGTCGACGACCTGGTCGTGCTGGCCGCACTCTTCCTGACGCGCAGCGTATCCGGACGTCCCCGCGCCTGGGCGATCGTCGGTGGTCAGTACGTCGGATATGCCGCGATCCTGGTCCTGGCGCTGGCGGCGGCGTCGGGCCTGCGTATCGTGCCCAACCGCTGGATCTGGCTACTCGGGCTGGTTCCGATCGCCTTCGGTATCCGGAGCCTGTGGCAGCTACGCGGCACCGCCGCGATCGACCGAAAGCCGCTGGCGTGCAGTATGTCCGGCATTGCCGCGCTCGCATTTTCCAACGGCGCGGACAATATCGCCATCTTCACGCCCCTGTTCCGCAGCCTCCGCATCTCCGGTTCCGTGCTGACCGCGGTCCTGTTCCTGGCGTTGATCGGACTCTGGTGCGCGATCGGAGCGGCGCTGGGCACCAACCGTGCCGCCGCGGCCACCGCGGGCCGCGTCGCGCACTGGCTGGTGCCGCTGGTCTTCATCGGCATCGGGCTGCTCGTCGTCATCGATGGCGGAGCCACGCTGGCGGCCCGGCACGCGGGGTGAGGCTCAGGCGTGTTTGCGCACCGGCGAGACGGTTGCCGGGCGGTCCGGGCTCATCCCGCCGGCTGCCAGCGGTAGGCGAATTCGCCGGGCTCCGGTGGTGGGCCGGGCAGCTCCGAGTCGACCGTCAGGCCGTCGATGATCACGGACAGCATGCGGCGGCGGAACTGTGCGGCACGGACCGGGTCGGGATGGGTTATGGCGGAGCAGGATTCGAGGATCAGGCCGATGTCGGTACTGGCGATCCCGGCGCGCAGACGACCGGATCGGCTGGCCCGGCGGAGGATGTCCTCGCTCAACTCACCCGAGCGGACGACCTCCGGCACGATCTCGTCGTCGGGGGTGAAGGTGCCGGCGAGACGCACGGCCAGCGAATGGACGTCGGCGTCGACCACTCGATGCAGGAACTCCACCAGCACCTGCCAGTCGTCCGGATTCTGTAGCGCTGCTTCAGCTTCGGCGTTGAAGCGACGCAGACCGTTGTAGCAGAGGGTGCGCAGCAGCGCCTCCTTGGACGGGTAGCGGCGATACAGCGCACTGATCCCGACACCGGCCCGCTCGGCCACCGCGGCGATGGGGGCGCCCGCATCGGCGAGGAACACCTCGCGTGCGGCATCCAGGATGATTCCGTCATTACGGGCGGCCTGAGCCCTGCGGCCCGGCAGACCCTTGGGAGCTGGGGTTTCGGCGGTATTCGGCATGGGTTCAGGCTAACACTTGAAACGGAATGATCCGTTCTGATACGGTTCAATCAGAACAAAGGATTCCGTTCCAATAAGGGAGACATCATGACCGCCACCATCCGCCCCTTCCGCATCGACGTCCCCCAGGTCCAGCTGGACGATCTGGCCGACCGACTGCGCCGGGCCCTGTGGCCGAGCGAGCTGCCGGGCGTCGGCGACGCCTACGGCGTACCCGGCGATCGGGTGCGCGCGCTGGCTCAGTACTGGCTCGACGAATTCGACTGGCGCGCATTGGAAACCAGGCTGAACACCTACCCGCAGTTCGTCACCGAGATCGATGGCGAGGACATTCATTTCCTGCACGTCCGCTCGACCCGCGACGACGCGACCCCGGTGATCCTCACCCACGGCTGGCCGGGTTCGATCCTGGAATTCCTCGACCTCATCGCACCGCTGACCGAGCCCGAATCGGCCGACGCGCCCGCCTTCCACGTGGTGATTCCCTCCCTGCCGGGCTACGGATTCTCCGGACCGACCCACACCACCGGATGGGGTTGTCACCGCACCGCGCGCGCCTGGCTGGAGTTGATGGACCGGCTCGGCTACGCGCGCTTCGCCGCGATCGGCAACGACGGCGGTTCGATGGTCTCGCCCGAGATGGCCCGCATCGCGCCCGACCGCCTGATCGGAGTCCATGTGACACAACTGTTTTCGTTCCCCTCCGGCGACCCCGCCGAGATGGAGGGACTGTCACAGGAGGATGCGGCCGCGCTGGCGCACCTGCAGTGGTTCATGGACAACAAGATGGCGTTCAACATCCTGCACAGCCAGCAGCCGCAGACCCTGGCCTATGCGCTCGCCGATTCCCCGCTGGGGCTGCTCGGCTGGAACGCCCAGCTGTTCGGCGAGTCCCTGGACGCGGACTTCGTGATCGGCAACGTGGCGATCTATTGGCTCACCGGCACCGCGGCCTCCGCGATCCGCTTCTACTACGAGGACGCGCACGCCCCCCGGTCCGCCCCGGAGCCCACCACCGTGCCCATCGCGCTGGCCATGTTCAAGGGCGATTTCCAGTCGATCCGGCGATTCGCCGAGCGCGACCACAAGAAGATCGTCAGTTGGAACAGTTACGACGTCAGCTCGGGGAGCACCAGCGCCAACGACGCCGCCGGGCACTACGCCGCGCACGAGGCGCCCGAGGTGCTGCTCGCCGATATCCGGCAGTTCTTCGCCGGGCTGTGATCAGTGCTCGTGCGCCACGCCCCAGGACGGGAACGGGTCCGGAAATGCCGCCCAGGCGCCCGGCCCGGCGGCGAGCTCGGCGTCGGTGAGCAGCGCCGAGGTGAGCAGGTCCCGCACGTGCGGGCGGTCCAGTCGCACGCCGATGAAGACGATCTCCTGCCCCGGCGGCATCTCCAGCGCACTCCAGTAGCCGCCCGCCTCGAAAGTCAGGTTCGGCCCGGCCTGCGACCAGATGGCGGCCAGGTCCGGGCGCGAGGCCAGCCAGAAGAAGCCCTTGCTGCGCAGCAGCCGATTCAGCTGGGCGAGAGCGGATTCCAGGCGTTCGGGGTGGAAGGGACGGTCGGCGGTGAAGGTCAGGCTGCTGATGCCGTACTCCTCGGTCTCGGGGGTGTGCCCGCCCGCCAATTCCTCGTCCCAGCCGTCGAATTGGGCCGCGGTCTCGGGGCTGTAGCGGCCGGTGCCCAGCACCTCGTCCAGCGCGACCACGCCGTGGGTGGAGCGCAGGATGCGCGCCGCGGGGTTCATGCGGCGGATCGTGGCCTCCACGGTGCCCACGGCATTCGCGCTCACCATGTCGGTCTTGTTGAGTATCAGTACATTCGCGAACTCGACCTGATCGACGAGCAGGTCGGCGATGGTGCGCTCGTCGCCCTCGCCGGCCTGCATGTTCCGCTCGGCCAGGGCCTGGCCCTTCACCACCTCGGCGAGGAAGGTGGAGGCGTCGACCACGGTCACCATGGTGTCCAGCCGGGCGAGATCGCCGAGGCGGAAGCCGTCCTCGAATTCCCATTCGAAGGTGGCCGCGACCGGCATCGGTTCGGAGATGCCGGTGGATTCGATGACCAGCTGATCGAATCGGCCCTCGCGCGCCAGCTTGCCGACCGATTCGATCAGATCCTCGCGCAGCGTGCAGCAGATGCAGCCGTTGGTGAGCTCGACCAGTTTCTCCTGCGTGCGGTCCAGGTGTCCTTGGCCCGCGACGAGCGCGGCGTCGATGTTCACCTCGCTCATGTCGTTCACGATCACCGCCACGCGGCGGCCGTCGCGGTTGGCGAGGATGTGGTTGAGCAGGGTCGTCTTGCCCGCGCCGAGGAATCCGGACAGGACGGTCACGGGCAGGGGGGTCGATGCAGTCACGAGGTAATGATAATCGTTTTCATTAAGATCGGTCGTGGCGGGTCCCGGATAGGCGCGTCGTAATGTTTGGCTCGTGGAACTGTTACCTCTGACACCCGACGGCCGCACCCCGGTCCGCGCGCTGACCATCGCCGGAACCGATTCCGGCGGCGGCGCGGGCATCCAGGCCGATTCGCGCACCATGGCCATGCTGGGCGTGCACGCCTGCGTCGCGGTGGCGGCGGTGACGGTGCAGAACTCGTTGGGGGTCAGCGGATTTCACGAGATTCCGCCGCAGGTCGTCGCGGATCAGGTGCGCGTGGTGGTGAGCGATATCGGTATCGGCGCCGCCAAGACCGGCATGCTCGCCTCGACCGCGATCATCGAGGCCGTCGCGCAGGTGTGCCGGGAGGTGGGCATCGGGCGCGACGGCACGATCCCGCTGGTGGTCGATCCGGTGGCGGCCTCGATGCACGGCGACCCGCTGCTGCACGCGGAGGCCCTGGATGCGGTGCGGCACACGCTGATTCCGCTCGCCACCGTCGTCACCCCGAATCTGGACGAGGTGCGCCTGCTCACCGGCGTCGACGTCGTCGACGATCGCACCGCCCGCAAGGCCGCCGAGGCGCTGCTCGCACTGGGCCCGCGGTGGGCGATCGTGAAGGGCGGGCACCTGCGCTCCTCGGAACTCAGCACCGACCTGCTGTACGACGGCGACACCTTCCGCGAGCTGACCGCCCCGCGCATCGCCACCGGCAACGACCACGGCGGCGGTGACACCCTGGCCGCGGCCACCGCCTGCGCGCTCGCACACGGATACCCGGTCCCCGAGGCGGTGGCCTTCGCGAAGGAGTGGACGCGGCGCTGCCTGGAGGCCTCGTACGATCTCGGGGCGGGGCACGGGCCGGTCTCGCCGCTGTGGCGTCTACATCAAACGAAGTAGCATGCCAGATTGTCGCGGCGGAACGGCATTTCGCAAGCTCAGGAGCGTCCCTCACAGATATCTCACAGCTTGACCGCAGCCTCGCCCAAGACTGGTACTCGAGGGTGGTGACCATGACCGACACCGCTACGGCCGCCTTCGAGTGCGAACCGGCCGATGCCGTACTGACGCCGGTGCTGGATGTGGTGATCCCGGTCTACAACGAGGAGCGCGATCTCGACGGCTGTGTGCGCCGGCTCCATACATTCCTGGAGAACGGTTTCCCGTTCACCGCACGCATCACCATCGCCGACAACGCCTCGACCGACACCACCCTCGACGTCGCGCGGGATCTGGCGGACGAGTTCGAGAACGTGCGGGTGGTGCACCTGGACCGCAAGGGCCGCGGCCGCGCGCTGCGGGCGGTCTGGGAGGCCTCGGACGCCGAGGTCGTCGCGTACATGGACGTGGATCTGTCCACCGATCTCAATGCGCTGCTGCCGCTGGTCGCCCCCCTGGTGTCCGGCCACTCGGACCTGGCGATCGGCACCCGGCTGGCGAAGTCTTCACGGGTGGTACGCGGACCCAAGCGCGAATTCATCTCCCGCTGCTACAACCTGATCCTCAAGGCCTCCCTGCAGGCACGCTTCTCCGACGCCCAGTGCGGCTTCAAGGCCATGCGCACCGACGTCGGCCAGCTCGTGCTGCCGCTGGTGCAGGATGGCGAGTGGTTCTTCGACACCGAGCTGCTGGTGATCGCCGAGCGCGCCGGACTGCGCATCCACGAGGTGCCGGTGGACTGGATCGACGACCCGGACTCCCGCGTGGACATCATCGACACCGCGCGCAAGGACCTGCAGGGGGTGTGGCGGCTGGGCCGGGCGCTGGCCACCGGCGCGCTGCCCATCAACGAGCTGCGCGCGGCGATCGGCCGCGAACCGCTCGTGGAGGGGGTGCCGCTCGGTATGGTCGGGCAGGCCGTGCGCTTCGGCATCGTCGGCGTGGTCTCCACGCTGGCCTACATGGTCCTGTTCCTGTTGCTGCAGCCGCTCACCGGCGGCCAGGTGGCGAACTTCCTGGCTCTGCTGATCACCGCGATCGGCAACACCGCGGCCAACCGGGCGTTCACGTTCGGGGTGCGCGGTTCGACCAAGGCGTTCTCGCATCAGGTCCAGGGCCTGCTCATCTTCGCCTTCACGTGGGGCCTGACCAGTGGTTCGCTGTTCGCGCTGCATCACTGGGCGCCGAAGGCGGTGGTGCACCTGGAACTGCTGGTGCTGGTGGTCGCCAACCTGATCGCGACGCTGATCCGATTCCTGGGACTGCGGTGGGTGTTCCGCAATGCGGTCGGTGGGCAGCGAGCGGTCGAGACTATCTGACGCCGCGGTGCCGATCTTGCTTGGGCCGCAATAGATCTGGAACGGGACGACGAATCCGTCGGGCCGGCAGGGATTTTCGGCTGGTGAAAGAATTGTGGCTCATGCTCTGTACGAGCATGAGCCACATTGTGTAGTCCCGACGGGATTTGAACCCGCGCTACCGCCTTGAGAGGGCGGCGTCCTAGGCCGCTAGACGACGGGACCAGAACAAGCGTTGTTCAGAGTAGCCGCCCGAGGGCCCGGGACCAAATCGGGTTACCCCGGTCACACCGTTGCGCTAGGGCGCCCTCAACCTCGCGGCCGGGCCTCGAGGGCGGAGTGCAGGGTGGCGGACCACTGCATCACGATCTGTGTGCGACGCGTCGAATCATCGGTGAGCACGTCGGCCAGTCCGAGGCCGCGGGCCAGGTCGAGGGTCGCCTGGACCAGGTGATGGGCGACCGGATCGGAATCGTCGACCCCCAGGGCCGCCACGGCCATGCGGTGCGAGACCCGGCCGAAATGCGCCTCCAGCGGGACGATGCGCTCGCGCAGCGCGGGATCGGCGGCCGCGTGTGTCCACACCTGCAGAGCCGCCTTGAACAGCGGGGTCGTGTACGACTCGACCAGCCCGGCCACCACCGCCTCGGTGCGCGTGACACCCTCGGCGATCCCGCGCAACGTCGTCGCCTCGGCCGTCGCCTGCGTCATGCGGGTGTCGAACATGTACTCGAGCGCGGCGGTGATCAGGTCCTCCCGGGTGGGAAAGTGATGCTGGGCCGCACCGCGCGACACCCCGGCCCGCTCGGCGACCACGGCGACGGTGGCCGCTGCCCAGCCCATCTCGGCCAGGGCCTCGATGGTCGCCTCGAGCAACCGCTGCCGGGTTGCCCGGCTGCGGTCCTGCTTGGGTTCGTGCGGGGTAGCCATGGGCAGCTATTCTGCCCAGCTCGGTGGCCGGCGCTGAAAGAAGGCCGTCATGCCCTCGATCACCTCGGGGGTGCCGAAGAATCCGGCCGAGCGCTTCGCCAGTTCCTCCGCCGAGCGATCGAACTCGGCGAGCAGGGCCGCGTTCACCAGGCGCTTGCTCTCAGCCAGCCCCTGCGGCGAGCCCTTGCGCAGCTCGCCGCGCAGCCTCGACACCTCCGCGGCCGCGTCCTGCGCCGCCACCGTGATCAGCCCGATCCGCTCGGCCTCGGCGGCGTCGAAGGTCTCGCCGGTCTGGTAGTAACGCGCGGCCGCGCGGGCGGTCATGCGCGGCAGCAGCGTCAGCGAGATCATGAACGGCGCCAGGCCGATTCGCGCCTCGGTGAGCGCGAAGCTGCTGTCCGGCCCGGCGATCGCGAGATCGCAGGCGGCCAGGATTCCCATACCGCCCGCACGCACATTCCCGTTCACCTGGGCCACAACGGGTTTCGGCAGGGTCAGGATGTCGCGCAGCACGTCGATCATCCAGCGGGTGCGCTGATCGGCCGCCGCGGCCGGATCGGCGTCCAGGGCCTCCTTCAGATCCGCTCCGGCACAGAAGGTATTGCCGGTGTGGGTCAGGATCACCCCGCGGGCGGTGTCGTCCGCGGCGGCGCGCTCCAGACCCGCCAGCAGTTCCCGCACCAGCCGCGAGGACAGCGCATTGCGGTTGTGCGGGGAATCCAGCGTCAGCACGGCGAATCCGTCGCCGACCTCGTAGCGCACGAAGGGCGCTTGCGCGGACTCGGTCATGTGGGACTCCTCGGGGGCGATCAGTACGACTTGGGCAGGCCCAGCGAATGCTGGGATACGAAGTTCAGCACCATCTCCCGGCTCACGGGCGCGACACGGCCGATGCGCGCGGCGGCCAGCATGCCCGCCAGGCCGACGTCGCGGGTCAGCCCGGAACCGCCGTGGGTCTGAATGGCCTGATCCAGCGCCTTGATACTGGCCTCGGCCGCAGCGTATTTCGCCATGTTCGCCGCCTCCGCGGCGCCGAAATCGTCGCCGGAGTCGTAGAGCACCGCCGCCTTCTGCATCATCAGCTTGGCCAGCTCGACCTCGATCTTCACCTGCGCGAGCGGATGCGAAATGCCCTGGTGCGCACCGATCGGCACGCCCTTCCACACCGCGCGCTCCTTGGCGTACTCCACCGCGCGGTCGATGGCGTAGCGGCCCATGCCCACGGCCATGGCCGCGCCCATGATGCGCTCGGGGTTCAGGCCCGCGAACAGCTGCGCGATGGCCGCGTCCTCCTGGCCCACCAGCGCGGTCGCGGGCAGGCGCACATCGTCCAGGAACAGCGTGAACTGATTGTCCGGCTCGATGATGTCCATCTCCTGCTTCGTCTTCACGAAGCCGGGCGCGTCGGTGGGCACGATGAACAGCGCCGGCTGCAGGTTGCCGGTCTTGGCGTTCTCGGTGCGGGCCACGATGAGCACCGCCTCGGCCTGGTCCACTCCGGAGATGAAGATCTTGCGGCCGTTGAGGATCCAGTCCTCGCCGTCGCGGCGGGCGGTGGTGGTGATCTTGTGCGAGTTGGAGCCCGCGTCGGGCTCGGTGATGCCGAACACCATCTTCGACGAGCCGTCGGCCAGGCGGGTAAGCCAGTAGTTCTTCTGCTCGTCGGTGCCGTACTTGGTGAGGATGGTGCCGCAGATGGCCGGTGAGACCACCATCAGCAGCAGCCCGCAGCCCTGCGCGGACAGCTCCTCCTGCACCAGCGCCAGCTCGTAGATGCCCGCGCCGCCACCGCCGTACTCCTCAGGCAGGTTCACGCCCAGGAAGCCGAGTTTGCCTGCCTCGCCCCATAATTCGTCCAGCGGCTCGTTGCGGCGGGATTTCGGGCCGGCGTAGTCGCGGAAGCCGTATTTGGCGGCGAGCTTCGCCACCGCCGCACGCAGCTGCTTCTGTTCGTCGGATTCGATGAAACTCATGCTTCCACCTCGCTGGCGTTCGATTCGTCTTCGGTACTCACCACGGCCAGCACGGCGCCGACCTCGACCTGTTGTCCCGCGGTCACATTCAGTTCGGTCAGCAGACCGGCGGCGGGCGCGGCGATGGTGTGCTCCATCTTCATCGCCTCCAGCCACAGGATCGGCTGCCCCTTCTCGACCCGGTCGCCTGCCCGCGCGCCGAGCCGGATCACCGCGCCCGGCATCGGGGCCAGCAGCGAGCCCTCGGCGACGTGGTCGGCCGGATCCTCGAAGCGCGGCAGGCGTTTCACCGAGACCGGGCCGAGCGGGGAATCCACCGCCACCCGATCGCCGTAGCGGGCCACCGTGAAGTGGCGGCGCACTTTGCGGCGCTCCGGCGCCGTCGCGTCCGGCGATGCGGTGCGTACGGCCGCATCGGCATCCACCGGGACCAGCAGGGTCACTGAATCCGGTGTGGCCTCGACCAATTCGAGACCATCGAAGCCCTCGATCGCGAGACCGGCGCGACCGATCCGGTAGCGCACCTCGCAGACACCGATGTTGCGGCTCTCGTAGGACTTGGACTGCGGCTGCGACGGTAGATTGCGCCAGCCGCCGGGCAGACCCGCACCGACGCGGGCCTTCGCGCGATTGGCGGCCGCATCGGACAGCGCCGCCGCCACGATCGACAGGCGCTCGTCGCTCTCGGAAACCAGGGGCGCGGAAAGCGTGTCGAGCCCGTGCGTGGCGAAGAACGCGGTATCGGTGTCACCGGCCAGGAATGCCGGGTGCCGCAAAACCCGTACCAGCAGATCGCGGTTGGTGACCAGGCCATGAATCCTGGCCCGCCGCAGGGCGGATGCCAGCAGATGCGCCGCTTCCTCGCGGGTCTCGGCGTAGGAGATGACCTTCGAGAGCATGGGGTCGTAGTGCACGCCGACGACCGAGCCGTCCACCACACCGGTGTCCAGGCGCACGCCCGGCTCGGACAGCACGGTGAATTCGCCTGTGACACCGGGAATGTCGATCCGGTGCACCGTCCCGCTCTGCGGCTGCCAGTCCTGCGCGGGATCCTCGGCGTACAGGCGGACCTCGATGGAGTGGCCACGCATCGCGGGCGGTTGCGCGGGCAGCGGGCGGCCGGCGGCTACCTGCAGTTGCAGGCGCACCAGGTCCAGACCGGTGACCTGTTCGGTGACCGGATGTTCCACCTGCAGGCGGGTATTCATCTCCAGGAAGAAGAACTCACCCTTTTCGTCGGCCAGGAATTCGACGGTGCCCGCGCCCTCGTAGCCGATCGCGTCGGCGGCCAGCCGCGCGGCCTCGAACAACCGCGCCCGCATGCCCCGCCCCTCGGGCTCACCCGCAGCGGCGCGCAGGGCGTCGATCTTCTCGACCAGCGGCGAGGGCGCCTCCTCCACGACCTTCTGGTGGCGGCGCTGAATCGAGCACTCGCGCTCGCCCACTGCCCACACCGCGCCGTGGGTGTCGGCCATGACCTGCACCTCGATATGACGGCCGGTCTCCAGGTAGCGCTCGCAGAAGACGGTCGGATCGCCGAAGGCCGAGGCCGCCTCGCGCTGCGCGGCCGCGATCTGATCGTTCAGCTCCGCCAGCTCGCGCACCACGCGCATGCCGCGGCCGCCGCCGCCGGCCGACGCCTTGATCAGCACCGGCAGCATGTCCGCGGTGACCTCCGCGGGATCCAGCTGCTTCAGCACCGGGACACCGGCGGCGTCCATCATCTTCTTGGACTCCACCTTGGAGCCCATCTGCTCGATGGCGGCCACGGGCGGGCCGATCCAGATCAGCCCGGCATCCTGTACGGCCCGGGCGAATTCGGCGTTCTCGGACAGGAATCCGTAGCCGGGGTGGATCGCATCGGCGCCCGCGGCGAGGGCGGCCTCGACGATCAGCTCAGCGCGCAGGTAGGTCTCGCCGGGCGTGTTGCCGGGCAGGCGAATTGCCGCGTCGGCCTCGGCCACGTGCGGGGCGTTCGCGTCGGCGTCCGAATACACCGCGGTCGTCGCGATGCCCATGCGGCGGCAGGTCGCGAAGACGCGGCGCGCGATCTCGCCGCGGTTGGCCACCAGAACGTTCGTGATTTCCATGGCTGCTCCCCTCACATCCGGAAGACGCCGAAGCCCTCGGCGCCCTTGATCGGGGCATTGTGAATGGCGGACAACGCCATTCCCAGCACCGTGCGGGTATCGCGGGGGTCGATGACGCCGTCGTCGTACAGGCGGCCCGACATGAACATCGGCAGCGATTCGGCCTCGATCTGTGCCTCGATCATCGCGCGCATGCCCGCATCGGCCTCCTCGTCGAAGGGCATCCCCCGGGATTCGGCCGCGGCCCGGCCGACAATGGAGATGACGCCCGCCAGCTGCGCGCCGCCCATGACGGCGGATTTCGCGCTGGGCCAGGCGAAGACGAAGCGCGGGTCGTAGGCCCTGCCGCACATGCCGTAGTGACCCGCGCCGTAGGAGGCGCCCATGAGCAGCGAGATATGCGGGACCTTCGAATTGGAAACCGCGTTGATCATCATCGCGCCGTGTTTGATGATGCCCTTCTGCTCGTATTCCTTGCCGACCATGTAGCCGGTGGTGTTGTGCAGGAACAGCAGTGGCGTGTTCGACTGGTTGGCCAGCTGAATGAACTGTGTGGCCTTCTGTGCCTCCTCGGAGAACAGCACGCCGCGGGCGTTGGCGAGGATGCCGACCGGATAACCATGCAGCTGCGCCCATCCCGTGACCAGGCTCGAGCCGTACAGCGGCTTGAATTCGTCGAAATCGGATCCGTCCACCACGCGGGCGATGACCTCGCGCGGATCGAACGGGATCTTGAGGTCCGTCGGCACGATGCCGAGCAGATCCTCCTGGTCGTACCGCGGCTCGAGCACCTCGGAACCGGGTACGAGGGCGGGCGGGCCCTGCTTGGTCCAGTTGAGGCGCTTGATGATCGAGCGTCCCAGGCGAATCGCGTCCGGCTCGTCGACGGCCAGATAGTCGGCCAGACCCGAGATGCGGGCATGCATTTCGGCGCCGCCGAGGGATTCGTCGTCGGACTCCTCGCCGGTGGCCATCTTCACCAGCGGCGGACCGCCCAGGAAGACCTTGGAGCGCTCCTTGATCATGACCGTGTAGTCGGACATACCGGGGACGTACGCGCCACCTGCGGTGGAGTTGCCGAATACCAGTGCGACGGTGGGGATTCCGGCCGCCGAGAGCCGGGTCAGGTCCCGGAACATGCGGCCGCCGGGGACGAAGACCTCCTTCTGCGTAGGCAGATCCGCGCCGCCGGACTCCACCAGCCCGATCACCGGCAGCCGGTTCTCCAACGCGATGTCGTTCATGCGCAGGTTCTTGCGCAGCGTCCAGGGATTCGAGGTGCCACCGCGCACGGTCGGATCCGGCGCCACGATCATGCACTCGACGCCCTCGACGATGCCGATCCCCGCGATCACGCTGGCGCCGACATGAAACTCGCTGCCCCAGGCCGCCAGCGGCGCCAGCTCGAGGAACGGCGAATCCTCGTCGATGAGCAGTTCGATGCGCTCGCGCGCGGTCAGCTTGCCGCGCTTGCGGTGTCGCGCCAGCTTGTCCGGGCCGCCGCCCCCGATGTTCTTGGCGTACTCGGCATCCACCTCGGCCAGCTTGGTGGTCATGGCCTCGGCGGCGGCCTGGTAATCCGCCGATTTCGGGTCTACGGAACTTCGCAGGATGGTCAAGACTGGAACCCCAATCGCTTGGCCGCAAGGCTCGTCAGGATCTCGCTGGTGCCGCCGCCGATACCGAGGATGCGCACGTCCCGGTAGTGTCGCTCGACCTCGGACTCACGCATGTAGCCCAGGCCGCCGAACAGCTGAACCGCCTGGTGCGCAACCCATTCGGCGGTCTCCACCGCGGTGTTCTTGGCGAAGCACACCTCGGCGATCAGATCGGTCTCCCCCGCGGCCGCACGCTCCACCACGTGATGGGTGTACACCCGGGCGACATCGATGCGCCGGGCCATCTCCGAGAGCGTGTTCTGCACGGCCTGCCTGCTGATCAGCGGGCGGCCGAAGGTCTCGCGATCCCGGCACCATTGCAGGGTCAGGTCCAGGCAGCGCTGCGCATGTCCGTACGCCTGAGCCGCCAGGCCCACCCGCTCGCTCACGAATGCCTGTGCGATCTGCGCGAATCCGGAGTTCTCCGGACCCACCAGATTCGACACCGGAACGCGCACATCCACATACGAGAGTTCGGCAGTGTCCGAGGCCAGCCAGCCCATCTTCTCCAGCTTGCGGCTCACGGTGAAGCCCGGCGTGCCCTTCTCGACGACGAGCAGCGACACACCGGCCGCCCCCGGACCGCCAGTGCGCACCGCGGTCACGACGAAGTCGGCGCGGACGCCGGAGGTGATGAAGGTCTTGGCCCCGTTCACGACGAACTCGTCGCCCTCGCGCGCCGCCGTCGTGCGCAGATGCCCGACGTCCGAACCACCGCCCGGCTCGGTGATGGCCAGCGAGCCGATCTTCTCGCCCGCGAGCGTCGGTTTCACCCAGCGCTCGATGTGCTCGGTGTTCCCCGAGGCGATGATGTGCGGGACCGCGATGCCGCAGGTGAACAGGGAGGCGAACAGGCCGCCCGAGCATCCGGCGTAGTGCATCTCCTCGCAGACGATCGCGGCGTCGATGCCGTCGCCGCCTGAACCGCCCACGGCCTCCGGGAATTGGATGCCCAGCAGCCCCAGGGCCCCGGCCTTCTTGTGCAACTCGCGCGGGATCTCGCCCGCGCGCTCCCACTGGTCCAGGTACGCAAGCACCTCACGCTCGACGAAACCCCGCACCGTGGCACGCAATTCACGGCGCTCGGAAGTCGCCCAGGGATTCGAATACGTCATGCTCTCTCCATTCCGCGCGATCGGCCGCGAACTTCCACCGCCGTCGTGTCGGCGCTCGGCGCGGGCTCCACTTGGTACTCGCTGATGCCGCCGTGCGCCCTGTGTCGATGACTCGCTCCGCTCACGGCAGCAGCTCCACGGGAATTTCGATATGCCGGGCGCGCAACCACTCACCGAGCCCCTTGGCCTGGGGATCGAATCGGGCCTGATACGCGACCCCCTCGCCGAGCAGGCCCTCGATGATGAAGTTGACGGCGCGCAGATTCGGCAGCACGTGGCGGGTAATGGGCAGCGCCGCGGTTTCCGGTAGCAGCACGCGCAACTGGTCGGCGGTGAGCGCGTGCACCAGCCAGGCGAATTGGTCGTCCGTGCGGACCCAGACGCCGATGTTGGCATTGCCCCCCTTGTCGCCCGAGCGCGCCAGGGCGATGGTTCCCAACGGGGCTCGCGTCGTCGCCGACGGCGGGAGCGACTGCGGCAGTGCGGGTTCCGGCACTTCCTCCAGGTCCAGCGTCTCGGCGGAGGGCTCGATGGACACCTCGCTGCCGTCCGGCAGCACGGCGACGTGGGGAACTTCCTTCGCGTCCACGTAGCCGGGGGTGAACACCCCATAAGGCCCGCCGTTGCCGGGAGGCGCGGTCAGCGAGAATCCCGGATAGCTGGCCAGCGCCAATTCGACCGCGACACTGGAGAATGCGCGTCCGACCTTGTTCGGGTCCGGATCCCGCACGACGCAGCGCAGCAGCGCGCTGGCCTGTTCCTCGGTCTCGGCGTCGGCCCGGTCCAGCCGCGCGAGGGTCCAGTCCAGCTCCGCCGGGCGTACCGGCAGCCACGACTCCAGCTGATTGCGCGCCAGTTCGGCCTTGGCCTCGATGTCCAGACCGGTGAGAATGAAGGCCATCTCGTTGCGGAAGCCGCCGATAGTGTTGAGCGACACCTTGATTCGCGGCGGTGGCGCCTCGCCGACCGCCCCGTCGATCAACACCCGATCGGGTCCCTGCTGGGAGAGCCTGATGCTGTCCAGCCGGGACGTCACGTCCGGTCCGGCGTACCGCGCGCCCTGGATCTCGTACATGAGCTGCGCGCGCACCGTGTCCACGGTGACCGCGCCGCCGGTGCCCGCGTGTTTGGTGATCACGCTGCTGCCGTCGCGGCGTACCTCGGCGATCGGGAACCCCGGCCGCCCGAGGTCGGCGATCTCGGTGAAGAAGGCGAAGTTGCCGCCGGTGGCCTGGGTGCCGCATTCGATCACGTGCCCGGCTACCACCGCGCCCGCCAGTGCATCGTAATCGCTTCTGCCCCAGCTGAAATGGGCAGCGGCCGGACCGACCACCACCGATGCGTCGGTCACCCGCCCGGTGACCACGATGTCCGCACCGGCGTCCAGGGCCTCCACGATGCCCCACGCGCCCAGGTAGGCATTCGCCGTGAGCGGCGCACCGAGACCGAGCTCGCCCGCACGGGCCAGCAGGTCGTCGCCGCTCACATGGGCGATTTTCGGTGCGACACCGAGCTTTTCGGCCAGCTCGGCGATGCTCCGGGCCAGCCCTGCCGGATTGAGTCCGCCCGCATTGGCGACGATCCGCACGCCCCGGTCGAGCGCGAGGCCCATGCACTCCTCGAGCTGCCGCACAAAGGTCTTGGCGTAGCCGAGTTCCGGATCCTTCATCCGGTCCCGGCCCAGGATCAGCATGGTGAGCTCGGCGAGATAGTCGCCGGTGAGCACATCGAGCTCACCGCCCTCGAGCATCTCGCGCATGGCGCCGAAGCGGTCACCGTAGAACCCGGAACAGTTGCCGATCCGTATCACTTCCGGATCGGCGGCCAGATTGCTCATCCGTGCGTTGCCTCCCAACGTGAGCCTCCGGGGATGGTGAGCCGGCGGAGCTTGCGGAGCCGGCGGGGTCGGTGGTTACAGCGGCGCGGCGTCCTCGCCGCGCGTCGGTTACAGGGTCACATCGGTGACAGAAAAAATCAAGCCTGCGTGCTTGTTAATTGCCCGCATGGGGCGCATAGCGGCACGTCGACCGCCGTCAGGGCGCGGGAAACCCACCGGAGCGGGACGCGGACCAGGCATGGAGCATGATGGGGCCGTGTCCCATTCCTTGATCGTGGTTCTGCTCTTGGCCCTCGCCGGGTTCCTGATCGGCGGGGCCTTCACCACCTGGAAGAGCAACAGCCGCCCGATGGCCGTTTTCCTGGCCGTCTGCGCCGTGCTCTCGCTGGTGGGCGCCGCGCTCTGGTGGAAGTAGTAGTAGCGCCTACTCCCCGTCCAGGCGGAAGATCCGCAGGTCCTCCGGCACGCCGCTGAGCGGCGCCGCGAACATGCTCCGGCGATACGGCTTGGCGGCGCAGCCCAGCTCGGCGAGCGTGTCGGGCTCGAGCGCGTCGAGTGTGGCCTGGGAGAGCATGGTGTTGCCGTTGCCTCCGGCCTCCATCACCCGCGCGGCGATCGTGACGTCCACGCCCAGCCAGTCGCCCCCGATCTCGCGCGGCGACCCGGTGTGCAGGCCGACCCGCATCTGCGGCCGATAGCCCTGCACGGCCAGCTCGGCCAGTTGCTTCTTCGCGGCGATCGCGGCGCGCACCGCGCTGTCCGGGCTCAGGAAGATAGCCATGACCCCGTCGCCCATGCGCTTGATCACCCGCCCGCCCCGATCCACGATCGGGGGCTCGATCGCGCTCGCGACACCACGCAGCAATTCCAGGGTCGCCTCATCACCGGCGGTCAGCGACCACCGAGAGAAGGCCACCAGGTCGGTGAACATGACAGTTACTTCTTCACTACCTTTTCCGCGGCCGGCGCGCTCCAGCATCGCCTGCCACACCTGCAGCGCACCCAGCCCGATCTCCTTGGCCGCGCTGGGAGAATAGCCAGCCAACTTATCGGCCGCGCGGGCCACCGCACGCGGCCCGCCCGGGCCCGACAGTGACAGCGGATCGCCGAAAGCCGGGTCGCCGGGCAGATTTTCGCGCGCCTTGCGAATTGCGCCGATCAGATCCCGGCGCTGACTCGCGGCGGCCATCAGCGCCGAGAGCTGCCCCGCGCGCAGGCGGCCACCGGGGCGGCGCCGATCGGATTCGGCATCGACCGGCGTGAGGGGAATCACGATGTCGGGTTCGGGTTCGGGCTCGGATCGGCCGCCGCGGGACGTCAAGCCACCGTCACCGGCTCCGGCAGGGCGGGAACGATCCGGTTCCCGGCGCCGCGCCGAGTTCCCGGCGGCAGCGGTGCGACGCGCGTTTCCGCGGTCACCAGAGGAGTTTTCACTCACTTCTCGAGCGTATCCCAGCCACACATCGGTGGGCGTATTACCAATGGTTGCCACCAGGCCACCTCTCTATCGGACGGAGCGAACACCTCACTGGGTCCGCCGATGGATAGCGTGTTGGTTGCTGCCCCGATGCTACGGATGCTCAATTTCGAACGAAAGGTGTTTATCAAACAATTAGCGCAGAGTTTTCCTGCCGCGTGACCCGGCGCACACCGGCCCGGTGCAGTAGCTGCACCGGGCCGGTGGGTGTCACGTCGAGCGGGCAGTGCCCGGCGTGACAACGGGTGCGGCGAGGGCCGCTGCACCCGTTCCCGGGCCGCAGGGGACGGCCCCGGAAACTCAAGCGTCGCGCTTGTTGACCACGAACAGTGCCGCACCGAAGACGATCGCCACGACGACCGTGAAGTACAGCAGCCCGCCCCACGTGCCCCAATGCCAGGGTAGATCGCCGCCGCCCGCGGTTCCGAGGAACCTACCGGCATTCTGGAACGGAAGGAATACCTCGATGTTCCGCCCGACCTTGCCGAACGCACCGATGATCGGCTCGATCAGCACCGGCCACACGATCAGCAGCGACAGCGCGCCCGCCGACTGGCGGATCAGCGCCCCGACTCCGACCGCCAGGAACACCACCAGGGCCACGAAGATCGGCACCGCATAGAAGATGTGCGCGTCGCCGTGGGACAGGCTCATGTACCGGCCGGCGTCGCTGGACAGCATGGCCTTGAAGATGAAGAAGCTGATGAAGGTGAGCACCGCGGAGAGCACCGCGGCCGCGGCGGCGATCAGCCCCGCCTTGGCCACCAGCACGCCGGTGCGGTTGGGCACCGCCACGAAGGTGGCGCGGATGGTGCCGAAGCGGTACTCGCTGGTGACCGCCAGCGCCGCCAGGATCATGATCATGATGTAGCCGAAGCCGGGCATCCCCTGCGAGGCGCCGGTAATCCCCAGCGCCGCAACCCCGTTCGTGGGATACGGAGATGACGCGATCGTCGGCTGCCCGCTGTCGAGCTGCTTGTGGTACTCGCTGATGCTGACATTGAGCAGCAGGCTGAACAGGGCCGCCATCCCGAGCGCGAACACCACCGTCAGCGCCGCGCACCACATCGGCGACCTCGTCGAGGTGAGCTTGATCCGCTCTGCCGTCACCATGCCCATCAGAGCGCACCTCCCATGACCTGGTCCATGCCTTCGCCGTGATACTGCACCGCACCCCCGGTCATCCGCATGAACGCCTCCTCGAGCGAGGCCCTTTGCGGCGCAAGCTCATACAGCATGATGCCGTTCTCACCGGCCAGCTTGCCGACCGTGTCGCTGGTCTCGCCGACCACCGTCAGCGCCGGAACGGCGTCCGCATCCACCGGGCGGCCGTCCTGGACCTGCGCGAGGCCGTCCTCGCGCACCGTCATACCGCTGGAGGTAAGCAGGCTGCGCAGCTGGTCCAGCTGCGGACTGCGCACGCGCACAGTGGATTCGGAGGCGCGCTCGATGAACTCCTTGGTGCTGGAATCGGATATCAGCTTGCCGCGGCCGATCACGATCAGATGATCGGCGGTCTGCGCCATCTCCGACAGCAGGTGGCTGGACACCAGCACCGTGCGGCCCTCGGCGGCGAGGCGCTGCATGAACCGGCGGATCCACAGGATGCCCTCCGGGTCCAGGCCGTTGACCGGTTCGTCGAAGAGCAGGATCTGCGGATCGCCCAGCAGCGCCGCGGCCAGGCCCAGGCGCTGCGACATGCCCAGGGAGAACCCCCCGGCCCGCTTGTCGGCCACCTCGGTCAGGCCGACCAGCCGCAGCACCTCCTCCACCCGCGCCGCGGGCAGCTCGTTGGAGGCCGCCAGCCAGCGCAGGTGCGCGCGCGCCGACCGATTCGGGTGCACCCACTTCGCGTCGAGCAGCGCGCCGACGATGTGCAGGGGGTGATCCAGTTCCCGGTACGGCTTGCCGTCCACCAGGGCGACGCCGGACGTGGGACGGTCCAGCCCCAGAATCATCCGCATCGTGGTCGACTTGCCCGCGCCGTTCGGCCCGAGAAACCCTGTGACCTGGCCGGGTTCGACGGTGAACGTCAGGTCGTCGACCGCTGTGGTCGCGCCGAAGCGCTTCGTCAGCCCCTTGACTTCGATCATGCGACCAGTCTCGCGGAGGATTGCCGTGCCCACTATCGCTCACAGGTCTCGATTACGTCATCCTCGAGGATGAGATGCACCCTGAGCTTCATCCACAGGCTCGGTTGCTCACAACACGGGAGAGGACGCCTGTGCCCAGAAGCGCTTGGGGATGCGACCGGCCTGGCGCGCCAGGTATCCGGCCCGGACGGCGTCGGCCATCGCCGCGGCCATGACGGCGGGCTGCCGCGCCCGGGTCACCGCGGTCGCCAGCAACACGGCCGAACAGCCGAGCTCCATGGCCAGCGCGGCGTCGCTGGCGGTGCCGATCCCGGCGTCCAGGATCACCGGAACGCCCGCGTCGGCCACGATCATCTCGATGTTGTGCGGATTGCCGATGCCCAGTCCGGTGCCGATCGGGGAGCCGAGCGGCATCACCGCCGCGCAGCCCGCATCCTCGAGTCGCCGCGCCAGCACCGGATCATCGGTGGTGTAGGGCAGCACGGTGAATCCGTCGTCGACCAATTGCTCTGCGGCGCTGACCAATTCGATGGCGTCGGGGAGCAGGGTTCGCTCGTCGGCGACGACCTCGAGTTTCACCCAGTCGGTGCCCAGCGCCTCGCGGGCCAGCCGCGCGGTCAGCACCGCCTCGGCGGCGGTGCGGCAGCCGGCCGTGTTGGGTAGCGGGGCGATGTTCAGGCGCCGCAGCAGGTCCAGCACGCCGGTGCCGCCCGCGGCGTCGACCCGGCGCATCGCGACCGTGGTCAGCTCGGTGCCCGAGGCCACCAGCGCGTCGGACAGCACGGCCAGGTTCTCAGCGCCGCCGGTGCCCATGATCAGGCGCGAGGCGAACTTCCGGTCGGCGATCTGCAGCGGTTCCATCATCGAGTCCGCACCGGTACTAGCCACCCTGCACC
The DNA here is from genome assembly GCF_050434125.1 of Nocardia sp. GP40. Classification (NCBI taxonomy): domain Bacteria; kingdom Bacillati; phylum Actinomycetota; class Actinomycetes; order Mycobacteriales; family Nocardiaceae; genus Nocardia; species Nocardia sp. GP40. The sequence continues at coordinate 925,721 of NZ_JBNPVW010000002.1, read as the reverse complement.
GCCGTGAGTACCTCGATCTCCCAGCCGCGGCCCACCGGCGAATCCCAGCGGGACTTGGGGAACACCGCGCCGTCCACCGCGACCGCAACTCCCTGATCGGGCAGTCCCAGCCGCGTGAGCAGCTCGCGCACGGTGAGCTCGTCAGCGAATTCGTGGTCCTGACCGTTGACTGTCACTCCGATTGGGATCGAGCTCATCGGATACCTCCTGTGGATGATGCGGCGACAGCGGTGGCGCCGAGATTCTGTGGAAAACGGGCGGGATCGGCGAACTTCGCAGCGGCGGGCACGTCACCGTCGCCCAGCAGGGCCAGCACCGCATCGACGGTGAGCGGCACGCCCAGGATTCCGTTGCGGCCATGGCCCGCGGCGACGACGACGCGCTCGTTCAGCCGGCCGATCAGCGGCAGGTTGTCGGGGGTGGCGGGACGGGATCCGGCCGCGGCCTCGGCGAGCTCGTACTCGCCGAGCGCTGGCAGCACGGCCTCGGCGTCGGCGATCAGATCCCGGACTCCGGCGACGGTCACCGCCGTATCGAATCCGGCCTCGTACTGCGTCGCGCCCACCACGATCCCGTCCGCGCGGGGCACGAGATACATGGGCCGTCCGTGCACCCGCGCGCGGATCACCCGCCGCGGCGGTGGGGGTGCGCCGGGGCGGTGGCGCAACCGCAGGATCTCCCCCTTCACCGGGCGCACCGCCAGGCCCGGCCACAGCCGCGCGGCGGACGCACCGGCGGCGAGCACGACTCGGTCGTAATTCAGATCCGACAGGTCTGTCACGGCCTCCGCACGGTTGTGAACACCAACCTGTTCACAGCATTGCCGCAGCGCCCCGACCAGCAGCCGGTTGTCCACAGCCGGTTCGGTGGAGGCGAGCAAGCCGGCGCGAACAGTGCGGGCCAGCCCCGGCTCCGCCGCCCTGACCTGGGTTCGGTCCAACAGCCGCAGTGCATGAGTGCGCGGGCCGAGTCCTTCCGGTCTGCCGGGTGCGGCGGCGTGCGGCGCCTGCGAGGTCCCCGGGTCGCCACCCGCACCGGCCTGCCCGCCGGACGCGCCGCCCTCGACGGCGGCCACGCGGTGTTCGCCGACGAATTCGGCAATGGTGCGCAGATCGGCGGCATCGGCGGCATCGAGCGCAACGGTGAGTGTCTCCTCGGCGACGAAGACCGAGGTACCGGTGACAGCCTGGATACGGGCGCCGAATCCGGGCCAGCGGTCCAACGAGGCGGCACCGAATTCCAGGGCCTCGCCCTCCCCCGGCCACGCCTCCGACAGCGGGGCCAGCATGCCACCGGCCACCCAGGAGGCGCCGGAACCCGGCGCGGGATCGAATATCGTTACGGCCCAACCTGATTCGGCGGCGCGCCACGCCACCGACGAACCGATCACACCCCCACCCACGACGGCCAGAGTTCGCATACCCTCCACCTTGCTCGGATCCGCCGTAGCGGAATCTCGGCATCCCCGTGCGGCCGCCTTCGCTGCGGGGATGCGGTATATGTTTCGCCTACCCACGGTAGCGCGGCTACGGTCGAGGGTGTGCAACCCTCCCACCAGTACCGACCCGTAGCCCCTCGCGAGCGCCTCGCCTCCGCGCGGCTGTACCTGTGCACCGACGCCCGGCGGGACAAGGGCGATCTGGCGGCATTCGCCGAGGCGGCGCTGGCCGGTGGGGTCGACATCATTCAGCTGCGCGACAAGGGTTCGGCGGGTGAGGCGCGGTTCGGCCCGCTCGAGGCGCAGGCCGAACTGGGCGCGCTGGCCGAGCTGAAGGCCGCGGCCCGCCGTCACGGGGCGCTGTGCGCGGTGAACGACCGCGCCGATATCGCGCTGGCCGCCGGCGCCGATGTCCTGCACCTGGGCCAGGGCGACCTGCCACCCTGGTACGCGCGGCAGATTCTCGGGCCCGAGGTCGTGATCGGCCGCTCCACCCACGACCGCGATCAGGCCGGACAGGCCGCGATCGAGGAGCACATCGATTACTTCTGCACTGGTCCGGTGTGGACCACCCCGACCAAGCCCGGCCGCAGCGCCGCGGGTCTGGACCTGGTCCGCTCGACCGCCGAGGCGGGGCCGGCCCGCCCGTGGTTCGCGATCGGCGGCATCGATGCGCCGCGCCTGCCCGAGATCCTGGCCGCGGGCGCCACTCGCATTGTCGTGGTGCGCGCCATCACCGAGGCCGACGACCCCGAGGCCGCGGCCCGGGCCCTCAAGACCCGGCTGCTCGAGAACGTCGCGGTCTGATCATCGCGCCTCAGCCCAGCACCTGGCTCAGGGTGACATACAACACGTCATCGGCAAGATCGGCGGGGAGGCCATCCGGATCGGAGATGCGGACCGGGCGGCCCGCCGCGCCATCGGCATCCAGCCACAGGAAGCCCCCATCCGCGAGATCCACGGTGCGAGGCAGAGCGGCGGCGATCTCCGGCGCCTCGGCGATGCCGTCGAGGCTGACGCACGCCGATCGGGTTCGCAGCAGGGGCCACGCCGTGGCGAACGCGGGATGCAGGGGCCGGGCATCGACCTCGTCCTCCGACACCCAGGCCAGCGCGGCGCTCTCGATGTTCGCCGTCGTCGGCACCGGTTCGGAAATATCGGCGACCACCGTGGTGTAGGTCCAGCCGCTGGGTGCGGTCGCGGTGACCCGGCTGCCACGCACCCGCACCAGCTCCGTCGCGATTCCGGCCTCCTCGTGCGCCTCGCGCACAGCGGCGTCCTCGCTGGTCTCGTGGCTGTCCCGGGCGCCGCCCGGCAGCGCCCAGGTGCCGCCCTGATGACTCCACGGCGCCCGATGCTGCATCAATACCAGCGCACCGCCACCGGGCCGGGGCGCCCGCAGCAGAAGTCCGGCGGCCCCGAACAATCCCCACTGCCGCGTCCCATCGGGGCTGTGTACAAAGCCGTCTCCGTCACCACGCATGCTCGCCTCGTCCGATCCTCGCCCGCGCCGCCCGCGCGGTCCCCGGGCAACACGTGCGAAAAATACCGGAGCAAACAGGGCGATACACCCGCGCGGCATCGCTACGACAACAATAAGCTCTTGTGGATAGCAGGCCGACGGAGCTTGCGGAGTCGTCGAGTTGGGCAAACTCTGCGGCACGCACCGTCGTCGGCGATGGAACGGAGGTGATGATGGCCCGGACCGCCGAACCGCGGCTCGAGGAGCTCTCGTCGTGGGCCGCAGCCGCCGCCGTACGCGAGCAGATCGACGTCACCGATCTGCGCTCCTTCGCCCGCTCCTCTCCCGCCAAACTGATCGCCGTCGGGCTGGTGCTGCTCGGACTCTGCCTGGTGGCCGGGGTCGTGACCGCCTCCCAGGTGAGCAGTCGCCAGCACGCCCTGGACAACCTCCTCCGCTCCGCCGAGCCCGACGCGAATTCCGCACAGCGCCTGTACACCTCGCTGTCGGTGGCCGACGCGGAGGCCGGCACCGCCTTCATCTTCGGCGGCCTGGAGCCGCAGACCGTGCTCGACGCTTACAACCAGGCCATCGGTGACGCGTCGGCCGAACTGGTGGCACAGTCCAGCGACAGCTCGAGCTCCAGCAGCGATCCCGACATCGCCCTGCGCACCGGCATCGCCACGAACCTGCCCGTGTACGCCGAGCTGATCCAGACCGCCCGCACCAACAACCGCCTCGGCCATCCCGTCGGCTCCGCGTATCTGAGCGAGGCGTCGAGTCTGATGCAGACCAAGATGCTTCCGATGGCGCAGGAGCTGCAGGAGCATCGCACGTCCGCGATCGCGGCCATCCAGCACCGCCACGTCCGGCCGCCGTGGCTGGCGATCATCCTGCCGATCGTCGCGCTGGCCGCACTGGTGATCGCGCAGGTGTATCTCGCCCGGCGCTGGCGTCGGGTCGTCAATCCCGGCCTGCTGGTGGCCTCGTGCACGCTGGTGATCCTGCTCGCCTGGACGGTCACGGCCGGCTCGGTCTCCGCGCTGTCCACCACCGATGGCCGGGACAACGGGGCCGTGCCGAATTCCGAGCTGATGGAGAGCCGCATCCTTACCCAGCAGGCCCGGGCGGCGGAAACGCTCAAGCTGGTGCGACGCGACGACAGCGGCGACTACGACCGCACGTATGACACCGCCACCACGAAGCTGACCGATCTGCTCACCCGCTATTCGCATTCCGCACCCGCCACGGACGACGTGGCCACCGCGCACACGGCCCTGGACCGCTGGCGCGCGGCCCATCAGCGGATGAACGACGCGCTGGGCCGCGGCGACTTCCCGGGCGGGGCCGCCATCGCGATCGGCCCCGGCCCCACCCAGGCGACCGCAAGCGTGAACACCCTCGACAGCTCGCTGGTCCATGGCATTGCGACGACACGTAATACGTTGCGGGACAACATTTCCGGTGCCGCCCGCTCGTTGGATGTGCTGTCCCCCGGCGCGCTGACGCTCGCGGTGCTTGCGGCCCTGTTCGTGGTGGGCGGGCTGTGGCCACGACTGCGGGAGTACCGATGAGCGCGCGGCGATTTCGTCACGGCGCCGCGCTGGCCCTCACGGCGACCGTACTGCTGAGCGCCGGGTGCGCCGCGACCACCAGCGCCCCGCGGGAAGACAGCACAGCCAGCTACATCGAGCCACCGCTGCCGGCGAGCGCCGCTCCCCTACCGACAAATTCGCCCTTACCACCGGCGGCGGCCGAGCAGAGCTGCGGCGATGTCACCGCCAGCCTCAGCCCGAACGGCACGACGCAGGGCACGAGCATCGACGCCATCCGGGCCCGCGGACGACTGCTGGTCGGCCTGGACCCCGGCAGCAACCTGTTCAGCTTCCGCGACCCGGTCAGCGGCACGCTGGAGGGCTTCGATGTCGACATCGCGGGGGAGATCGCCCGCGACCTGTTCGGCGATCCACAGCGAGTCGAATACCGGATCCTCTCGCAAACCGATCGCGAGCGCGCACTGCAGGAACACACCGTCGATGTGGTGCTCGAGACCATGACCATCAACTGCCAGCGCAAACAGCATGTCGCGTTCTCGGTTCCGTATTTCATGGCGCACCAGCGGATACTGGTGACCAAGAACTCCGGAATCAACGGCCTGGCGGATCTGGCCGGTAAGCGGATGTGCATGGTCAAAGGCACCACCTCACTGGACTTCATCCGGCGCGCGCAACCCAAGGCCAACATCCTGACCGCACCCACCTGGGCCGACTGCCTGGTCATCCTGCAGCAACGCCAGGCCGACGCCGCCAGCACCGACAACGCACTCCTAGCCGGCCTGGCCGCCCAAGACCCCTACTACGTGGAACTGGTCGGTCCCGACCTCACCGATGAGCCGTACGGCGTCGGAATCCCGCCGAGCCATGACGATATGGTGCGGCTCGTCAACGGCACCCTCGCCCGGATCCGATCGGACGGCACCTGGAATCGGCTGTACCAACGCTGGCTACAGCCCGCCCTCGGCCCGTCCTCCGGCCCCCCGCAGCCGGAATACCAGGGTTGAGGCACATGCCCGACCCCCGCGAATCCGATTCCCACGCAGACGAACCCGTCCCCAGCGCGCCGGGACCGGACACGCCGGCAGGCGGTACCGCGGGCGCGGCCGAGCCCGCCGAGCCGCCGGATGAACCAGGCACACAACCCGCCGCAGCCGACTCCACTGATACGCGGGGCGCCACTCACGACGTAGGCGACACTCACGCAGCCGCGCCGGTTGAGCCAGGCACCCAACCCGAGACGATCGATCTCGCCGAAACACAGGCCGCTACAACCGAATCCACAGGCACGCAGGGCGCAACAGACGACGTAGCCGACACCCACGCAGCTGCGCCGGATAAGCCGGGCACCCAACCCGCCGCAATCGATCTCGCCGAAACGCAGGGCACCACAACCGATCTGGCCGAGACACAAGCCGCCACACGCGATCTGCGCGGAATGCAGGCGGTCACCCACGACCTACCCGGAACACAGGCCGTCACCCACGACCTGCCCGGAACACAGGCGGTCACCCACGACCTGCCCGGAACACAGGCCGTCACCCACGAGCTCGCCGGTACTCGAGCCGCTGTGCCGGATGGTCCTGGCACTCGGGCAGTTACGCCTGATGTTGCCGGGACACAGGCCGCGGAGGGACGCGAGGGGGTGCGCGGTTCGGGGGTGGCGATGCCTACCGGTGCGATGAATGCGCGGGCCGGGGCGCCGGATTCGGAGCCCGGCCCGCAGCCCACGGCTCGTAGCGTGCGGTCGGGGCGGACCCGGCCCACCCTTCGGCGCCTGGGCGCGGGGCTGGTCGAGGTACCCCCGGTGCCGCCGGTCGATCCGCAGTCGGCCGTGCTCGCCGATCCGGTAGTCGAGCAGGGGCGCCGATTCTGCTGGCGCTGCGGCAAACCCGTCGGGCGCGCGTCGGCCGGGCACGCCGCCACGGCGGAGGGAGTCTGCGAAACCTGCGGGGCGACCTACGATTTCCGGCCCTATCTGCAGCCGGGGGATATCGTCGGCGGGCAGTACGAGATTCAGGGGTGCATCGCGCACGGCGGGCTGGGCTGGATCTATCTGGCCGTCGATCGCAATGTCAGCGACAGGTGGGTGGTGCTCAAGGGACTGCTGCACAGCGGTGACGCCGTCGCGCAGGCCGTCGCCGTCGCCGAGCGCCAATACCTCGCCGAGCTGGCGCATCCCAGCATCGTGAAGATCCACAACTTCGTCGAGTATCCCGGGCCGCACGGCACGCCGATCGGCTATATCGTGATGGAGTACGTCGGCGGCCGTTCGCTGCGCGATCTACTCGATTCCCATCCGCGGCCCGAGCGGATGCCCGTGGCCGAGGCCGTGGCCTATCTGCTGGAGATCATGCCGGCTCTGGAGTATCTGCATTCGCTGGACCTGGCGTACAACGACCTCAAGCCCGACAACATCATGATCACCCAGGACCGGCTCGAGCTGATCGACCTGGGCGCCACCGCCCCCTTCGACTCGCACGGAAATCTCTACGGCACCAGGGGATTCCAGGCGCCGGAGATCGCCCGAACCGGGCCGAGCGCCGCCTCGGACATCTACACGGTGGGCCGCACGCTGGCCGTGCTGACGCTGGACATGCCGATGGAGCACGGCCGGTATCTCGACGGAATTCCGGAACCGGCCACCGAACCGGTGCTGGCGCGGCACGAGTTCTTCCATCGGCTGCTGCTGCGGGCGACCGATCCGGATCCCGACCGCCGCTTCGCCTCCGCGCGCTTGGTGACCACGCAGCTGGCGGGCGTGCTGCGCGAGCTCCTCGCCGCCGAGACCGGCGACGAACACCCGCAGCTGTCAACGCTTTTCAGCCCGCCCCGGACCAGCTTCGGGACCGAGGAACTGCTCGCCCAGACCGACGCCTACGTGGACGGAATCGAGCGCAGCAAGAATCTGCGGCCCCGGGACGTGGCCGATGCCCTTCCGGTTCCGCTGATCGACCCCTCGGACCCGTCGGCGGCGCTGCTGGCCGGAACGGTCCATCCCGAGCCGCAACTCGCCCTCGACGCGGTCCGCATCGCACGCGAACGCGCGGCCACCCAACCCGACGAGGTGCTCGAAACCTTCGAGGTCGAATCCATCCTGGCCGAGGCCCGCATCCAGCTGGACCTGGATCAGCCCGACGCCGCCCGCGAACTGCTGAGCCGGGTGGACGCAGGCGACTGGCGCGTGGAGTGGTATCTCGGCCTGGCCGGTCTGCGGAGCCTGGACTACGAGCAGGCCTTCGCCCACTTCGACTCGGTACTGCGGGCCCTGCCCGGTGAGATCGCACCGAAACTGGCGCTGGCGGCGACAGCGGAACTCGTGGTGCAGCAATGGGAGTCGCCGGATCCGGAGCAGTGGCGCGCCTACGCGGAGAAGTTCTACAAGACCGTCTGGCGCACCGACCGCGGCGTGGTGAGCGCAGCCTTCGGCCTGGCTCGGCAGCTCGCGGCCGATCACCGCGTCGACGAGGCAGTGCAGGCCCTGGACCAGGTGCCCACCGCCTCGCGCCATTACGCGCAGGCCCGCCTGACGGCGGTGCTGCTCCTGCTCAGCGCCGCCCCGATCGCCGAGCTGGACGAGTCCACACTGTACGTGGCGGCCAGCCGCGTCCAGCAGCTGCCGCCCGGCGAACATCGCGCGCCGCAGATGGGCTTGCTGGTGCTGGGCGCCGCCCTGGCCTGGCTGCAGGCGGGCAATACCCCGAAGCGACCGGACGCCGGGCTGTTCGGCGCCCCCTTCACCGAACGCGACCTGCGTCACGGCGCCGAGGTCAGCCTGCGCGGCCTGGCCCGTGTCGCGCCCGGGCGCAGGCATCGGTATGCGCTGGTGGATCTGGCCAATTCCATGCGGGCCAAGAGCTGGTTCTGACCTCTCGTGTCAGCCCACGATCGCCGCGGCGGCCCTGGCGATGGCGAGCTCCTCGTTGGTCGGCACCACCAGCACCGGAATTCGCGCGTCTGAAGGTGAAATAAACCGGGCCGCACGGTCTTTCGCGGTATTGCGGTCCGGATTCACGACGATGCCGAGTCCGGACAGGTCCGCGAGCGCATCGGCGCGCACCTGCGGGCTGTTCTCGCCGACCCCGGCGGTGAAGGTGATCGCGTCGACCCGGCCCAATTCCACCAGATAGGCGCCGATGTAGCGGCGCAGCCGGTGAATGTATACGTCGTACGCGAGCCGCGCCGACGCGTCACCGGTGTCGATCAGGCGCTGCAATTCCCGGAAGTCGTTCACCCCGGACAGGCCGAGCAGGCCCGAATTCCGGTTCAGCAGTTCGTCGACGGCGTCGATACTCAGCCCCGCCGTGCGCATCAGATGCGGAATGATGCCGGGATCGATGTCGCCGGAGCGGGTACCCATCACCAGCCCCTCCAGCGGAGTCAGCCCCATCGAGGTGTCCACTGCCTTGCCGCCCCGAATCGCCGAGGCCGAGGCGCCGTTGCCCAGGTGCAGCACAATCTGATTCAGCTGCGCCGGATCGGCGCCGAGCACCTCCGCGACCCGGCCCGAGACGTATTCGTGCGAGGTGCCGTGGAAGCCGTAGCGCCGAATACCGTGCGCGACGGCTATTTTGGCATCGATGGCGTAGGTCTTCGCGGCATCGGGCAGGCCGTGGAAGAAGGCCGTGTCGAACACCGCGACCTGTGGCACGTCGGGCAGCAGCCGCCGCGCCGACTCGATTCCCACGACGTTGGCCGGATTATGCAGCGGCGCAAGGGAAGACAGCTCGTCGATCGACTTCACCACCGCGTCGGTGATCAGGGTCGGCCGATAGAAGATCTCACCGCCGTGCACGACCCGATGCCCCACCGCGTACAGCCCCTCGCGGGTCAGATCGTGTCCGCTGCGCGCGAACAGATCGAACACCACCCGCAGTCCGGCCGCGTGATCGGGTATCGCACCGTCGTACTCCACCGTGCCGCCGTCGCTGTGATGCTCCACCGTCGGCGCGCCGGGATCGACCGGCTCGCCGATCCGCGAGACCAGCCCGGACGCGGCGACCGTGCCCGAGATCGGATCCAGCAGCTGGTATTTGATCGACGACGATCCGGAGTTGATCACCAATACCTGCATCGTGTCCCCCTATCGGGCCTGTGCCTGGATGGCGGTGATCGCCACCGTATTGACGATGTCGGCGACGAGCGCCCCGCGCGAGAGATCGTTGACCGGCTTGCGCAACCCCTGCAGTACCGGCCCGATCGCGACCGCGCCCGCGCTGCGCTGCACCGCCTTGTAGGTGTTGTTGCCGGTGTTCAGGTCCGGGAAGATGAAAACCGTTGCGCGCCCGGCGACCCGGGAGTTCGGCAGCTTGGTGCTCGCCACCGACGGCTCGATCGCCGCGTCGTACTGGATCGGGCCCTCCACCATCAGGTCCGGCTCGCGCTTGAGCACGAGTTTGGTTGCGGTGCGCACCTTGTCGACATCGACGCCGCTGCCCGACTCGCCCGTCGAATAGGACAGCATCGCCACCCGCGGCGCGATGCCGAACTGCTCGGCGGTGCGCGCGGAGGAGATCGCGATGTCGGCGAGCTGCTCGGCCGTCGGATCGGGCACCACCGCGCAGTCACCGTACGCGAGCACCCGATCGGCCAGGCACATCAGAAAGACGCTGGACACGGTCGATACCCCGGGCTCGGTCTTGATGATCTCGAACGAGGGGCGGATGGTGTGCGCGGTGGTGTGCGCCGCGCCGGACACCATGCCGGCGGCGATGTCCTTGTACACCATCATCGTTCCGAAATACGAGATGTCGGCCATGTATTCGCGCGCGCGGTCCACCGTCATACCTTTGTGTTCGCGCAGCTTCGCGTACTCCTGCGCGAATTCGTCACGCAGACTGGAGGTTTGCGGATCCAGCACCTGTGCGTTGTCGATGTCGACGCCGAGCTCGGCCGCGCGGGCCCGCACCGCGCTCTCCTCGCCCAGGATGGTCAGGTCGGCGATCTTGCGCTGCAGCACCCGGCCCGCGGCGCGCAGAATGCGGTCGTCGGTGCCCTCGGGCAGCACGATCCGGCGCCGGCTCGCGCGGGCCCGCTCGATCAGCTGATACTCGAACATCTGCGGCGTCACCACCGACGGGATCGGAACCTCGATGCGCGCCAGCAGTTCCCGCGCGTCCACGCGCTGCTCCATCAGGGCCAGCGCGGTGTCGACCTTGCGGATGCTCGACAGCGACACCCGGCCCCGGGTCCGCGCCGCGACCGCGGTGTCGAACGTGCCCAACTCGGTGGTGAGAATCGGAAGCTTGGGCCGCAGGCCCTCGATGAGCCGGGCGACCGCGGGGTACGGCCGCATGCCACCGTTCATGATGATGCCCGCCAGCGACGGAAAGCCCTCCGCCTCATGGGCGTTCACCAGGCTGAGCAGCGCGTCGGAGCGATCCCCCGGGACGATCACCGCGACGCCGTCGGTCAGGCGTTCCAGAATGTGCTCCGCGGTCATGCCGCCGACCATGATGCTCATCGCCTCGCGTTGCATCAATTCCGGGTCACCGGAATAGATCTCGCCGCCGATGGCCTCGCACAGCTCGGTCAGCGTGGGGGCGTTCAGCAGCGGCACCTCCGGCAGCGTCCAGGTCGGCACGTGCTCGACCTGCAGCGCCGCGGCGACGGCGTCGAGCGCATCGGGATCGCAGCGATTGGCGATGATCGCGACCAATTGCGCGTGCTCGGCGTGCAATTCGGCCACGCACAGCTCGGCCAGGTCCGCGACCTGCGCGGGCGTGCGCTCGGAACCGCGCAGCACCAGCACCACGGGTGCGCCCAGGTTGGCGGCGATTCGCGCGTTGTAGCGCAGCTCGCTGGGGCTGGCGACATCGGTGTAATCGCTGCCGACGATGACCACCGCGTCGCACACCTTCGCGACCTCGTGGAAGCGCATGACGATATCGCTGATGGCCGCGTCCGGGTCGGCGTGCACCTGCTCGTAGGTGACGCCGATCGCCTGCTCGTAGTCGATGTCGGCGGTGCTGTGCTCGAGCAGCAGCTCCAGAATGTAGTCGCGCTGGGTCGTCGAGCGGCTGATCGGCCGGAAGACCCCCACCCGGGCGGTCGTCGCGCACAGCATCTGCAGTGCTCCCAGCGCCACCGTCGACTTCCCGGTGTCGCCCTCCGGCGAGGCGATGTACACGGTGGACGGTGCGGTGTCGGCCATAGTTCATGAGAGTAGTGAGCGCTCGTGTCCGATTCACCCCTCCGCACCGCAAACAGCTGGAAATCACACCTCGGGGAGGGGGCGGGCCGAGCTCGCCGAATCGGCGGGCGGGTGCGCTACACCCCGGCCTCGAGCGTTTCGGGCATGAACCTGCGCCACGGGAACATGGGCCTGCCCTGCCCGCCGACGTAGCGTCGGAGACGGCACCGATAAGCAACCCGTGCGGCCGGTTTTCCGGCCGCGGATCGGATCGATGATGACTGTCTCCCCCTGCCCCGCCGACTCCGCAGGCACCCCGTCGGCCCGTCTGGACCTGGGCACCTTCCTGCCGACCTCGACGCCCGACCCGGCGCAGCCGATCCTCGGCGATATCGGGGCCGCGGCCCGGCTGGCCGAGGAGCTGGGTCTGGACTCGGTGTGGTCGACGGACCATCTGGTGGCGAGCGCGCCGATCCTCGACAGCACGGTCGCCCTGGCCACCGCGGCGGCGGTCACCGAGCGGATCCGGATCGGGTGGGGTGTGCTGGTGGTGTCGCTGCGACCCGCCGCGTGGACGGCCAAGCAGGCCGCCACCCTGCAGTACACCTCCGGCAACCGGTTGCTCCTGGGCGTCGGCACCGGTAACCCCGCGCACGGCGACATCGCCTGGCGCGCAGCGGATCAGCCCTACGCCGAGCGCGGCCGCCGCACCAACGAGGCGCTGCGCGTCCTGCCGGACCTGATCGCCGGACGCCCGGCCGTGCTGGCCGACGGCACCGAGGTCACCCTCTCTCCCGGGGCGTCCGTCCCGCCGATCCTAGTCGCGGGCAACGGTTCTCGTGCCCTGCGCCGGGCGGCGGCCTACGCGGACGGTTGGCTGGCCATCGGCCTGTCCCCGGACGAATCCGCCTCCGCCGCCACGGAATTGGCCGATCTCGCCGACGCAGTGAACCGGCCGGCACCACAGATCACCATCGTTACCCCGCCGACCGGCGACCTCGCGCAGACCGTGGACACCGTCTCCGCCTACGCCGCCGCGAACGTCGAGCGCGTGATCCTGGCACCGGCCGATCCGGATTGGCGGGCGCACTACGAGTTCGCCGCGAAGGTCAAGGCGGCCCTGCCATCCTGAGCCGCTCCCGCCCACCGAGACCAGCGGGCGCGACCGCCGCAGTATCGCCGCCATGAGCACACAATTCCCGGATCGCCGATGGGGGTCGCGCACCAGTCTGCTCTCACGGGCAATGGTTTCGTTCGCCGCGACCTGGCCCGGCTCGCTGCTCATCCGCAAGCTCACGCCGCTGGACCGCAAGCTGCTGGTCCGAACCGCGGGCCGCTACACGATGCTGGGTCCGGTCGGCGCGCCGGTCGTGCTGGTGACCGCCCGCGGCCGCAAGTCCGGTCAGCCGCGCCTGTCGTCGCTGCTGTACGTGCACGGCGGCGACACGCTGTACGTGATCGGCAGCAATTTCGGGCAGTCCAGCCATCCGGCCTGGACCGCAAATCTGCTCGCCGATCCCGAGGCCACCGTGACGCTGGCGGGAGAGCGAATTCCGGTGCGCGCCACACTGATCGAGGACCCGGCCCGCAAGGAAGAGATATTCGCCGACTTCGTCGAGTCGGTCAAGGTCTACGCCACCTACCGCACCCGTACCACCCGAGACATGCGCATCTTCGCGCTGACCCGATCCTGATCCGGCGCGGTCGGCTACCGCGTCGCGCCGATCGCCGTGGCGAGGTCCCCGGGGAGCGGAACGGCTGCTCCGGCGGCGCGAACGCCGAGCGCCATTGTGCGGCATCGGGATAGACGCGTTTTTCCGGGCTCGTGAGCACGGCCTGTCCCAGCGCCTCCTCTCAGCCCGCACGCGTGATCCGCACGGCCAGAATGTGTTCCTGCCCGGGCTTGCGCGCCCAGCCGCTGCGCTGCATCAGCCAGCGGAACGACGGCTTGATCCAGGTCATCCGGTTGAGCGAGAACGGTGACACGAAGCGTTGCGCCGACGGTAGAACCCCGCCGAACCCCGCGGCCACCGATTTTCGCCCCCCACGCGAATCCGGCCGCCGCACCGAGGGGTACGGCGGCCGGATCTCGTTGTGGCCGAGCAATTTACAGCGCGCGCAGGCGCGGGGCCAGATCGCGCTGGAACAGGTCCAGGAACCGGCGCTGATCGTGCCCGGGGGCATGGAAGACCAGGTGGCTCAGGCCCGCATCGATGTACGGCTTGATCAGTTCCACCGTCTGGTCCGGATCGCTGGCCACGATCCAGCGCTTGGCGACCTGCTCGATCGGCAACGCGTCGGCGGCGGCCTCCATCTCGATGGGGTCGGTGATGTCGTGCTTCTGTTCCGCGGTCAGCGACAGCGGGGCCCAGAATCGCGTATTCTGCAGCGCCAGTTCGGGATCGGTATCGTAGGAGATCTTGATCTCGATCATCCGGTCGATGTCCTCGACGGTGCGCCCGGCCTTCTCGGCGCCCTCACCGAGCGCGGGCATCAGCTTCTCGGTGTAGAGATCCATGCCCTTGCCCGAGGTGCAGATGAAACCGTCGCCGGCGCGGCCGGCATACCGGGCCACCAGCGGACCGCCCGCGGCGATGTAGATCGGGATGCCGTCCTTGGGCACGTCGTAGATCGAGGCACCGACGGTGTGGTAATACTCGCCCTCGAAGGTCACCCGGTCGCCTGTCCACAGCGCCCGCATGAGGTCGACCGACTCGCGCAGCCGCGCGAAACGCTCCTTGAATTCCGGCCATTCGCCCTTATATCCGGTGGCGATCTCGTTCAGCGCCTCACCGGAACCCACGCCCAGCATGATGCGGTCGGGGTACAGGCAGCCCATGGTCGCGAAGGCCTGCGCGATCACGGCCGGGTTGTACCGGAAGGTGGGGGTCAGCACCGAGGTGCCGAGCTGAATCCGCTTGGTGCGCTCGCCGACCGCGGTCATCCACGCCAGCGAGAACGGGGCGTGCCCGCCCTCGTGCCGCCAGGGCTGGAAGTGATCGCTCACCGAAGCGCTGTCGAGTCCGTGCTCCTCGGCCGCGACCGCGAGCTCGACGAGCTCGCGGGGACCGAACTGCTCCGCCGACGCCTTGTATCCGAGCTTGAGATCACTCACGACTGCACCTCGCTGGCGCTCGGCTCCGTCGTGCGCGATGCACGCTGTGTCATTGGTTCGCTCGCGAGCTCGCTCACTGTGCGTCCCTCCTGTTCACGAATCGCTTGGGTACCCCCGACGGTTGACTACAGCGCCGGGAAGCCGTGCCGCATTCCACAACGCCCCGAAATCCCGGGGCCCTCACCGACCATATCCCGTGACCTCGGTTAATCCCCGGCGTGCTCACCTCCGCCGGGTTGCGCACATATGGAGCGACCCGCAGCGCACATGTGCGCGCCGGTGCGGGGCGGCCGAGTTGCACACATGTTCATGCCGCGCAGCCCAGTTGTCCAGATGTGGAGCGCCACGATCAGCGTCACTCCGGGTGCGTCTTTCAACGGTGCGGTTGGAGGGCGGGGGTCAGTAGTCGGTGCAGGGCGGTGGGGGTGTGGCCCAGGTGTTCGCGGACGGTGCGGGTCAGGTGAGCCTGGTCGGCGAAGCCCAGATCAGCGGCAAGGTCTGCGAGGCCGGTTTCTCCGTCCGCGATCCGGTCGAGGGCCTGCCCGACTCGTGTCCGGTTGCGGTAGCGGGTCAGCGACACTCCCATGTGCTGAGAGAACACCCGACTCAGCCGATACGGCGAAACCTTCAGCAGTACGGCCAAAGAGTGCAGCCCGGCCGACTCCGGTGCCCGGTCGATGATCGCCTCGCGGGCCGCGGTGACCAGCGCTCGGTCGGCGGGCCGCGGCCGTGGGGCCGGCCGTCCGGCGGCGAGTGCGACGAGCCGGACCAGTTCCTCGGTCACCGCGTAGTCGATATCGCCGCCCGCGGCAGCCGCGAGCATTCGGCGGTGCGCGAGCTCGATACGCGCATCGACGTAGACCGCCCGCGAGCTCACCGCGCCTTCCAGAAGGCCGGGCTCGATGGTCACCGCGGTGCAGACGTCACCGCCGACGGGGTGGGAGAACCCTTCCTCCTCACGCGGTGCGCCGATGTAGCCGACGGTGCGGTCCAGGTCGGCGAGTTCACCGTCGGCCCGTCGCCGGAACCTGCCCCGGCGTACGAGCACAAGCCGATGGTCGGCGCGGACTTCCGGAGCCGAGAAGTGGGTGTGATCGGAGCGGCAGTTCACGGTGGTGACGGTGAACTCCGGCCGGGCGGCGAGGGTCGTGGCGGACAGCACCCACGGACCGTACGCCGCACGTACGACAGGAAACTGCCCGCAAAAATCTTCAAGACCCGCGCGGGGCCGGACACGGATGCTGAGACGGCAACATCGACTACACCAGGGAGACAACGAAATATGACCGTCTACGCAAACCTCGCCGCGATCATCATCGACTGTGCCGCACCGCAGGTGATGGCGGAGTTCTACCGCGAGGTCACCGGCTGGAAGATCACCCACATCGACGACGATTCGGCCTACCTCGGCGAGGGCCCGATCCAGCTCGCATTCCAGCGGGTCGCGGGCTACACGGGGCCCGGTTGGCCCGATGCCGGTAAGCACGCCCACCTCGACTTCACGGTCGCCGATGTGGCCGCCGAAACCGAGCGGCTGCTCGCACTCGGCGCGACCGTGCCCGAATTCCAGCCGGGGCAGGGTCAGTGGACGGTACTCGCCGATCCCGAAGGCCACCTTTTCTGCCTGGCCGCGGCATGACCGCCGCAGCACCGGATCGCCCAGGCCACGCTGGATGTCGAGCTCAGCGGCCGACAGGAGGGCCGCGGTAGCGTACCGGTCCGCCACATGCCCACCCGACCGGTCCGGTGGGCATGTGTGAATGGTCGCAACTTCGAAAGTTGTCCACATCGTGAAGACCAATAGCCCACAATGTGCTGGTGAACGATGCTGAGCCGATCCTGTCCTACCTGACCGATATGGACGGGGTACTGGTGCACGAGGACCACCTGATCCCCGGCGCCGACAAGTTCCTGCAGGACCTGCAGGCCAACGACATCCCGTTCCTGGTGCTCACCAACAACTCCATCCGCACTCCCCGCGACCTGCAGGCACGGCTGCGCCACAGCGGCCTGGACATTCCGGAGGAGGCGATCTGGACCTCCGCGCTGGCGACGGCGACCTTCCTGAACGACCAGCGCCCCGGCGGCACCGCCTACGTGGTCGGCGAGTCGGGCCTCACCACCGCCCTGCACGAGATCGGTTACGTGCTGACCGACAGCGATCCGGACTACGTCGTGCTCGGCGAGACCCGCACCTACTCCTTCGAGGCGATCACCACCGCCATCCGCCTGGTAGACAAGGGCGCCCGATTCATCGCCACCAACCCGGACGCGACCGGCCCCTCCCGCGAGGGCCTGCTGCCCGCGACGGGCTCGGTGGCGGCGCTCATCACCCGCGCCACCGGCCGCGAGCCGTATTACGTCGGCAAGCCGAACCCGCTGATGATGCGCTCGGCGCTGCGCCGGATCGGGGCACACTCGCAGTCCACGGTGATGATCGGCGACCGCATGGACACCGACGTCATCGCCGGGCTGGAGGCGGGCATGCGCACGATCCTGGTCACCTCGGGCATCTCCACCCGTAAATCGGTGGAGCAATACCCTTATCGCCCAACGGTCGTCGTCGATTCGGTCGCGGATCTCGTCGGCCACACGGCCGACCCGTTCGCCCGCTAGGCGGGGCCCCGTCGGCGCCGGATCCGGCTTCCCGGGCCGAATTCGTGCCGCTCGCGAAGGTGTGTGGCCGGCGCGCGAGCGCGCGTACCACTTCCGCCGCAGCCGCTGAGCCCGCGGCCGTCGGTCGAGTCCGGCCGGACGACCTACTCGGATTCGAGTGCGTCGAGCGCGGCCGACAGATCCAGGAGCGCATCGACGATGTCGTTCAGCCGCTCGACGCCCAGCCGGGCGGCCAGGCGCTCGGCCATCTCCGCGTGCTGCGGGGTGATCCGGCGCATCGCCTCGTGACCGGATTCGGTGACCGCCACGAGTTTGGCGCGGCGGTGCGCCGGGTTGGGGCGGTACTCGGCAAGCCCCTTGGCCACCAGCAGATCCGCGATGCGCTGCACACTCTGGCGGGTGATACCCATCTCGCGTGCGATACCGGAGACGGGAAGCGGCGCGGGCAGGACCGCGCCGAGCACCTGCCACCACGCCGCGGTGATTCCGGCCGGTTGCGCCAATTCCTCTGCGATGGAAAGGAATTGGCCGTTCAACTTGAACGTGGTGATCGCCGTGGCGCTGAACGACTGCGGAATCGTCCGGCTCATCACCGCACCTCCGGGCCCGGCATCCGCCGCAGGCTGCATCCCGCTGATCCGGTCACGCACATACTCATTCGGCCACCGCCCGCTGCGCCTCGTATTCGGCCAGCGTGTAGAAGCCCTTCGGGTCGTTGTCCCCGTACAGCGCATACCAGGCGTCGAGCACGCGCGGCTCGAAGACACCCAGCCGCGCGAAGATCTCCCGCGCGAATTCGACCGGACGCGTGCCGGTCGCGGTGATCAGATCTCCGCCGGTCACCGCCGTGTCCGCCACGTAGTGTTCCCCGCCCGAATATCCGCTCATGGCAAGGTATCCCGGATCGTTGCTGGTGTGCGTCCGCTCGTCGAGCAATCCCGCCGCGGCGAGCACGAACGTGGCGCCGCAGATCGCGGCCACCGGCGTACCGGCCGCCAGGAACTCGCCCGCCTTGGTCCCGAAGGCGGCCAGCGCGCCGGATTCGGCAATGGCCGATCCGGGCAGGATCAGCATCGCGCTGTCGCCCGGCGCGAGCTCGTCCAGCGCGAGATCGGGCACGATGCGCATGCCGCCCATCGATGTCACCGCCTCGCGCGTGGGACCGACGGTTCGCACCCGCCAGGTCCCCGGTTCGCGATGCCACAGCGCGCGATTGATGCCCGCGGTCGCGTGCCCGACCTCCCAGTCAGCGAACGTGTCGTACACAGCCATATGCACTGTTCTCATCATGACAGTATGCTGTCATGCATGACAGCATACTGTCAATGCCTGGATCGCACGGGGTCCGGCTCACCGACGACGACCCCTCGACAATCGTCGGCGAGCCGGCCCGTGCGAGCCGCCTCAGGCGTCGGCGCCGTGCTGCGAGTCGGGAGCCCACTCGCTCTGCCGCGCCTGCGCAACCCGCCCATCTGGCCGCACCCGATAGACGATCTCGACCCCACCGCCCTCGAGCGGCTGCGTGCTCTCGAGCTCCAGCCCCAGATCGACGCTCACCGCGTCCGTCAGCCGCATACCGCCGCCCAGCACGAACGGCACCACCACCAGACTCAGCTCGTCGAGCGCGCCGAGCGCCCGGAACGTCTCGATCGTGTGCGGCCCGCCGACCAGATGGACATCGCCACCCTGGTTGGCCTCCCGCATCGCCGCGAGCAGCCGGGCCGGATCGCTCTCCATGGTCACGTGGTCGGGCGTGCCCTCCGGACGGTGCGAGCCCAGCACGAACACCTGCAGATCCGGCCATGGCCACCACTCGTTGGTCAGCGCCGGCTCGAAGGTGGTGCGGCCCATCAGCGCCGCCTCACAGGTCTTCAGGAATTCCACCATGCCGTGGCTGCCGTGGCCGTGCACCGGATCCACCACTTGGGGAGGCCACCCGTTCGGCGTCGTGATGTAGCCGTCGGCACTCATGCACAAGCGCGCCCTGATCCGCATGTGAGGATCCTTCCCACCTCGTCGGCCCGCACATTCACCGGACGCAGGTAGGACGGAACAGCGGGCACAAATTCATCGCCGGAACCGCGAGGCCGGCGATGCAGACGCGGAGACGAAACAACCCTCATCGCCGAAACCGTTCGGCGACAAGGGTTGTGAATCGTCGGAATGCCTCAGCCGAGCGCCTGATCCAGATCGTTCAGCAGGTCCTGCACGTCCTCCAGGCCGATCGATATGCGCAGCACGCCGTCGGTGATACCCACGGCCGCACGGCCTTCCGGCCCCATCGCGCGGTGCGTGGTGGTGGCCGGGTGGGTGATCAGCGTCTTCGCATCGCCCAGGTTGTTGGAGATGTCGATGATGCGCAGCCGGTTCAGCACCTCGAAGGCGCGCTTCTTCCCCTCCTCCGGCCCCGAGGCCAGCTCGAAGGTGATGACGGTGCCGCCGCCGTCCATCTGCTGCCGGGCCAGCTCGTACTGCGGATGCGAGGGCAGGAAGGGGTATTTCACCCACGCCACCGCGGGCTGCTGCTCCAGGAATTCGGCGATCTTCAGCGCGGACTGCACCGAGTGCCGCACCCGCAGCGGCATCGTCTCCAGGCCCTTGAGCAGCGTCCACGCATTGAAGGGGCTCAGCGCCGGGCCGGTGTGCCGCATCAGGTTCTTCACCGGGCCGTCGATGTACTCCTGCGAGCCCAGGATCGCCCCGCCCAGCACCCGGCCCTGGCCGTCGATGTGCTTGGTGCCCGAATACACCACGACATCCGCGCCCAGATTCAGGCTGCGCTGCAGCAGCGGCGTGGCGAAGACGTTGTCCAGCACCACCTTCGCGCCGGCGGCGTGGGCCAGCTCGCACACCCGGCGCACGTCCACCAGGGTCTGCATCGGGTTCGACGGGGTCTCGAAGAAGACCGCCTGGGTCGGCTTCGACAGCGCCGCCTCCCACTGGGACAGATCCTCGCCGTCGACGAAGACCGTTTCCACGCCCCAGCGCGGCAGGATCTCGTTGCACACCACGAAGCACGAACCGAACAGGCTGCGCGCGGCGACCAGCCGATCGCCGTTGCCCAGCAGCGCGGCGAGGGCGGTGAAGACCGCGGACATGCCGCTCGCGGTCGCGAAACACGCCTCGGCGCCCTCGATCAGGCGCATCCGCTCCTCGAACATGGCCACGGTCGGATTGCCGTAGCGCGAGTACACGAAGTGCTCGATCTCGCCGGTGAACGACGCCTCGGCCGCCTCCGCGCTGGCGTAGACGAAGCCGGAGGTCAGGTACAGCGCCTCGGCGTTCTCCTCGAATCCGGACCGCCGCAGCCCGCCGCGCACAGCCTGGGTCGCCGGGCCCACGCCCTCGGGCAGCGGCTTGTCGAACGCACCACCGGTGATCACGACTGCCTCCAGGCCAGCCCCAGGGCGCGCCAGCCGGCGCCGCCGCGATGCCCGTTCGCGTCGAGCGGGCCCTCGAAGCCCTCGAGCACGTTGTAGGAGGGGGCGTATCCGGCCGCGGTCGAGGCGATCGCCGCGCCGATGGAGCGCTGCCCGGACCGGCACAGGAAAATCACCGGCGCGTCGCTGTCCGCCGCGCGCCCGGCCAGCGCCTGCTTCAGCTGGTCGGTGAATTCGCCGTTGGGTGCGCCGGTGCCGTCGACCCATTCGATCAGCGCCGTGGGCCGGTCGATGGCGCTGGTGTCGGGCACGCCGACGAACCGCCACTCGGCCTCGGTGCGCACATCCACCAACACCGCATCGGGGTTGTCGCACAACAAATCCCACGCCTGCTGGGGCGTGATGTCACCTGCGTAAGTCACAGAACCTCCTCGCGAATCCGCACTTGCCGCACCCGGAGCTGGGCGCGTGCCAGGTCGTCACCCGGAGCACCCCACCGCGGAGGAGGGTTGCCGGCCAGCGAGCCGGGGCCTATCGCTGGCACTCATGACCTTCGATCGAGATTGCCTGGCCATGGGGCCACCTGTCAAACCCTCGTTCACGGCCGATCGCAGACGAGCCAGGTGCCCTGCGGCCGGGTCAGATTCCAGACCGAGGTGGCCGATTTCCCGTCGACCTTGCTGCTCACGGTCACCGTCGCGCGGTTGCCGTCGACGTGGGGATCCTTCAGGCCATCGATCGCGATGTCCTTTCCGGCCGCATCGGGACCCAGCGGCGAACGCGCCTGCTCGAATCCGGGGCACTCGGTCCCGGCCCGCTTCGCCGCATCGGTGCCGCGCTGTGCGTCGACGAAGGCATGCACCGCGTTCGCGATGCGATCGGCATCTGTGAGATTCTTCTCAGCGGGGTGCAGCAGCGCGGCGATCACGATACCCACGATGACCAGCACCGCGAGCACCGCGGCGGCCAGGAACGGCACCAGCGAGCGGACCGGCTCCCCCTGGTCGATCGGGGTCGGCTCGCCGGTGGTCTCCGCGTCACTCATGCACCGATCATCCCTGGTGGCGGGCGGGCCCGGAGAACGGACCCCGGCTCGTTCGCGCGATGCCGCGACAACCGGCCATAGCCGACACCGATAGAATCACCGCCGAGCCCGGTCCCGGCCGGGACGAACCGAATCCCCCCGAGCGGCAACGTTGCAGCATCGAACGGTATGAAGGATCGTCGGGTGTATCCCGGACCCAGCGTCAACTTAGCCTAAGCTAAGAGCGACGGCTAAGAATGACAGTGACGACAGAGTTCTCGACCAGAGGGTGCGCATCAGAATGACGGAAACAAGTGCAGGAACCCGCCCACTGCGCATCGCGATCGTGGGCGCCGGACCGGCCGGTATCTACGCCGCCGACGCGCTGATGAAGTCCGATGCCGAGGTCTCCATCGATCTGTACGAGCGCATGCCCGCGCCGTTCGGGCTGATCCGCTACGGCGTGGCGCCCGACCACCCGCGGATCAAGGGCATCATCACCGCGCTGCACAAGGTTCTGGACAAGCCCCAGGTGCGCCTGCTGGGCAATATCGACTACGGCACCGACATCACCCTGGCCGATCTGCACCGCTTCTACGACGCGGTGATCTTCTCCACCGGCGCCAACGCCGACCGCGCGCTCGGCGTCCCGGGCATCGACCTGGACGGCAGCTACGGTGCCGCCGACTTCGTCTCCTGGTACGACGGCCACCCGGACGTTCCCCGCACCTGGCCCCTCGAGGCCGAGAAGGTCGCCGTGCTGGGCGTCGGCAACGTCGCCCTGGACGTGGCCCGCGTGCTGGCCAAGACCGGTGACGAGTTGCTGCCGACGGAGATCCCGCCGAACGTCTACGAGGGCCTCGAGGCCAACAAGGCGCTCGAGGTGCACGTGTTCGGCCGCCGCGGTCCCGCCCAGGCCAAGTTCACCCCGCTCGAGCTGCGCGAGCTCGACCACTCGCCCAATATCGAGGTCATCGTCGATCCCGAGGACATCGACTACGACGAGGGCTCCGAGGCCGCGCGCCGCCACTCCAAGCAGGTCGACATGGTCTGCAACACCATCGAGCAGTGGGCCATCCGCGACGTCGGCAACCGCCCGCACAAGCTGTACCTGCACTTCTTCGAGAACCCGGCCGAGATCGTCGGTGAGGACGGCAAGGTCGTGGGCCTGCGCACCGAACGCACCCAGCTCGACGGCACCGGCAACGTCAAGGGCACGGGCGAGTTCCGCGACTGGGATGTTCAGGCCGTCTACCGGGCCGTGGGCTACCTGTCACAGAACATCCCCCAGCTGCCCTTCGACGACCAGGCCGGCACCGTGCCCAACGAGGCCGGGCGGGTGCTGATCGACGAGGATGCCGACGGTGCCGCGCGCT
Organism: Nocardia sp. GP40; assembly: GCF_050434125.1. Classification (NCBI taxonomy): domain Bacteria; kingdom Bacillati; phylum Actinomycetota; class Actinomycetes; order Mycobacteriales; family Nocardiaceae; genus Nocardia; species Nocardia sp. GP40. Next base: position 902,625 of record NZ_JBNPVW010000002.1, on the reverse strand, counting down.
ATCTGCCCGCCACCTACGTCACCGGCTGGATCAAGCGCGGCCCGGTCGGCCTGATCGGCCACACCAAGGGCGACGCCAACGAAACCATCGCCTGCCTGCTCGACGACGCCGCCGCGTTCACCCCCGCGGCCGAGCCCGAGCTCGACGCGGTAACGAAGTTCCTGGAGGACAAGGGAATTCCGTTCACCACGTGGGCCGGCTGGTACCGCCTCGACGCCCACGAGCGCGCCCTGGGCGAGCCGCAGGGCCGCGAGCGCGTCAAGGTCGTCGAGCGCGAGGACATGCTGCGCGCCAGCGAGCCGCACAAGGCCTGAGCACCGGCTATCCCTTGCGGCGCTTACCGGGTCGGAAGTGCCGCATATGGATCCTGTCGGTGTCTCGAGGCATGCTGATCTCGTGTTCGATGCCCATGTCCATCTCGTCGATCCGCGGTTCCCGCTGATCGAAAACGAGGGCTTCCTGCCCCGGCCCTTCACCATCGCCGACTATCGAAAGCGCATGGCGCGCTTCGATATCGACGGCGGAGCCGTGGTCAGCGGGTCGTTCCAGGGTACCGACCAGGGGTTTCTGCGGGCCGCGCTGGCGGAGCTGGGTGAGAGCTGGGTCGGGGTCACCAATCTGCACCCCGACACCACCGACGCGGAGATCGTCGACCTGAGCCGCGCCGGGGTGCGCGCGCTGCGATTCAATCTCAAGCGCGCGGCCGGCGATATCGCGGAGCTCACCATGCTCGCCCTGCGGGCGCACGCCGTCGCGGGCTGGCATGTGGAGCTGTACATCGACGGATCCATGCTCGGGTCGCTGGAACCGGTGATCAGCAAGCTGCCGGTGCTATCCATCGACCACCTGGGCATGTCCGACGAATGCCTGCCCTACCTGCTGGACCTCGTCGACCGCGGCGCCAAGGTCAAGGCATCCGGATTCGGACGGGTGGCGATGAACGTGCCGACCGCGCTGCGCCGCATCCACCGGGTCAATCCGGAGGCGCTGATGTTCGGCTCGGACCTTCCCGGCATGCGCGCCGGGCGTCCGTTCCGCGACGCCGATGTCGAGCTGATCGGCGAGGCTATCGGCCCCGGCGTGCACCGGGTACTGGAGGACAATGCCCGTGCCTTCTACGGACTACCGGTCAAGGCCCGCCCCTTGCACGAGTCCCCGCCGACGATGCCCCTGCCCCGGACCGAGCCACCGACGCTGCGCATGAGTCGATCCGAGTTGCCCGGCCCGCCCACGGAACCGCTCCCGATCATCGAATAGCGGCGCGGGCCCGTGGCCACCGGGTCCGGCGGTTTGCCCCGGCCGGGCCGGCGCCCGCGCGAGGCCTCGCGGCGGCTGGAAAGAACACTGGCACAGTGGTTTTCATGCGTACTCCCGAGGGGCGCGTGACCCGGTGGGGTAGCCGCGTCAGCGCTGAAACGAACTTGAAATGTACCCGTTCCAGTCCTACGCCGGGAGAGGTGGGCGTTGGCGCAATTGCGACACCGATGCGCCCGTCGAGCTATTGGGCAGCCCTGAATTATCCGGTTGCCGACCAATTCCCCGCGACGTTTCCGCTGGCAGAACGCGTTCTAGAACAACAGAAAGAATTGTCATCCAATCCTCTCGAGCTGTTCCGGTAGAAGTCGGCTGGCCTGTTTGCGCCGGAGCTGTTCCGATCCACGGTACGCGAATCACCGGCTACTCGAATTTTCAAGATCGATACCACTGGATACGATCCTTCCAAATGGTAGCTGAATATTCGCTTATACCCGGGCGGCGATACGGAAGACCATTTTTCGGATTCTCTTGCGGCATATATTCAACCCTGCTACGTTCCCCTTCATCACTGACGGACCTGCGTTGGTGACGAGTTCTCGACCTCAGATTCCGGGATCGAGGGTTCGCTGCTGTTCGAACAAGGAGTTTTTGTCGTGGGTTCTCTTGCTGATGGCACCCTACTTCCGGCCCTCATCCCACTGCTGGGATCCGCGGTGGCCGGTGACGGCCTTTGGTCGACCTTTCTCGGCTCGCTTGGAAATATCGTCAAGTAGTGCCGGCAATGTGAATTATTCATCGGGTTCCCAATACCTGAGCGACAATACGTAGGAGATAAACATGGGATCACTTCTGACCATTCTCGGAATGGGCACCGCAAGCGCTAACGCCAATATCCTGACCCCGATCACCAATGCGCTGGTCAGTCTCAGCGGGGGTACACCACACACAAAGTAATTACCGGTGGCCGATGTGGGGGAGCCGGCGAGACTCGGCCACTCCCCCGCATCGACTCCGATGCCGACATGACTCAGCTCTAGGATGTATACGTTGCGCGGTATTGCCTGCCTGGCCGCATCTCTCTCATTGTCGGCCGTGCTGTGGGCCGCGAGCACGCCGGCCGCATCGGCTCAATCCGGCGCCCGAGTGGTGAGTGAAACCCGCGGGGCCGGACAGCTGACGAATATCAGCGTGTATTCACCATCCATGCAGCGCAATATCACGCTCGAGGTTTTGCACCCGAAGGACACGACCCGGCCGGCCCCGACGTTGTATCTGCTGAACGGCGCCGGCGGCGGGGAGGACGCCGCGAACTGGCTGGCGCGCACCGATGCCGCGCAGTTCTTCGCGGACAAGCACGTCAATGTCGTGATTCCCACCGAGGGCGCGTTCAGTTACTACACCGACTGGGACAAGCCCGACAAGGGACTGGCCAAGAAACTGCACAACAACGGCCGGAACATGTGGGAAACCTTCCTCACCGATGAGTTACCGCCGGTTATCGACGCCGCCTTTCACACGAACGGGGTCGATGCGCTGGCGGGCATCTCCATGGCGGCGACCTCGGTCCTGAATCTCGCGATCCAAGCGCCGCGGTTGTACCGCAGCGTCGCCGCGTACAGCGGCTGCGCGATGACCAGCGATCCCATCGGCCGGGCCATGGTCACGCTGGTGGTCAGCGACGGCGGCGCGGACGTGACGAATATGTGGGGCCATGTCGGCGGTCCGGAATGGCAGGCGCACGATCCGTATGTGAATGCCGCGCGCCTGCCGCATATTCCGATGTACATATCCAGCGGTAGTGGTCTGCCGGGCAAGCACGACACCCTGGCCGATCCCACGCTGAACAACAGCCAGGCCATGCTCGCCAATCAGATGGCGGTCGGCGGCATCCTCGAAGCGGCGACGAATTCCTGTGCCGCCGCCCTCGCCGACCGGACTCGTCAGCTCGGCCGTACCGATATCGTCTACGACTTCCGCCCAACGGGCACCCATTCCTGGGGGTACTGGCAGGACGAGCTGCACCGATCGTGGCCCATGCTGGCATCGTCGCTGGGCATCTGAGCTACGCGGATGGCCCGGGGCGGCCACGCCCCAGGCTCACTCCCCCAACGACCCGGCCGCCTCGGCCAGCTGACGAAACGACCCGCGCAGCAGCTCACCGTAATGCTCGAGATCCGGCATCATCTTGCTGTCGGCGCTGACCGATATCCACAACTCCTCGCCCTGCGAACTGACCAGATGACGTAGCCCGTCGCCATCGAATACCGGCAGCACACCGAACGCGCTCACACCCGGCAGGTCGAGAAATTCGAGCCGCTCGGTCACCGGGGGCACATTGCTGATCGTGGTATTCACCAGCGGCACTGTCTCGATATCGTCGAACGACTGCTGCGCCCGGACCCAGCCGACCAATCGCAACAACCATGCCGGAGAGGTGTGCAGCCGGGCTTCGCGTCGCAGGACATAGGCATTGGCCCAGCGCTCTTTCTCCCGTCGCGCCGAGACCTGAATTGCTTGTAAACGAGAGAGGGAATCGGCGATGTCGGTGTGTAGATCGACCGACATCAGGCAGAGCTGATTCGCCGAATTCCACCGCGCCGTGCCGCGCATCGACATGGGGACCATTGCACCCAGCGACGCCGCGGGAGTCTCACCCCGCTCGCGGAGATAGGCATCGAGCGCACCGGATATCACGGCCAGCATGAGGTCGTTGACGGTGGTGCGGCCGGGCATTGCCGCCTTCAGATCGAGCACGGCCCGCAGTGGAATGGGAATCAAGTCGAAGACGAGTTCGGAGCGAACCGCATGATTGAAGCGGGTGGCGGGACGATGGGCGATCGGTTCGTAGAGTGCCTTCGCCGCTACGCTGGCCGCCGCCGCCCGTGCGGCGCGGCGGGTTCGAATCAATCCCGCCACGAACCGCACACAGCGATAGGGCAGGAGGCCGGCCGAACGCAGCAATGCCGTCGACTCGGACCAGGAATGGTGGTCCACCGTGGGCGCGGGCGGAATATCGACGGCGCCGAAAAGCTTCGACTCCAGCGTCCGTGTGCCCATGCCGTCGGCGGCGCTGTGATGGAATTTGAGCACGACCACTGTCACCGCGGGATATCCCGGAAAGCGGGCAACGCGTTCGAAGATATGGATCTCCCACGGCGGACGCGAGAGATCCATTCGGGTGGACGCGATCGCGGCGATACGCCGCCGGATCTCGTCCCAATCGAACACCTCGGGACCGTTCAGCGTCACATGATCGGCGAGACGGAACCCGGCATCGGGCACCCAGTACGGCAGGTCCAGGTCCCCGGGTATCCGCGCGAGCCGCCTGTGAAAAATCGGCGAGTGCCCCAGACGATCCCGCACCCAGGCGTGCACCTGTTCGGTACCGAACGGAGTTACCGCACCCCGCGACCTGTCGAATACGTAGGCGGCGGCAATATTGGCCGGATGGCGCTGATGCTCCTCGTAGACGAATACCGCATCGCGTGCGGACAACTGCTGGGCGGTGACATGTAATCCGGGTGGTTCGGCGGCCGAATTCCTCTTCACACTCAACCATCTCTCGCTCTGGCCGACGGAATGCATACAGCCATTCCGCACGTCACTGTACTGCCGTCGGGCGGTCGAGGAGGTGCAGTCGGCGGTCCGGGACGGGCGTACCAGCGAGGAGCGAAGCTTCCAGCTGATACTTTTCCAGCATCAAAGTTCGGCGCAATCACCACACAGGGTATCGTTCAGTTAAATCTGTTCACTAAACGTCGTTTAGAACCGGTCGCCAGCACCCGATCATTCGGTAACCGAATGTGTGCCATCGGCGGATCAGTTCAGGTCCGGATGCTGAATCAGGTAGTTCGCCGCAGCCAGCCCCACACGATAGGCGTTCTCCACCGAAATCGTGAATCCGGCGTAGCTGCCCTTCAGCATGTCGGTCACCGATCCGCCGCTCGCGGGCTGGTCGAAGTCGCTCGCGGTACGAAGGTCCACATATCGGTTCAGTTTCCCGGCGCGGGCCAGGGCGCCGGCGGTGGCGTTGTCCTCCATCTGAGACGTGCAGTAGTGGCCCTGTCCGCCGGTCTGCATGCCCACGATGTACGCGGTCTGCGCCGAGGAGACCGCGCCGGACCAGAAGTCGTCGCCGGTGGCCGTATCGCATTCGGCGACAAAGGGTTTGTCGTGCCCGGCCTGCCCCGGGTAGGCGGCGCGGACCGCCGCGAGGCTCGGATCGTCGGCGAGGGCGACCTCCTTGGTGTTGCGGTAGACCGCGTCCACGAGCCGCGCGTCGAGTTCGTACTCCTGGGTCACCGGCTTGTCCATGTCGCCGAGCGGCAGGTAGCCCAGCGGCACCGACGGATCGTCCTGCGGCAGAATGTGATGGCCGAGATCGACGTCGACAATGCGGCGCGCCCAGGCCGCGAAGCCGAGCGTCCCGACGTCGGGCGGCGTGCCCGCGATGCCCGCGGTGATGAAATACGCCTTGTCCAGGTCGAGTTTCGGGCTGGACAGGACCGCGGAGACCGAGAGCGCGGCATTGACCTTGCCCTCGTCGGTGACCATCATGCACATGCCGGAGTCGTTGCAGCGCACCGGCGTTCGCACGCCCGGCACCGAAATCTCGTGAGTCCACTTCTGATTGTCGACCCAGGGCTTGGCCTCCGGATCGAACATGGTGATGACCATCGCCTTCACCCCGACGCGCGCGTCGCCGGAGTGCGGCGAGCAGCCCGCGCCGGTCAGGCCGAGGGCCAGGACCGAGACCACCGTTGCCACCGTTGCCACCGTTCTACCGAACACCGGACCTCCGTCGTCGAATGAGTCGAATGATGCGGCCATTCAGGCATACCGCATGGACCACACGGAACCGGGGAGGTCGCGGGTAGTACGTGTTCGATGCCGCACCCCGGTGACGCAGCCCACGGTCACCGCTTATTGTCGGAGTGTCAACATCGCCGGTGCGGCGGTGCGCAGGAACGACGAACCGAGGTAGGACGTGACAGCACCATCCACCACCAGGCAGGGCCCCCTCGCGGGCATCCGGGTTGTCGAACTGGCCGGGATCGGGCCCGGCCCGCACGCGGCGCTGCTGCTGGCCGACCTCGGCGCGGACGTCGTGCGGGTGCAGCGACCCGGCATGCTGCCCGGATTCATGGAGCGCGCGCAATGGCGCGGGCGCACCATCGTCGAGGCCAACCTCAAGGATCCGGCGGACATCGAGCAGGTGCTCGGGCTGATCGAGAAGGCCGATGTGCTGCTCGAGGGCTTCCGTCCCGGCGTGACCGAACGCATGGGCCTGGGCCCGGACGTCGCGCTCGAGCGCAACCCGCGACTGATCTACGGGCGCATGACCGGCTGGGGCCAGTTCGGTCCGCTGTCCGACCGCGCCGGACACGACATCAACTACATCTCGCTCACCGGTGTCCTGCACGCGATCGGCCACAAGGACGAGCGGCCGGTGCCGCCGCTGAACATGGTCGGCGACTTCGGCGGCGGCTCGATGTTCCTGGTGTTCGGCGTGCTGGCCGCGCTGGTGGAGCGGCAGGGCTCGGGTAGGGGGCAGGTCATCGACGCCGCCATGATCGACGGCGCCCTGGCCCTGTCGCACATGATCTGGGGCATGAAGGGCGTGGGCCTGTGGTCCGACGAGCGCGGCACCAACCTGCTCGACACCGGCATGGCCTTCTACGACACCTATGAGACCTCCGACGGCAAGTACATGGCCGTGGGCTGCATCGAGCCGCAGTTCTACGCCGAATTCCTGAAGGGCCTCGAGATCGATCCGGCGGGGCTGCCCAATCAGCTCGACCCGAACGGGCAGGATCAGCTGCGCAAGCTGTTCACCGAGAAGTTCAAGACCCGCACCCGCGCGGAGTGGACCGCGGTCTTCGACGGTACCGATGCCTGCTGCACCCCGGTGCTGACGATGACCGAGGCCGAACAGAACGAGCACATCGTGGCCCGCACCGGACTGATCGAGATCGAGGGAGTGGTACAGCACGCGCCCGCGCCGCGATTCTCCCGGACGCCGGGCGGGGTCCCGACGCCGCCGCCGTCGGCCGGAACGCCGATCGACCGGGTGTGGGCGGACTGATTCGCCCCCGTCGCCGGGCCTTCGGGCCCGGCCTCGCCCGATCCACTTGCGACCGTGAGGGTTCGAGTTCCCCGGACAGAATCATGAGGCACTAAAGTAATTTCCATGGCGCGGAACTGGCCGATGATCGAGCGCGGCAGCGAACTGGAATCGCTCCGCGCGGCCCTCACCGGCTCCAAATTCGTCGGTGCGGTGCTCACCGGCGACGCGGGGGTCGGCAAAACCACCCTGGCCCGGCAGGCTGCGGCCGCCATCGGCGGCAACATTCGCTGGGTCGCGGGGACCGAGTCGGCGCGCAGCATCCCGCTGGGTGTGTTCGCGCACATGGTCGGCGTGTACACCGCGCACGATCCGGTGACGTTCATGGCCGCCGCGCGCGAGGCGCTGCTGGCCGACGGGCACACCATCATCGGTGTCGACGACGCCCACCTGCTCGACCAGCTGTCCGCGACGCTGCTGCTGCAGCTGGCAATCGACAAGGCGGCGCACATCGTCTGCACGGTCCGCAGCGGAGTCGCCGTGCCGGACGCGGTGACCTCCCTGTGGAAGGACGGTCATCTGCTGCGGATCGACCTGTCTCCCTTCAGCGAACGCCAGAGCGTCGAACTCGTCGAGTCCATGCTCGGCGGTCAGCTCGAGGGCTTCACCGCCAATCTGATGTGGGAATCCTCCGGCGGCAACGCGCTTTTCCTGCGGCATCTGGTCGAGGGCGCGCTCGAGGCGGGCACGTTGCGGCAGGTCAACGGCGTCTGGCAGCTGCGCGGCCGGGCGGCGGTCACCTCGGAACTGGCCGCGCTGCTGGAGGATCGGGTCGAACAGCTCCCCGACGACGTGCTGCGCGTACTGGAGCTGCTGACGTTCTGCGAGCCCATCGATCTGGACGTGCTGGCCGAGCTGGCGGGCGAGGAGGCAGTCGAATCCGCCGAATCGCGCGGCGTCGTACGGATCGTCCAGAATGCCCACCAGCTGCTGGTGCGCTACAACCACCCGCTGTTCGGCGAGGTGATCCGCCGGCGCCTCGGCATCGCGTCGGCCCGGCGGTTGCGCGGGCGGCTGTATTCCTCGCTGCGAGAGCGCCCGATCAAGTCGGCCTCCGATCGCATCCGGCTGGCCGAATTGGCCCTGGACAGTGACAAATCCGCCGATCTCGAGCTGTTCGAGGCCGCGGCGGAGGACGCCATCGGCCTGGCCAATCTGCCCCTCGGCGAGCGCTTCGCCCGGGCCGCGGTGGAGCGCCAGGGCGGGGTCGAGTCGGCCGATCTGCTCGCCCGGGCGCTGCTGTGGCAGGGCCATCGGATCGAGGCCGAGCGCACTCTGGCCAGCTTCGACGCCGACCAGCTCAACCAGGTGCAGCTGGCGCGCTGGGGCAGCACCCGGGTCGCGAATCTGTTGTGGGCGATGGGCGATGCCGATCGCGCCGAGGCGGTGCTGGCGCTGGTCCGCGGCAAGGTCACCCACCCGAAGATCCAACTGATCCTGCAGGGCCTGGCCTCCGCGTGCGCGGTCAACGAAAACCGTTTGCAGGACGCCTTCGTCGATGCCGAGCACGTCATGTCCGCCGACGAGGCGCCGCCGTGGGCGGTGTGGTGGGCGGCGTTCGGCGGCAGCCTGGCGCTGGCGCTGATGGGCCGCGGCGATGCCGCGCGCGTGTATGCCGAGCGCGGGCATCAGGTGGAGTCGCACATCGACGGGCTCAACCGGTTCATGTCGACCCATGCCGAGGTGCTTGCGCTGACCCTCACCGGCGATCTGACCGCCGCTCGCCGTTGTGCCACGGCGTATTTCGGCTATTCGGCCCCCGGGCAGTACCTGGCGTGGGGCTTCGCGAAGATCCTGCAGGGCACCGTGGACGTGGCACAGGGCCGCTTCCCGGACGGGGTGGAAAATCTCGAGCAGGCGCTCGCGGCGTTGACCGCCGAGGGCGCGGCCGCCTGGATGTTCCCGGCGAGAATCCGTCTGGCCGAGGCATATTCGGCACTCGGGCGCGCGGCCGAGGCCGCCGAGACCATCGCCGAGGCCGCCGAGCGCGGCGGGCGGCACAGCGCGGTGTACGAGCCGCAACTCGAGCTCGCGCGGGCCTGGCAGGCCGCCGCCGAGGGCACCCTGACGCCCGCGGTGCGCCTGGCCATCGGCGCGGCCGACGCCGCCGCACGGGCGAATCAGCATGCGATCGAGGCGATGGCGCTGCACACCGCGGCCCGCTTCGGCGACCATACGGTCGCCGGTCGCCTCGCCGATCTCGCCGCCCGCATCGACGGGCCGCTGGTGCAGATCCAGGCTCGCCACGCCGTCGCCGTCGCCTCCCATGACGGTCCAGGATTGGATACCGCGGCAACGGAATTCGAGGCGATCGGGGCACTGTTGTCCGCGGCCGACGCCGCCGCCCAGGCCGCCTCGGCACACGAGCGGTCCGGCGATCGCCGCCGGCTGCTGGAATCGGCCGCCACGGCGAACCGGCTTGCCGCGGCGTGCGGCGGCGCGGGCACCCCGGCGCTGCGCCAGTCCGCGCAGCCGCTGCCGCTGACCGCCCGCGAACGCGAGATCGCCAATCTGGTCGCGGCGGGCCTGTCGAACCGCCAGATCGCCGATCGGCTGACCGTTTCGGTGCGGACCGTCGAGGGGCACCTCTATCGCGCCTGCATCAAGCTCGATGTCACCGATCGCGAGGCGCTCGGCGAATTGATGCGCGGCGAGCCACCGAGCGGCAAACAGCGAAACTAATTCGGTCGTCCGGTGGCAACCTCCAGGACCTGCACGCCCCCACGGCGGTCGCCCCGGTCGCTCCGATCGCACCCCCGCCGCGCACCCTGCGCGTGGGCGCGTCCACCGCCCAGGTCCCGGACAACGTCCCCGACTCCCTCCTGAACCCCGCCAACAGCGCGGCCGCCGACACCCAGGCCACCATCGCCACGGGCCTCGACTCGGTCAGCATCAACGCCAGCCGCTCGGACAAGATCGCGGGCCTGACCATCGCCGGCGCGGCGATCGGCGCTGCGGCCGTTGGTATTCCGGCGGCCGTGGTCGGGGCCGTGCCCGGGGCGGTCATCGGCACCGGCGTCGGCGCGGTCGCGGGCGGAATCATCGGCGGCGTCGCGGGGACGGCTGTGCCCGGCGCCGGGGTACGACCGCCGAGGCCGCCATCGGCGCAGGTGTGGGCGCGGCGGCCGGTGCCGCAGCCGGCGCCGCGGCGGTCGGCATCCCCGCGGCCGTCGTCGGCGGCATCGCAGGCGGTGTGATCGGCGGCGCGGCAGGTACCGCGTTAGGTACCGCGGTCTGACGTCGAACCCGGAGAGCGGCCCGATTGACGCTGCGGCACAACGGGTCAGCGCCGGGCCGCGGCGGCATCACCTCGGGCCGCGGAGGACCAGAAATGTCATCCATGCCGCGTAGAGGATGCCGGCGAACACCAGGAGACCGATCGCCGAGAACAGCAGATCCATCTCGGAAGTGTAGGCATTGGCAAGAGTGGGTAGTGAGGTATCGGCCATATAGCTACAGGGGGTCACCACCAATTACGATGCTGCACGAGGCGATCCGACTATCCGGCATCGCCGCTCGACGCAGATCAGCGGTGCGCACCCGGGCCGGAGGCGACAGCGGGGTGTGACCATTCGGTCCCCCGGAGGCACCGCGGATCGACAACAGGAGGGTGGTTACCGAGGTGGCCCAGGGATATCGCAAGGTAGCGGCTGCTGTCGGGGCCGGCGTGGTGGCGCTGGTGGCGTGCGCCGGCATCGCACTGGCCGATCCGTCGGGGCCGGTGCAGCCGGGTGTCACCGTACCCGTCGCTCCGGTCACGCCGACGGCACCCGCCCCGGGCGGCGATCAGTCCGCCCAACTGCATTCCGCCACACCGCAGAACGACAACTCGGGTTACACGCGCCGCCGGTCCCCGGCCACGCCCACCACCACCGCGCCGCCCTCACCGCGCGAGGTTCACATCGGCCCCCTGAGCGCCCCCGTCCCGAACGCGGTTCCCAACTCGATCGTCGACGGCGTCAACCAGACGAATCAAGACCTGCAGAACGTCATCAGCCCGTCCACCACCCCAACCCCGCAGCCGAAGCACTGACCGCGGCTGCCGACACGCCACCACGAGGACGGCTCTCCGTTCGAAAGCCGCTGAGCCGTGCGGCATCCGGTCCGGGTGCCGCACACAGGGAATAAGGCCGGCCCGCCGAAACCCGGGTGCGCTCGATCACCAGGCGCACCTTCATACCCGTACGGGGTCCGGTCCGGAGTGCCGCACCCTCGGAACAAGGGCCGGCCCGCCGAAACCCGGGTGCGCTCGATATCCAGCTGCACCTTCGTATCCAGGTGGCATACGGCCGGGTGCCGCAACCCTCCGATCAGAACAAGGTCGGCTCGCCGAAGCCCGGAGTGCGCTCAATTTCCAGCAGCCGCGCTTTGGTGTCCAACCCGCCGGGGGCCGAGAAACCGTGCAGCGCATGGTCTGCGGCCAGCACGCGGTGGCAGGGGACGATCAGCGGAATCGGGTTGTGCCCCAGGGCCTGTCCGACCGCCTGTGCCGCGTGGGGGGCGCCGATGCGCTCGGCGACCTGGCCGTAGCTGAGAGTGCGGCCCGGGTCGATGGCGCGGGTGACGGCGTAGACCGCGCGATGGAATTCCGGAGAAGCGCTCTGGTCCAGCGGAATCCAGCGCAGATCGTCGAGCGCGCCGGCGAGATGGGCACGCACGCCCGCGATGGCCTCTGCCATCGCACCCGACGGCTCGTCCTCGCCACCCTCGGCACCGCGCAGAATGCGGGCGAGCGTGGCCTTCGGCGTGGCCTCGGGCAATCCGAACCGCACCACACCCACGTCGGACCAGGCGATGGCGCACACGCCGACGGCGGTATCGAAGAGCGCCGCGGCGAGCGGACGGCCGGGATCGGGCATACGGTCAGTGTGCCCGAGGGGACCGACAACTTCGGCGCAGCGGTGAACCGTCGGCACGATCGACCGGCGGGGTGCTCGGTTGGTTTTCGCCGTTCTGGCGATCGCACCTATCGGACGTCAATGTGCGCGGACATGATGGTCCAGCCAGCGCAGGGCATGGGCGACGGCGGCGCTGACATAGGGGTCTTGGTCGTAGAGCTCGATGTGATTGTGGGTATCGAGCCAGATCAGTTCCTTGGCACCGACTGCAGCGTCGTAGACCTGTTGGGCGTATTCCGGCAGCAGGGCAGTGTCGGCGGTGCCGTGGATGATCTGCAACGGCGTCGGTGCGACCAGCGGCGCGTGGACGACCGAGTTGTAGATGAAATAGGGCTCCAGCGAGTCCGCGGTCAGGGTGCGCGACCAGTTCGGGGCCTCGGCGCGGCTGGTGCGGTCGTAGTAGCTGTACGCCTCGGGGTTGGGCATGGCCGCTACCGGAACCTGCTCGGACAACTCGCGGGCGATGGTTGGGATGTAGGCGATCTCGCCGGTCTCGTATTGCTGTTGCACCAGATCGTTGATCAGGCGGAGGTAGGCGGCGAATCCGTCCACGCCCAAGAACTGCTGGAAGGTGCCGCCGATGTTGTAGCCGCCCGCGATGGCGACCACGGCTTTGAGCCGCTTGTCGCGCGCTCCCAGCGACACCGCGTACCCGCCGCCCATGCAGACGCCCACTGCCGCCACGGCTTCCGGGTCGATATCGGGTCGGGTCAGCAGGTAACCGACGGCGTGGGCGTAGTCGGCGATGACCGCGTTCGGGTTGTAGCGGAAACGCGGTTCACCCTCGCTCTCACCGAAATTGCGTGGATCGAAGGTGAGCACCGTGTATCCGGCATCGCTGAACCGTTCCGCGTAATGCGGCAGCGTCTGCTCCTTGACGCTGCTGATCGGCCCGCACATCACCAGACCCGGTGTGCGCTCTTCGGCCTCTGCACTCGGCGGTCGGTACAGGTGGCCGGCGAGAGTCACCGTGCCACTGGTGAATTCGACCGCCTCCCGCCGCGTTGGATCGGCGCGTAGCAAATTCGCCGCGTCCTGGGGCACGTAATACGCGCTGGGGTTGGCGATCTCGCCCATCGCGACAGTGGTTGGCCGGATTCTGATCGAGCCGATCCCGAAGGTCATTCTCTACCCTTACTTTCCGGCCGCGAGGGTCAATAGATCCTTGTTACCGTCGGCCCACACCGCGGTCATGAGCACACCGGTGATCACCCAGCAGCGTTCGGTGCGCGCCAACTCGAAGCGGTACTTGCCGCCGAGGGTCCACAGGTGCCCGCCGAACGGATTGGCCAGCCGATGGGTGGCCTGGAAGTCGGCGGTGCACACAGCGGTCCCGCCGTGGACCTCGACCAGGTGATTGGTGATCAGATGCTGAGTGGCGTCCAGCTTGCCCAGCAGTCCGGACCACGCGGCAACGATGTCGGCGACTGGCAACTCGGCCGGTTCGCCGCCATTGAGGCTGGTGTAATCCAGCCGGACCCGGTCAGCGAAAACGCCTGCAAGCCGACCCCATTCGCGATTATCGGTGTGCCAAGCCATGCGAGTGCACGTTTCGATGACGTCCAAGCGATCGGCCCATGGATTATGCGGTGTCATCGGGCCAGAATGACGGGGATCGCTGATAGCTCCCTGGCACTTGCCGACAGCGCAGTGCCAGCCGCGCGCGGTACCGGATCAACAGACCAGTTATCAGAACTGGACTGCTTGCCGAAGCCGATCCAGGCGGTAGTGGGCACCACGTGCCGGGCGAATCATCGACGACACAGCGGCACGTTCCTCCGCGTCCGCGGCGTCGGCGTCCACCATCCTGCCGAACTCCACATCGGCGTCTCGACGGGCGGAAATCGCGGCGATATCCGAACACTGCCGCTGCTCGTCGCGGAACGAGAGCGACCAGTCGGCCATCGGCGCATGCGGCCGGTAGCGCTCGAGCAATGCCGCGGCCCGCGCGCCGGGCCTGGGGGCGAAAAGGTGGACGCTCGCCGCGAAGGCCGCGACGACCAGCACAGATGCAACGAAATCAGCCATGCTTACAGCGTGACGACATCTGGACTTGAATTAAATAGCCACCGGGCCGATACTGGCCTTTATGGCTCTCCGTGTAATCAGTGCCCCCACTCTGACCAGGGACCTGGGCCGGTGGCGCCAGGACGAGGGCGGCGACAAGCGCGGCCGCCCGGCCTATCTCGCGCTGGCGGAGAGCATCCGGCTGCTGATCCACGACGGCCGCGCGCCGCTGGGCGTCGCCCTGCCCAGCGAGCGAGATCTGGCCGCCACGCTCGGCGTCAGCCGCACCACGGTCACCTCCTCGTATGCGCTGCTGCGCGAGCACGGCTACCTGATCAGCCGGCAGGGCTCGCGCAGCACGGTCGCCCTGCCGTCCGATGTCGCGCACGACGGCGGCAAGCCCGTGCGCAGCATCCTGGCGCTGATGTCGCCGAATCAGCCCACCATCGACATGACCTTCGCCGCCATGTCCGCGCCATCGGAGACCACCGACGCGTATTCCGCGGCGCTGCAGGGCCTTCCGCTCTACCTGGGCACGCACGGCATGGATTCGGTCGGGGTGTCGCCGCTGCGCGAGGCCATCGCGCGCCGGTACGCCGAACGCGGCCTGCCCACCGACCCCGATCAGATCCTGGTCACCCTCGGCGCCCAGCACGGCCTGCGCCTGCTGCTGAACGTGCTCACCGCGCCGGCCGAGCGGGTGCTGATCGACCATCCGACGTATCCCAATGCGATCGAGGCGATTCGGGACGTCGGGGCCCGCCCGGTACCGGTCCCGCTGCGCCCGGAAAATCCGGAGTCCGCCTGGGACATGGACGGAATCCGCAGTGCCGCACGGCAGACCGCGGCCAGCGCCGCATATCTGTTGCCGGACTTCAACAATCCGACCGGGCTGCTGATGGGCGCGCAGGATCGGGCCGAACTGGCCGCCATCGCCCGCGACACCCGCATGACGGTGATCATCGACGAATCCATGGTGGACCAGCAGCTCGACGGCGAAACCCCGCCCCCCGTGGCCGCTTTCGCGCGCGGACCGGAGATCGTGACGATCGGCTCGGCGTCGAAGTCGTTCTGGGGCGGGCTGCGGGTGGGCTGGGTCCGCGCCAATCCCGCGCTGATCACCAAGCTGATCGGCATCCGTTCCACGGTCGACCTCGGCACCCCGGTGATGGATCAGCTCGCCACCGCCTACCTGCTCGAACACGCCGACGAAATGCTGGCGCACCGCCGCGAACAGCTGCGCTCGCGCCGCGCGGCCCTGCTCGAGACCCTGGCCGAGGAGCTGCCCGAGTGGCGCGTGGTCCCGTCCGCGGGCGGGATGTCCCTGTGGGTCCAGCTGCCCGGCCCGGTCTCCTCGGCGCTGGCCGCCGTCGCCCCCAATCACGGCGTGTTGCTCGCCGCCGGACCACGTTTCGGCGTGCAGGGCGCCTTCGAGCGCTTCCTGCGCCTGCCCTTCGCCCGGGAGGAATCCGACCTGCGCATCGCCGTGAAATCCATTGCGAGCGCGTACGGCGCTCTCACCCCCCAAGCCGCCGAACCACTCGCCCCGATTACCTACTACTGACCCACCTGTCTCAGCATCACCACGCTCCGGGTTAGGGTTCAGGGTGTCCGAACCGGAGGGAGACCACACGATGACCCAGGAGCAGCAGCAAAGCTACGGCCGCCACGCGGCCGCCGAGGGCGCCGAGCGGCACCCCCTGATCGACCTGTCCCGCGACCCCACGCCGGGAGTCCCCGACCACGCCGCGCCGGACTACGACGAGCCCGAACCGACGACCGAATCCTGAGTTCCCCGGGACGAGCTCCACAAACGAAAAACCGCGCCCCACTCGAGATTTCGAGTGGGGCGCGGTGCGTTTCGGTCGGGCCTATCCCAGAATGTCGTGGCGGACAATCGTTTCGTCGCGGCCCGGGCCGACGCCGATGCACGAGATGCGGGCGCCGGACAGCTCCTCGAGACGCTCGACGTACGCACGGGCGTTGGCGGGTAGCTCCTCGAAGGTGCGGGCGTGCGAGATATCCTCCCACCAGCCGGGCATTTCCTCGTAAATAGGCTTGGCATGGTGGAATTCGGTCTGCGTGGTCGGCATCTGCTCCACCCGCTCGCCGTCGATCTCGTAGGCGACGCAGATCGGCACGCGATCCAGGCTCGACAGCACGTCCAGCTTGGTGAGGAAGTAGTCGGTGATGCCGTTGACCCGGGTGGCGTAGCGCCCGATGACCGCATCGAACCAACCGGTGCGCCGGGCCCGCCCGGTCGTCACGCCGACCTCGCCGCCGGTCTTGGCGAGGTACTCGCCGGAATGGTCGAACAGCTCGGTCGGGAAGGGGCCCGAGCCGACGCGCGTGGTGTACGCCTTGAGGATGCCCAGCACCGTGGTGATCTTGTTCGGGCCGATGCCGGATCCCACCGCGGCGCCGCCGGAGGTCGGGTTGGAGGAGGTCACGTACGGGTAGGTGCCGTGGTCCACATCGAGCAGCGTGCCCTGCGAACCCTCCAGCAGCACGGTCTGGCCGCCCTCCAGCGCCTCGTTCAGCAGCAGCCGGGTGTCGCTGATGCGGTGCTTGAAGCCCTCGGCCTGCGCGAGCACCTCGTCGACGACCTGCTGCGGGTCCAGCGCGCGGCGGTTGTAGATCTTCACCAGCACCTGGTTCTTGAATTCCAGGGCGGCCTCGACCTTCTGGGTGAGGATCTTCTCGTCCAGCACGTCGGCCACGCGCACCCCGACCCGCGCCACCTTGTCCTGATAGCAGGGGCCGATGCCGCGGCCGGTGGTGCCGATCTTCTTGTTGCCCAGGAAGCGCTCGGTGACCTTATCGATGGCCACGTGATACGGCATGATCAGGTGCGCGTCGGCCGAGAGCAGCAGCCGCGAGGTGTCCACGCCGCGCTGCTCGATCCCCGCCAGTTCCTCCAGCAGCACGCCCGGATCGACGACCACACCGTTGCCGATGACATTGGTGACGCCCGGGGTGAGAATGCCCGACGGGATCAGGTGCAGCGCGAAGTTGTCGCCGTTGGGCAGCACCACGGTGTGTCCCGCGTTGTTACCGCCCTGGTAGCGCACGACCCAGTCGACCCGGCCACCGAGCAGGTCGGTAGCTTTGCCCTTGCCCTCGTCGCCCCATTGGGCGCCGATCAGGACGATTGCCGGCATGTGGAGTCTCCTACGGTTCGACGCGCAGCAGCCGCTGCAGCTACCTGCCGTTTGTCGAGGCGGTGGCCGGGAGCACAGTCTAGTGGATCGCCGCGGCGACGCCAGGAGGCAGCACTCGCGGGCGCTGCGGGGTGGGTGAGCCCGGTGCGCAAGCGCCGACTGGCGCGGACCACACCGGGCGGGACTATCGTGGCTGCGGTAGGTGAACCGCCGGGGGTTCACCCGAACGCAGCGAGGTCGAGTTTTGCCAGCATCACGACGTGATTCCGTGAGCAGCGGTGGCCGGGCGGCGGGGATGCCGGCTCCGAGCAGGGTGCACCGCAGGTGAGTATCCACGTTCTCCAATGCGCCGGCGCCCCGGTTCCGATCGCTCTCGCTTCGATCCCGACCACGCAGACCTCGGCCATCCCCGAGACGTCCATGATCGATGAGCTGCTGCCGGTGCTCGCGGCCGACAGCCTGCCGCGCCTGATTGTGCTGGGCGAGGACGCCGGACTGGCCGCGGTGCTTACCCATCTGCTGCGCACCGAGCGACTACACGTCGAGATCGGCTACGTGCCGGTGGACCGGACCTACGGCTCGCGCGCCTATCAAACCGGCTCCGGTTCCGCGGCGGCCAAGCGGGCGCTGGAGGGCAGGCCGAAGCCGACCCCGCTGATCCGCGACGACACGGGCCGGGTGCTGGTCGGCCGTGCCACCGTCACCGGGCCGGGCGGTGCCAAACTGGAGGGCGAGGCCTACGCCGACGAGATACCCCTCTTTTCCGGAAAGGTTGCGGCACTGCATATCTCACCGACTCTGGAGATGCCCGGGGTGCGCGCGACCGCGCTGCGCGCGTTCCGCAGGCGGCACTGGGTCGCCGGCCGCGCGATCCAGCTGGGCACGCCGGGCGCGGTGGTGACCCGCGACGGTATCGCCGACGAGCGCACGGTGCCGCGCGCGAGCTTCTACCGGCACAACGACCCCTGGTTCCTGGTCCGATGAGCATTCCGTTCGATGCCCGCCGCGCGGCGGTGCGCCCGAGCCCGGTCTTTCTGCTGATCGTCGTCCTGACCGCCCTGGGCGGGGTGCTGGCCTGGGATGCGGAGCTGGAGTCCAACCAGGCCAAGATCGGCGTCTTCGTGTTCGTGGTGTTCGGCTGGATCGTCTCGGTCTGCCTGCACGAATTCGCGCACGCGTATACCGCCTGGCGCGCCGGTGACCACCAGGTCGAGCTGCGCGGATATCTGACCCTGAACCCGCTGAAGTACGCCCATCCACTGCTGTCGATCGGCCTGCCGATGGTGTTCATCGCGCTGGGCGGATTCGCGCTGCCGGGCGGCGCGGTCTACGTGCACTCGACCAACTTCTCCCCCCGCGTCCAGCGCATGATCAGCGGCGCGGGGCCCGCGGTGAACGCGGCGTGCGCGGTGGTGCTGCTGGTGATCGTGCGGTTCTTCGGATCCGAGCACGAGCATGCGGCGTTCTGGTTCGGGCTCAGCTTCCTCGCGTTCCTTCAGGTCACGGCGACCGTGCTGAATCTGCTGCCGATTCCGGGCACCGACGGATTCGGCATTCTGGAGCCGTCGCTGAGCTATCAGACCCGGCGGTCGCTGGAGCAGTTCAAGGCGTACGGGCTGCTGATCATGCTCGCGATCCTCTGGATTCCTGCGCTGAACCATCTGTTCTTCACCGTCGTGTACGACCTGTTCGAGCTGTCGGGCGTGCCGTCGCGCTGGTCGGCGTACGGCAGCTTCCTCACCCGGTTCTGGAATTCGCTCTGACACAACCGTTCCGGCGCTGCCCCGGCTGAAAATGGAAGGCCGCCCGACAGCACGCTGCCGGGCGGCCCGCTTCGCCGGGACGGGGGCACCGAGACCCCGTCGACCGGACACACACCCCCAGGTGCACTGCGACGTCCTCCCCGGATTCCCGCGCTGATACCCGGAAATCCCGCCGCCCGGCCGCAGGGCATCCAACGCCCCGGCGAAGTAGCAACCGCAACACCCCTCGTGCTTGCGGTATGCCCAAAACGCTACGGACGGTGGGGATTCGGCACACGAGTAGTCGACTACCCGAACTTCGGGCGCCCACCTCACGCGGGACCGGACACGATTACGCGCTGCGGGCGCTCAGTCCTCGGGCTCGACGTACGGATTCTCGACGGTGGGCGGTAGCAGCGCCATCGCCGACAGCCGCTTCACCCCGCACACCTGCATCAGGTCCACCACGATCGAGCGCAGCTGAGCGAAGACGACATGCGCCGAAAGCCCCGCCCCCTGGACCAGATCCATGGTCGCGCCCTTGGCAACCCGGCGCAGCACCCGCGTTGCCTCGGCGGCGTCGGGCTGACGGCCCGGATCCGCGAGCATGTACTGGCGCACCACCTCGACGGCCCGGCCCAGATCCTCGACCTCGTCGACGGTGCGCGGATCGAGGATCTCGTCGTCGCGCACCAGGGTCAGCGCGCGGCGCAGCAGGACCCTGGTGTTGCGCACGGCGTTGTCCAGCGGATTCACCGCAGCCCGGATCAGGTCCAGGCGCGGGCGGGCATTCCAGTACAGCGGGGAGATCCGGCTGACCTCGCGGCCGCCCTCGACCGCATTGCGCAGCGCGTCGATCTGCGATTGCGTACCGCGCGCGGATTCCAGTGCGAGACGGATCTTTTCGGGATCCTGTTCGTGCAGGCCGTCCGCGCAGGCGGTCAGCGCCCGGCCCATAACCCCCAGGATGTCGGCGGCCTGCTGGCGGGCGCGTCGCACCGGATGCAACGGGAAGATCGCCACGACGGCGATCCCCACGAGCCCGCCCACGAGCGAATCGATCACCCGCAGATAGGCCCCCTGGCTGTGCGGCGGATACAGCGTGGCCACCAGCACCGCGGAGCTGGCGGCCTGCATCGGGATGACCGCGCCGCGGTCGAGAAAGATCGCCGACCCCATCGCCACCGCCACCACCAGCGCGATCTGCCAGGTTCCGGTGCCGACGTGCGAGATGAACAGATCGCCGATCAGGATGCCGACGCTGACCCCCGCGACGAGCTCGACCGAGCGCCTGATCCGGGCCCCGAAGGCCACGCCGATCGAGATGACCGCCGCCACCGGCGCGAAGAAGGGAGTGGTGTGCCCGATCAGGCGGTGCGCGATGAACCAGGCGATGGCCGCGCCGAGGGCGCACTGCAGGATCGGCAGTGCGGACTTGCGCAGGCGCTGCCAGCCGCTGCGCAGCCGCTTGGTACCGCTCTCGCGGACGGCGCCCACGGTGATGAGCGGGGTCTCGAAGGCCATGGGGAGGGTCAGCCGACGGGGTGGGTGAGCACTGCTCAGTCGAGGCCCAGTTCGGCCGCGGCGCGGGGATCGCAGTCCTCGAGCAGGTCCAGGCAGCGCGCGTATTCGTCGGACTCGCCGATGGTGCGCGCGGCGCGGGCGAGGGCTCCGACGGCGCGCAGGAATCCCTGGTTGGGCTCGTGGCTCCACGGCACGGGACCGAAGCCCTTCCAGCCGTTGCGGCGCAACAGGTCCAGGCCGCGGTGGTAACCGGTGCGGGCGAAGGCGTACGCCGCGATGACGTCCGCGTTCACGCCCTCCTGTGCCTGCGCGCGGGCCAGGGCGTCTTCCGCCAGCTGCGCCCAGGCGATCGAGGCCGTCGGGTGCGCCGCGGCGACCTGCACTGGATCCTGCTTGTTCAGCAGCGCCTCCTCCGCGTCGGAAATTTCCGGGAGTAGCACCGGCTGCGGTCCGAGGAGATCACCGAAGGAGGTCATGGGCTCAGTATCGCCTATCGCGGACATTCCCACCGGATCCGGACCCACGCTTCGCACCCGCAATGTCCTCCGGCGCCGGAATTGCTCGATAGGCTTGCCTGCGAGTTCACACTGTTCCGCCGAGCGAAGGGTGCCGAGTGTCCGACCCGACCGACGACCAGAAGCCGCAGCCGGACTCCGCCGATTCCGGGCGGCGTCCGTCGGCGAGCGCGCCGGGATCCGGTCCCGCCAGTGCGCCCACCTCGCCGGACGCCTCCGCCACCCAGCGGATCTCGCGCGATCAGTTGCCCGGTGCGGGAGGCGCCGCGGGCGTGACCGAGCGGATTCCGCGCGCTGCCGGCGCCGCCGGACCGGACACATCGGCGGCCGCTTCGGCCGCGTCGCCCACCCCCGTGAACGCGCCATCGACTCCGCGCCCGGGAGTCGGGCCCTCCCCGCTGCCACCGCGCCCCGCCCCGAAACCACCGGCCCCACCCGTGCCGCCGCGGCCTGGCGCGACCGTGCCGCCGACGGCGGCAGGGCCCGGCGCGGAGGCCGAAACCCAGGCGATCGCCAAGGGAGCCGCCGGGCAACCGGCTTCGACCGGGCCGGACCAGGGCGCGGGTGACAAGACCACGGTCATCCCCACCTCGGTACTTCCCCAGTCCGGCGGAATGCCTTCCGGCACGGCGGGATCCGATTCCGCAGCCGCCACACCGGACCGGACCGCGGCTGGCGGCAAGACCGCGGTTCCCCCACGTCCGACAATGCCGGCGACCGGCGGAAAGTCCAGCGCCGCGACCGAATCCGCGCCGGGCGGCGATACGGTGATCATTCCCGAATCGGCGCTGCCGGGCACCGGCGGCGAGCTTGTAGACGATCCGAAAACCGTTGCCATGCCGCAGGTCTCGGGCGCATCGGATGCCGAGACCACGGCCCTGCCCGTACAGCGTCCCGGCGAGCAGGCGACCGAGAAACTGCAGATCGGCGGCCAGCCGAGCACCGACCGAGTCACGCCGCCGGGCGGACGCGCGCCGATCACCAGGCCTCCCGCCACCCCACGCCCGGGATCCGGGCCGAAAAACACCGTGCCGCAAGGTCCCTCGAGTCCCATGCAGAGTCCACCCGCGGGTGGGGGAGTGCCGGGACCGCGTCCGGGCGGCGCACCCTCGCCGGCGGACGTGCGGCCCACCGCTCCGGCGCCCTCGATGTCGTCGCCGACCGCACCGATGTCCGCGCGGCAGGACACGCCGCACGACGCACCGCAGACGGCCGCGCCGCCCTCACCGGACGCGCAGCAGACGCGCGTAATCGCTGCGCCACAACGCATTCCCGGCGCCAACCCGCCGATGGACGCGCCGGCGGGAGGCACCCCGCAGCGCAACAAGCGCCGGCTGCTGATCGCGGGTGCGGTGGCGGCCGCCGTCGTCGTGATCGCGGTGATCATCGCGCTGGTCTCGGGCGGCACGAACAACTCGCCGGAGGCCAAGGTCAAGGCCGCTATCGGCGATTACACCACCGCACTGAAGAGCGGAAACCTCCCCGACCTGCAGTCCGCCACCTGCGGCGCCCAGCACGACTTCTACAGGAGCATCGCGCCCGACCAGTACGCAAGCGTGCACAAGCTGGCCGTCGATCAGCGCAAGATTCCCAAGGTGGATGCCGTCGATTCGGTCCAGATCACCGGGGACAAGGCGGTCGCACAGGCCAGCGTGTACACCGATGCCGACCCCACCCGGGTCGCGCGCACCTTCGACCTGCAGAACACGGCCACCGGATGGAAGGTGTGCGATTCCCCGAACGCGGGGTAGTGAGCTTCCGCACCGTAATCGAAGTGTGTTGTGACGCATCCACGTCAGCGCGCGATAAGCATCACAGGCGGCTGGTCACCGGCCCGAATCGCCCGGTAGAGTGGCCGGGATTGTCCGGCTGTGTCCGCGGTCCGGATTGCACCGGACTCTCGGGCGTACCAGAATTTACGCAGTAAGAGCAGCAGTAGAGATTTGAGCAGGGAGCACAGGGATATG
The DNA here is from genome assembly GCF_050434125.1 of Nocardia sp. GP40. Taxonomy (NCBI): domain Bacteria; kingdom Bacillati; phylum Actinomycetota; class Actinomycetes; order Mycobacteriales; family Nocardiaceae; genus Nocardia; species Nocardia sp. GP40. Next base: position 879,430 of record NZ_JBNPVW010000002.1, on the reverse strand, counting down.
CCGGAGCTGGCTATCGAAGCGTCGGCACCGACGGAACTGATCGGCAGGCAGTACCGCGTCCGGGGTAGCTACGAAGTCGGCCGCGAGAAGGTGCGCGAATTCGCCCGCGCCGTGCAGAACGCCCACCCCGCCCACCGGTTCGAGGGCGATGCGGCCAAGCTCGGCTGCGAGGGCCTCCTCGCGCCGACGACCTTCGCCGCGGTGATCGGGTGGACCACCACCCAGGCCCTGCTCGACTCCGTGCTGACCAGTTACGACCTGTCGCAGATCCTGCAGACCGATCAGCTCTTCGAGATCTATCGGCCGATGGTTTCCGGGGACGTACTGCACACGGAGACCAAGATCGAGTCGATCCGCCGGGTGCGCGGCAACGACTTCCTCACCGTGCGCGCGGCCATCATCGACGAGTCCGGCGCGGTCGTGGTCGTCGCGACGGTGACGATCGTGGCGCGGCTGGGCGTGGAGATCGATCCCGATATCGCGCGGCTGGTCGAGGGCCTGGTCATGCATCGGCGCGAGACCGATCGGACCGAGTCCGATGTCATCGCCCCGATGACCGCCGAGGAGGCCACCGAGATTCCGCCGCTGACGCGGTCGCGCGCGGGCCTCGAGGTGCGCACGGTCCCCCGCTTCGAGGATCTGACCGTCGGCGACGAGCTGCCCGCGGGCAAGATGCAGCTCACCCGCGGCGACCTGGTGAACTACGCGGGCGTGTCCGGCGATACCAATCCGATTCACTTCAGCGACCGCGCCGCCGACCTGGCGGGGCTCCCGACCGTGGTGGCGCACGGCCTGCTGACCATGGGCCTGGGCGCGGAGTACCTCAGCTCCTGGCTGGGCGACCCGACCGCGATCGAGTCGTACAGCGTGCGCTTCGCGAGTCTGGTATCGGTCCCGGCGACCTCCCCCGCACAGATCGAGTTCACCGCGAAGGTCAAGTCGCTGGATCCCGAACGCCGCACCGCGACGCTGCTGCTGTCCGGAACCTCGGAGGGCAAGAAGCTCTTCGGCCGCGCCGTGGCCGAAGTGCAGCTGAGCTAGGTAGTTACTACCTGATTTTCGCGTGCATCAGGTAGACGTTGTAGTCGCTCCAGGTGCTGATCGTGAAGTAGAGATCCGAGCCGGTGGACCACGGATGGATGAAACCGCCGTACAGTTCCGGATATTGGGACACCGTCACCGTTGGCGTGCTGGCGGACCAGACGCCCTGGGGTGAATCCGCCTCGCGCACAACGATGGCGCCCCGCGCGGTGTCCAGGTAGCTCATCTGCCACACGCGCCGCGCGGTGTCGTAGCGTACCGACAGCTCGCCCGCCGGGGCGTCCACAATCGGTGTGGCCGAGGTGGATCCGCCGACCGCGGTCCACTCACCGTCGCGCCAGTACTGGTAGGCCGAGGTGTTGAGCAGCTGCGCGGCGGGCACCCGCGCCAGCCCGACCGCGCCCAGCCTGGTATTGGGGGTGCCGAACATGTACACGTAGCCACCCTGCGGAACCATCGCGGCCACTTGGAAATTCGCGAGGCCGAAGATGTCGTCCCAGTGCGCGTAGGGATCCTTGGTCCAGGTCTGGCCGTGGTCGTCGGAGTAGGCGATGCCGCCGTAATTGGTGAAGAACGTGCCCGGCAGGCTGTTCCAGGTCCGGATCGACATGTAGCTCAGGTATTGGCGCTTGCCGAGCGCGAATCCGGACGTCGGGATCGTGGTGATCTCGATGTTGTCCTTCTTGCGACTGGACAGCACCTCGGCCGCGTGACAGCGGCCGTCGGTGACCATGCGATCGAAGACGACGCCGTGGCTCAGATCGCGAGTGTGGCTGAAGGCCAACAGGTTACTGCGCCAGTCCTGTCCCATCCCGCCCGGCGGGTGGAATCCGACGCCGACGCTGTCACCGAACGCCATGGCGATCTCCCCGGGTGCGCTCTCCCACGAGATCCCCAGATCGGTGCCGTACACCTGCCAGCGCTTGTCGGTGCGGTTCACCGAATCGGCACCGGTCTCCTTGGCCACCTCGGTGACCCCGGCGATCCGCGGGGCCGGGCGGGCGGGCGACTGCGGCGCCACTTCGGTCGGCGGATGCTGCCGAGCCGGAGGCGGCGGTCCGGGGTGGGGCGAGGGGCCCGGTGGGAGCGCGAAGTAGAACGGCTTCGGGCTCACCAAAACATCGGGAATGCCGAAGCGCCGCAACAGATCCGGCGGCGGGGCGGAGGTGTCGGTGAGATCCGGGCAGGGATCGACGCAGGGGTCGGCGGGCAGCGTCATCCTGGTGCGGGTGGGCTTCGCGGCCGGGGGCGGGCCGGGATCGACCGTCACCACCGGATAGGGAATCGGCACCTCGAGCGTCTTGGGCACCAAGGATTCGTGGGTGGGCAGCGGATCGGTCGCGCAGGGCCCGGCCCCGGGGACTGCCGGAGCGGCCTGTGCGACCGGTTGTGCGCACAGTGTGCCGAGCGCGATCGTTGCGGCGGCGGCCAGCAGCCGCAACCACACCCCGGTGCGGACCGACGGGGACGGGGCAGGTAGATGGGCGTGGACCCGAGGAAGCGCCGTCGCATACCAGGCGCCTACCGGCGGGCCGGTGGGCGTCGGCTTCCGTAACCGGTCAAGGCTCCGCGAAGCGCCGCCGATCGACACAGTCCCAACCCCTCGTTTCGGGTACGTTCCTGCGGTATCAGCGCGGCCTGCGGTGTGCGTCGATCCCGCTCTGTCTCAACCGCCCTGACAGTACCGGGCGAAACCGGGATCGCGCGGCATTCGCAGCCATCGAGTGACCGATGGGTAACTCTGTGAACGATTCTCAGGTAATCCGCATAGAGTTGTCTCGAACCATCCACCCGTTCAGAGCGTTATCCCTGTGAGTACAGGCCGGGCTGTACCGGCTCGCGACTCGAAGGATCCTCCCCCTCGCGGTGCGGAGGTTCGACCATTACCCGAACAGGATTGTCGCCGTGAAGATTTCATCGTTCCGCCGCATGATCCCGGCCGTCGCGGCAGCCGGACTACTCGCGCTCGGCACCATGGTCGGGGGCGGCACGGCTCTGGCCTCGCCCGGCTCCGGGGCGGGCACCGGCGGCAGTTCCGCGGGCGGCAGCGGATTCACCGTCAACAATCAGGGCACGATCTCCGGCTCCGACACCGGCACCCCGGACCAGAGGTCCGTGTACTACCCGAACTGCGCGACCGTGCGCGCGGAGGGCAAGGCGCCGCTCTACTCCTCGCAGCCGGGATACAACGGCCTGCTCGACCCCAAGGGCACCGGCGTCGCGTGCGGCCCGGACAGCAACACGCCGTAGGCTATCCGGCCTCGAAGACCAGGACGGTCGCGCCGATGCGGACCGCGTCGCCGTCGGCCAGGACCGAACCGCTGTCGATCGCTTCCTCGTTGATGTAGATGCCGTTGGCCGAGTGCAGGTCCTTGATCAGCAGGCCGGCCCGGCTCGGCAGGATGTGGGCGTGGTATCGGCTGACCTTCGGATCGTCGAGCACCAGATCGTTGTCGGTCATGCGGCCGATCTTCAAGCCGCCCTTGGCGATCGGCACCGTGCGCCCGTCGGGCAGCCGCAGCCGGCCCGAACGCGCCGAGTGCGGCGTCTCGGTCACCGTCTCGGTCATTGCCTGCGCCATCCGCTCGACCTTGGCGATGTCGGCGGTGTCGAGCGGTTCCTGCCGCAGCACCCGTTGTTCCAGTTCGGTGAGCGCGGGACCGGGGTCGATGCCGAGCTCGTCGGCCAGCACCGTGCGGACCCGGCGGCACGCCTCCAGCGCGTCGGCCTGACGGCCCGACAGGTACAGCGCGGTAATCAGCTGCACCCACAGCGGCTCCCGCAGCGGATGCGCGCCGGTCATCGAGACCAGCTCGCCCACCACGGAAGAGGCACGGCCGCAAGCGATCTCGGCATCGATCCGGGCCGAGGCGACCAGCAGCCGCTCCTCGTCCATCGCGGTGGCGAAGCTCTCGGCGAAGTGCAGCCCGGACAGGTCGTCCAGGGCCTTGCCGCTCCACTCGGCCAGCGCCTCGGCGAACAGCTGGGAGGCGCGGTCGTGGTCGCCCGCGCCGACAGCCTCGGCGCCGGCGCGACGGGCGGCGTCGAAGCGGCCCAGATCGCAGCCACCGTCCGGGATCTCGAGCCGGTACCCGGACGACTCGGTCCGCAGCACCGCCTGGTCGACACCCGAATTACGCAGGGCCTTACGAATATTCGAAACGAAAACCTGCAGGCTGGCCTGATAGGAGTCCGGCGGCTCCTCGTTCCAGACGATATCGGCCAGCGCCTGCGAGGACACCGCCCGCCGCCGGTTCACCGTCAGCGCGGCCAGCAGCGCCCGCGGCTTGGGACCCCCCACCGCCACGGGTGCGCCGTCGACCAGCAATTGGACGGGCCCTAGGACCCGAACATCCAGTGTCACTACGCTCCTCCGCCTCCCCGCGCTTCAGCGCACCGGCGGGCGCCGCGAGATGGGGCCGTGCAGCCAGCCATTTCTGACAACCTAGTGCCGCATGACCCCGCGCGCTATTCGGCTGTGCTACTTACTTCGCGCTGACGGACTTGCCCGCGGACTTGAGGTCGTTGCATGCCTCGACGACACGGTCGGCCATGCCGGTCTCGGCCTTCTTCAGGTAGCTACGTGGGTCGTAGACCTTCTTGTTGCCGACCTCGCCGTCGATCTTCAGCACGCCGTCGTAGTTGCCGAACATGTGGCCGGCGATCGGGCGGGTGAAGGCGTACTGGGTGTCGGTGTCGACGTTCATCTTCACCACGCCGAACTTCAGCGAATCGTCGATCTCCGACTTCAGCGAGCCCGAACCACCGTGGAAGACGAAGTCGAAGGGCTTGGCGCCCTGCGGCAGGCCGAGCTTGGCCGCGGCCACCCGCTGGCCCTCGGCCAACACCTCGGGCTTGAGCACCACGTTGCCCGGCTTGTAGACGCCGTGCACGTTGCCGAAGGTGGCCGCGAGCAGGTACCTGCCGTTCTCGCCGGAACCGAGCGCGTCGATGGTCTTCTCGAAGTCCTGGGGGGAGGTGTAGAGCTTCTCGTTGATCTCGGCCTCGACGCCGTCCTCCTCGCCGCCGACGACGCCGATCTCGACCTCGAGGATGATGTTCGCGGCCGCGGCCTGCTTCAGCAGCTCTTTGGCGATCTCCAGGTTCTCGTCGATCGGAATCGCCGAGCCGTCCCACATGTGCGACTGGAACAGCGGGTTCTTCCCCGCGCGCACCCGCTCCTGCGAGATGGCCAGCAGCGGGCGCACGTAAGTGTCCAGCTTGTCCTTGGGGCAGTGGTCGGTGTGCAGCGCGACGGTGATGTCGTACCGGGCCGCCACCACGTGCGCGAATTCGGCGAGGGCGACCGCGCCCGTGACCATGTCCTTCACACCCTGGCCGGAGCCGAATTCGGCGCCGCCGGTGGAGAACTGGATGATGCCGTCACTGCCCGCCTCGGCGAAGCCGCGGATCGCCGCGTTGATCGTCTCCGACGACGTGCAGTTGATCGCGGGAAAGGCGAAGGAGTTCTCTTTGGCCCGACCGAGCATCTCGGCGTAGACCTCCGGAGTCGCGATGGGCACTGCAGTGACCTCCGTGTGTGCGCTGCGAAGAACAGATATGTCAATGCCCACCCTAGGTTCACCCGTCCCCCGGGCGGAAGGCACCCCCTGGACCTGCGGGCCCGGTGAGGTTGCAGTGAGGTTCGGTGTCATAGCCCACCTGCCGGTACTGTGGGGGCCGTGACCATGCTGGCCATTTCCGATGTTCTTGCGAGTAGCTCCGGTATCAAGGGACTGCTCGACCCGATGCACCTGCTCACGGAGACGTGGCTCAAGGACGCGGTGCTGCCGGCCATTCTGGTCATGGTCTTCATCGAGACGGGACTGCTGTTCCCGATCCTGCCCGGCGATTCGCTGCTGTTCACCGGCGGTCTGCTGGCCGCGCATCCCCAGCACCCGGTCTCCATCGGGGTGCTGCTGCCCGCCGTCGCGATCACCGCGATCGCGGGCGATCAGTGCGCGTACTGGATCGGCCGGGCCATCGGACCGGCGCTGTTCCACAAGAAGGACGGGCGCTTCTTCAAGCAGCGCTATGTCACCGAGACGCACGCCTTCTTCGAGAAGCACGGGCCCAAGACCATCATCCTGGGCCGGTTCGTGCCGATCGTGCGCACCTTCATGCCGGTCCTGGCGGGCGTGTCCAAGATGGACTACCGCACCTTCCTGACCTTCGACATCGTCGGCGGCGTCGCCTGGGGTGGCGGCGTCACGATCCTGGGCTTCTACCTGGGCAACATCGCGATCGTTCGCAATCACATCGAGGCGATCTTCATTCTGATCGTGCTGATCTCGGTCCTGCCGGGCATCATCTCGGTGGCCAAGAAGCTACGCAACCACGAGCCCGTGCTGGCCGAGACCGACCCTGCTCCGACGAACGAATCCATGCGCTGACACCTTGCCGAACACCCCGCTACCCCTCGCACTGGGCGGACTCGATTCGCTGCAGTCCGCCGGGCCGGTCCTGGTCTGGCTCGTTGTACTCGTCTTCGTCTTCCTCGAGTGCGCCCTGATCATCGGGCTGTTCCTGCCCGGCGATTCGATGCTGCTCACCGCCGGTATCGTGCTGGCCTCGCACCAGAGCGGCCACACACAGGTGTGGGGGCTGGTCCTGGCGACGATGATCTCGGCGATCGCCGGCAATCAGGTCGGATACGTGATCGGCACGCGCACCGGCCACCATCTGGTGGCGCGGCGCAACGGCCGCTACATCAACACCCGCAACCTGATGCGCGTGACCGACCTGCTACACCGGCACGGATTCCTGGCGGTGCTGGTCGCCCGCTGGATTCCGTGGGTGCGCACGCTGTGCCCGCTGGTCGCCGGGGCCGCGCACATGGATCACCGGCGCTACACGGTCGCCAGCACGATCGGCGCGGTGCTCTGGGCGCCGGTACTGCTGCTGGTCGGCTTCTACGGCGGCGGATTCCTGAACCGGGTGTCCTGGTTGATGCCCACGGTGATCGGCACGCTGGTCGCCGGCCTGCTCATCGGCACCGGCCTGGGCGTGCGGCAGTACCGCATCGAAATATCCCGTCCCGCCGAGGATTTCGATCTCGAACGGCCCGCGGCCAGCTGCGCGTCCGGGGCATCGGGCGGCGGCACGGCGCACGCCGAGGAGGCCTAGGGCCAATCTCGCGCAGTTTGGACTTCTTCCGGGATGAATATTTTGGAATTGGCCATGAACTTTCGCCAAGCGGCCAACCGGTCGCCTGCTACGTAGGTGGGGATGATCTCGGCCGCGGTCTCCCGCTGTTCTGCCCGATCCGCCAGAAGCTCCGACACCGGCGGCTCGTGCGGCACCGCCGTACTTACCAGCCCCGGATATGCCTGCACCAGGGCCAACGTGGTCACCGCCCCGCCGCTGGACCCGAATACCATGGCCGGGCCGGCATCCAAATGGGAGATCAACGCGGCCAGATCATCGGCTCGAAGTTCCGGAGCCGAATCCTGATGTCTGGGGCGGCGGCATCTACGAGAAGGACTCCTTCTACCGAGCCTGCGACGAACTCGGCGTGCTGATCCGGCAGGACTTCATGTTCGCCTGCACCGACTACCCCGCATCCTGCCCGACACGGTCGCCACCCACGATGGCGGTGTGCCCTACTGGCCCGGCAGCCCGCGGGGCGAAAGGCCCCGCCGAGGGATTCATGGCCGCAAACGGCGTGCTCGACGGCGACCGTCACCGCCTGGGAGGTGTGGCACGGATAGGACCTCGGCGCAGGGGGCGGCCCCTACGACAGCGTCGGCGAGGCGCGCCACTATCGCCGCTACGCCGACGACGTGGCAAGTTCATCAGCGAGTTCGGCATCCACGCCTCCCCCAGCTGTCCACGCTGCGCCGCTGGATCCCCATGGTGAGGACCTCAGTTCCCGGTTCCGATCGCCAACGCCTCCAGCGTCATCGGGTTCTCGTCCTGCAGGTACTCACCCAGCGCTGCCCGGTCCAGCGGGTATTCACGGAAGAAGGTGAGCACCCAGTTGGTCTCCTGGACCGTGCCGCTCGGCAGCACGACCTGCTCGTTCGTCCGGCCGCACGCCTCGCCGATCGCTTCGCTGATGCGCTTGACGAGCTTGCGCTTGGCATCTCGGGACAGCTCCGGCGGCGCGTCGAGCGAGCAGATCGGCCGGACCGGTTCATCGGACAGCACACCGTCCTGGCTGGCCGAGCGGGCGGGCCATTCCTGCAGGAACACGCGCGTATCCGGAATCGGCCACGCCTCATGGATGGCTTCGAAGAGGTCGTGGTGCAGCTTCTCCTTCGTGATGGCGCTGATACCGGCCGGGATGTCGACATAGGCGATGGGCATCCGCTTGATCCTTTCGTTCGCCACACACGCTCAGGCGAGCATGTGACTTCACGCTAGCAACGGAACTTGTTTTTTACAAGCATGATATAAATGAACCTGTGAGCCGTGGATACCTGCAGTTTTGCGGACTGGCCCGGGCCATGGAGATGGTCGGTGGCCGCTGGGCCCTGCTCATCGTTCGCGAGTTGCTGGACGGCCCGAGGCGCTTCACCGATCTGCAGAAGGGCCTGCCGGGGATTCCGACCAACGTGCTCAGCGCCCGGCTGAAGGAGCTGGAAGAACTGGATATTGCCACGCGGCGACTGCTGGGGCGGTCGGTCGCGTACGAGCTCACCGACTACGGACGCGAACTGGACAGCGCCATGGTGACGCTGGGTATGTGGGGTGCTCGTCGGCTCGGCACGCGCGGGCCCGACGACTTCTTCAGCGTGCACTCACTGTCGCTGGCACTGCGTGGTGCGTTCCGGGCCGATCCGGGGGATCCGGACTACCTGTTCGAGCTGCGCATCGGCGAGGACGAGCTGCTGGTCTCGATATCCCATGGCACACTGTCCTTTCCGGCCGAGGGCGACCATCGTCCGGACGCCACGATCGAGACGGACGCGGACACCATTTTCCAAATCCTCAACGGTACAACAGATCTCGATGAGGCCATCGCTACCGGTCTGGCCGGTGTCACTGGAAACCTCAGAGCGGCAAAACGATTCGTCGACCTGTTTCGAATGCCACAACCAGTCGATGCGGTCGCCGGTGCGGCACAGACCTCATAACGCCGATCCTGCATCCATCGGTCCGGTCCGGCGGCCCGGCCGCCCGCCCCGGCCTCAATCGGCGACGGCACCACGGGCCTGGTCCTGCGCGCTCGCCTCCGTAGTCGCGATCGTCGGCACCGGGCTCGCCGGCCGCACCTGCGGAACCACCGGCCTGACATCAGGACCCACCCGCCAAACTGCGCGACATTGGCCCTAGGGCCTACAGGCCCGCGGCCGTCACCAGGTAGGCGGCCTCCATCAGCATCCAGCCCGAAAGCTGCACCGACAGATCCCGTTCCGGGCTGGTCGACGCGCTGACCGACCCGTGCCCGGTGGGTCCGCCGGCGCCGACCTTGCCGGCGGGCATCCGGGCCGGGCGGGACCAGTCGGGACCGAAGAGGGGTTGGCCCTCGACCTCGAGGCGATGCTCCCAGGCGGCCCGGGCCGAGGCCTTGACGATCGCGGCCGCCACGCTGCGGGCGCCGACCTGATCGGCCTCCTCGCCGGGCAGCAGCAGGGCGGTCAGCGCGAGATACCGCGCCAGAATGCCGTTGAACAGGCCGCCGTCGCCCCCGCCACCCCCGGTGACGACGCCGCGATCGGTCAGCTGGTCCTGCACCGCGGCCAGCAGCCGCTGCACGCGGTCGATATGCCGGAAATCGCCTGTGTGCGCGGCCAATTCGGTCTCGAGCCCCAGCACCACGCCCTGGCAGTAGGTGTACACGGGCCGCTCGACCCGGCCCGCGGGCAGATGGACGCCGTCCAGGATCAGGCCGGTCTCGCCGTCGCGCAGATGCTTGTCCAGCCAGTCGCCGATCTCCTCGGCCCGCGCGTACCGGCCGAGGCGGGCCAGCGCGATGCCGGCGGGGCCGTTGGCCGGGGTGTTGTAGTAGTCCGCGCCCTTGCGCCACGGGAAGGCGCCGATCCGCGGCTGCCACCCGATGATCAGTTCCTTTTCCAGGGCGCGCAGGCCGCCGCGCACCTTGGCGATGCCCCGGTTGCGTTCGGCGCGTTCCAGGGTCAGGGCCAGCCACGCCATGTCGTCGTAGTAGTCGTTGGACCACCCGGTGATGTTGCGCAGGCGGTGGGCGCGGGCCAGCCGGGCGACACGCCGGGTGCGCGCGGGCGTCGGGTCCCGGTTCGCGGCATCGATCGCACAGTCGATGAGATGCGCCTGCCACCAGTAGTTCCAGGTGAAGTACAGCCGCTCGCGCCGCAAGGGCGGCCAGCCCACCACGCCGAGCCTGGTCCCCGGCGCGGCCCACAGCCGGCGCAGATGGCGGGACACCACCGCGGACTCCGCCAGATCCGCCCGGTGCGACCAGTCCGAGGCGACGGGCTCGGCCGTGCGATCGATCGGTGGCCGCGCACGCCGCACGCGTGCCGACTGTCGCTCGTCGTCGCTCGACGAAGTCATGGCATCCATGGTGCCAGCAACCCGCCCGATTCCGCGCCCGATTTGTTATGCATCCGTCTCGTGTCCGTTTTCGACGGAGCGCGGGACGGTAACTACCAGGCCCGGGTGAGGTCGGCGTGCTGGGCGATCCAGGTGTGCATGGCGATTCCCGCGGCGACACCGGCATTGATGCTGCGCGTGGAGCCGAACTGGGCGATCGAGACCGTCATCACCGCACCGGCCTTGGCCTGGTCGGTCACGCCCGGACCCTCCTGCCCGAACAGCAGCAGGCAATTGCGCGGCAGGCGGGCGGTCTCCAGCGCAATCGCGCCGGGCACGTTGTCGACCGCGACGACGACCAGGCCCGCGCGCGCGGCGAACTCCAGCAGCTCGGCGATGTCGGTGTGATGCTCGAGATGCTGATAGCGGTCGGTGACCATGGCGCCGCGGCGATTCCAGCGGCGGCGTCCCACGATGTGCACCGCCGCCGCGGCGAAGGCATTGGCGGTGCGTACCACGGTGCCGATATTGGCGTCGTGCCCGAAGTTCTCGATCGCGACATGGAACGGATGCCGGCGCCGGTCGATATCGGCGACGATCGCCTCGCGCGTCCAATATCGGTACGCGTCAACGACATTGCGCCGGTCGCCGTGCGCGAGCAACTCCGGGTCCAGGCGCGGATCGGGCGGGGGTGGCGTGCCGAACTCGTGCTCCCAGGGCCCGACGCCGTGGGGGTGCTCGCCCCATTCGGTGGGGCCGGCCAGTACCGCATCGTCCGGGACCACCGCGCCTGATTCGCTCCGCTCGGCTGTGTCGTCGGGTCGCTCGCTCCGCTCGCTCACGCCCCCATGATTCGCCAGCGCGCCCGGCTCACGGCGCCGGGGTGGTGGAGACGTGCGCGATGAGCACGCCGATGATGATGAAATAGACGATGAGGAAGATCAGGCTCAGCGCGAACAGGATCGACGTCACGATGCCCAGGATGTAGCCGACCTGCACATTCGACCGGCCGCCGAGGGTACCGCCGGAGGCGTCGATCTCGGTGAGCGCCCGGCGCCCCATCACCCATGCGAACGGGCCGAGGACGCCGCAGAAGAAGCCCAGGATGCCCAGCACCAGAATCGTCGTCGCCTGGGGATGATCCGGTGGCCGGAACTGCGGACCGTACCCGTAACCGTAAGGCGGCTGGGCTGGAGGGTAATTCACACGCACACTGTAGCGCCGGGCCCCGCCGGACTCCGACGGATTTTCCGGCCTCGAGACGACGCGCGAACTCGGTCCGATCGGTGGCGAATCCCGCGCCACACCGGTCGATGGGGTGTGGCTGTCCACACCCCCGACACGGTGGCCTGCCCGCTCGCGGGCGACCGGCCGAAACGGGCAGCATCGAAGCATGACCGAAACCGTCGCCGAGCCCGCCGTCGCACCGGACCGACCGTCACCGTCCGGACCGGACTACGCACAGGTGGCCCGTGCGATCCTGCTCGCTCCGTTCCGAGCCAGGACCTGGAAGCAGTTCGCCTTCGTCCTGATCGCCGCTCCCCTTGCCATCGTCGCCATCCCCTATCTGGCGGGTGGCTTCGGAGTGAGCCTCGGGTTGTCGATTACCGTCGTGGGTGTGCCCCTGCTGGCGCTGGTGATCCTGAGCGGCCGGGTGTGGGCGCTGGTGTATCGGGCGCTGTGCCGCACGCTGCTGGACACCCCGATCCCGCCGCCGGCCCCGTTCGACCGCGGACGCGGGTTCTTCGGATTCCTGGGCGCCGCGTTCGCGGACCGCACGTCCTGGCGGGCGCTGGCCTTCCTGCTCGCCGAGATCGTGCTGGGGCTCGGGCTCGGATATCCGGTGCTGATCGCGATCACGGTCACGGTGTTCACGGCGATCTCGCCGATACCGTGGGCGCTGTTCCACCCGACGAATGTGGATTCCCAAGGGCGTAGCCATCATTCGCTCGCCCAGTTCGGCAACTACTACGTCGAGACCTGGCCGCGGGTGCTGGCGCTGGCCGCGATCGGCGTGCTCGGCTGCCTGGTGCTGCCGTGGCTGCTGCGCGGCGTGTGCTGGTTGCACTCCGCGCTCGCGCAGGCGCTGCTCGCACCGACCGCGCGCGATCGCCGGATGGCGGAGCTGCGCGAGGGCCGGCGGGTCGCGGTCGAGGATTCCGCCGCGACACTGCGCCGCCTCGAGCGCGATCTACACGACGGCACCCAGGCCCGGCTGGTAACGATCGCGATGACGCTCGGCCGCGCCCAGGAGCGGATCGCCGATGGCACCGATCCCGCGGAACTGATCGCCGATGCCCGCGACAGCTCCAAGGAGGCCCTGGCCGAACTGCGCGAACTGGTGCGCGGCATCCATCCCCCCGCCCTCGAGCTGGGGCTGGAACCGGCGCTGGAGACGCTGGCCGCGCGTTGCGCGGTGCCGGTCGAACTGCGTGTGCACCTGCCGCATCGGCCGACGCCCGCCATCGAGGCCATCGCCTACTTCTCCGTCGCCGAACTGCTGACCAATGTGGTGAAGCATTCCGGCGCCACCCAGGCCTGGGTCTCCGCGCTCCCGGCCTATGAGGGAACCATCGCCCTCGTGGTGCGCGACGACGGCCACGGCGGCGCGCTGCCGCCATCCGTGCCGACCGGGGAAACCGTGGTGAGCGGCGGACTTTCGGGCCTGGCAGCGCGCGCCCGCTCGGTCGACGGCGCGCTGACCGTGGACAGTCCGGCCGGTGGACCCACCGTCGTCACCCTCACGCTGCCGATCGCGGGGCCGCAATGAGTGCGCTGCGCATCGTGATCGCCGAGGACAGCGCGATCCTGCGCAACGGCCTGGCCGCTCTGCTGACCGAACGCGGCCACCGGGTGGTCGAAATGGTCGGCGAGGCAAGCCGATTGAGCGAGGTGGTCGCCGAGCACCGGCCCGACGTGGCGGTAGTGGACGTCCGCATGCCGCCCTCGTTCACCGACGAGGGCCTGCTGGCCGCCATCGAACTGCGGCGCAAGTTTCCGGGCACCGGCGTGCTGGTCTTCTCGCAGTGGATCGAAACCCGTTATGCCACCGAACTTCTCGCCGGTGGCGCGAGCGGCGTCGGATACCTTCTCAAGGACCGGGTCGCCGATGTACGCGAATTCGCCGACGCGTTGACGCGGGTCGCCGAGGGCGGCACCGCCCTGGATCCGGAGGTGGTGAGCCAGCTGATGGGCGCGGCGCGGCAGCAGGATTCGCTGGCGCGGCTGACCCCGCGCGAACGCGAGGTGCTCGAACTCATGGCGCAGGGGTTGTCGAACGGAGCCATCGCGCGGGCGCTGACCGTCACCGAGCGCGCGGTGGAAAAACACATCGGCAACATCTTCATCAAGCTCGATCTGCCGCCCTCGGACGAACACCATCGCCGGGTCCTGGCGGTGCTGCGGCTGCGGCCGGGCGGGGCCTGACCGGCCTCCGGTTCAAGACGGCCGCACAGCGGGTACCCAGGGCCTATCCTGGAAGTCTGAAGCGGTGGTGGAGGTGGGCCATGGACCACTCGCGCATACTTCGCACGGTGCTCGGCGTGACCGTCGGGTACATGATGCTCCTCGGCTTCTGGCTGGGATGGGTCGTCAAGCACACCCCGCCCGGGACGCTGCCGTATCAGATGGTGGCGCTGGTGGGCATGTTCGGATCCTGCGTCGGGCTGGGGATGGTGCTGGCCCAGCGCCCGACGCGCGCCGACCGTCGACTGCTGCGGCACGGCCTCGAGGGCTGGGCCGTCATCGAGGGCGTGCATCCCCTGACCCGCACCGATCACCACACCGAACTCACCGAGCTGGACCTCGAGCTCACCGTCCCGGGATCCGCAACTTACCGGGGCACCATCGTTTTCGATGTCGCGCCGATCGACGAACCGAAGATCACCGTCGGAGAGACGATTTCGGTCCGCGTCGACCCCACCGACCGCGACCGCATCATCCTGTGTTTGTAATCGAGCGCCCCATACCCCACGGCTCGACCGCCCTGCCGACAGCCCCGGACGACCGCCTCGACCATCCCGGAGCCACTACATCCGTCGCCCTGGCGAGAGTCCGGAACAAACCCCACGACCGCGAAGAGAGACTACTCCGTGTGAACGCGCGGGTCGGTGAGCAGATACTGCGCCCCCGCGTAGGTCGCCAGAATGATGCCCTCTGTGATGCGGCGGGCCCGCGGCGTACGGGCGAACAGGCGGCGCAGCACGATCAGCCCGTCCGAGACGGTGAACAGCAGCGCGCCCAGGCCCACACGGGTGCGTGGATCGCGGGCCGGAAGATTCATGCCCGCAAGGGTTTTCGCATCCGGAGCCAGATCCGGGTCGGAGGCGAGCACCGCCGCGGTGGCCAGGGTGGCGCCATAGCCGCTCAGCGGCAACGCAAGCCGCGGCGCACCGCGGCGCAACAGCGCGCCCGCACAGAGCCAGGCCGCGATGCGCGGGGCCGCGACGGCCGCGCGCGGACGGGCACCCCGCCGCCACCAGAGCGCCGAATACCCCGCCTGCATCACCGCGAAAGCGCTTGCGCCCGCGACCAATCGACGATCGTCGTCCGGATCGATGAGCAGCACGTCGCCCACCGTCGCGGCGCCCAGCGAGCCGAGCAACAGCGCTCGATCGGCCGGCGCGAGCGACCCGCCGCTGTGCACCACATCGGCCGCCAGCAGCGGCATCATCATCGGTTTCGCGATCCACTGCAGCCGGTCCCGGCCGGTCAGTGCCCCGGCCACGGTCAGTACGGCCGCACCGGCGAATGCGGCCCGAAACGGTCTGGCCATCTCAGAAACTCGATTCGATCGGGTTGGGCGGCAACGTGACGACCTGGCCCGCGTAGCTGAGCCCGGCGCCGAAGCCGAGCAGCAGTGCCAGCTGTCCGCCCTTGGCCTTGCCGGTCACCAGCATCTCCTCGATCGCCAGCGGGATCGACGCGGCGGAGGTGTTGCCGGTGTTCTCGATGTCGTTGGCCATCGGGATGTCGTCGGCCAGGCCCAGATTCTTGCTCATCAGCTCGTTGATGCGGGCATTGGCCTGATGCGGCACGAACACATCGATGTCCTCCTTGGCCACGCCCGACGCCTCGAGCGCGGACGACAGCGCCCGCGGCAGCGTGACCGCCGCCCAGCGGAACACCCGCTGTCCCTCCATCCGCAGCGACATCCGGCCGATCGGCTCGAGCTCGGGGTCCGTGCCCTGCAGCGCCTGCGCCCTGTCCATGTACGCGAGGAAGTCGACGTTCTGCGCGATCGCCTCGGCGTTCTCGCCGTCGCTGCCCCAGACCGTCGGCGAGATGCCGTTCTCCTCGGCGGGCCCCACCACCACGGCGCCGGCGCCGTCGCCGAAGATCATCGCGGTGCCGCGATCGGTCGGATCCAGGCCGACGGTCATCGTCTCGGCCCCGATCACGAGTACATACTCCGCCGAGCCGGACCTGATCAGATCCGCGGACACCCCGAGCGCGTAGCCGAAACCGCCGCAGCCCGAGGCGAGGTCGAATGCCGGAATACCGTTCATGCCCAGGTCGTAGGCGATCGACGGCGCACCGTGCGGGGTCAGCTTCAGCCAGCTCGAGCTCGCGAGCACCAGCGCGCCGATCCGCGACCGGTCGACCCCGCTGTTGACGATCGCGCGCTCGCCCGCCGCGGACGCCAGCGTCCGCAGCGTCTCGTCGCCGCTGATCCAGCGCCGATTGCGAATCCCGGTGCGCTCGTAGATCCATTCCGGGGAGGAGTGCAGCACCTCGCACACTTCGTCGTTGCTGACGATGCGGGTGGGCCGGTAGGCGCCGATGCCGAGCATCGCGACGTTCCGGCGGCCCCTGTTCACTGCGATACTCACCACAAGCGGCTCACTCGACCCTTCGCGCACGTCGTCGGACAGGAAGATTTCAGGCTAGCCGAGCCGCCGGGTCACCCCAGCGCGAGATCCTTCAGCCCCAGAATCGAGCGGTATTCCAGCCCCTCCGCCGCGATGATCTGGTCGGCCCCGGTCTCCCGGTCCACCACCGTCGCCACGCCCGCGACGATCGCGCCGGCCTCACGCAGCGCGCGCACCGCGGTCAGCGGCGAATTCCCGGTCGTCGTGGTGTCCTCGACCACCAGCACGCGCTTGCCGACGATGTCCGGCCCCTCGATCTGGCGCTGCATGCCGTGCGTCTTGGCGGCCTTGCGCACCACGAACGCGTCCAGCGGACGGCCGGGCGCGTGCATCACGGCCGCCGCCACCGGGTCCGCACCCATGGTGAGCCCGCCGACCGCGGTGAAGTCCCAGTCCGACACCAGCTCCCGCAGCAGCTTCCCGATCAGCGGCGCGGCCTCGTGCTGCAGGGTGGCGCGGCGCAGGTCAACGTAGTAGTCGGCCTCCTTGCCGGACGACAACGTGACCCGGCCGTGCACGACGGCCAGCTCCCGCACCAGTTCCGCCAATCTGTCTCGATCGGTGGTGGATTCGATCATCTTCTCTGCCGTGTCCTTTCTAAGTCCTGCCGCGTGCGTCGAACAGCGCCCGATTGATCCGGACCTGCAGGGATCGCGGGATCATCCCGGCCACCGTGGTGAGCACCTTGTACTGCGCCCCGGGCACGCTGACCACCCTGTCCGCGTCCAGATCGCGCAGCGAACCCGCAACCACCTGATCGACATTCAGCCACATGCGTTTCGGTAGCGATGACATCTCGATGCCGGCCCGATCGTGGAACTCGGTGTGCACGAATCCGGGGCACAGCGCCTGCACCCGGACACCCGTCCCGGCCAGGCCGCCCGACAATCCCTCGCACAAGGATACGACGTAGGCCTTCGATGCCGAATACGTCGATCCCCTCCCCGGAACCAGGCCGGCCACGCTGGCCACATTCACGATCGAGCCCTTCGCCGCGGCGACCATGGACGGCAGCGCGGCCCGGGTGAGCTGCAGCACCGCGGTGACGTTGACGTCCAGCTGGGACTGCAGGCGCGCGGGGTCGATCGTCCAGAACTCCCCGGACAGGCCGAAACCCGCGTTGTTGACCAGGAATTCGACGCCCTCGGACAGCCGGGCCGCGACGCGGTCGCGGTCGGCGGACTCGGCGAGATCGGCGCGCAGCACCTCCGAATGGGTGTCGAAACGCCGGCTCAGCTCGTCGGACAGGGCGGTCAGGCGCCGCTCGTCGCGGGCCACCAGCACCAGGTCGTAGCCGAGGGAGGCCAGGCGCACCGCATAGCCGTGCCCGATCCCGGACGTGGGCCCGGTGACCATCGCGACGGGCCGGATGGCGCCGGGCAGGCGGGCAGCGGACGCGGTCATCGGGAGGCGGGACCCTGATACGGGCGGAACCCAGGATGGAAGGGACCGCCCGGCTGATCGGCCGGTTCCTCCTCGTGCCACTCCTGCTCGGGCTCGGCCTCGCGATGCGAATCCTGCTCCTGCTCCTCCGACCAGGACTCCTGCTCCTCCGGCCAGGACTCCTGCGCAGGCGGCCAGTTGCGGCGCACCCGGCTGCGCGGATCGGGCACGACGGCCAGCGCGGGGCGGCGCGGCGGCTCCGATTCGCCGGCGATGTCCTTGACCAGCGGCGCGTAGTCGTCCTCGTCGTCGTCGGGGTGCGGCACCGGGGGCTCGGTGTCGAACTCCGCGAATCGCGAAGGCGGATAGGGGCGTTCGCGCTCGTCCTCGTACCCGCGATCGTCGCGGGTGGGGGCGTCGTAGCCGTGGCCGGCCGGGAGATCGTCGTGGTCGTCGTCGCGGGGACGCGGCCGGGGACGGCCCGGATCGTGCGACTCGGATTCCGCCGGACGCACGCCCCGCTCGGTGCCACCGGCCACCGGCGGCAACACGTGCAGCAGCCCCGAGAGCCGCAGCACGGCATCGACCGCGGTCTCCCAGTCCCGCGACGACATACCCACCGGCAGCACGCCCAGGGTCCAGTTGCCCTCACTCCACAGCTGCTGGACGCTGCTGGGCAGGGTCTCGATGAACGCCACCATGCGCTGGTCGACGGCGTGCCGCGCGATGTCCGGGTTGGTCGCGAACACCACCCGATCGCCGATCGCGCCGAGCAGCTCCAGATCGGCATCCTTGGGCGGGGCGGCGGTCTTGAGGCGCAGGTCGATGTCGATGTCCGAGCCGATCTGGCGGCGGACCGCGACCAGCGTCGCGGCGTCCTCCAGGTCGAACAGCACGAACTTCTCGCCCTTGCGATTACCGGAGACCACATCGACCGCGGACAGGTACCCGAGCTTGGCCATCGCCCCACGGCGCCAGGTGGCCGCCAGCGCGGGCTCGACCGAAACGTAGGTATAGCCCTGGGCTTTCGCCCAGACCTGCCGCACGTGACCGGTCCGCTGCCGCTGGAGCCGATCGAAATACAACAGCACGATCGCACCGACGAGTGCGACCGCTGCGAGCGCGAACCAGATTGCCGTCATCGCCGCCAAGTCTAGTTGCCACACGCGCGACACGGTGTGTCCGCCAGGCGTGTCAGCGGCGCGATGGTGTCGCGATCACCTCGTCGGGTACGGCACCTGCGTGGTCGAAGCGGGCACCACGGTGCCGATGATCATCTTGGCCAGGATGGTGCCGTCCGGATTCTTGTTGCCCTGCACCACGACCATGTCACCGGCGTGCAAATCGGCCAGGGTGCCCGAGCCCAGCGTGATGACCTGGGTCTTGGCATCGGTGTGCACCGTGATCGTCGAGCCGGAGAGGGAGTCGATGGTCAGCGTGGAACCGTCGTTGGTGGCGACAGTGCCCATCGTGGCGCCGAGATTGTCGTTGCCGGGCAGCCCCGGCAGCGAGGGTGCGACGCTGCCCGGGGTCTGCGGGAAGACCGGGAACTGGGCCGTCGGGGGCCGGCTGGTGTTGAGCGCGGCCGGGGCCGAGGAGGACGACGAATCGTGACCGGCCAGGAAGAAACCCAGCGCGGCCGCGCCGAGCACGACCACCCCGAAGATGCCCAGGCTCAGCAGGACCCATGTTCCGGCCCGGCTGCGCCCCCGCGGCCCGGCGGGCCCCGCGCCCGGAACGTATACGGGAACCGCGCCCGGAACGTATTCGGTCGGGACGTCGTCCGGGCCGTATTCGGCGGTCGGGCCGTACCCGGGGCCGTGCTGCACGGTCGGGTGGTACTCGGTGGGTCCGGCCGGTCCGCCCTGCGCGTACTGCGTCTCGGTCGGCCCGCCCCATTGCGTGTCGTAGGCGCCGGGAGTGTCGTAGACGCCCCACTGACTCTGATAGGGCGGCAGCTGCCGCGTCGCGTTCGGCCCGGGCACCGGTTCGTTGTACGGATAGAACTCGGCCGGAGGGGGCGGGGGCGCCTCCGAATGCTCCCCGGCGTGCGCGCCCTCGGCCGCCCCCGGCCCCCCGATGTGCTCGGTCGGCGTCTCGGGCGAATCCGGTCGCTGCCCCCACGGATCACTCGGATTCGTCATACCGACCAGCGTAGGTCGAGATCCGGGTCGGATGAGGGAACCTCGACGAATGCACGGCATGCCCGGCGGCAGTGCCGCCGGGCACGGGGCATCCGCGCCGGGATTCTCATCGCCCGACGATGAGCCCGTCGCCGTCCGGGGAGACGTTGACCTTCACCACATCGCCGTCGGTGACCTCACCGGCCAGCAGCTCCTTGGCCAGCGAATCGCCGATCGACTGCTGGATCAGCCGGCGCAACGGGCGCGCGCCGTAGGCGGGGTCGTACCCGCGCACGGCCAGCCAGAAGCGGGCAGAATCGCTCACGTCGAGCTTGAGCCGACGCTGCGCGAGGCGCTTGCCCAGCTGGTTCAGCTGGATGTCGACGATCTCCTCGAGCTCCTCCTCGTTCAGGGCGTGGAACATGACCACGTCGTCGAGGCGGTTGAGGAACTCCGGCTTGAACGCGGCGCGCACCGCGCTCATCACGAAGTCCTTGTCGCCACCCGCACCCAGGTTCGAGGTCAGGATGAGGATGGCGTTGCGGAAATCGACCGTGCGGCCCTGGCTGTCGGTCAGACGGCCCTCGTCGAGCACCTGCAGCAGGATGTCGAACACATCCGGGTGCGCCTTCTCGATCTCGTCGAAGAGGACCACCGTGTACGGCCGCCGCCGCACCGCCTCGGTCAGCTGACCGCCCTGGTCGTAGCCGACGTATCCGGGCGGCGCACCGACCAGGCGGGCCACCGAATGCTTCTCGGAGTACTCGCTCATGTCGATGCGGATCATGGCGCGCTCGTCGTCGAACAGGAAGTCCGCCAACGCCTTTGCCAGCTCGGTCTTGCCGACGCCGGTCGGACCGACGAACATGAACGAGCCGGTGGGACGGTTCGGATCGGCCACGCCCGCCCGCGCCCGCCGCACCGCGTCGGACACCGCGCGCACCGGATCGGCCTGCCCGACAACGCGACTGCCGAGTTCCTCCTCCATGCGCAGCAGCTTCTGGGTCTCGCCCTCGAGCATCCGCCCGACCGGAATTCCGGTCCATGCCGACACCACCTCGGCGATATCGTCCGGGCCGACCTCCTCCTTGAGCATCACCTCGCCGTCGGCGGCCGTGCCCGCCTTCCGCTCGGCCTCGGCGAGTTGCTTCTCCAGCTGGGGGATGCGGCCGTACCGCAGCTCGGCCGCCTTGCCCAGATCGCCGTCACGCTCGGCGCGCTCGGACTCGCCCTTAAGCGTCTCGAGCTCTTCCTTGATGACACGCACCCCGTCGATGGCCTGCTTCTCGTTCTGCCAGCGGGCCATCAGCTGGTTGAGCTTCTCGCGATCGTCGGCCAGTTCGGAGCGCAACTTCTCCAGGCGCTGCTTGGAGGCCTCGTCGGTCTCCTTGGCGAGCGCGACCTCCTCGATCTCGAGCCGGCGCACCGCGCGCTCGACCTCGTCGATTTCGACGGGGCGCGAGTCGATCTCCATGCGCAGGCGCGAGGCCGACTCGTCGACCAGGTCGATCGCCTTGTCCGGCAGGAACCGGGAGGTGATGTAGCGGTCGGACAGCGTGGCCGCGGCGACCAGCGCGGAGTCGGTGATGCGCACGCCGTGGTGCACCTCGTACCGCTCCTTGAGCCCGCGCAGGATCCCGATGGTGTCCTCCACCGACGGCTCGCCGACCAGCACCTGCTGGAACCTGCGCTCGAGGGCGGGATCCTTCTCGATGTGCTGGCGGTACTCGTCGAGGGTGGTCGCGCCGACCAGCCGCAGCTCGCCGCGGGCGAGCATGGGCTTGATCATGTTGCCCGCGTCCATGGCCGATTCGCCGGTGGCCCCGGCGCCGACGATGGTGTGCAACTCGTCGATGAAGGTGATGATCTGCCCGGCGCTCTGCTTGATCTCCTCGAGCACGGCCTTGAGCCGCTCCTCGAACTCGCCGCGGTACTTCGCGCCCGCGACCATCGCGCCCAGATCGAGCGAGACCAATCGCTTGCCGCGCAACGATTCCGGCACGTCGCCGGCGATGATGCGTTGGGCCAGGCCCTCGACGATCGCGGTCTTGCCCACGCCGGGCTCGCCGATCAGCACCGGGTTGTTCTTGGTGCGGCGGCTCAGGACTTGTACAACCCGCCGGATCTCGGTATCACGCCCGATGACCGGGTCGAGCTTGCCGTCGCGAGCGGCGGCGGTCAGATCGGTGGAGTACTTCTCCAGCGCCTGGTAGCTGCCCTCCGGATCGGCGGAGGTGACGCGGGCGTTGCCGCGCACCGCGGTGAACGCCTCGCGCAGCGCGTCCGCGGTCGCGCCGTACTTCAGAAGCAGTTGCGAGACATCGGAATCGCCGCGGGCCAGGCCGACCATGAGGTGCTCGGTGGAGACGTATTCGTCGCCGAGCTCGGTGGCCAGCTGCTGGGCGGCGGTGATCGCGGCCAGGGCCTCGCGGCCCAGCTGCGGGGTGGTCGTCGCGCCGGAGGCCCGGGGCAGGCGCTCGACGATGTCCTGGGCCTCGCGTCGCACCGCTGCCGGGTCGACCGCGACAGCCTTCAGCAAGGGGGCGGCGATGCCGTCGGTCTGATCCAGCAACGCCACCAGCAAGTGCGCCGGACGAATCTCCGGATTGCCCGCGGCCGACGCGGCCTGCAGGGCGGCAGTCAGGGCCGCCTGGGTCTTGGTGGTGGGATTGAACGAGTCCACATTCACCTTCCTACTTGTCGTCTGCTGCGCGGGCGGCCCACTCGGCCGCCCACGATCTGTTCAACGCAGTAGAAGTTGAGTCTGTTCCGCTCAAGTTTGAAATTTTTCTCCGGCTCACGCCGCGCTCGTCCCACGCTAACCCGTCGTGCCCACCCGCCGCGAGGATTCGGCCGCGACCGCGGCGGTAGCGTCATCTCCTCATCACCAGGTGATAACCGTGCGACCACGGATTCATCGGGGATACTGGATCGCAGGCCCCGGCAACCGGTGGTCCGCAGAGGTCTGGAGCAGAAGGGATGCTGGAGTCGTGGATGCGCGTTCGGCTGCGCTGGTCCGCGCCGATTTCCGGTCGATCATCGAATCACCGACGGGCCCGGAACGGCTGATCGGCGCGTTCTACGGGCATATGTTCGCCGAGGAGCCCGGGCTGCGCGAACTCTTCCCACCCGCCATGGAGATGCAGGCCAAGCGGGTACTGACCGCCGTGCAGTACGTGCTGGACCACCTCGAGGACTGGGATCGCGCCCAGCACTTCCTCGAGCAGCTCGCCCGCGATCACCGCAAGTACGGGGTGGAGGCGGCGCACTACGACGTCGCCGGGCGTGCCCTGCTCGCGGCCCTGCGCACCTACCACCACGCGGGCGACTGGTCCCGCGGCCTGGAGGAGGGCTGGCGCGATATCAGCATCTTGATCTCCGCATCCATGGCGATCGGCGCGAATTCCGACACCTCGCGGCCGTACTGGGAGGCGACGGTGGTCGGCCACCGCCGCGTCCTGGACGACCTGGCGATCGTGCGGCTGCAGTCCGATACCCCGATTCCCTACCAGGCCGGGCAGTACGTACCGGTGTCGATTCCGCAGCGGCCCCGGATGTGGCGGTACCTGTCCCCGTCGATTCCGACGAATCCGTACGGCGAGATCGAATTTCATGTGCGCAAGGTCCGCACCGGCTGGGTCAGCCCCGCCATCGTCACCGAGACCGAGGTCGGGGACGTCTGGCAGATCGCCGGGCCGCTGGGCGCGCTGCATGTGGACCGCGACAGCGACAGCGACGTGCTGATGATCGGCTCGGGCACCGGCATCGCGCCGCTGCGCGCCCAGCTCATCGAGATGGGGCGGCGCGGGGAGAATCCGCGGGTGCACTTCTTCATCGGCGGCCGCTACCCGTGCGACCTGTACGACGTGGACAACATGTGGCAGCTGTCGCTGAGCAATCCGTGGTTGACGGTGGTTCCGGTGTGCGAGAACGCCTCCAACCCGTGGTGGCACCCGCATCCGCCGGCCGATCCGCCGTTCGGCATGCACCGCAGGCTGATCGGTAACCTGGGTGCGGTGGTGGCCAGCTTCGGTTCGTGGGCCGATCGCCAGATCCAGATCGCCGGGTCGTCGCGCATGATCGCCGACACCACCCGCGCCCTGCTCGCGGTCGGCACGCCCGAATGGGCCATCAGCACGGATCCGGTGTAATCCGGCTCTATATTTCGTAGTGCGGCACAAGGCTTTTCGATCGTTAGGGATGGTGCATGACCCTCGGGCCCGATGAGACCGGCGAAATCCACCTGGGCAGGCCCACCGAATCGCTGGCGACGGTGGTGGGCCATCACCGCCTCCGGCACGACCTCGCGGTGATCCGGCTGATCGGGGAGTACATACCCTTCGCCGCGGGCCAGTCGGTGCAGGTACAGATTCCCCAGCATCCGGGCGTGCGCCGGCGACTCTCGCCCGCGCTGCCCCCCTCGCTGGACGGCAAGCTGGAATTCCACGTGCGGGCCGTCCCGGGCGGGTGGTGCAGCGGCACGATCGTCGCGGACACTCAGCCCGGCGACGAATGGGTGATCACCGAGCCGGAGGGCTGGCTATCGGTCGACGAGGGCGCCACCGATGTGGTGATGCTGGCGGGCGGGACCGGGCTGGCCCCGCTGCGGTCGCTGCTGCTGGACATCTCACGCCGCCCCGAGCCGCCGCGCACCCACCTGTTCATCGGCGGGCGCTTCCCCCGCGACCTCTACGCCTCGGACATGCTGTACCTGCTGACCGGCGAATTGCCCTGGCTCACGGTGGTTCCCGTGGTGGAGAGCTCGGTCGATCCGGACTGGCCGGACCCCTGGTACGACAGCTGCCGCGTCGATGTGGGATTCGACGTCGACGAGATGCTGGAGGGCACGCTGGCCGACGTCGTCGGGGACATGGGCCCGCTGCCCAACCACCAGGTGCTGGTGTGCGGCTCCCCTGGCATGACGCGGGCGACGGTCGATCGCCTCATCCAGACCGGCACCCCGGCGGAATCCATTCGATACGAAGGCGTCTGAGACGCGGGGCCGCCTACTCTCCGGGGATGAAGTCGGCGATCCGGGTGCGCGAGGTGATCCGGAGCTTCTGCAGGATGGCGCTCATCTGCGCATCGACCGTCCGGCGCGACGTGCCGCGCCGGGCCGCGATGACCGAATTGGTGTACCCGGCCGCGACCAGCCTCGAGATTTCCCGTTCGGCGCCGGTGAGGGCGTACCACTCCCGCCCCCCGGCGCGCCGTTCCCGCGTCAGCACCCGCGCGGTATCGATCGTCGCGGCGCCCAGAGCCAGCCGATGCACCTCCTGAGCCTCCGGTTGCAGTGCCGCCCCGTATCTTTCGGTGGCATCGAAAGCATCCCGGCCGAGTACCTCGCTCGCCACCTCGACCGCCTCCTCGGCGATGTCGCAGAAGGCTCCGAGCCGGGTGAGGTCGACGCCGAGCACGGCGCGCAACGTCCGGGTGCCGCCGGCGATCAGGGCGATCTCGGCGGCCGAGGTCAGGCTGCGCGGCCCCGCCGCACCAGCGGCCGCACCGCTCGCCGCGATCATCCGCGCCAGCGCCCAGGCCCGGAAGTGCAGGGCCCACAGGGCAGCCCACTGTTCCCGGGTGGCCACGACGTTCTCCAGCACCGCGCGCTGCAGGTCCAGGGCCTCGTCCACGCGGTCGAGCCGGGTGAGCACGATCGACCAGGTCAGCTCGGCCCAGTGCCGGGTCCACTAAACACCCACGGCGGCGGTACGTTCCAGATATCGCCGGGTGAGCTCGCGCGCCTGTTCGGGCGGTCCCAGCAGCGCGGCCGCGAGCGCCGCGAACTGTGCGCTGGGAATCGCGCCCGAGACGTTCCCGAGACCATCGAACTTCTCGCGGGCGCGCTCGAGCACCGCGACCGCCGCCGGATCCTTCTGGACGACGAAAAGTTCTACGCCCCGGGCGAAGTCGACGGCAGCGGGTAGCTCGAGATCCGCTGCCCGCCAGTCGCCGACCGGCTCCGGCACGCACTCCCGGACGCACTCGTCGAGCAGCCGCGCGGCGTCTCGGGCAGCTGGCGAGGCGAATTCGCGATCCGAAATGCGCTGCCTGGCAGCCCGTTCTCTGGGCCTGGCTGACGTCGGCACCCCAATTTCGCGAAAAGTCACGGAAATCCGTGGCTTCAGATGGTTTTCAGTGCACCTCCGTCGATGTACAGGTCGGTGCCGAGGATGCTGCGGGCGTGGTCGGAGACCAGGAAGGCGACCTGGGAGGCAATTTCGTCGGCCTCGATCAGCCTGCCGGTGGTCATGCCGACTGCGGCGGGTAGCTGGGGAAGGAAATCCTCGATTCCGATCCCGTTGGCAGCGGCCATTTTTCCGCCGGGTCCGTCCGGCGATTCCCAGAATGCGGTGCGCACCGGGCCGGGGGAGATGGTGTTGACTCGGACGCCTTGCGGCCCGAATTGTTCGGCGAGTGCCTTGCTCAGCGCGGTGAGCGCGGCCTTGGCGACGCCGTAGTCGGCGACCGCCGCACCGGGGGCACGGCCGACGATCGATGACATGTTGATCACCGTCCCGTGGCGTTCGATCAGGCTCGGCAGCGCGGCTCTGGTGACCCGGATCGCGCTGAAGAGATTCACATCGAGGGTCCGCCGCCAGGTTTCGTCATCGATGTCGAGGAAACCGTTGATCGCATTGAACTCCGCGCCCCCGACGTTGTTGACGAGGATGTCGACGCCGCCGAGCGTTTCGAGAGCCTGACTGACGAGCTCGGCCGCACCTGCGGGAGTTCCGAGGTCGACGGCGACCGCCGCCGCACCGGTCTCCCGCAACTCTTCGGTGACGGTGCGGGCGGCCCCGATCACTCGAACGCCTTCCGCGATCAACCTCGCCACGATGGCCAGCCCGATGCCCCGGCTCGCGCCGGTGACGATCGCGGTACGTCCGTTGAGTCCCAGATCCATTCGTACTCCTTGTTTCTCAGTAGCGGTGTCTCAGTAGCCGACGGTGAAACGGCGCTGAACGAATCGCGGCTGCTCGACCTCGTCGAGCAGAGCGATGGCGAGGTCGGGTGCGGAGATATGGCTGGTGCCGTCCGGGCGTAGCAGGATTTGGTCTCCGCCGATCCGGAAACGACCGGTCCGCTCGCCGCCTGGACCGATTCGCAGCGCCGACGGGCTGAGGTAGGTCCAATTGCGGTTGGACTGCCGGTAGAGGTTGAGCGCGTCCCGCAACGCCCGCACCACTGCCCCATACTCGACGGGTACTTCGAGGTCCTCGATCAGGCTCCGCTCGAATTCCGCTCCGCCGTCGACGATCTGCTGTCCCGGCGAGATCTCCAGACTGCCCGCTCCGCCGACCGTGATCACTCGCACCGACGGGTGCCGGTTCATCGCGGCGATCATCGCCTTGGCCCCGGTGACGAAGTTGCCCGCATGGGCAATGGTGTCGGGGACGCCGTATCCGGCGTTGACAGCGCTGATCACCACATCGAGTCCAGCGATGGCCGCGGCGATGCTGTCGGTGTCCAGCCAGTCGGCGACCTGCCAGTCGACCTGGCCGCGGTCGGCGGGGAAACGGGCTGCGTCGCGAGCGAACGCGGTGACCCGATGTCCACGTCGTTCGGCCTCGCGCACCGTCTCGCTGCCTATCACCCCGGTCGCGCCGAAGATTCCGATGTTCACGATACTCCTCCGACTACACTGCGTGCATTTACTACACGCTGTTCAGTAACAGCACTGCAGATACTAGCCGCACGGGGTAAAGTGTCAACCGTGGCCGAAGTCGTACAGCGTCGCCGGGAGCGCCTACGGGCGCAGACCGCCGAGGACATCAAGGCGATCGCGCTGCGGCTTTTGGCCGAGGGTGGTCCGGACGCAATCTCGTTGCGCGCCATCGCCCGTGACATGGGCATGACCGCCGGTGCCATCTACGGCTACTACGCGACCCGCGACGACCTGATCACCATGCTCATCGGCGATGTGTACGGCAGGCTGGTGGATGCGGTGGAGACCGCACGCGACCAAGTTCCGGCGGACGATGCGGCCGGCCGCGTGGTGGCCTGGGGCGAAGCGGTGCGCCGCTGGGCGCTGGCGAATCCCGAAGGCTTCCGGCTCATCTACGGCGATCCGGTCCCCGGATATCAGCCACCGCCGCGCGGTCCGGCGGCTGAGGCCGGGGCGCGAGCCTGTACCGGACTGGTCGGCCTGGTAGCCGCGGCCTGGCCCCACGCAGCCGCGCTACAGGACGACCCCGCCGTCACCTGGTCCGATTTCGACGCCGACCTGGCCGCTCACGTTCAGGCCGATTTTCCCGAACTGCCGCCCTCCGCCGTGGCGCTGGCGTTGCGGGCCTGGGGTCGCATGCACGGGCTGATCGCACTGGAGATCTACGGTCATCTCGGCCCGCAATCCCACGATCCCGCAAAGCTCTACCACGCTGAGATGGTGGACCTGGTGCGTTCCCTGGGGCTGTGATCCCTCGGATCGCTACGAGCTAGTGCGTTCACCACGAACGTTTGCCGGTTCAACAGCTACGCGGGGTGCCGGTAGCTTTCGCCGGAAATCGGGTGGATATGCCGTAATCCGTTGGACTGCAACAGATTAGAGGTACATCCTGAATGCAGGGTGGCGGTAAGGATCGTGCCACCTGGTACATGAGCCTGGTCAGAGGCACGCCTTCCGCTCGGGGCGATCCCCGGTCCTCGCATCAGATGCGAGACCGTTCCGCATGACGGGGGTCCACCGGAACAGACCGCGGAACACCTCAACGGACCGGCACGCAAGGTCGCAGATATCTCCGAATCAGCCGCGCCGGACGCAACCGGCCGGCCGGTCGGTGAACCTTCAAGAGGTGAAGGTGACCGATCTGGCCGGATGGAGTTCCGGACTGCGCGCGAACGACAACGGCAACGGCTTGACCAGCCCCCAACCACTAGATGGATGATTCCAAGGGGTGTGGTGGGAGCTCCGGCCGCTAGTCAGGACAGCAGCCGTCGGGGAAGTTCGTTGGTCCATTCGCGTTGCTCGGGGGTGTCGGGGACGGTCAGCCCGCGAGCTTGCTCGAGTCGATTCCATGCCGTGTCGGGGTCGGTGCCGCTGATGACGAGGAGCGCGGCGGCCAGCAGCGATGCGCGGCCGATGCCGAAGCGGCAGTGGGTGAGGACGTGTGCGCCGTCGTTCAGTGCCGCCGCGAGGTGCTGGAGGGTCGGCAGCACGCTGGCCCGGTCGGGGACGCCGCGGTCGACGATCGGGATGGAAACGAACTGCAGGCCCGCCTAGCGTGCTGTGCGCGCTTCGGCTCCGTGGTCGCACTCGTAGAGTTCAGCGACGGTGAGCGCGCAGACCAAGTGGTCGACGCCGGAGGCCTTCAGAGCGTCATCTCGTCTTCGAGCCACTCTCCGCCGCGTGGCTTGGCCATGATGCTCAGCCATTTGGGACCCTGATGGTCAACGGTGTAAAAGTTGGGGTGCATGCGCATGTTCATTGCCTCGGGTTGTGGTGGTTGTTTACGGAAATCGGCATCGCGAAGTCAGGCTGAACATCGAAGATGTTGCCGGGCAAGGGTTTTGCGCGCTGTCCGGCGTGATTCGGGGCAAGGTGCCCGTAGATCAAGGGTGTGAGCAATGACATCGACACCCTCGCCACGGCACTGTATGTCACTACCGACGACCTGTTGACCGCCCGCCCGGATCTGCGGCCGTGGCGACCGTCGATCGGGTTTGCCCCACGGTTGACCGACGCCGAGCCCACCCGACCTTGGGATCATTCATCTAGGCGTTGTATTCGTCGTGGAGGTGCCACCATGAATACGGTGAGGTCTGCGGCCATCCATCGGGAGAGTCCTCCCAGGTTTCCTGTCTGCCGAGGGGGGTCAGGTCGAGCAGGTTGAAATCGATGCGGAGCCGGTCGACACCGCGTGCGGTCGTGTAGTAGGTGCGGTAGACGCTGTCACGATCGCGCAGGAAGACGCTCAGGCCGAATCCGCCGCCTGTTCCGCAGTCGGCGTCGAAGTCGGTGTGCTGTGAGGAGTACCAGGGCACGGTCCAGCCCATGCGCTGTTTGAACGGTTCGATCTCGGTGAGCGGGCCGGGGGAAACCAGGGCCAGTGTGGTGTCGCGTGCGTGCAGGTGAGCCAGGTGGCCGATGTTGTCGGTGAAGCTCGAACAGCCGAGGCAGTGATGGCTGCCCGGCCACATGAAGTGGTAGACGATGAGCTGGCGGCGGTGCTCGAACATGTCGAGCAGGTCGGCTTTGCCGTCAGGTCCTTCGAAGACGTAGTCGGTGTCGAAACCGACCATGGGCAGCCGGCGGCGTTCGGCGGCCAACGCGTCCAGCGCGCGGGTCAACTCTTTTTCCTTCGCCAGGAGCTCGTCCCGGGCAGCCTGCCACTGCTCGGGTGAGACCACGGCGGGAAGGGCCGGCGGCGGGCTGGTCTGAGAGTTCATCGGTTCACCATCGCTTTTCAGTGTCTCGGTCCTTCTACCGGTCGGCGCCGAATGCGGCCAGGACGGGTTCGGGCGTACGGCGCGCGAACCGCTCTTGGAAATCGAGGACTCCGACCCAGGTCGGGCGCAGGCCGATCCGGACCATCCGCAGGCCGGGCTTGTCGATCGCCTCGAGGTAAGCGGTTCCGGCCTCGTCGCCCATCACCTGGCGCTGCATGGTCGCGTATTCCGGGAGTACGCCCGGAGCCTCGGTCAGCGACACCTTCCCGCGCAGCATGAGCACCTGAGGGGGGCTGTCGGTGGTGTCGACGCAGATCGCGACGTCGGGACGGGCCCGCAGGTCCCGGACCTTGTACGTTCCGGCGAAGGCGCCGATGACCAGTTCGTCGCCGGTCCAAAGGAAGTTGACCGGGATCACGCGGGGTGTCCCGTCCTTGCCGTTGTAGGCCAGGCGTGCCACCAGGGATGTGGTGAGCAGTCGCTGAGCCGTGGAGGTGTCCAGCAGTCGCACGTCACCTTGCGGCAGGCTCGCCGCTTTGCTGTTCAAGAAGCCCATGGCTCCAAACTAGGCGGAGCTACTCCTAAAAAACAAGCATTATTCCTAAATTAGGATCGACTGCTATTCTGGTTGCCATGAACGGCAGGCGTAGCTATGGGGATCCGTGCGGTGTGGCCCGCAGCCTCGATGTCATCGGTGAACGGTGGGCCCTGCTGGTGGTGCGTGAGCTCCTGCTCGGCCCCAAGCGCTTCAACGACCTGCTCGCCAGCCTGCCCGGTGTGAGCCCGAACGTATTGAGCCAGCGGTTGCGCGACCTGGTCGACCACGGTGTCGTTCACCGTCGGGACCTGGGGGCACCGGCTCGCGTCCACCTCTACGAGCTGACCGAATGGGGGCGCGAACTGGAACCTGTACTGCTCCAGCTCGGTCGGTGGGGAAGCCGGGCTCCGCTCCCACCCGATCGCGAACTCGGCCTCGACTCGCTGCTGCTCGGCATCAAGGCCGGTTTCGACCCAGCGCGTGCCGACGAACTCCACGGCACCTACGAGTTCCGCGTCGGCGCCGACACCTACGTTGCCGAAGTCACCGACGGCTCCGTTCAGGTCGGCCGCGGGCGCGCGGAGCGACCCGACGCAACGCTCACCATCGACATCGACACCTTGCGGGCCGTGTGCGCCGGCCGACGCACCCTGGCCGACGCGGTCGGTTCCGGCGATCTACACCTCGACGGCGACCAGCACGCAGCAGCGCGCCTGACCGACCTGCTCCTGGCACCGTTCTCAACGCTGCCGACCATCAGCTGACCGCGTGTCCATCATCCGAGCTCCCGCGCAACTGTTGATGTTGTGCTGGGTTTGGACCAACCCAGGCCCTTGGCCGACGATGCCGGAGTTGTTGCCGACGTGCATGTGGTACTGGTCGCTCGTGCCACCGTTGACGTGCACCTGAACGGCAGCATCAGCTTGCCCGCGGGAGGGCAGCTCGTCGAGAGGCAGATCCTTCGTCATGTCCATCACCATTTCCAGGAGAGCGGTACGCACGGTTCCGAGCAACCCCACCAATGTAGGCGTCAATACCTGGAAGTAGATGCGCCGCACGGCCGTTGGCCACTCCAACAGCTTGGTCCACTCGGCGGCGAGGATCGGAAACCCCGACAACCCCATCGTGATGGGTTCGTCGCTGGAGCCCGCCATAACCGCCAGCTTCTCGACAGGATCGGTGATGCACAGCTTTTCGGGTACGTACTCACGCAGGTCAGCGGGAACAGAGAATCGGCTGAGCTGCTTGGTTTCCCTATAAGGGCCCGCGCTGACCTCGACATAGAGCGGTGCCGCCAACATTCGATACGCCGGCAGCGGGTCGTTGTCTCCGTAGCCCTTGAGTTTCCGCGAAGCCCACAACCTCAAGTCGTCGGACCCGGTAACGGCACCGAGCATGAGGCACTTCCTCAGCAACCCCGCCAGGGGTTCGTGCTCGATCTCCGACACGGTCTCGAAGATCGCGGAGCAAATCGGCATCAGCCATGGGGAAAAGCTTGCCACTACCGGCCGACGAGTCACCGTGCACACCCCCGCGCGGAAAGGCTGGGCGGAAACCGGTACCCCCTTGCTCACCGCTACGGACCTGTTCGCCGGTGGAGGTGGCAGCTCTAGAACTTGCCGGACAGGTGTCAGGAAAGTGGCAGGCAGGAACCCAGATGGCCGCGCGTCGTCAGGTTCGGGACTGTGGCGCTGGCGTCTACCCCAAAACGACAGGGCGGCTCGCCGGTTCGACGAGCCGCCACGTTCGGCGCGGGGTCAGCTGTTCACGGACGGTTCGGATTCGGCCGGCGGAGTGACCGTCGACGCGGGCGCGTTCCCGGGCACCGGTATGCCCGGCGGCAGCGCCGGCAATCCGGGCGCCTTCGCCTGGGTGAAGGCCGCGGCCATGGCGACGGACAGCAGCAGACAGGCCTTGGGTATGCCGGTCACGAGTACCGCCGCCGCGGGGTGCAGCTGGTGCAGGTGGCCACCCAGGCGCAGCCCGTTGCCGATCATGGCCAGGCCGAGCCCGGTCCCGGCGACAGCATCGAAAACCCAGCGCGCCCAGCTCTCGTGCCACTCGGGCACGAACCGCACCCGGCAGCAGAAGGCCTGCGCGGTGGTAACCGCATCCAACAGGACCGGACTCCGACCAGCAGATGGATGCTACTTATTCAGTGTTCGCCCGAGTTCTCGTCTCTGTCCTTGCCCTTGCCCCCCTTACCTTTGCCCTTGCCCTTACCTTTGCCCTTGCCTTCACCCTTGTCCTCGTTGTCGGCACCACCCGCGCTGCCGCCATCATCAGAACTCTGCGGGTCGAAGATCTGCACGGGTTCGACAGCACCAGCCCGATTCCTGTAGTCGGTGCCCGTGGCACCACTGAGCAACCTGCCTGTGTCGTGCCGTTCGTCACGGGCCTTGCCGGTGCGATCATCAACGGTCGCGCTCATCGGTGCAGGCTTCTCGGCTTGGGCCAAGGTCTTGCCGGACTCCGGAGCGGTTTGCTTCCCCACTCGCCCTTCTCCCGATCCCGGGTCCAACACCTGGGCGGTGGCCACGCCTGCGGACAGGAAGACGGACAGTATGCCGACCGCGGCGGCGGTCGCGATTTTGTGAATCAACGTATAGCCCCTTCTCGTGCCGGAAGTGGTACGTGTGCGATCAACCGATCCAGCCTAAAAGCGGGCAGAAGCCTCGTCCCTGACCCTCAGTCCTGCGGCGATTCCCGCTATCGGGGGGCGGAGGGGAGTTCCGCTGGTGGCTCTGAGCAAGCTCTGACCGTTCTTTGATCCCGCTCGCGTCCGATTCAGGCCGTTCGGCCCCTCGAGCCCGAAAGGGCAGTGGATGATCGCCGCAGTTGCGCATGCTGGAATGCGCACCCGGCGCCGCTGAATGTGTCCCTTCGCGCAGAGCGGCACCGGATCCGGTGGGCTCGCCCAAAGCCGCACCGGGCTCGCGGTCCGGGTGTCCGCGGGGTAGCGCCGGGTGGCGTTCGTCAGCGGGCCGCTATGTCGAACAAGGTCAGCTCCCGCACCTGGAGGTTGCACCCCGGGCAGCGAGATCACCCGCATCGAATGGCGCTACCTCAAGCCGGGCGGGCAACAGGGCGTGCTGTTCTGACCCCTTCTTCTCCGCACGCCCGTTGCGCGACACCCTGTTCTGACACCGCCGCAGGTCAGCCGGGAATGCTGCCGAGGATCGGGCGGATATGGTGTAGCAGCTGTTCCCGGTGCCGGAACGCGGCTCATTGGTGAGGTCGTGTTACG
This sequence comes from Nocardia sp. GP40, assembly GCF_050434125.1. NCBI lineage: Bacteria > Bacillati > Actinomycetota > Actinomycetes > Mycobacteriales > Nocardiaceae > Nocardia > Nocardia sp. GP40. The sequence continues at coordinate 845,383 of NZ_JBNPVW010000002.1, read as the reverse complement.
TGCTGCAAATCGCCTGCAGCGCTTCGATCCCGGCGCGCAGGTGGGCGGCCACGACCTCGGTCGAGGCGAGCGTGACCTGGTGCTGCTGCTGGATTCTTTCGATCTGGCGCAAGGTCTGGAGGTCTCGGGCGATGTCGTCGAGGACCGAGCGGATCTGTTCGGACGTTCCGACACCGGTGGTGTCTGGCCGCGCGGGAGCGGAGGTGCCGGTCATGACCGATCGCGGTGGTCGCGGAGCTGGTCGCGTTCGGCGGTGAGTGCGGCGTTGGTGTCGCGCAGTTCGGTGTTGGCGTCTTCGAGGTCCAGGATGCGCGCGATCGCGGCGAGGTTGACCCCTTGCCCGGCCAGGATGGCGATGCGCGCGAGGCGTGCCACGTCGTCATCGCTGTAGCGGCGGGTCCCCCCGGTACTGCGCGCGGGGGTGAGCAGCCCGTGCTGCTCGTACAGGCGCAGCGAATGCGTTCCCATCCCGGACAGCTCAGCGGCCACCGAGATCCCGTACACCGCCTGGCCCGGCCCGGGCCGGTGACCGCGCCCAGACCCGGGCGGGTGGTTGTTCCGATCAGGCAACATGTGTGTTCCTCTCTCGCTGCCTCCAGATTACCTTGCCACGATGCTTGCACTCACCTAGCTAGAGTGCTAAAACAAATCTAAGTCAAATGACAGAGGTTATCTGAACCGACATCGAGATTGGAGTGAGTGGAGGTGGCGACCATGTTGATGCGCACCGACCCCTTCCGGGATCTGGATCGTTTGACCCAGCAGGTGTTCGGCACCCCGGCCCGCCCGGCGGTCATGCCGATGGACGCCTGGCGCGAGGGCGATGAGTTCTTCGCCGAACTCGACCTGCCCGGCATCGACCCCGAATCCCTCGATCTGGATATCGAGCGCAACGTGGTGACCGTGAAGGCCTCGCGGCCGGAACTGGATCAGGGCCGGAGCATGATCGCCGCGGAACGCACCCGCGGAGTGTTCTCCCGCCAGCTATTCCTGGGAGAGAACCTCGACACCGACGCCATCCGCGCCGAATACCGCGACGGGGTACTGCGCCTGGTGATCCCGGTCGCGGAGAAAGCCAAACCCCGCAAGATCGAGATCACCCGCCACGACGAACGCCAGGCGATCAACGCCTGACCCGCGCGGCATCACGGCAGGATCCTGTGATGGCACCCGCGAGGATGTACGCGATCGGTCTCTCACCGGCCGAGACCGTCGCGGAGCTGTCGTGGCCCGAGGCCCGGTTGCTGGAACTCGATCCGGATCTCGAGGCGTTGTTCGCCGAGGTCGACCAGGTGCTGTGTGAGGCCCGGGCCCGGTGGTGGCCCCTGCCACCGCGCGAGCCTCACATGCGCCGGCCACGGCCCGGCCAGCGCCGGCGGCAGCGGGCCACCCGGCTCCGCGGCCGCCGACCGGGCGCCGAGCCGGCCCGCCAGCGCGCCCCACCCCTCAAGGGCGCGGCGGCCGGTCTCGGTACCCGATGAGCAGTGAGAGCGAGGTGATGCCCGTCAACAACGCAAACCACACGAACCGTTCTCGAACACCAAGCGCTTCCGCGCGATCGGGACGGCGGCCCGGCCGGCAAGGACCTGCACACCGGCACCAGCCGCCGGACACCACGTCCAGCGCGTGCACAGCCACTGTGGGTGGCATCTGCAGGCAGGCACGAGCCGCGTCCCGCGCGGGAGCACCACGACAACCTCACGTTCACAATCCATCCGCCGACGGGTGAGCCCGGTCAGCGCCCAGGACTTCCGGGCTCACCCGGCCTTTCCGACTTAAGGAAGGGGACTCATCGTGATGAGCACCTGGCCCGCCACCCCGGCAGGCAGCGACTTCGACCGCGCCCAACAGAACATCCTCGTCCGCGAGGACGACCGCCACATCGGCCTGGACACCACCGTGCTGCGCCCGCCGCCCGAAGCAGTGCGCGCGGTGATCGACCCCGCCGACCTCACCGACCGTATCGACCAAGCCTGGATCACCCCACTGGACCTCGATGACGACCGCGACGACGACTCCGACTACGGCCCCGCCCACTGACCACCACAGCACCCCGGGCGGGTCGGCCCGCACCGCGACCACACGGCACCACCCACGCACCCGCGAGCAGGAAGAACCGGCGCGCTGGCAACACGGGCAGGTCGCCTGGTTCAACACCGAGAAGGGCTTCGGGTTCCTGACCCCCGACACCGGCCCCGCAGTGTTCGTCGACCACCAGGTGATCGAGGTCTGCGGGTTCAAGACCCTGGTGGACGGGCAGACGGTGGTGTTCACCGCCGCCCACACCCCACGCGGGCCCGAAGCCACGCGCGTCGTGCCCTACAGGTCGACGGCCTCGATGGCGGCGACGTTGGCGCGCCGGTAGCGCGTGTGCTCGGCGCCGGCGCTGCGAATGGCGTTGGGACGCCACTCCATCAGGGGCTTCACCGGGCACTCGTCGGGAATGCTCTGCTGCCACCGGCGCGTATCGGCCGGGAAGTGATCGGGGTCGTGCATGTGATGCGCACGGCCGCCCGGTAGCCGATGACCAGCGTCGCGGGCACGCCCGGGGACAGCTCCACCGGCACGAGCGAGCCGTAGGTCTCCCGCATCCGGCGATAGCTGGCGTGCGGATCGGCGGCGAACTCGGACGAGTACAGCGCCACTCGCTGGCCAGCACTGGCGATCGGCGAATCTGTCACGGCTCCACCTCGCTGGCGCTCGGCTCCGCCGTGCCCGGGGCTGGCTGTGTCATGGTGCCCTCGCTGCGCTCGGTCACACCGGCCTCAATTCGATCACAGTCCGGTCGTGCAGGTCGACGACGATGCGGGCGGCGCCGTGATCGTCGGCGCGGATCGAGGGTTCGTGGGCGCCGTGCGCGACATAGGTCCGCCCGGGCTGCAGCCCGTCCAGCACGAGCCCGAATCGCCCGGGCTGCAGGCCCGGCCGCAGGACGGCGTCCAGACCCGTGCCGTCGGTGACGGCACGGGCGACCATCACGTCCGGATACGGCACCTCGACGATCCGCGGGCCCAGGTCCCAGGACCGGGGGCGCGGGGCGGACATCATGTCGGAGAACGCGAACGGGCGTCCAAGCCCGCCCATCCCGAGCATGCCGTTCGCGTGCACCGAGGCAGCCCGGAAATCCCGGACGCCGGGCCGGTCCGCGGATTCGACGAAGCCCAGCTGATCGACCGCCGCGCGCCACAGCTCCGCGTGCCAGTCCTGATCGCCGAATTCGTTGGCCAGCAGCATCGCTGCGGCGAGCGATTCCGCGTTGGTCGCCGAGCGCGAGCCCCAGTCCTCGGCGGTCGGGGATTCCTTACCGGCCGAACCGGATTCGAGGTAGCGGCCGGTTTCCAGCCAGTCCCGGCGCAGGATTTCCCAGGCGCGCCAACCGAGTTCGGGTAGCAGCGTGACCAGGAACGCCGAGATGCCCGCCGTCGTGGTCGGTCCGCGGAAGGCCCGGGCGGTCAGTCCCAGGCCGGAGACGAGGAAGGTGACGATATCGCCGTCCGCGGCGGTGAATTCGGTCTCGAGGGCATGGCGTAGGCGCGGCGCCAGCTCGGCGGCGTGCCCGGTGCCGTACAGCGCGTCCGAGATGGCCAGGCCGGCCGCGCTGACCGCGTTGCAGTAGGGGAAGACCAGCCCCCGGGTGCGCGAGCGGCCGACCGGGACCGGCTCGCACGGCCACAGGCACAGCTCACCGCCGAAGTTGCGCAGGACGATGTCGTTGATCGCGTCGCGGCCGTAGGCGACCGAGCGATCCCGCGACCACCGGAACTCGAGCGCGGCCGGGTCGCGGTAGCGCAGGTCGCCGGTGGCCTGTTCGAACATGCCGAGCTGCAGGTTGAGGTATCCGGTGAACATGATGTTCTGCGGGACGTCGATCGGGTCGCTGCGACGCCGGATGTCCCAGTTGCCCAACAGGTTTTCCCAGTACCAGTAGCCCCAGACCTTGGTGTCCTGCATACGGTCGATCAAGTTGCGCTGCGCGGTGTGCAGCGGACCGGCCAGAGCCGGGGTGTGCGCGTAGTTGTACATCGACAGCGCCCAGCCCAGCGCGTTGAGCTGGTATCGGTACTGCTGCAGCGGCCCCGGGCCCTCGTCGTCGAAGCCGTGCCAGTCCTCCAGCGGCTGCATGGCAATGCTGAGCAGATGACGGGTCAGGGCGAGCTGATCCGGAGTCGCCTCCGACACCACCGGCGCGGTGGCGGGCTGGCGCAGCGGCACCGGGTTGGTGCGTGCCGGGGTCTGCCGTTCCCGGAGGAACTGTGCGCGCTCGGCGCCGACGCGCTGGGCGGCCTTGTGCCGGACCAGTTCGCGGATCATGCCCGCGGCGGTGCCGCCGAGCGCGATCAGCAGTGCGGCCCAGCCGAACCAGGACAGTGAGCCGGCCATGTCACCACCGGCCATGTCGCCGTGGTACCCGGCGAGCCCGGCGCCGACCGCCGCGGACACGACCACGATCGCGGGCAGGGTTACATAGTCCGAACGCGCGATGGACCGGAACATGTACGCCCAGCCGGCGGCGAGCAGGACCCCGAAGAAGGCCATGACGTGGCTGACGAGGACAACAACGGCGGGCGCGATCCACACACCGACGGCCAACAGCGACAACAGGACCACAACACCCACGGCCGCCAATGCCCGATGGCCGCGCAGCGCCAATCCGGCCAGGCAGATCTCCACGGCAATGAGTACGGCATGCCCGGCGATCATCGCCGCGCCGAAGTGATCGTGCGGCGAAGGCATCGCGACCAGCAGCCCGGCACCGGGGACGATCAGTCCGGCGCCGAAGGCACGCCAGGGGATCGAGAGCCCCAGCGCGGCGGGGGCTACCGCCGCGACCACCCACACCACCACAACCACGGACACGGTGCGCGTCCACCACCGCGAGACCAGCGGTCCTCGCAGGCGAGGCGCGGAGCTACCCTCGACTACCGCGCTCGTATCGACCGCCGAGCTCATAACGCCTCCGCGACTCGGGAGACAACCAGTTCCGGGGCGACGCCGACCTCGGCGAGCACCGCACGAACGGGACGGGACGCACTGCGGCCCCGAACCGTTCGCCACACGTTCCGGACCTCGGGCCCGAGGAGCATCAATCCCCCCAGCAACAGACAACACACCACGACCAGCGCACCTCCTCGACGGTTCCCTCGTCCCGTCTCGAAGTAGCGTGAATACCTAAGTAGCCGGTCCCACATCGGTATGCGTCCCGGTCCCGGACCGGTGGCGTAGAAGGCGAAACCGCCGCCTGAGGGGGGTTATAGACAGGACAGTGGGCTTTCGCTGAGCGAGGCCTGGCGGAGCAGCTCGACGTGATGCGTATCGGGCCGTCGTACGAGGCTCGCGCTCAGTCCCGGACCTTCGCGGAAACGGCGGAATCACCTCTGCCGGAACACATCCTCCCCTCAGAACAACGGGTCGTGCCGGATGCTGGCACCCGGGGTGCCCGCGGCCATCAGCCGGAACTTGGTGGTCTGCACCATCGACGGCGAACCGACGATCTGCACGTCCCGGTCCGCCCAGGGCCCGTAGCTCGCCACCACCCTGCCGATCTGGCCGACCCGGCGCGGGTCCAGGCCCGGCAGCTCGCGCGAGGGTTCCCCGGAATCGAGGTACCACCAGGGGTTTTCATTGCTCTCGGCGACGGGCGTGACGGTCAGCCACTTGTTGGCCACGGCCAGCGAGCTCAGCATCTCCAGGTCGTACAGGTCGCAGGGATGATGCCCGCCGACGAACAGATGCACCTTCGGGTTGGATCGCCGCTGCGTCATCGCCATGAGTTGTGCACGCAGCGGGGCGATTCCGGTGCCACAGCCGACCATCAGCATCTTGCGGCGGGTGTTGCGCGGGACGCCGAGCCCGCCCAGCGGCGAGCCCAGCAGCCACTGATCGCCGACCGCGGTGCGCATCATCGCCGGGCTGACCCAGCCGCCGGTGACGCTGCGGATGTGAAACTCGATCTCCCCGTTGTCATTGGAGGGAACAGCCGGGGACAGGTACCGCCACATCCGCGGGCGCGCGGGAATCTGCACGCTCATGTACTGACCGGCGGCGTACCGCATCGGCTGATCCAGCTGCAGCCGCACGATGGCCAGATTGCTGAGCGTCTCGCGGCGCTCGATCACCGTGCCGGTCCACACCGGCGGCGTGTCCTCCTGCTCGGCGGCGGCCATCATGGTTCCGGCGATCAGCTCGACGGCCTCGTCCCAGGCGCGATCGACGTCGTCGGTCCACAGCTCGGTGCCCGCATTGGCGCGCAGCGCGACGGTCAACGATTTCCCCACGGCCGCATAGTGTTCCGCGGTAACACCGTACTTGCGGTGATCGCGGCCGAGCTGCGCGAGAAAGGGCAGCAGCTTGTCCGGATCTTCGAGTTCGTCGACGACGTAGCCGATCGCCTTGACCAGCCGGTCGCGCTGGGCCTCCAGGGCCGCGGGGAAGAAGTCACGGATGTGCGGGTGCTCGGTGAACAAGATCGCGTAGAACGAGCGGGCCAGATTTTCGGGCCCCGACTCATTCGCAGCAACCGCCTTGAACGTCGTTCTTATCAATGCGATGGTCTGCGAATCCATTTGTCTCACAACCCCATTTCACACTCGAGCAAGAGCCTGGCCGCGGGTGGTGCACTGGCGGTCAATCGACAGCAGCCGATGGAGACCGAGTGTAGGCGAGGTTTGCCAGCAACGGAACTGGTCGTCTAAACAACGGGAATGTAATTCCCCAAAAACCAGGATAGGGCGCGTATAGCCCCATGGAAACAGACCGTTTACCAGGGACACGCCGGGTGATAGCGGCCAAACCCTCAGCGAAATACCAGTATTCATTTTGCAAGCCTCACGTTTGCAGCGATCATCCTGCAACCGCCGAGAGCTCGGACCGCGACCCCGCCCCTCCGCTCGGCACGCGCGGCTGGCAAGCTTCGAGCCACCTCGAGACAACTTCGGCACGAATGTCTCACCCGCGCTGTGTATCTCTTCCATCTGCAAGCACAGCACATATCTCGCAACAAAACGCAGTCCTGCGAACCGCGCGCACGAGGACGACCGGCCGGCCCATCACGCGGCGAACTACCTCAGCGCCCGATCCGGTACCACGATGGCGATTTCCCCGATAGCCGAGCGCATCTCGGTCAGACCTTCGAATAGCGGTCACGCGGCCCGCGCGCCCGGGTGAGCCTGCCGCCGTCTACCTCGGCCCGGTATTACACGAGGTGCGGGAGGCCGGCATCCCGGAGTTCGTGCGCGTATTGCGTGAGCGGTGCGCCCGTTGGGGTTACGGCCCACCGACCGCGGAAAGGCAGCTGGCGGGTGGATCGACCAGGATGCACAGGGACGGGGCGCGGACCGGCCGGTAGCCGGGCGGGACGCCGCCCGCGGCAATGAGCTGATTGTAGGTTCCGACGGCGTCGGTGGGGCGACGGGTGAGCGTGGGGTCGGTCCGGACATCCACGGTGTAGAGGCCGAATCGGGGTGCGTAGCTGCCCCATTCGTAGTTGTCGGTGAGACTCCAGTAGTTGTAGCCGATGACGTTCATGCCGTCGGCCTTGGCACGCTGCAGCCAGAACACGGTGTCGCGCAGGTGATCACTGCGGCTGTAGCCGTCCGCGCGCGGGCGGCCGTTGTCGGTCGGCAGGCCGTTCTCGACGATGTAGAGCGGCTTTCCCGGGAACCGTCGCGAATAGTATTGCAGCGCATAGTAAATCCCCTCGGGACGCACCGGCAGATCCGACAGCCGCGCGCTCGAGATGCTGGGTATCGCCGACCCGGTGGCTTGCGAGATGCCGTCGAGGAACGCCGAGGCCGGATCGTAGGCGAAGTAGTAGTCGATCCCGACATAGTCGAGCCGGTTCGCGATGCGGTCGACGATCCCACCGTTGACCCGTGCCTCCTCACCGGCGGCGTAGCCGAGGTTGCTGGTGACCTGTGCGCCGGGCTGCACCTGGTGGATGTAGTCGTAGATGGCGTTGTGCACCTGCGCGATTCGGTCCAGCATCCGGTTCGGGTCCGCGGCGCCGTGCCGGGCCTCCTGCTCGGCGTAGGCGACCGGCTCGTTCACGGTGACCCACAGCGGATTACGCGACCGGTAGCGGTCGACGACCCTGCGCGCGTTGTCCAGCCAGTCGCCGACCATGCCCGCAGCGCGCCAGCCGCCCCGGCCGGCCTCCCAGCCCGGGTACACCCAGTGGTCCAGCGTGATCATCGGCCGCATCCCGGCCCCTTCGATGCTCGCGACGACCGCGTCGTAGTGGCGGAACGCGCCCTCGTCCCACACTCCCGGCGCGGGCTCGAGCCGGGCCCATTCGATCGAGATCCGGAATACCCGCACCCCCATCGCCGCGGCCGCGTGGATGTCCGAGTCGTAGCGGTCGTAGAAGTCGACCGAGTCCTGCAGTCTGTCGTAGGCGGGGTTCGCGGCGACGTAACGCGTCCAATTGCTGTCGGGCGCATGCCCCTCCGACTGGAAGCCGGAGGTGGACACGCCCCAGAGAAATCCGGGGCCGAGCGACGGGAGGCCCGCGGCCGGCCGCATCGGCGGGGCGGCCGGAGCCGGTGGACACATCAAGACGGTCGATGCCGCGGCGGCGAGCGCGGCGAGGACGGACCTTCGAAACCGGGATCGCATAGTTCCAGCGTAGACGGATTCGGCTGCGGTCCCTGGGCGATTCGGTTCGGTCCGCGCGTTGGCCGGCCTCATCGTCCTGCACCGCCGATACGAAGACAGCGCCCCTGGGATCCAGGGGCGCTGTCTCGGTGGATGTTTCGCCGGTTACCGGCGCTTGTTGCGCGGCTGCCACACCACCAGGGCCGTACTGCGTTGCGGCGGGGTGAGATCGGGCCGGTAGGCCGAGCGCAGCCGCTCGACCTCGGCCGTCAGCTCGCCCACCCGCTCCTGCAGCGCCTCGACCTGATTGGTCAGGTCGATGATCCGCTTGATACCGGCCAGGTTGACGCCCTCGTCCTGGGACAGCCGCTGCACCTCGCGCAGCAGCTCCACGTCCCGATTCGAATAGCGCCGACCGCCGCCCGAGGTGCGGTGCGGCGTCACCAGACCCAGCCGGTCGTAGGTGCGCAGCGTCTGCGCGTGCATTCCGGCCAGCTGGGCGGCAACCGAGATCACGAAGTACTCGGCGCTCGCTCGACCCCTGTCTTCACCGGGTGGGGGCGGAGCCCCTGCGTGACCGGACATTACGCACCTGCCCATCCAGCTCGCGGATCGAACCCGGCGGCCTTCTCCGCCTCCGCATACTGCCGTAGCGCCTCGGTGGCATTGTCGTCCAGCTTGGGCGGCACCGCCACCTTGACCGTGACCAGCAGGTCGCCGGCGCCGCCGGTGCGCTTGGGCACACCGCGCCCGCGCACGCGCAGGGTGCGGCCGTCGGCGGTGCCCGCGGGCACCTTCACCCCGACGCGGCCCTCCAGCGTCGGCACGGAAACCGTTGTGCCGAGCACCAGTTCGCTGTAGCTGACCGGCAGCACCAGGGTCAGATCGTCGCCGTTGCGGCCGAAGACCTTGTCCTGGCCGACGTGCACGGTGACGAACAGGTCACCCGCGGGCGCGCCGCGCAGGCCCGCCTCGCCCTGACCCGCCAGGCGAATTCGCTGGCCGTCGCGCACCCCCGGCGGGATCCGCACCGTAATGGTGCGGGTCCGGTTCTGGATGCCGGTGCCGCGGCAGTCCACGCACGGGTCGTCGATGATCGACCCCGTGCCACGGCAGTCCTCGCACGGCTCGCTGAATCCGAACGCACCCTGGTTCCGGCTGATGACGCCGGTTCCGTTGCAGTGCGGGCAGACCCGCGGACTCGTGCCGGGCTTGGCGCCGCTGCCGTGACAGGTGGTGCACGGCGACGGACTGGTCATCCGCAGCGGGACCGTCACGCCCTGGGCGGCCTCGCGGAAGCCCAGGGTCGTCTCGGTCTCGACATCGCTGCCCCGACGCGGACGCGACGAGGTGCGCGTGCCGCCGCGGTTGAACAGGCCGCCCAGGATGTCGCCCAGGCCGCCATCGCCGCCGGCGGTCTGCGCGCCGCCGAAGATGTCGCCCAGGTTGAACTCGTTGAATCCACCCTGCGTGTAGCCGCCGCCGGGCGAGAAACCCCCGCCCCGCGGGAAGCCACCGCTGGCGAACAGCCGCCGGGCCTCGTCGTACTCCGAGCGCTTTTCCGGATCCGACAGCACGGCATGCGCCTCGCTGACAGCCTTGAACCGCTCCTCGGCCTTGGCATCACCCGGGTTCTTGTCCGGGTGCAGGTCACGGGCCAGCTTGCGGTAGGCCTTCTTGATCTCGTCCGGGGAGGCACCGGAGGAAACACCCAGCTCTTTGTAGAAGTCCTTTTCGAGCCACTCACGATTCACGGGGCATCTCCTCCTTTCTGTGCTCTACACATTCTCCCGCCCCACCGCCCGAGTCGGGTTCTATAGATCTCTGCTGCTGCTCAGATGTCGTCGCCATCGGCGCCAACGTTCGGTGAACCCGTCACCAGATCCGTTACCCCGTCGGTGACTCCGACAAGCGCGTGCCGCAGCACGCGGTCACCGAACCGGTAACCCTTGCGCATCACGACTCCGATCACCGGATCGTGACCCTCGCCCTCGTGCTGCACGGCCTCGTGCAAGGTCGGGTCGAAGGGCTCGCCCTCCATGCCGAACTGCTCGAGCCCCTGCTTCTGCAGGGCCTCGGCGAGCTTGTCCGCCACCGACTTCAGCGGGCCGGACTCCAGGTCGCCGTGGGCCCGGGCACGATCCAGATCGTCGAGCACACCGAGCAATTCGGTGACCACCGCGGACTTGGCGGTGTCGATCGCGGCCTTGCGGTCGCGCTCGACGCGTCGGCGGTAGTTGGCGTACTCGGCAGTCAGCCGCTGCAGATCGGCTGTGCGCTCGGCCAGTTCGGCGGCGACGGAATCGTCGCCGGACGGCGCGGGCTCCGGCGCGGGGGCCGCGGCGGCATCGGCCGCCGCGGCCTCGCGAACCTCACCGGTGACCGGATCGACCTTGCGATTGTCGAAGATCGTGATCGGTTCCTGTTCCGGGCCTTGCGGATCGATCGGCCCGGCGCCGTGTTCTGTCACTTCTTCTCCGGCTCTTCGACGACCTCGGCGTCCACGACCGTGTCATCGGACTGCGGGGCGGTCTGGCCGGTGGCGCCGGCCGCTCCGCCGAATCCCGCGGCGCCGTCGGAGGCGTCGCCGGCCGCGGAGGCCTCGTAGATCGCCTGGCCCAGGGCCTGCGACTCGGTGGCCAGCTTCTCCACCGCGGTCTTGATGGCCGCGATGTCGGTGCCCTTCAGCGCCTCGTTGGCGCCGGCGATGGCCTCCTCGACCTTGCCCTTGATGTCCGCGGGCACCTTGTCCTCGTTGTCCTTGATGAACTTCTCGGTCTGGTGCACCAGGGACTCGGCCTGGTTGCGGGTCTCGGCCTCCTCGCGACGCGTCTTGTCCTCGGCCGCGTGCGCCTCGGCGTCCTTGACCATCCGGTCGATCTCCTCCTTGGACAGGCCGGAGCCGTCCTGGATCTTGATCTTGTTCTCCTTGCCGGTGCCCTTGTCCTTCGCGGTGACGTGCACGATGCCGTTGGCGTCGATGTCGAAGGTGACCTCGATCTGCGGCACGCCGCGCGGGGCCGGCGGGAGGCCGGTCAGCTCGAAGGAGCCCAGCAGCTTGTTGTGCGAGGCGATCTCGCGCTCGCCCTGGAACACCTGGATCTGCACCGAGGGCTGGTTGTCGTCCGCGGTGGTGAAGGTCTCCGAGCGCTTGGTCGGGATGGTGGTGTTGCGCTCGATGAGCTTGGTCATCACCCCGCCCTTGGTCTCGATGCCCAGCGACAGCGGGGTCACATCGAGCAGCAGGACGTCCTTGACCTCGCCCTTGAGCACGCCGGCCTGCAGGGCGGCGCCGACGGCGACGACCTCGTCCGGGTTCACGCCCTTGTTCGGCTCCTGGCCGCCGGTCAGTTCCTTGACCAGCTCGGAAACGGCGGGCATACGGGTCGAACCACCAACGAGCACAACGTGATCGATGTTGGAGACCGAGATGCCGGCGTCCTTGATGACCGACTGGAACGGCTGCCGGGTGCGGTCCAGCAGATCGGAGGTGATCTTCTGGAACTCCGAGCGCGTGAGCTGCTCGTCCAGGAACAGCGGGTTCTTGTCCGCGTCGACGGTGATGTAGGGCAGGTTGATCGAGGTGCTCTGCGAGGAGCTCAGCTCGATCTTCGCCTTCTCCGCGGCCTCGCGCAGCCGCTGCATCGCCATCTTGTCCTTGGTCAGGTCGATGCCGCTGGTGCCCTTGAACTTGTCGACCAGCCACTGCACAACGCGCTCGTCCCAGTCGTCACCACCGAGGTGGTTGTCACCGGAGGTCGCGCGGACCTCGACGACGCCCTCGCCGATCTCCAGCAGCGAGACGTCGAAGGTGCCACCACCGAGGTCGAAGACCAGGATGGTCTGCTCCTTGTCGCCCTTGTCCAGGCCGTAGGCCAGGGCCGCGGCGGTGGGCTCGTTGACGATGCGCAGAACGTTCAGGCCCGCGATCTGGCCGGCCTCCTTGGTGGCCTGGCGCTGCGCGTCCTCGAAGTACGCCGGGACGGTGATGACCGCGTCGGTGATCTCCTCACCGAGGTAGGCCTCCGCGTCCCGCTTGAGCTTCATCAGCACGCGCGCGCTGATCTCCTGCGGGGTGTACTTCTTGCCGTCGATGTCGACGTTCCAGTCCGTGCCGATGTGGCGCTTGACCGAGCGGATGGTGCGATCGACGTTGGTGACCGCCTGGTTCTTCGCCGGCTGGCCGACCAGCACCTCGCCGTTCTTCGCGAACGCGACGATCGACGGAGTGGTCCGCGATCCCTCCGAGTTGGCGACAACGACCGGTTCGCCGCCTTCGAGAATGGCGACGACAGAGTTCGTGGTCCCGAGGTCGATACCGACCGCACGAGCCATTGTGATTCCTCCTGTATGACGAACGTATATGTGTCGATGCAGGGCAAATGCCTGCCGTGGCCGCCGGGCGGCGGCCACCGGACCTCACCCCGAACACCGCCTGGAGCACGGTCCTGCGCAACACTGAGCGTGGTCGACTCAATCCTGCACCCGCGAGGGGTACGAGTCAAACATAAACTTGAGTCTCACGCGCTCAATCTTGCGTCGATCAGCTCAACGAGCGGCACGTCTCGTCCATTCCCGAACGGCCGAAGAATTTTCCACCAGGTGACCGAATCGCCGGAAACCACCTGGTCAGCAGTGGTCCGCGTCACATCGATCCCGCAACGGCGCCGGGTCCGGATCGGTGAGCGGCGGCCGGCGGGGCCCGGACCGCCTCGACGAGGGTCCGGACCGGCCGCGCACTATCCGGCCGCAGCCAGCACCGTGTCGGCCAGATCGCGGTCCAGGGTGACGCGGACCAGCGCGGCGGCGAATTCGGCATCGTGGCCCGGCGAGCTCAGCCGGTCCAGACTCGCCGGATCGTCGGGTAGCCCGAGCCGCCTGGCGCCCTGCCTGGCCCGGTCGTCGAAGTGTGGCCGCACCCAGGTCCAGACGTCTTGGATCTCCCGCAGGAAGATGTCCGCGCCGACCGGGCCGATGCCCTTGAACTGCTGCAACAGTTCGGCCAGACGGCCCGGATCGCCGTCGGCCTCCTTCGCCAACCGCCGCAGATCGCCGTGATAACGCTCGAGCAGCAGCGTCGAGTTTTCGCCCAGACGGGTGGCTGTGGACTCGTCGTAGCGCCTGTAATGACCGCGGCCGAGCGCGTCGACGAGGTCCTGCCAGTCGGCCGCCGCGACGTGCCGCGGGGTGGTGTACCCGGAAGCGATCAGCTCCCTGACCGCGCGCAGCGCGATCTCCGAGGAAATCCGGATGCTCAGCAACTCGGCGAGCATCAGCAATTGGAACAGAGGCGCGGGCTTGTCGGCCGGCTCGATGCCGGCCCGCCGCGCGTAGCTGGTGCCCGCGCGATCGAGCAGCTCTCGCACGATATCGGTTCGGCTCATCTCGCACCTGCCTTCCTCTTCGGCCGGCATACCCGGTCTCGGGTCACTCGTCCGCCGCGCGCGGGATTCAGTCGCGCGGCCGGTTCAACATGGGGAAACGCCCCGAGCCGAGCAGGGCGGCGACGGCATCCCTGCGCGCCTCGGGTGCGGCATAGTCCGGATGTGCGCGAAATATCGCGGCCGTGTCGTGCAGCCGGATCATCTGCTGTTCGGCTTCCGCCGTGGTGCGGCCACCGGCGGTGACCGGGTGGGTGGCATAGGCCGGGCGGCGCGGATCGATGCGGCCGAGCTCGACGGCGCGCTCGACGCGGCGGGCACAGCGACACGGGGCCTTCGGGTCGACCAGGCCGCAGGCGGAGTTCACGAAGTTGCCGAGGCGTTTGCGGGCCCGTTCCAGACGCTTGCGATGCGCGGCCGGGGTGGTGTCGGTGATCCAGGCCGCCTCGTCCGAGCCGAGCTCGAAGACGTCGTGCAGCACAAAGGCGACGCGCTCGTCCCGGCTCAGGCACTGCAGCATGCCCTGGCTGCAGTTGAGCCTGACCTCGTGGGTGAGCACGGTCGCCTCGGGTCCCCGGTAGTCGTCGGCAGCCAGCCCGTTGCGCAGATCCGCGGCGAAGTCGTCGAGCGAGACCTGCGCGGCCTCCTGGGGGCTGCGGCGGCGCAGGTTCAGCAGGTAGTTCACCCCGATGCGGTAGGCCCAGGTCGACAGCCTGGCCTCACCGCGCCAGGTGCCGAGCCGCTCCAGCACGCGCAACAGGATCTCCTGGGTGGCATCCTCGGCGTCCGGCACGCGGCCGGTCATGCGCAGCGCCAGCCGGTACAGCGGATCCTGCAGCAGACGAGCCACTTCCGTCACCGCCGCACGCTCGCCCGCCACGGCCCGCGCCACCAGTTCGGCCTCCCCCGACTCCGGGTCGGCCACCGATTCGATATCCACTCCACCATCGTTCGGCGGATCGGCACACCTGGCAAGTGAGCGTCACCGCCGACGGCGGCCCCGAACACCCGGGCCGCCGCGCTCGCGGTGCGTGCCGACCGCCCGGCTCAGTGCGACACGACCTTTTTCGCCGAGGCGGATTCGAGCAGCCGGTGCCTGTGCAGCCAGTCCGCCACGGCCGCACCGATGGCATCGGGCTGGTCCTCCGGGGCATGATGCCCGGCCGCGCCGACCGAAACCGATTCGGCCGCAGCGAATGTGGCCACCGCCCATGCGATCGCCTCCGGCGCACCCAGACCCACGCCGTTCTCCACACCCATGACCAATTTGGGAATCTCGGGCGTAGCCGCCATGACACTGCCGTAGTTCTCGACAATGGCCACGACATCGGGCATCTCGCCATGAATCGGGAACTCCCGCGGCCACGCCAGCAGCGGCCGGCGGGTTTCCGGGGTCGGGTAGGGCGCGCGATACACATCCAGATCCGCCGAGGTGAGGCTCTTGGCGCCGAAGGGCAGGTTGAATTCGATGAACGAGTTCTCCTGCAGCACCTTTCGCTCCCCTTCGAGCGTCTTGTAGCTGCGGAACAGCTCCGCACCCTGGGGCGGAAGGTCCGACCAGCTCAGCGGTCGCAGGAACGTCTCGATCACCGCGATGCCGCGTACCCGCCCGGGATGCCTTGCCGCCCAATCCATCCCGAGCGCGCCGCCCCAGTCGTGCCCGACGATGACGACCTCGTCCAGGCCCAGGGCGTCGAACCAGGCATCCAGGTACCGCGCGTGATCGGCGAAGCGATAGGCGATGTCCGGCTTACCCGAATTACCCATTCCGATCAGATCGGGCGCCAGCGCCCGGGTCTCGCCGCTGACGTGCGGGATGACGTTGCGCCACAGGTACGACGAGGTCGGGTTGCCGTGCAGGAAAACCACCGGGACGGCGCCGGTGCCGATATCGGTGTAGTTGATGTAGGAGTCGAGCAGATCGATGGCGGGCATCGCGGAAATCCTTCCGGTTGACGTGCTTACATCCGGTTGGACACAGGATTCAGCGGGCCCGTGACGCCCGATTTATGTGATGCGCATCACAGCTACGACAGTCGCCCGCTTCGCACGACCCAGCGCGCCGGAACGGGCGGCCGGAGGGTTCCGGCCAGTCCCGCGAACCGGGCATCCGGGCCGGACAGGCGGGGTACGGTTCGCAGTATGAAGGCGGTGGTCTGTTCGAACAGCAAGCTGGAGGTCGCCGACATCCCGACGCCGGAGCCCGGCCCGGGGCAGGTGCTCATCACCGTGGAGCGATGCGGGATCTGCGGGTCCGACCTGCACGCGCGGGTGCACTGCGACGAGCTCGCCGACCTCGCGGCCGCGACCGGGTACGACGAATTCATGCGCTCGGATCAGCGCGTGGTGCTGGGCCACGAGTTCTGCGGCGAGATCGCCGATTACGGGCCCGGCTGCCATCGCCGCTGGCCGCGCGGCACCCGGGTGGTCGCGCTGCCGATCCTGCGGCATGGCAAAAAACCGCAGCTGACCGGCCTCTCGGCGGCCGCGCCCGGCGGGTACGCCGAACAGGTGATCGCCCAGGAATCGATGACCTTCGCGGTACCGAACGGCCTGTCGGCCGACCATGCCGCCCTCACCGAGCCCATGGCCGTGGCCTGGCACGCGGTGCGCAAGGGCCGGGTCGGTAAGAAGCAGGTCGCGTTCGTGATCGGCTGCGGGCCGATCGGCCTGGCGGTGATCGCGATGCTGAAGGCCGCGGGGGTGAAAACCGTTGTTGCCAGCGACTTCTCGCCCCGACGCCGGGAGTTGGCCGCCCGCTGCGGTGCGGATGCCGTCGTCGATCCCGCGATCGAGGCGCCCTGGACGGCCGGGCCGCGCGGGGGCCGCGCCCAGGGGGTCACCGACATCTTGAATCTCGGCTTCGACGCGATGGACCGCCTGCGGCGCATCCCGAATCTGCCGTGGTGGTACCTGTTCCGGCTGATGCACACCCTCGACCGGGGCCCGGCCGGTCCGGTGGTATTCGAATGCGTCGGCGTGCCCGGCATCATCGACCAGATCATCACCGCCGCCCCGCCGCGGTCCCGGATCGTCGTGGTGGGCGTGTGCATGCAGCCCGACGAGTTCCACCCCGCGATGGCGATCAACAAGGAGATCGAACTGCGCTTCGCGTTCGGATACGACCCGGGCGAATTCCGCGACACCCTGCACATGATCGCCGAGGGCAGGGTCGATCCGGCCCCGTTGATCACCGGCACGGTCGGGCTGGGCGGCGTCGAGGCCGCGTTCACCGCCCTGGCCCACCCCGACCTGCACGCCAAGATCCTGATCGACCCGGTTGCCGCGGCACTTACGCCCTGATTTCCGGCTCCACCACCACGGCTACCCTCGCGGTGAGGTCCTGCGACGTCAGCGGGCTCATCGCGCGCATTGTTACGCAAAAGGGCCAGAAGACCGGTAACGACGACTCCCCAGCAACCGACAGGCTCGGTAGGTCAGCACGAACACCGACACAGATCGACCGCGCATTCTCCAACGACAGAGGTTCTCGGGATGACTCAGGCTCGCACGCAGGGTTTCGGCGAGGCGAGGGGCTTCGCCGTGTGCACCCCTCCGGCCACCCCGGGTCCGGCACCCGGCGTGGCCGCCCATTCCCCGGGCGCCCGTTCCGCTCGGCCCGGCAACTGAGGCGGCAACTGTGCCCGGCACCTTTCCCGTCGCGGTCGAATCACTGGCCGGGGCGCGAGACATCCTGCGCGAGCTGGAATCCGAGACCACGGATCCGCTCGTATACCTGATCCGGGGCCGCTCCGGCACCGGCAAGTCCACCCTCCTCGGCGCGATCCGCCACCGCCTGCGCGGCCACGGCGTCACCGTCTGCGACACCCTCGCCGAGGCGCTCGCCGCATCGGACGTCGATCCGGCCGATCGCAGGCCCGGACCGCGGCCCACGCTGATCCTCGACGACGCCCACACGCTGTCGCGAATCGAACTGGAAAGACTGTGCGCGGCGGTCGGATCCGCCCGCTGCACCATGGTGATCGCGATCCGGCCCGGCCCGCACGACCCCGCGTTGCGCGCACTCGCCGACGCGGTGTCCCGGCGCGGCCGGGTGATCGACCTGCGCGCGCTGGGTGTGGCGGACATCGCGCCGTTCGCCCGGGAATTGGGCATGACGGTGCCCCGCGCGGTCGCGCAGCACGTGCACCGGCAGACCGGCGGAATCCACGGCGGCGTCGTCGCCGCGCTGTCCGCCGCCTGCGCCACCCGGCTGGATGCGGGTGTGGACGCGGTCGACGAGGCGGTCGCGGCCTGGGCGCGCTCGATGCTCGACAACGCGGACCCGAACCTGCTGGAGGTCTTCGTCGTCGCCACCACCGGCGCGGGGCTGGATCCGGGCGAGTTCACCGAGGTGCTGGGGACGAGCCCGAGCGCCGCCCGGGATCTCATCGATCGGGCCCGCGCGACCGCGCTGGTGACCGACGCCGATCTGCTGCTCGAATCGGCCGAGGCGCCGCTGCGCACGCTGGTGGGCGATCGCCGCTACCTGGCGGTCCTGCAGCGGCTGCTGCACGCGCGCCTCGCGGCGGGGTTGTTGCGCAATCACACCGCCCTGCTGCTGGCCGAGTCCGGGGTGTGCGATCCGCGGCTGGCCGAGTTCCTGTGCGCGGCCGCGGACCGGGCGGGCGAGGACGCGGTGCGGTACTACACCGCGGCGGTGCGCAGCGGCGCCGATCAGCGCCCCATCGCGCTGCGCTGGGCGGACGCGGCCGCCCGCGGCGGCGACGGCGACACCGCGCTGCGACTGGCCGAACCGCTGCTCACGGACGCTACTCCCCCCGCCGAACTCGCTGCGGCCGTGCGGATCTGCGCCGTGGTGTGGACCCAGCGCGGTCTGGTCGATCGCGCCGCGCAGCTGTATTCCTGGCTGGGCGCCGAGCGGATCGGGCCGGACTGGGCGATCGGTGCGACCGTGCTGTACCTGGCGGGCCGCGCCCGCGAGGCGCAGGCGCTGTCGGCGTCGGCGGCCCTGTGGCCACCGACCGAGGCCACGACCCGCGCCTCGCTCATCGCCGCGGCCCTGGCCCAATCCCTCTGCGCCGCAACGCCGTTGCCACTCGACGACCGGGCGACCGGCGCTCACCTCGCCGCCGCGGGCAACACCGCGCCGGACGACCGCCACGCGCCCGCCCCCGTCGCCACACCAGACAGCGGATACGCGCCCGCCTATCGCCCCGCACCGGCCCGAGGCGCGGCGACCGCCGACGGCCTGGCCCCGCGCCCCGCAGGCGCGGCCACCAATGGTGCCGCCCCGGCCGAAGAGAGCACGGCCGTCCGGACCGCGCCGATCGACGGGCCCGCCGCACCCCGAACCTCGCGCGATGCTGCGGTTGCCGCCGCATCGGCGTTGATTCAGGCGGGCCGCGTGGGCGGTGTCCCCGTCTCCGACCGCCTCCTGCCCTGCGCCGGAACCGCGATCGCCACCCTGCTGTGCCTGAGCATGGGCGAGCCGGGCCGTGCCGCCGATGCGCTGCGGCCCGCCGGTGCGTCGAATGGCGTTGCGTCCCAGGACCGGCCTGACACCCCACGGGTCAACGGCGGTACGTCGCAATCCCCCGCGTGGTCTCGCACGCTGCCCCCGGCAGGCCTGCCGGACACCACGCGAGCATCCGCCCCCCGGACGGTGCTGGCGGCCTGGACCGCCCTGTACGGCGGCGACGAGCACTCCGCCGCGACACTGCTGGCAACCCTGGACATCGAGGCGCTCGCGCCGCGGGACCGGTTCCTCGGGCACGGCCTGCAGGTCGCGCTGGCGCGCCGCGGTGACGACCCGGCCGCGCTCGCCCAGGCCTGGCGGGCCGCCTGCCCGATGTTCGACGTCGTCGGCGTGGATCTGCTGGCACTGCTGCCGATCGGCGAACTGTGGCTGGCCGGCATCCGGCTGCGCGACGAGGGCCGCATCGCCGCGCTGGTGAATGCCGCGCGGGATGTGCTGCACCGCTTGGGAAATCCGCCCGCCTGGGCCAATACCTTCCACTGGTACGCGATTCAGGCCGCGATCACCCGGTCCCGTCCCGCGGAGGTGCTGCTCCCCGCGCGGCTGCTGGCCGCGTCCGCCGCGACCGGCGATCCGCACGCCGCGATCCTGGCCGAGGCGGGTCACACCTGGATGCTGATACTTCGCGGTCAGGTCGCCCGGCCCCGGGTCGAGGCCGCGGTGCGGCGGCTGGCCGAGATCGGACCGAGCTGGGATGCCGCGCGCCTGGCGGCCGACGCCGCCCTGGCCACCGAGGATCCAGCGGCCGCGGGCGCACTGCTGACGCTGGCGCGCACCGTGCGGTCGCAATCCGGTCCGCCGCAGCGCCCGCAAGCCCCGTCCGCGGCCCCCGCCGAGGCCGCGCCGGCCGCACCCGGCCCGGCCCTGAGCGAACGCGAGCGCGAGGTCGCCGAACTGGTGCTGCTCGGGCTGACATACCGGGAGATCGGCGCCAGGCTGTACATATCCGCCAAGACGGTGGAGCATCATGTCGCGCGGATCCGGCGTCGGATCGGAGCCGGGTCACGGTCGGAGCTATTGTCTATGCTTCGCGCCATGGGGCACGGCTCGCTGCTGGTGTGACGGACGCGCAGCGGGATCTCGGGATGGACCGGAGCGAGGTAACGAGGATGGCCACAGGGGTGGGCCTGCGAATCGCCGAGGACGAATGCCTGGCGGCGATCGTCAGCTCGACGACGCCTGAGCCGGGCGCGCCCGCGCCCGAACCTCTCTTCGTCGTGCGCGAACCGATCCTGTACATGTCCGACGACGGCGACACCGAACTCGGTGGCGATCCCCCGGGTGGCCACTCCCACGCGATCACGGGATTCGTCGCGGCCGTGGGCGATCCGGCCGGCATCCCGGTCGACGAGGGTGAGGCCTATCGCGCCGAGGACCTGGTGGCCACGGCCCTGTTCTGCCTGATCGATCTGGCCGCGGCGCATCTGAACGGTCCCGCGGAGTTCTATGCCGTGCATCCCGCGCACTGGCCCGCCGCTCAGGTGCTGGCCCTGCGCGATGCGCTGGACTATCTGGGACTGCGATCGGTGGTGCTGATCAGCGAGTCGATCCTGCCCGATGTGCACTCCGGCCGGGAGGTGGCCACCGCGGCCGCGCGCGGCGCGCTGGCGTCGGTGCTGTCGACCCCCGCCGGGGCGGCCCCGCCGGATCCGACCCGCACCGAAAACTCGTTGGAGTCCACCGACATTCTGCCCGCGATCCCGACACCGGAGGCACATGCGCAGGCCTACTCCGCGGCGATCCCGGTGCATGCGATGGCGGTGGAACCACCGATCACATCGCAGGGCGATGCCGAGGCCGGCGAATCGAGCGAACCCCCCGCGACGAAACTGGCTCCGCCCGTTGTCCTTCCGGCGGCCGTCCGCTCCCGGCGCACCCCGCTGCTGATCGCCGCCGCGGCGATCATCGGCCTGCTGCTCGGCGGGATCGTCGTCGCTGCGGCACTGCAGGGCAATGGTTCCCCGAGTCCGCAATCCTCCGATGCCCGTTCGCCATTGACGCCTACCGCACCGGTGACGACCCGGGCCCCGGCGACCGTGCTCGCGCCGCCCCCGACCACCCGCGAACCCGCGCAGATTCCGGTGCACCGTCCCGCCCCGACGACGCCCCCGCCGCCGGCCACCACACCGCCGCCGGCCACCACCACGACGACGCCCGACCCGAGCTCCATCACCGCGACCCCGTCCCGGCCCTGGCGCACCCCCACGACCCAAACGCCGTTCAACCCTTACAATTTCGACCCCTTCGACCCCAATACCTACGATCCCTTCTACCCGACGAATCCCACCGCCCCGGCGGCCCCGTACGTCTGGTCACCACCGGCGGGGACTCCATGATCAGTTCGTAGCGAACTTCACGCGCTTGTGCCCTAAAGTGGTGCGCTGACACACATCTGTGCCTTATCGAAGGGACTTCATGCGCCACCCGAGGGGCCGTCGCGCAACGGTCAAAGTTTGTACCGTCGCGTTCGCCTCGACCCTGCTCCTGAGTCCCTTACTGGCCACCGCACCCGCCACCGCGGCCCCGGTCGCCGGCGGCCCCGTTCAGCTCTCGGCCGACAAGCTGCCGCCCGCACTGGCGCAGGCCATCGCCCGCGACCTGAAGATGACCCCGGCGGAGTATCTCGATCGCGCCGCCAAGGCACAGCAGCTACGCGACTACGCGCACAACTTCCGCTCCACCCATCCCAAGGACTTCGCCGGCGCCTGGATGACCCCGGACGGCAAGCCGGTCATGGCGGTCACCTCACTGAAAGCGGCGCACCTGGTCAGCTCCGACGGCTACCAGACCCGGCTGGCCCCGATCTCGGCGGACAACCTGGACAGCTCGCTCGATCAGCTCACCGCCTGGATCGGCACCCTGCCGCGCACGCTGTCCTCGGCGATCAACTCCGTGGCCATCGACTTCCTGAACAGCCAGCTGGTGCTCAGCGTCGCCAATACGCCCGCCGGACATCTGCTCAACCTGCCGACGCTGATCGCCAACGTGAAGGTGGTGCTCGCGCCCGACAGCGGCGGGCCGATCCAGCACCATCCGATGGGCGGGGACACCTACATCAGCGCGCCCACCTCGCTGCACGATTCCGCGCTCAAGACCGTGGACGTGTGCTCGTTCGGGTTCAACAGCACCGACAAGCACGGCAACGCACTCAATATCAGTGCGGGACACTGCGATCCGAACCTGGGCAAGGGTGATCAGCAGGCGGGCGTGTGGGTGCCCGACCCGCATAACCTCAAGTCCAGCCCGCAGGCCGGCACGTTCGCCGCCGCCCGCCTCGGCGGCGCGAGCGGCCTGGACTACTCGGTGATCAAGCTGACCGATCGCGCGGTGAAGGCCGGCATGGACCAGCCCCAGGTGCGGGGCGCGAACGGCACCACCCTCACCGTCACCGGCACCGCCGAGCCGGTGACCGGCGCGCCGCTGTGCAAGTCGGGCCAGTCCTCGACCTTCACCTGCGGCTTCGTGGTGGCGGACCGGGTCGAGACGCAGCTGTACACCGCCGAGGGCGAATCCAAGACGGTGCGCGGTTTCGCCAGCTCGGCCTGCACACTGGGCGGCGACAGCGGCGGCGCCATCGTGACCGGCACGCTGGCGCTGGGCATCACCAGCGGCTCCAACGCGGCCGACGCACCGGACTGCAAGGAGGCCAATATCGACCTCGCGCAGTACGGCGGCACCGCCTCGCTGGGCATCCCGATCCGCTCGATCCTGTCCGATATCGACGCCGGTTCCGGCGGTGGTCTCGGCTCGGGCATCTCGATCCGGACCCGCCCCAACGCCGGATAAGAGCAGACCGAGGTGGCGGGGCAGGGGTTTGCATCAATGTTGCATGCCCGTGAACATCGGACAAACCGCGGCGGCGTGCGCAAACGCGCCCCGAAATACACGCCGAGATGAGTAGGCATTACCGTGCGAACCCCATATAGTCGGCACATGCTTCTGCCACGCACCCTGTCGTCGCATGCTGCCCTCCGCAGCTCGCGCACCCGTATCCGCAATGCCGCCATCGCCGCCTCGGCGGCGGCGCTAGTCCTGGGTCCGCTGACAGCGACGGCATCGGCCGATCCGGCGCCGGCGCAGGCGCCGAACCTGCCGCCGGCCCTGGTCGCGGCAGTGCAGAAGGATCTGAAGATCTCCCCGCAGGAGTACCTGCGCCGGGCCGACGTGGCCCAGCACGTCGCCACGTTCACCACCACCGCGCAGCGCCAGTTCCCGCAGACCTTCGCCGGCGCGTGGCTGGACCAGAACGGTAAGGCCGTGGTCGGGCTGGCTCCGGGCCAGGGCCACGACGACGCCGCCAAGGCGGTCAAGGCCGCCGGGTACCAGGTCAAAGAGGTCGCCAAGAGCGAGACCGAACTGCGCAGCGAGAAGAACGCCTTCCAGCAGTGGCTGGCCGGGCAGCCCAAGTCGGTGGCCGCGCAGGTGCGTGGTGCGGTGATCGACACGATCAGCAATGCCCTCGCCGTGCGGGTGGACAAGTCCGGCCTGCCGATGCCCGGATTCATCGACCCGTCGCGAGTGCTGGTGATGGCCGCGGCCCCGGCCGGGCCGCAGCAGTCCGACATGCGCACGGCCACCGCGATCGCGGATCGCAGCGGGGCTCCGATCGCCGCGGGTGACGCATACGCCTCGGTGGCGGGCAAAACCCAGCTGATCTGCTCGTCCGGTTTCAACGGCACCGACTCCCGCGGCGCCGTGGTGAACATCACCGCCGGTCACTGCGACCCGAACATCCCCGCCGCCGGCACCTCCAACGCCCCCGGCATGTTCGAGGTGCTGCCGGGCAACGAGCTGGGCCCGCAGGTCGGCACCTTCGCCAAGTCGGTGCTCGGCGCCGAGGACTACTCGATCGTGTCCATCAACGCCGCCAACCGGGGCCGGTTCAGCAACAACCTGGTCCGGGTTCCGGGCCGGGCGCCGATCGCGATCACCGGCGTGGTGGATCCGGTGGTGGGCCAGCCGATCTGCAAGGTGGGCTCCCGCACCGGCTTCAGCTGCGGCGTCGTGAACGCGGTCGATCAGGAGGTCCAGGTCGGCGATCACAACCTGGAGCACTCCTTCTCCGCCAACATCTGCGCGCTGCCCGGTGACAGCGGCGGCCCGCTGGTCTCCGGCACGAACGCGGTCGGCGTGTCCAGCGCCTCCTCGGTGGCCGACTACCCGATCTGCGAGATCCCCAACATCATCGGCGCGGTGACCGGTAACGCTCCCCAGCTGTTCGCCCAGCCGATGCGCGCGATCCTCGCGGACAACCCGGGCCTGCGGGTGCGCACCAACTGAGACAGCCACGACGAGGGCCGGCAGCATTCGCTGCCGGCCTTTTTCGTGTCCGAACCTCTGCTGCCCGTTCCCTGTCCCAGCGGCTCATCCCGGCCCGTCACCCGCCGAATTTCCGGCATGCTTGGGGGTATGTGTCTGGTGTTGACGGGTTGGCGGGCGCACCCGGAGTATCGGCTGATCGTCGCGGCGAACCGGGATGAGTTCTATACCCGGCCCACCGAATCCATGCGCTGGTGGCCCGAGGTGACCGGCCTGCTGGCGGGCCGCGACCTGGGCGCGAGCGGCGCCATCCCTGGCACCTGGCTGGGCCTGTCGCGCACGGAGAGCCGGTTCGCGACGGTGACCAACGTCCGCGGCCCCCGGGAGAATCGCCCCGACGCCCGCTCGCGCGGCGCGCTGCTGATGGATTTCCTGCGCGGCGAGGCGGGGCCGGAGAAGTTCGTGCGCGCCACCGCGGCCGCCGCCGACGAGTACAACGGTTACAACCTGATGATTTCGGATCTGGAAACGCTGTGGTGGCACAGCAATCGCAGCGCGCTGACCCCGCTCGAGCTCACCCCGGGCCTGCACGGGATATCCAACGGCGCCCTGCTGGCCTCGGTGGACCCGCTGGGCGACAACGGCATTCACACCGACACGGGCGCGCCCGCGTGGCCGAAGGTGCACGAGGGCCTGCGCGGTCTGCGCGCGGTGATCGCCGCGGATCCGGGCGATGTGGACGGCTATTTCGCGGTGCTGGCCGACCGCACGCCCGCCCGCGACGACGAGCTGCCGGACACCGGCCTGTCGCCCTCGCGCGAGCGTGCGGTGTCCTCGCGGTTCATCGCCAGCACCCTGCACGGAACCCGATGCAGCACGGTGCTGTTGGTGCGCGAGGACGGCAGCTTCGAGATCGCCGAGCGCTCGTTCGCGCGCCTGGGCGACCCCACCGGCGAGGTCTCGTTCACCGGACGACTGCGGCTCCCTGCCTGAGCGGCGGGCCGGGAGCGCCCGGCGTCAGTGCGGCTTCGTGGCCTGCGGCTTGGGCTGGGGCTGAGGCGCCACCGGCGCCGGGTTCGAGGCGTTGGCCCACTGCGTGGAGCCGTCGGGCGCCTGCAGCGTGTTCTGCAGTTCGACGGCGGAGGACTGCAGCGTGGGGCCGCCGGCCGCGATGGTGCCCAGCACGCCGCCGCCGATGGCGCCGACGACCAGGCCCGGAATGCAGATCAGGAAGAACGTGAGCACGCACCCGATGGCGCCGCCGATCAGCGCGCCGATGAGGCCGCCGACGGCGAAGGCCAGGCCCGCCTTGGTCGCGAAGTCGTTGAAGGCGCGCTGATCCTCGACCGGCGAGGCGATCTGCTTCAGATTCAGCGGCTTGCCGTCGATCGAGGCGCCCACGAGCCGCGGCGCGACCGGCTTGCTCAGATCCACTCCGGCGGGCCGCTGCGGCGTCAGATCCAGCTCGCGGCCGTCCTCGCGCACCACGGGGGTGACCGGAATCCGCGCGCCGGAGATGCTGAAGTTCAGCGGCAGCTCGAGCGCTACGTTCCCGGCCCGATCCTTGACCCGCACGACCTGCTGTTTCGTGTCGGGCGTCGCGCCCGCCTGGTCGACCAGCTGGAACGTCCCGCTCTTCAGCTTGGTGACGACCGTCTTGCCGACCGCCCGGGCCGAATAGTCGATTTGCTGCGACACGGGCGCCGGAGCGGCGTGGGCGGTTCCGAGCGCGATGGTCATTGCGCCGATGACCGTGGCCGCGGCCACAGTGCCTCTGCGGAACGTCATACGGTATTTCCAATCCATCATCAGGTTCGGCGTGGATCTTAGCGGAACAGTTCGAGACAGACCGGTCTTCCGGTGGGCGTACCCACAAGTACGGCCCGCTCCCCCGAGGGGAAGCGGGCCGTACCGATGCCGATTTCCGGCGGTCAGTGCTTTTTCTGCGGAGCGGGAGCCGGAGCCGGGGGCGCGGCCGTCTCGGTCCACTTGGTGGTGCCCGGCTTGGCATTGAGGGTGTTGACCAGGTCGTAACCCGCCGCGACCAGGGTCGGGCCGCCGAAGGCGAGGGTGCCGAGGATGCCGCCGATGGTGGCGCCGGTCGGGAGGCCGACGAGGCATCCGACGACAATGCCGATCAGGCCGATGGCGCAGCCGACGATCGCGCCGACCGCCAGGCCGACGAAGCTGCCGATGCCGACGGCCAGGCCGAACTTGGTCGAGAAGTCGTTCATCGCCGCGTTGTCCTCCACCGGGGAGGCGATCGGCTGCGCGACGATCTTCTGCTTGTTCGCGGCGAGCGCGGTGGTCTGAATCGGGGAGGCGACCGGCTGGGCGAACAGGGTCTGCTTCGAAATGTTCATGGCCGCGGGCTTCTGCGGGGTCAGCTCCAGGACCCGGCCGTTGTCCTTGATCATCGGCTGGACCGGAATCTGCACGCCGGAAACGCGGTAGTCCACCGGCATCGCCATGGCGATATTGCCGGCCTTGTCTTTCACATTGATGATCTGCTGGTGCTTATCAGCGGGAGTCGCACCCGGCTTGTCAACCAGCTGAAAGGTCCCCCCCTTGAGCGTGGTCACCACAGCCTTGTTCACCATTTGGATCGAGTAGTCGATCAACTGGTCCTTGGTGGGCGCCGGCGCGGGGCCGGCATGGGCGGTACCCATCGCGATTGTCATCGAGCCGATGACAATCGCGGCACCCGCAGTAGCGCTGCGGAACTTCATTCGGTTTTCCAATCCATCATCAGGTGCTGCCGTGCACCTCTCTCGACCGCGAGAGCCCACGCTTCCCTCGAGGCACCGTGGCGCCCGCGGGAGCCCTCCCCGAGCGGTGTAGAGATTTTGCACAGCAAAGCAGGACGTCGTGAGCCTAATCCAAGAGCTCCCGGGATGCGAGATCCTTTTCCTCCCAAGGGGAGTAGGCGTGTCCCTGCACCCGTGCATTCGCCCGGATTTACCGTTGTAGGGGCTCGCCCTATCGCAAAAGCCCTGGAACCGCGCGTGAGTCGAGTCACATCACGTGCGAATAAGCCCCCGCCAGCTGGGGCGCACGACGCCGCGATCGTAGTATGGGCACGTAAGTTACCGATGGGTAACTTACTGGCAGTTAGTATGCGATGCAACCGCGGTGGCATCAGCCCTGCCGCCGACAGCTCGGCAACGCCGAGTTGGTTGAACTACAGGAAGGTCGCGACATGAATGCCCTGACAGCGACGCTGGGCACGATTGGTGTCCTCGTCAGCATCCCTTGTTGGGCGTTGTTCGTGTGGGGTGTGTGGAAGATCGTTCGCGCCATCCGCCTCGGGCAGCCCGCGCCGGATCGCTGGCATCCGTTCATCCCACGCCTTGCCACCATGATCAAGGAGTTCCTGGCGCATACCCGGATGGTGAAGTTCCGCACCGTCGGCTGGGCGCACTGGCTGGTGATGATCGGCTTCCTGCTCGGCTTCATTCTGGTCTTCCAGGCCTACGGGCAGATCTTCAGCCCGACATTCACCTGGCCCTGGGTGGGCCACACGCTCGTGTATCACCTGATCGACGAGTTGCTGGGCATCGCAACGGTCGTCGGTGGCGTGGCGCTGATGACCATCCGTCAGCTCAACCACCCGCGCGTGCCCGCGAGGCTGTCCCGCTTCAGCGGCTCGAACTTCCTGGCCGCGTACTTCGTCGAGTGGGTCGTTCTGCTCGAGGGCCTCGGCATGGTGGGCGTGAAGTCCGCGGTGATCAGCTACACCGGCGAGTCGAACGCGGCCAGCGACTTCCTGACCATGCAGATCGCCAAGGTGCTGCCCGCCAGCGCGGCCCTGGTCTCGATCCTGGCCTTCGTCAAGCTGATGTCCGCGATGGTCTGGCTGGCCGTGGTCGGCCAGAACATCAACTGGGGCGTGGCGTGGCACCGGTTCGCGGCCTTCTTCAACATCTACTTCAAGCGCGAGGACGACGGCGGCGTCGCCCTGGGTGCGGCCAAGCCGATGACCTCCAAGGGCAAGGCGCTGGTCGACATGGAGGCCATCGACCCCGACAACGACACCCTCGGCGTCGGCAAGATCGAGGACTTCTCCTGGAAGGGGTGGCTGGACTTCACCACCTGCACCGAGTGCGGCCGCTGCCAGTCGCAGTGCCCCGCGTGGAACACCGGCAAGCCGTTGTCGCCCAAGCTGTTGATCATGTCGCTGCGCGACCACGGCCAGGCCAAGGCTCCCTATCTGCTCGCCGGTGGCCGCAAAGACATGGGCGGGGACGAGATCGGCCTGGTCGATGCCGAGGGCACGCCGAACGAGGCGGCGCTGGCGAAGATCTCCGAGGCCGCGCGCGCCGAGGCCGAGCGTCCGCTGGTCGGCGCTGAGGACGTGAGCGGCATCATCGATCCCGAGGTGCTGTGGAGCTGCACCACCTGTGGCGCGTGCGTGGAGCAGTGCCCGGTGGATATCGAGCACGTCGACCACATCATCGATATGCGCCGCTACCAGGTGCTGATCGAATCGGAGTTCCCGTCCGAGCTCGCGGGCCTGTTCAAGAATCTGGAGAACAAGGGCAACCCCTGGGGGCAGAACGCCAAGGACCGGCTCAACTGGATCTCCGAGCTGGACTTCGACATTCCGGTCTTCGGGCAGGACGCCGAGACCTTCGAGGGCTACGAGTACCTGTTCTGGGTCGGCTGCGCCGGCGCTTACGAGGACCGCGCCAAGAAGACCACCAAGGCGGTCGCGGAGCTGCTGGCCACCGCCGGTGTGAAGTTCATGGTGCTGGGCCAGGAGGAGACCTGCACGGGCGACTCGGCGCGCCGCGCGGGCAATGAATTCCTGTTCCAGCAGCTGGCGATGCAGAACATCGAGACGTTCAACTCGGTGTTCGAGGGCGTCGAGGCGTCCAAGCGCAAGATCGTCGTGACCTGTGCGCACTGCTTCAACGCGCTGAACAACGAGTACCCCCAGGTGGGCGGCACCTACGAGGTCGTGCACCACACCCAGCTGCTCAATCGCCTGGTGCGCGGTAAGCAGCTGGTGCAGGTGAAGCCGGTGTCGGAGAAGGTCACCTATCACGACCCGTGCTACCTGGGCCGGCACAACAAGATCTACAACGCGCCGCGTGAGCTGATGAGCGCGTCGGGCGCCACCCTGACCGAAATGCCGCGGCACGCAGAGCGTTCCATGTGCTGTGGCGCCGGTGGCGCCCGGATGTGGATGGAGGAGCAGCTCGGTAAGCGGATCAACCTCGATCGCGTAGACGAGGCACTGGCGACGCTGGACGGCGGTAACTCCCCGTCGATGATCGCGACCGGCTGCCCGTTCTGCCGGGTGATGCTCACCGATGGTGTGACCGCGCGCAAGGATTCGGGCGAGGTCGGGCAGGGTGTCGAGGTGGTCGATGTGGCGCAGCTGATGCTGCAGTCCATCGAACGGGTCGAACCGGCGACGCTGTCGGAGAACCTGCGGGTGATCCAGGAGCCGAAGCGGGCCGAGCCGGAGCCGGTTTCGGCGCCCGAGCCGGCCGCGGCGGCCGCCGCCGAGGCGCCGACCGCGGAGACGCCGGCCGCCGCACCGGCCAAGCCGGCGGCCAAGGGCCTGGCCATGAAGGGCGGCATGGCGCCGGGCGGCAAGGGCCTGGCCATGAAGGGCGCGGCAAAGGCGCCCGGGGCCAAGGCGACTCCCGCCGCACCAGCCGCCGAGCCGACCGAGGCTCCGGTCGCCGATGCGCCCGCCGCACCCGCGAAGGGCCTGGCGATGAAGGGTGCGGCGAAGACGCCCGGGGGCAAGGGCCTGGCCATGAAGGGTGTCGCAAAGGCGCCCGGAGGCAAGGCAACTCCCGCCCCGGCACCGGCCGCCGAGGCCACCGACGCACCGGCCACGGACGCGCCCGCAGCACCGGCCGCGAAGCCCGGCGGCCTCTCGATGAAGGGCGCCGCAAAGGCACCGGGCGGTAAGGGTTTGGCCATGAAGGGCGGCATCAAGGCACCGGGCGCCAAGCCTGCCGCCGAGCCGACACCGGCCGCGGAATCCGCGAGCGCGGCAACGGCGTCGGCTCCCGCGGCCGCGGAATCGGCTCCGGCCGAGGCGACCTCGGTGGAGTCCAAGCCGACGGTGGCCCCGAAGGGCCTGGCCATGAAGTCCGGCTTCAAGCGTCCCGGCCCCAAGGCTCCGGGTGCGGCCAAGCCCGCGGCCCCCGCCGAGGCGGCACCGGCCGAGGCGGCACCGGCCGAGGCGGCACCGGCAACGCCGAATGCCGAACCCGCTGCTGCCACGGAATCGGCGGTGGCACAGACGACATCGAAGGTCACCGATGCTCCGGCCGACTCCGACGGCAACGGCGCGCCGAAGCCGCCGACCGCCAAGCCGGGCGGCATGGGCTTCAAGTCCGGAGCGAAGGCTCCCGGCCGCAAGGGCTGATCCGCACAATCACACCCGAGGGGTGCGTCGCCGACCATCGGTGACGCACCCCTCGGTGTATCCGCACCCAGTACCGCCGTGTCACCGACACCGCCACGCATCGCAGTGCGCCCGCCAGACCGCGGCGGTCACTGAAGCATCGGACCACCTCGGCCATCGCGGACCGCCAGCGGCCTGGCCTCCATGTGCACCGACGCCGGGGCGAACTCGGCCTCCGCGTCGGCATGCAACTCGAGGACGACTGCGGGGGTTCGTGGCCGAGGCCACCGGAAGTGAGGCATCCGGCTGAGCTCCACGGGCATCGCGCGGATCACGCTGACCCGCTTGGGAATCGCCTCGGTGCTGCCGGCAGCTTCTCCTCCGCCTACGGCAGTCGGCGGTTCCGTTGAGCGGCCGGGACAGCCGTACTCAACGCGGGATGTGCCCGCGCACCGGGTCCGCCCCGTCGACTGCCGGGAAGGGGCGGACCCGGATCGGGGCGGCGAGGACCGTCTGCGGTCAGTCCTCGCCGCCGCCCACCGCCAGCGCTGTCGTGATCACGACCGACAGGGGTGGGAGTGTGGCGCCGGGAGCCTCGCGGGGGTACGCACCCCGGCCCGCCC
Organism: Nocardia sp. GP40; assembly: GCF_050434125.1. NCBI lineage: Bacteria > Bacillati > Actinomycetota > Actinomycetes > Mycobacteriales > Nocardiaceae > Nocardia > Nocardia sp. GP40. The sequence continues at coordinate 813,658 of NZ_JBNPVW010000002.1, read as the reverse complement.
CGGCGCGGACCGGCATGGTCCGGGTGGGCGGCACGATCCAGTGGCAGCCCTCCCGGGTCCAGCGGCCCAGACCGGTCGGCAGCATGACCGCGCTGCCGATGCCGGGAATGCCGATATCCAGGCGATTGAGCACGTCCACAACGCGATTCGCGGGGCGCTCGTCGGGGGTCACCACGAAGCTCCAGCGGATCTGGCGGGCCAGCATCGGGACCGATACGCCCTGGTCCGCCAGGGCCGTGCGCACCCGCTCGGCCCGCAGGACGGGTAGGTGAACCACGCCGATGCTGCCTGTGATCGGTAGCATGACGAATCCGCCGCGCTCGGTCACCGGCAGCGCGAACTCGTGCCGGTACAACGCAACCCAATCCTCGACGGTTCTGAGCTTTTCGACGTTCACGGCGAACTCCCTTGCTCCCTCACCAGGTTCGCGCGTGCAGGGCCCCGCAGGTAACGTCCGACCACACGCCTTGCGCTGCCCTTCCGCTGCCCCTGGCACACGACTCCACCTCGCCGGCGCTCGGCTCCGTCGTGCGCCCAGCGCGCTGGCCTGTTGGTTCGCTCCGCTCACGGCCTGCTGTTTCGGTGATATCAGCTGCATTTCGACTGTGGCTGTGATCACCTCGCACTCGTACTCTGGACTACGAGATTCGTGCGGAAGGGATGACATCGTGGTCCGGCAGTGGTCAGGCAAGGAAGCCCGTGCCCTTCGCGATGCCAAGCGGATGAGTATCCGGGACTTCGCGGCCCACTTGGGCGTCCACGAGCGCCTGGTCTCGAAGTGGGAGGCCGGGGGCGTGCGGGTCCATCCCCGCCCGGTCAACCAGGCCGCACTGGATACATCCCTTGCCCGGTCCGACGATGTCGTGCGGGCACGGTTCGCGGCCATGCTCGATCAGCCCCTGATCGACCGCCCCGCACCTGAATTCGAGGCGCACCATGAGGATCCGGTGCGCACCCACTATTCCAGTGACGCGGAACTTTTGGCACTCGTTGACGCCGGTGCGATGAGAGGCGATGCGTTAGCAGCGATTTCGGAGAGGGATCTGATCATGGCGGCCGCCCACGAGGCCAGCGAACATGCCGGTCGAGCCGAGTCGACGAATGTCGGCGCGTCCACCTTGGAACAGCTCGATGCCGATGTCACGCGCATCGCGAACGACTACGTCCATGTGCCACCGGTACCGATGATGGTGGAGATGATGCGGGTGCGGCGGCGGGTGTACCGCCTGCTGGAGGGACACCAGAGGCCCTCGGACACCGGCCATTTGTATCTGCTGGCCGGCACCCTGTCGGGCCTGCTGGCCAATGCCAGCACCGATCTGGGCTATCACGACGCCGCGGGCGAGCAGGCGCGGGCGGCGTGGGCCTATGCGGAACTGTGCGGGCACAACGGATTACGCGCGTGGACCCGCGGCATGCAGGCCTTGATCGAGTACTGGTCCGAGCGGCCGCGGCGGGCGGTGCTGCTGGCGCAGAGCGGGCTGCAGTTCGCCGATTCGGCCACGGCGCAGGTGCGGCTGCTCAATATCGAGGCCCGCATCTGGTCCAGGCTGGGTTCGACCTCCGATACCGAACGCTGCATTCACGCGGCCGACGCGGCCCGCACGGGCACCGTCACCGATGTGCTGCACGACGAGGTCGGCGGCGTCTTCGGATTCAACGAGCCCAAGAGCCAGTACTACGCCGGCGCCACCTACATCCACCTCGGCCAGGCCGCGCCCGCGCTGACCGCCACCGCGCACGCCATCGACCTGTACGCCAACGGCCCCGAGGAGCAGCGCTCGTACGGCGCCGAATCGCTGGCGCGGGTGGACAACGCGACCGCGCACCTGATCAACGGCAGCCTCGACGGCGCCACGGAATCGGTGCGCCCGGTGCTGGAGCTGTCCGAGGACATGCGGATCGCGCAGCTCGAGGAGCGGTTGACCGGACTGCGCATGCGCATCGCCGGGCCCACGTTCCGGGCCGCCATCGAGGCGCGCCGCCTGGATGAGCGGATCGAGGAATTCTGCGGGGCCACCGCCGCGCGCGGGATGCTCCCGGTGAACCCGGCATCCTGAAATCCTGTTTGCTGGTGGTGGCACCATGGGACGGGTGAGTCCTACCAGCCAGTCACCTCAGCGCCCGAGATCGCTGGAGCAGTCGACCAAGCTCCAGAACGTCCTGTACGAGATCCGGGGGCCGGTACACGCGCATGCGGCACGGCTGAAAGCCGAAGGACATCGCATTCTCGAGCTCAACATCGGCAACCCCGCGCCGTTCGGCTTCGACGCGCCCGATGTGATCATGCGCGACATGATCGCGGCCCTGCCCTACGCGCAGGGATATTCGGAGTCCAAGGGCATCCTGTCCGCGCGGCGGGCGATCGTGACCCGGTACGAGCTGGTCGCGGGCTTCCCGGAGTTCGACGTCGATGACGTCTATCTGGGCAACGGCGTCTCCGAGCTGATCACCATGACCATGCAGGCGCTGCTGAACAACGGCGACGAGGTGCTGATCCCGGCGCCGGACTATCCGCTGTGGACGGCGATGACCAGCCTGTCCGGCGGCACGCCCGTGCACTACCTGTGCGACGAGTCCAATGGCTGGCAGCCCGATGTCGCCGACATCGAATCGAAGATCACCGAGCGCACCAAGGCACTGCTGGTCATCAACCCGAACAATCCGACCGGCGCGGTGTACTCGGCCGAGGTGCTACAGCAGCTGGTGGATCTGGCGCGCAAGCACAACCTGCTACTGCTGGCCGACGAGATCTACGACAAGATCCTCTACGACGACGCCAAGCACATCTCGCTGGCGACATTGGCACCCGACCTGCTGTGCCTGACCTTCAACGGCCTGTCCAAGGCGTATCGGGTGGCAGGCTACCGCTCCGGCTGGCTGGTCATCACCGGCCCGAAGGAGCATGCCGAGGGCTTCCTGGAGGGCATCGACCTGCTGGCCTCCACCCGGCTGTGCCCGAACGTGCCCGCTCAGCACGCGATTCAGGTGGCCCTGGGCGGACATCAGAGCATCGAGGATCTGATTCTGCCGGGCGGGCGGCTGCTGGAGCAGCGGGATGTGGCCTGGGAGCGGCTGAACGCGATCCCGGGTGTGTCGTGTGTGCAACCCCGGGGTGCGCTCTACGCCTTCCCCCGGCTGGATCCCGAGGTGCACGAGATCCGCGATGACGCGAAACTCGTGCTGGATCTGCTGCTGCAGGAGAAGATATTGATGGTGCAGGGCACCGGCTTCAATTGGCCCTGGCACGACCATCTGCGAATCGTGACGCTGCCGTGGGCACGCGACCTGTCGGTGGCGATCGAGCGGTTCGGCAACTTCCTGGCCAGCTATCGCCAGTAGTGGCCGTGCGGGTCTCGCTCAGGCAAAACAGACCGAAGGTTTGAGAATCGAGGTTTTTGAAGACTTAACTAGCGCAAAGATCGTCGGTTTGTGTACAGTGGTTTTCGGCACCGAAAGTGCCCCGGCCGAGCCGCCTACCCCCCTGGGCCGCTCGGCCCTGGATTCAGCCGCCTACCCCCCTGGGCCGCTGAATCCCGCGGGCGGCGGAGACATCCCCCTGCTCTCCGCCGCCCCCTCCCACTTCTCCTCTCACTCGATTGCCCCGGGTTTGCTTGTCTCGAAGCAACTTTCGCTCTCACCGCCGATTCCCGGCCCTAGCTGCGCTCCCAGGGACTTCTGCACCACGATCCTCTAGGCTCGCAGCGGTCAGGCGAGACGAATGGACAGGCAGGGACCCGGCGTGAGCCAGCGTACGAGCGAACAATTCGATACGGCGCGGACGCTGGCATGAGTGATCATCACCATCACCACCATCACGATCACTCCGGTCCGATCGCGATCGGGGCCACCGCGGCCAAGGTGGTCGTCGGGCTGCTGACCAGCATCGGCGTGCTCGCGGTGATCGCCGCGGTCGTGCTGTGGCCCAGCCATCAGCACATCGACATTCCGATACCGATGCAGAACGGCGGCGGCGGGGCCGTACAGACCCAGGCCGGCACCGTGACCGTGCAGGACGTCGGGCCGTGTGGCAGTCCGTCCAACGGCAAGGTCTTCGACGACACCCCGCAGCCGCCGCCGAACAACAGCTACAGCTGCGGGCGCAGCGTGGTCTCGATCGAGTCCGGGCCGGACAAGGGCAAGCACACCCTGCTGGAGATTCCGCCCGGGCCCGATCAGCCGAAGCTGAAGGTCGGCGACCACATTCGCGTCTCCCGGCAGAACGATCCCAGCGGCACCCCCAACTACGCCTTCGAGGACTACTCGCGCGGCCTGCCGCTCACACTGATCGTGATCTTCTTCGTCGTGGTCGTCGTCGCGGTGGCGCGCTGGCGCGGCCTGCGGGCGGTGATCGGGCTGGGCCTGGCCTTCGCGGTGCTGATCGAGTTCATGCTGCCCGCCCTGCTCGACGGCAAGCCCGCGCTGCCGGTCGCGGTGGTGGCGGGCACGCTGATCCTCTATGCCGTGCTGTATCTGGCGCACGGGGTGAATCTGCGCACCAGTTCGGCGCTGCTGGGTACCCTGAGCGCGATGCTGCTGGCGACGGTGCTGTCGTGGGTGACGCTGAAGATCACCCACGTGACCGGGCTGTCGCAGGAGGACAACACCAACGTCGCCACCTACGTCCAGCACGTGAGCATCACCGGACTGCTGCTGGCGGGCTTCATCATCGGCTCGCTGGGTGTGCTCAACGACGTCACCATCACCCAGGCCTCGGCGGCGTTCGAGCTCGCCGCGATCGACGAGACGCACACGCGCCGGGATATTTTCGTCGCCGCCATGCGGGTGGGCAAGGATCACATCGCCAGCACGGTCTACACCCTGGTGCTGGCCTATGCCGGCGGCGCGCTGCCGCTGCTGCTGCTGTTCTCGGTCGCCGGGCGGTCGCTGGGCGACGTGGTCACCGGGGATGCGGTGGCGATCGAGATCGCCCGGTCCGCCGTCGGCGGCGTGTGCCTGGCGCTGTCGGTGCCGCTCACCACCGTCATCGCGGTGCTGCTGGCGCGCCCGTTCTCGCTGCGGTCCGAACCGGAACCGGAGCCCGCGCCGCGGCGCGCGCGACGCCCGAAAGAGGGTTCGGGAGAACCGCATTCCCATCGCGGCGGCGGCCAGCAGCCGCGGCGGCGCGCGGCGGAACACCGGCACACCGCGGACGACGACGATGCGCCCGACGAGGACGAGGACTACCTGCACAGCCTCTCGCGGGAGGCGTACCAGCCCAGGCAGACCGGGCGCCGCCGCGCCGATCCGGAGGGTCCGGCCCGTCACACCGCCGAGCGCAACCCGGGGCGGTCCGCCGACACCCGGGGCAACCGCCCAGCAGACACGGGAGCTCAGGCCGCCGCGCCGCACCGCCGGGTCGGTCCACGGACGGACACCCAGACGAATCGCCTTCCCCCCGAACCGGATTCGTACCGTCAGGCCCCGCCCCGACGTCATGCCGCAGACCCGGGCCGCCAGCCCACGGACCCCCGATCGACACAGCCCCCGTCGGGCCGCCGTCCGGCGGAACCCTACGGATCCACCACGGGTGGCTGGCCCACCACATCGGGCCGCCACACGGGTGCGAACTACCAGGCGCAGGCCCCCGATCCCGGATACGCGGACGACGACTACGACGAGCCGACCCACCGGCAGCAGCGCCGCACCGACAACCGGCCGGACACCGCGGGCCGCAGGTACCGGAGGGATTGGCCCACAGCCGATTACGACGAGTAGGCGCTACCTCCCGCACTACTGTCGGAATACAGCGCCTCGCAACAGCGTCCGGACGCCGCCGTGTCGTCTTATCGGCGTCGTCGTATGAACGTCGCGTCCGACCGGTCGCACTCCGTACCGGCTACTTGTCGCACCGGCATCACACCGCACCGGAATCTCGTCGGACCTGCATCATGCCGCACCGCGCGGCGCGTATTGGATGGCCGCGACCGTGGCCGGATTACTTTTGCGGAGACTGGAATTGGGGCAGGAGCGGCGGCAGGGTGGGCACCACGATCGCCGGGAGGCCCGGAACGACCACGATCGTATTGGCGCCGGGCCGGGGCGGGGCCGAGGACTGTGCGGGGTGGCGGTACGGCGGGGGTGCGGCGATCGAATCGTTGGTCGAGTCGGGGGTCGACGGTGCGATAGTGGGCGCCAGCACGACCGGCTGCGGCGCGCTGGTCGTGACCGGGGTCTGCGTGGTCTTGGTGCTCTGCGAATCTCCCTGCAGCACTTGCGGACCCCAGCCCAGAGCCAGCCCCAGCGCGGCGACCACCACCAGGGCGGCGACCGCGACACCCGCCACGCTCAGCTCACGCTTGCCGCCCAGGGCCAGCTCGCGCCCGGCGGAGGCGGCGGCCTCGCGGCCCTTGCCCGTCGCGGCACGCCGCCCGCCCAGGAGCTGCCCGACCCGACCGGCGAACACCGGTGTGCCGCCGCGCCGCCGGCGCCGGTGACGCGCGGAGAGCGAATCGTCCGCCCGGACAACGGGTAACACCTCGGTCTTGGCGTCGAAGGACACCGCCGACTCCGCGACCGTCCGGCCCGGGCGGGCCAGCAGCGCCGCCCCGCGCGCGACCACCGTCTCCGGCTGCTCGGGCACCACCACCGGAACCCTGAGCGAACGCTCGACAACCCTTGCCACCTGCGGGATCTGCGCGCCGCCGCCGATCGCGAGGACGGCCTGGACGGCCCGGTCCGAGCGCACGATCACATCGCGAGTCATCCGGGCCGACGATTCGACGGCCAGCATGATCAGCGCGTCCAGATTCTCCTGCGACAGCAGCAACAGCCCGTACTCCGACGGCAGCGCCACGGCGTTCGTGGTACTCAGCTGTTCCTTGGCGGAGCGGCACAACTCGTCGAGCTCGGCCAGGCCCTGGGCATCCGGTGGATGGGCGATGCGGCCGGAGGCGATCTGCTGCTCGCGGATCAGCAGATCCAGGTAGTCGCCGCTGATCTCGCTGGTGCGCTCGCTGTTGTGCACCTGGCGGGTGGCGACGTCGACCACGCTGACGGACAGGCCCGTGGCGCCGAAGTCGTAGAGCGCGATCGTCGCCACGCCCTGGAGCCGGCCGGCGGCCTGCGCGAATTCCACCGCCGCGGCGGCCTCGGGCATCAGTTCGTAATTGGTCAGCTGGCGGCGAGCCAGTGCGATGCGCACGGCCCGGGCATGCTGCTCGCTGCGGTACGCGATGGCGGTGGCGGCGACGCCGTGCTCGCCTCCGCTTTCGCCGCGGGTGAGCACGGCGGCGATCGCCTCCGCGGCGACCTCCTCCACCGGCTGCTCGCCGACGGGTGTGGTGTGCAGATCGAAACGGTCGGGAGCGAACTCCTGGGCGGAATTACCGGCGTGCGGATATGCGACGCGAATGGCGCCGCCCCCCACCGATATTCCCACTACCGAGCTCATCTATTGCCCATCTCGTCTCACACTTCACGACATGCGCGCGGCCACTCCTCACCACGAAAACACCCATGGCCGCGCGGTGTGAGTCACTCTACAGCGCCCATCGGCGCCATTCCCTGGGCTTGCGTGGTTACGCAAGCTGCCGCCTTCGGCCCTGACGGTCACGCCGCCAGGCCCCACCGACACCCTACGGCGTGCCGAGGCCCGCGTACACCCATCCGGCCCGACGCCATCTGGCGTGCTCGAGACAGTTGCGGCCGTCGATGATCGAGCGATTGCGGACCACCGGATTCAGATCCTCCGGGCGCAGCGCGGTGAACTCGTCCCATTCGGTGAGCACGAGCACCACATCGGCGCGATCACAGGCCTCGGCGACCGAGGTGGCGTAATTGAGCGTCGGGAACACCCGCCGCGAATTCTCCAGCGCCTTGGGGTCGTAGACGGTCACCACCGCGCCGTGCAGCTGAATCATCCCGGCGACATTGAGTGCGGGCGAATCGCGCACGTCGTCGGATTCGGGTTTGAACGCCGCGCCGAGCACCGCCACATTCGCGCCCAGCAGCGATCCGCCGACCGCGCGTGCGGCCATATCGACGACCTTCGCGCGCCGGCGCATATTGATGTTGTCGACCTCGCGCAGGAATGCCACCGCATGATCGGCGCCGAGTTCACCGGCGCGGGCCATGAAGGCGCGGATGTCCTTGGGCAGGCAGCCGCCGCCGAATCCCAGGCCCGCGTTGAGGAATCGGCGGCCGATGCGAGCGTCGTAGCCGAGCGCGTCGGCCAGCATCGTGACGTCGGCGCCGGTCGCCTCGCACACCTCGGAAACCGCGTTGATGAACGAGATCTTCGTTGCCAGAAAGGCATTCGCCGACACCTTCACCAATTCCGCGGTGGCCAGGTCGGTCTGCAGGAACGGCACCTCGGCCTCGAGCAGGTCGGCGTAGATCTCGCGGACCAGCTCGGCCACCCAGTCCGCACGCGGCCGAGCGGGATCGACGCCCAGCACCAGGCGATCGGGGCGCAGCGTGTCCCGCACCGCGAAACCCTCACGCAGGAATTCGGGGTTCCACGCCACCTCGACGTCCACCGACGCCGCTGCCCGCGCCCGCGCGCCCAGCTCGCTCGCGGTCCCGACCGGCACCGTGGACTTGCCGATGATCACCGACGGGCGCTCGAGCAGCGGCGCCAGCGAATCCACCACGGCGTGTACATATTTCAGGTCCGCGGCGTATTCGCCCTTCTTCTGCGGCGTGCCCACGCCGAGGAAGTGCACGTCGGCATGCGCGGCGGCCTCCGGATACGAGGTGGTGAAGCGCAGCCGGCCCGCGTCGAGGTTGCGCCGCAGCACCGGTTCGAGCCCCGGTTCGTAGAACGGCGTCACCCCGTCGGAGAGCTTGGCGATCTTGCCCGGGTCGACATCGACCCCGATCACATCGTGCCCGAGCTCCGCCATGCACGCGGCATGGGTGGCTCCCAGATAGCCTGTCCCGAAAACTGTGAGACGCATATTCGATTGGTAAACGTCTGCTATGGCCAGGCCGCATCGTCGAGGCAAGACTCCGGGCAACATCAGATGTACAAGCGGAAACCCGCAGGTGGTAGCGCAGTCCGGGAGCCGGTCCCGGCCGGGGGCACACACCTGAGGCGTCGATCTCACTGTTTACCATCGGTGCCATGCGACTGCGCCGCGGGACCACGACCGCCGCGGCGCACGGCCCGGCTCGCCGGTCGGCGACGCGGCGGAATCCCCGCCATGGAGAAGGCCGGTGAGACGCCGCGCCCGCCGGGGCGGAGTGAGGGCGGCCGGGGCGGCGCTCGTCCTCGCGCTCGTGGTATTCGTCGCGGCGCTGTGGCCGGTCTACGTGCACCCGCGGGTCGACGCCCCGGCCCGCGCCGACGCGATCCTGGTCCTGGGCGGGGCCCACGACGGGCGGGAGGAACTCGGCCTGCGGCTGGCCCGAGCGGGATACGCACCGCGGGTGCTGTTCTCCGACCCGTACGAGGTCAGCCCGCTGATGAACCGAATCTGCCACGGCGGCTACAGCTTCGAGGTCGACTGCTTCGACCCCCGCCCCCGGACCACCCTGGGCGAGGGCCGCGAGCTGGCCGTACGAGCCCGCGCCGGGCACTGGCGGCGGGTACTCGTGATCACCTTCACCCCACACGTCTCGAGGGCCCGCTACGTGCTCGAAAAATGCTGGGGCGGAAATATTTTCATGCTCGACGCCCAACCGGATATCTCAGTGTGGCGCTGGGCGTACAACTACGTCTACCAATCCGCGGGCTATATCAAGGCAGCCACCGAGGGTTGCTAGCTTCCGGCAACTGCCCCTGAACTACGTAACGCGTCCGTAACGGCTCGGAAAACGCGGCACCACATTGACGCATCACGCTCTGCGCAGGACCTGCTCGCGCGGGTCGGAGTGTGAGGAGTTCTCGTGGTCGACGTCGAAGATCGCCCGGCGCATGCCGCCGCCGCGACAAAGGAAACGCTGGAAGATTACACGCTGCGGTTCGCGCCGCGCAGCTACCGCAAGTGGAGTCCGGCCGTGGTCGGCGTCTCGGCCCTGGGCGGCATCGCCTACCTGGCCGACTTCTCTATCGGCGCCAATGTCGGCATCGCCAACGGCACCGGAAACGCGCTGCTGGGCATCGGCATCTTCGCGGTCGTCATCATGCTGACGGGATTTCCGCTGGCCTACTATGCCGCGCGGTACAACATCGACCTCGATCTGATCACCCGCGGCAGCGGATTCGGATACTACGGTTCGGTGATCACCAACCTGGTGTTCGCCTCGTTCACCTTCATCTTCTTCGCGCTCGAGGGCTCGATCATGGCCCAGGGACTGCAACTGGGCCTGCACATTCCGCTGTGGCTGGGATATCTTTCCTCCACGCTGCTGATCTTCCCGCTGGTCATCTACGGGATGAACACCTTGGCCAAACTGCAGGTGTGGACGACGCCGCTGTGGCTGCTGCTGATGGTGCTGCCGTTCGCGTTCCTGGTTGTGCGGCACCCGAATTCGGTGCACAGCTTCTTCGCCTACGGCGGTAAGGACGGCGGCGGGGTGAGCCTGCCCGGCGCGCTGCTGGCCGCGGGTGTGTGCTTGTCACTGATCGCCCAGATCGCCGAGCAGATCGACTATCTGCGCTTCATGCCGCCGAAAACCCCCGAGAACGCCCGCAAGTGGTGGGGCTGGATGCTGCTCGCCGGACCGGGCTGGGTCGTCTTCGGCGCGATCAAGCAGGTGGTCGGGCTGTTCCTGGCGGTCTATCTGATCGCGAATCTGCCTGGCGCGCAGGGTATCGCCAATCAGCCGGTGCATCAGTTCCTGGAGATCTACCGCGACATGGTGCCGGGCTGGCTGGCCATGACCCTGGCGGTCGGGCTGGTGGTGATCAGCCAGATCAAAATCAATGTGACCAACGCGTATTCGGGCTCGCTGGCGTGGACCAACTCGTTCACCCGCGTCACCAAGACCTATCCGGGCCGGCTGGTCTTCCTCGGAGTGAACCTCGCGATCGCGCTGATCCTGATGGAAGCCAACATGTTCGACTTCCTGAACAACATCCTGGGCTTCTACGCCAACTGCGGCATCGCCTGGATCGTCACCGTCGCAACGGATATCGCGGTCAACAAGTATCTGCTGAAGATCTCGCCGAAGCAGCCGGAGTTCCGGCGCGGCATGCTCTACAACTTCAATCCGGTTGGTCTGGTGGGCTTCGGGGCCGCGGCGGTGCTGTCGATCCTGACGTTCTTCGGGGCCTTCGGGGGGACGCTGAAGCCGTACTCGCCGATCGTCGCGGTGGTGCTGGCCTTCGTGCTGACGCCGCTGACTGCGGTGCTCACCCGCGGCAAGTTCTATCTACGGCGCACCGACGACGGCATCGAGCTGCCGATGTTCGACGAACACGGGAACCCATCGGGACAGACGCTGACCTGCCATGTGACCGGGCTGGACTTCGAGCGTCCCGACATGATCGCCTCCGCAGTCCCCGGGCCCGAGGGCGAGATCCAGTACATCAGCTCCCTGGCCCTGTCCACGGACAGGTCGGGCAGGCACGTACTGCCCGGGCACTGACCCCACCGCGTCAGGCTGTTACCCTAGCGCACCCCGTCCCGAGATCCGCACTCGTGCGGCTCCGCGCGGGGTGTGGTTGGGCGCGGTGTCAGTGGTTGGGCAGTGGAAAGTTCAGGTAGGCGCGAGATGGCGTCGGCCCGCGTTGGCCCTGATACTTCGACCCCGCCGCGGAACTCCCATAGGGATGCTCGGCGGGGCTGGTCAGCCGCAACAGGCACAGCTGACCGATCTTCATGCCCGGCCACAGGGTGATCGGCAGATTGGCCACGTTCGACAGCTCGAGCGTGATGTGACCGGAGAACCCCGGGTCGATGAACCCGGCGGTGCTGTGGGTGAGCAGGCCCAGCCGGCCCAGGCTCGACTTGCCCTCCAGCCGCCCGGCCAGATCGTCCGGGAGCGAGCACACCTCCAGCGTGGAACCGAGCACGAACTCGCCCGGATGCAGGACGAACGGCTCCCCGTCGGCGGGCTCGACGAGACTGGTCAACTCGTCCTGGCGCTGCGCCGGATCGATATGGGTGTACCGAGTGTTGTTGAACACCCGGAACATCCGGTCCAGGCGCACGTCGATGCTCGACGGCTGGACCAGTTTCTCGTCGAACGGCTCCAGCCCGAGCCGCCCACTGGCCAGCTCGGCACGAATGTCGCGATCGGAAAGCAGCACGCAGGAATCCTAGCGACCAGGGGCCCAGCCCCAGCCGGTGCCTGCGAACTTGCACCGCTCGCCCCGGCGTCTGATAAGGTTGCGAGCGCGCTCGACGCGATGCCGGTGTGGTGTAGTGGCAACACGCTACCTTCCCAAGGTCGAATTGCGGGTTCGATTCCCGTCACCGGCTCCACGACAAACCCCCATCCGCTACCGGATGGGGGTTTCGTATTTCGCGTGGGGGTTCTTCGGCCCCTATTTGATGCAGTCGGACACGATCTTCTTGGTGGCGTCCTGGGCCTTGGCGGCGTCGTCCTTGGTCAGGCCCATGGTGTTGGGGTCCTGCTGCTGGGCGTTGGCGCCGGGCTTGGTCATGAGGCGCAGGCCGTCCTGCGAGATGCCCTCGCCGACATAGATTTTCGCGGCGCAGTCGGCGAGCTGGGGATCCTTGAGACCGCTGCTCTGTAGCGACTTGGACAGGTCGTCCTGGGTGATGGCCGGTTGGGCGGGGGTTTTGTTGTCCGAACCGCAGGCCGCCAGCAGCGGCAGGGCGACGAACGCGGCGGCGATCAGCGTAATCCTCAACTGATTCCTCAATTCTCACGAAGTACGGCTACGGCGGCGGGGGGGACAGACCGCCGTGGTGATACTGCCGCATCGGACCGCGCAAGGACAGTCCAGGTGGTGTTCCCCAGCGCCGGAGGCTACAGATCCATCGCGGCGCGCAGCGCGGTGTCCAGGCGCTCGAGGGTTTCGTCGTCGACCGCGCCCGTGCGCTCGGCCAGCCAACCCCGGTAGATGCGGCCCAGATTGCCCGCGTGCACCCAGCCGTGTCCGGGAATCGTGACGGCCAGGATATCCCGCGGATCGGAGTCCAGCAGTTCGGCCGCGATCAGCCAGGGACGCGGCGACTCGTTGATGCCATCACTCGAGATCAGGATGATATTGCGACGCCGAGACGAACCGTGCGGGTTGTAGATCCACAGCTCACCCCTGCGCACGCATCGCCTCCTCGGCGGCGACCAGCTCCGCCTCGTCGTCCGTGGCGAAACCGGCCGGGTCGGGCACCGTGCCGCAGCCGGTGCGCAGCGCCTCACGCCGGGCCGCGCGGGATATCCACGCGGAGGGGGACATTCCCGCACGGGCCGCTGCCTGCTCGGCGAACGACCAGGCAGCCGCGTCCAGGGACAGCGTCACCTTACGGGTAGCCATACCAATTATCGTACCGCTCGCACACCTGTTGGCATATGGCCAATGATTGCTACCGTATCCCGGTGCTGAATCACCACCGCTCCGGCACCGGCGAGCCGCTGGTCCTGGTGCACGGCGTCGGGAGCCACTGGCAGGTGTGGGAGCCGGTGATCGCGCTACTGAAGCATTCTTTCGAGGTCTACGCCATGGACCTGCCCGGATTCGGCGCATCCGAGCCGCTCGCGCACACCACGGTCGACACCCTCACCGACGCGCTGGCGGCCTTCCTCGCCGAGACCGGTCTGGAGCGAGCGCATCTGGCGGGCAATTCCATGGGCGGGCTGATCGCGCTGAACCTCGCCGCGCGCGGCCTGGCCCGCTCGGCCACCGCGTTCTCGCCGATCGGCTTCTGGTCCACCCCCGGCCGCATCTGGTGCCAGCGGTCGCTGGGCCTGTCCAAGACGCTGGGCCTGGCCCTGCGTCCCGCGCTGCCCGCGATCCTGCGCACCCCCGCCGGACGAACCGCGTTCCTGTCCCTGGTGTTCGGCCGGGCCTGGGCCGTCGGCGCCGACGACGCACTGGCCACCGCCGAGGGCGCGATCGACTCCCCCGGGTTCGACGACGCCCTCGCCTCGTTCGATGGTGCCCGGCTGCAGGACGGCGGCCGCCTGGCCCGCGTGCCCGTCACCGTCGCCTGGGGAAACCGCGACATCCTGCTCACCTACGCGACCCAGAGCCGCCGCGCCCGCCGCCGCCTGCCCGGCGCCCGCCACCTGTCCCTGACCGGCAGCGGTCACACCCCGTTCTACGACGATCCCGCCGGATGCGCGAAGATCCTGCTCGACCAGTTGGAGGCGAGCCGGCCATGACCGCGGAGACGATCGCGCACAACAATGTGGCGCTGACCTTCGAGGGCGACCGCGCCTACGTCGCGCTGGACCGGCCCGGCAAGCACAACGGCCTGACCGTCGACATGCTGCGCGAGCTCGCGCGTGTGGCGCGAATCATCGCGGGCCGCAACGATATTCGCGCCGTCATCCTGTCCGGCAACGGCCCCAGCTTCTCCAGCGGCCTCGATATCGCCAAGGCGATGGGCGATCCGCTGACCGTCGTGCGCAATTTCCTCCCGGTCCCGTGGCGGGGAACCAACGCCTTCCAGGAGGCCTGCTGGGCGTGGCGGCGGCTGCCGCAGCCGGTGATCGCGGTCGTGCACGGGCACTGCTACGGCGGCGCGCTGCAGCTCGCCCTGGCCGCCGACTTCCGTTTCGCCACACCCGATTCCGACTTTTCGGTCATGGAGGCCAAGCACGGCCTCGTCCCGGACATGACCGGCGCGGCGACCCTGTCGCGGCTGATCGGAATGGACAAGGCGCTGCTGCTGGCCATGACCGCCGATCCGGTGGACGCCGGGTATGCCGAGCGGATCGGCCTGGTGACCGAGGTGAGCGCGGATCCGCGCGCGGCGGCGGAACAATTGGCGGCCCGCATATCGGCCCGCTCGCCACACGCCGTCGCGGGCGTCAAGCGATTGTTCGACCGCAGCTGGAACGCGGGGCCGTGGCGCACCTTCGGTATCGAGCGGGCGACCCAGTTGCCGTTGATACTTCGCCAGGCACTCGCGCGCCGATAATCCCGGTTTCCCACGGCTCACGACACGAAAAGCTGTGTAATACCCCGAAACCAGCGGCGATAAACCCGCCGCGCGCGCATCCGCTGTTAGCATTTGGGCACTTTGCCAGCCAGTCGATGATCGTGTGTGGCCGCACAAGCTCGATCGGTGTTGGGCCCCACCCGTCTCGACCAGACGCAGGAGGGCCCGCCGACCTTGTCCAGAGTCGCATCGTTCCTGTTGCCCGCGATCGCGGGCGCCTCGGCGTTGTTGCTGGCCGTGACCGGGCCCGCCGCAGCGAATCCCAATGCCATCAATCCGATTCCGGTATTGAACGGAACCACCGGCCTGCCGCATCTGGTCGGCCGCTCACGCGCGATCTTCCAGGTCACCGGCATGGCCAGCCCGAACAACACGCAGAACTACGGCATGCTCGGCACCGACCTGGGCATCATGTGGGACAACGGCCACGGGCAGATGCTCACCGCATTCGGCGACACCGCCGGTTTCGGCTTGCCGAATCTGCTGGCGGGCAGCATCTGGGCCTGGCGCAGCAACGTCCTGTTGCGCAGTCACACCCACGACCCGGTCAGCGGCATCTATTTCGACAGCGTGGTGCGCGATTTCTTCGGCCAGGCCCGGGATCTGATTCCCAGCCCCAAGATTCCGTTCCTCGAGATCAGCCGAATTCCGACCGCGGGTATCGAGGCCGACGGCGTGCAGTACATGAGCCTGATGTCGGTGCGCAGCTGGGACGACGTCGGCAAGTGGACAACCAATTACTCGGGCCTGGCCGCCTCGGCCGACAACGGTGAAACGTGGGCCGATCTCGGCTTCACCCGCCGCCCGAATTCGGGCGCGAACGCGAAATTCCAAATGAATGCGTTCCTGAAGTCCGGCGGCTGGGTGTACGAATACGGCACGCCGTCCGGGCGCAACAATGCGGCCTATGTGGCGCGGGTGCACGAGCGCGATATGCAGGATCTCGGCGCCTACGAATACTGGGACGGCGGACGCTGGCGGCGGGGCGATGTGGGCGCGGCCGCCCCCATCGCAGGCGGCGTCGGCGAGCTGTCGGTGATGTGGAATCAGTACCTCGGGCAGTACGTGATGCTGACGACGGACCCGTTCAATTCGGTGGTGATGCGCCGTGCCTCCGCCCCTGAGGGACCGTGGAGCCCGCCCGAGGTCCTGATCGACACCCGGGAGCTGCCCACCGCCTACGCCCCGTCGATCTTCCCGTACCAGACCGGCCGCGACCTGTACTACCTCACGACCGTGCACAGCCAGTACAACGTGGTCCTGATGCGCACGACACTATAGCCGGGTCCCTCCGGCAGGGCACACCTAGACTCGGCGTCATGGATGCGGCCGAGTGGGATGCGCGCTACGCGAAGAGCGAGTTGGTGTGGGGCGCACCGCCGAATGCCACCGTGGTCGAGCACGTGTACGGGCTGGAGCGCCGGATCGTGCTGCGGCCCGACGCGCCGGGACAGGAGCCGCCGCCGCTGCCGCGGGCCCTGGATCTCGCCTGCGGGGAGGGCCGCAACGCACTGTGGCTGGCCACCCACGGCTGGCAGGTGCACGCGATGGATTTCTCCCAGGTCGGGATCGATAAGGCGCGCACGGTGGCCGCGCGGCTGTCCCGGACGGTGCGCGGCCGTCTCACGTGGCAGTGCGCGGATGCGACCGACCTCACCGCGGCGGGCGTCACGGGCCCGTTCGAGCTGGTGCTGATCGTCTTTCTGCATCTGCCCGCGCCCCAGCGCCGCGAGCTGGTCACGCGGGCGGCGCAGATGCTCACCCCCGGTGGCAGCCTGCTGGTGCTCGGGCACGACACCATCAACCTCACCGAGGGCTTCGGCGGGCCGCAGGATCCGGAGATCCTGTTCACTCCGCAGGATGTCGTCGAGGACCTGTCCGCGGCCCCCGATATGCACATCCGGGTCGCCGATCGGGTGCTACGGCAGACCGAGGGGCGCGAGGCGATCGATGCGCTCGTCGTCGCGACGCGTGCCGGCGGGCCCGAAGGAGACAGCGGAGCGTAACGAGGATCAGCGCGCCCCGGTCCATCGACGAAGCCATACCGCAGCGGTCTCGCCGATGACATCGAATCCCGTGCGGAACGAATGCGGCTGCCCCGGAATGATTTTCACCTCCGCCGCGTCGGCGGCATCGGGTATCCCGAAGGGATCGCGCTCGCCGTTGATCACCACCACGTCGACCGCCTGAGAGGCCGCCAGCAGCTCCTCGCGCCGGGTCTTCTCCGGCTTGCCCGGCGGATGCAGCGGAAAGGACAGGGCCAGCACGCCTTTCGCCTCGACGACGGTGGCGGTGCGGCACACCACCCGCGCCCCGTTGCTGCGCCCGCCCTGGATCAGCGGTACCCCGCGCACCTTCTTGCGCAGCGCCGCAACGATTTCCAGCCAGGCGGCGTCCTGTTTGATCGCCGACCCCGGCGCGCGCCTCCCGGCCACCCGATAGGGCTGCACGACCCGCGCCACGGCCCCACCGAGTTCGAGCGCGCGCTCACGCACCTCCAGCAGATCCCTCGCCTCGACGCCGCCGCCGGACCCGTGCGTCAGCAGCAGCAGGAAGCTCGCCCCCCTGGGCTTGTCGAGCTCGATCTCCGCAGGTCCCGCACTAGTTTCCAGGCGCACGCCACAACGGTAGCCCCCACCCCGGCCCAGCACTGCCGGCATCCATCGCAAGTCTCCCGACGCCAGGGCCAGCGCAACAACCGATGGCGGAACAGCCACTGTTCATCGCGTCACATCGGCCGTTCAGCTCTTTGACGACAGATTTACTCACCGGTAATATACAGTGTAAGTTACCCGCGAGTAGTGGACGGCGATCCGCCCGCTACCCGATGGAGACCGCGGGCGGGAACGGCAACCCACCGACCCGCACCCAACTCGATGGAGAGTGAGAAGACCGATGGGTCACTACAAGAGCAACGTCCGCGACCTGGAGTTCAACCTCTTCGAGGTGCTCGGCCTCGGTTCGATCCTCGACGGGGGCGCCTACGGCGACCTGGACTCCGACACCGTCAAGGAGATGCTGCGCGAGGTACGGCGGCTGGCCGAGGGCCCGCTGGCCGAATCCTTCGCCGACGCCGACCGCAACCCGCCGGTCTTCAACCCCGAGACCCACACCGTGGCGATCCCGGAGTCGTTCAAGAAGTCCTTCCGCGCGATGCAGGAGGGCGGCTGGGAGAAGCTGGGCCTGCCCGAGGAGCTCGGCGGCCTCGGCGTTCCCCGCGCCGTGCACTGGGCCATCAGCGAGCTGATCCTGGGCGCGCAGCCCGCCGCGTACATGTACGCCGCCGGTCCCGGCTTCAACGCCATCTTCCACAACAACGGCACCGAAGAGCAGAAGAAGTGGGCCAAGATCGCGGTCGACCGCGACTGGGGCGCCACCATGGTGCTCACCGAGCCCGACGCCGGTTCCGACGTGGGCGCGGGCCGCACCAAGGCCGTCAAGCAGGACGACGGCACCTGGCACATCGAGGGCGTCAAGCGCTTCATCACCTCCGGTGACTCCGACGACCTGTTCGAGAACATCGTCCACCTGGTCCTGGCCCGCCCCGAGGGCGCCGGCGCCGGCACCAAGGGCCTGTCGCTGTTCTTCGTGCCCAAGTTCCACTTCGATCACGAGACCGGTGAGCTCGGCGAGCGCAACGGCGTCTTCGTCACCAATGTCGAGCACAAGATGGGCCTGAAGGTCTCGGCCACCTGTGAGGTCACCTTCGGCGGCCACGGCGTCCCGGCCCAGGGCTGGCTCGTCGGCGAGGTACACAACGGCATCGCGCAGATGTTCGACGTCATCGAGAACGCGCGAATGATGGTGGGCACCAAGGCCATCGCGACGCTGTCGACCGGCTACCTGAACGCGCTGGAGTACGCCAAGACCCGCGTGCAGGGTGCGGACCTGACCAAGATGACCGACAAGGCCGCCCCCCGCGTCACCATCACCCACCACCCGGACGTGCGCCGCAGCCTGATGATGCAGAAGGCGTACGCCGAGGGCATGCGGGCGATCTACCTGTACACCGCCGCGCACCAGAACGCCGATATCGCCGAGCTGGTCTCGGGCGCCGACGCCGACCTCGCGGCGCGGGTCAACGACCTGCTCCTGCCGATCGTCAAGGGCGTGGGTTCGGAGCGGGCGTACCAGTACCTGACCGATTCGCTGCAGACCTTCGGCGGCTCGGGCTTCCTGCAGGACTACCCAATCGAGCAGTACATCCGCGACGCGAAGATCGACTCGCTGTACGAGGGCACCACCGCGATCCAGGCGCAGGACTTCTTCTTCCGCAAGATCGCCCGTGACCGCGGCGTGGCACTGGGCCACGTGGCCGGCCAGGTCGGCAAGTTCATCGAGCGCGAGGGCGGCAACGGCCGCCTGAAGGCCGAGCGCACATTGCTGGCGACCGCCCTCGAGGACGTGCAGGCCATGGCCGCATCCCTGACGGGGCACCTGATGGGTGCCCAGCAGGACGCGAGCGAGCTGTACAAGGTCGGCCTGGGCTCGGTGCGGTTCCTGATGGCCGTGGGCGACCTGCTCATCGGCTGGCAGCTGCTCGCGCAGGCCGAGGTCGCGATCAAGGCGCTGGACGGTGTTGTTTCGAGCGACCTGCAAGCAGTCGCAAGCGGCGGCTCGACCGAGTCGTTCTACCAGGGCAAGATCGCCACCGCGCAGTTCTTCGCCCGCAACGTGCTGCCCGAGCTGACCGCGACACGCGCGGTCCTGTCCAACCTCGATAACGACATCATGGAGCTGGACGAGGCGGCGTTCTAACCCCTGCGCTCCACGACAAAGCCCCGCGCCCCGGACACAAACCCCAGGTCGCGGGGCTTTATTGTGCGGGCCGAGCCGCGCGGCCGACCGATCGATGTGATCGATATGGCGTGGCGCATATCTCACATCGATGCTGTAAAGCGGGCACAATACCCTCGGCGTCACTCGTGGGAAGGGATTCAGACTATGAAACGACTGTCCGCATTTGCCGGAGTGTGCGCGGCGGTCGCGGTGTTAGCGGTCGGGGCCTCCACCCCGGCCGGAGCGGACCCCAACAACATCAATCCCTTCCCCGGCCTGAACGGCGGCAACACCCTACCCCACCTGCCCGGGTCGACGCAGGCGATCTTTCAGCTAACCGGCATGGCCAGCCCGAACCGCACCGATGCCCAGAACGTGCTCGGCACCGATCTGGGCATCATGTGGGACGACGGGCGCGGCCAGATGATCACCGCCTACGGCGACACCGCCGGACTCGGCCTGCCGAACCTGTTGGCCGGGAGTGTCTGGGCGTGGCGGTCCAATGTGCTGTACCGCAGCCCCGCCAATGCGGATCCGGCCCACGGCATCCACTACACGAGCTTCGTCGACAACCCGCTGCCCAGCCCGAAGATCCCCGGCATCGAGATCAGCTTCATCCCGACCGCGGGCATCTCGGTCAACGGCGTGCAGTTCATGCGGATGATGTCCGTGCACGACTGGGGGCCGGACGGGCGCTGGAACACCAACTTCTCCACGCTGGCCGCGTCGGGTGACGGCGGGCAGACCTGGGCGCAGCTGCCCACCACTCGCCGCGCGTCGGACCTGCCCGGCTGGGGCAACTTTCAGCAGGACGCGTTCCTGAAGTCCGGCGGCTACGTGTACGAGTACGGCACGCCGGGCGGCCGCCACAATCCGGGATTCATCTCGCGGGTCAAGGAAGGCGATATCGCCAACAACGACGCCTACGAGTTCTTCGACGGCAAGAACTGGAAGCCGAAGGATCCCACCCAGGCCCAGCCGATCGTCGGCGGCGTCGGCGAGCTGTCGGTGATGTGGAACGACTATCTGCACCAGTACGTCATGCTGACCACCGACCCGTTCGACTCGGTGGTGATGCGGACCGCGCCGCATCCGGAGGGGCCGTGGGGTCCGGAGCGCGTGCTGGTCGACGTGCGCAACCTGCAGACCGCCTACGCGCCGATGCTCTTCCCCTATCAGACCGGCAAGGCCCTGTACTTCGCGCTGGGCATCCACAGCCAGTACAACGTCGTGTTGATGCGCGCGCAGCTGTGAGAGGAACAAAAGGCTCCGTGCGGTTGCCGGGTCGGGGGTCTGGCAACTGCACGGAGCCGATCTGTATATCGGCGCCTCCGCTGCCGTGTTACATCACTTTCGGGCGGACCGGAGAGATGCGTGACAAGGCGGAAGAGGACAATCGAGAAAAGTTGCGGCGGGACTGGTTCACTGAGTTCGGCCGCCAGGTGAGCGAGCTCGGCCCCGCCGGCGCTCGGAGACGACTCGAGGAGAAGGTATGCAGCTGGGAATGATCGGCCTCGGCCGGATGGGCGCCAACATCGTGCGCCGCATCGTCAAGGACGGGCATACCGCGGTCGGCTACGCCCGCCGCGAGGAGCAGATCAAGGAGTTCACCGACGAGCTGGGCGACAAGTTCACCGGCGCCACCGACTACAAGTCGTTCGTGGCGCTGCTGGAGGCGCCGCGCGTCGTCTGGGTGATGATCCCCGCCGGTGCGACCGGTGCGGTCATCGACGAGATCGCCGAACTGCTGGACCCGGGCGACATCATCATCGACGGCGGGAACAGCCGCTACCACGAGGACATCGCGCGCGCGAAGGAGCTCGCGCCCAAGAACATTCACTACCTGGACATCGGCACCTCGGGCGGCGTGTGGGGCCTCGAGCGCGGCTACTGCCTGATGGTCGGCGGCGAGGCCGAGACCGTGGCGCACATCGAGCCCCTGCTGAAGTCGATCGCACCCGGTATGGAGGCGGCGGAGCGCACGCCCGGCCGCACCGGCGAGCCGTCCCGCGCCGAGCAGGGCTACCTGCACTGCGGCCCGGCCGGCGCCGGCCACTTCGTGAAGATGGTGCACAACGGCATCGAGTACGGCGCGATGGCCGCCTACGCCGAGGGCCTGAACATCCTGCACAAGGCCAATATCGGCGCGCAGGCCAGCGATTCGCACTCCGCCGAGGAAACCCCGCTGGACAACCCCGAGTACTACCAGTACGACATCGACGTCCCCGAGGTCACCGAGCTGTGGCGGCGCGGTTCGGTGGTCGCGTCTTGGCTGCTCGACCTGACCGCGCAGCAGCTGCACATGGATCCCTCGCTGTCCTCGTTCGGCGGCCGGGTCTCCGATTCCGGTGAGGGCCGCTGGACGGTCAGCGCCGCGATCGACGAGGGCGTCCCGGCCCCGGTCCTGTCGGCCGCGCTGTTCGCCCGCTTCTCCTCGCGCGGTGAATCGCTGTACGCGGACAAGGTGCTCTCGGCGATGCGCAAGGGCTTCGGCGGGCACAACGAGCTGCCTGCGAAATAGATCTCGCACATACTGCCCCGCACCGAAACTCGGTGCGGGGCAGTCTCGTTCTGGGCTTGCCGGATCCCCCGGGCCTTCGGCCCACCGCCGGAGGGGCTCGGGCAGAACGGGCGGTGGCCGGGAATGCGCGCGCATCGCACTGGCGCCGGGACCGTCGCTCACAGCCTGACACACGTGCTCCCAACTACCAGGGGTTAGGCAACCCGCGCCGCGGCGGCTACGGTCGGAAGTCATGCGCAACCTTCCCGGGATCGTGCTCGCGGTGGTGGCGGTCGGGCTGACCGCCTGTTCCAGCGGCCCCACCTCCTCGGCGCCGTCGAGCACCACCGGCGCGGCCCGCACGAGCAGCCCGACCACCACCAAGTCCCAGCTCGACTGCGATGCGGGCTATCTCGCGCAGTTCAGCACCCGCCAGAAGCTGGCGCAGCTGCTGACCGTCGGCGTCAAGGACACCGCGGACGCGGACAACGTGGTGCGCACCGAGCAGGTCGGCGGCATCTTCGTCGGCAGCTGGACCGCCCCGGCCCTGCTCGCGAACAAGCAGATCGACCAGGTCAAGGCGGCCGCGCGGGTGCCACTGATGGTGACCATCGACGAGGAGGGCGGCCGGGTCTCGCGGCTGAAGGACCTGATCGGGGCCGCGCCCTCGGCCCGGGTCGCCGCG
The DNA here is from genome assembly GCF_050434125.1 of Nocardia sp. GP40. Taxonomy (NCBI): domain Bacteria; kingdom Bacillati; phylum Actinomycetota; class Actinomycetes; order Mycobacteriales; family Nocardiaceae; genus Nocardia; species Nocardia sp. GP40. The sequence goes on along the minus strand of NZ_JBNPVW010000002.1, from coordinate 790,731 downwards.
AAGACGGTCTCGGCCGACGAGTTCTACCAGCAGAGCCTCGCGCGCGGGCAGGCGATGAAGAACCTGGGCATCACGGTCGACTTCGCGCCCGATACCGACGTCAGCGACGAACCGGCGGACGCCGTCATCGGCGATCGCTCGTTCTCCAACGATCCGAACGTGGTGACGCAGTACGCCGGCGCCTTCATCCGGGCCATGCACGATGCCGGGGTCGGCACGGTCATGAAGCATTTCCCCGGCCACGGCCACGGTTCGGGCGATTCCCACACCGGCGCGGTGCGCACCCCGCCGCTGGCCCAGCTGCAGAACGACGATCTGGTGCCGTTCCGCAACCTGATCGGTTCGGGTGCGGCGGTCATGGTCGGGCATCTCGACGTGCCGGGGCTGACCGCTCCGAACGTCCCGGCCAGCATCAGCCCGCAGGCGATGGCGCTGTTGCGTCAGGGCACCGGTTACAACGCCGCACCCTACAACGGCCCCATCTTCACCGACGACCTCAGCGGAATGGCCGCGATCACCAGCCGGATGAACATCGAGGACGCGGTCGCCGCGGCGCTGGAGGCCGGGGCCGACAGCGCGCTGTGGATCAGCACGAATGCGGTGACCCAGGTGCTGAACCGGCTCGAGCAGGAGGTGAGCTCCGGTCGGCTGCCGCTCGCGCGGGTGAACGAGTCGGTGCTACGGATTGCCCGGTACAAGGGCATCCCGCTGACCTGCTGACCGGAATGCGGGCTTCCCGGCACACCGCCGGGTGCCGTACGCTGCCCCCTTCGGCCCCCACCGGGCAGCAACTATGCAGCAAAGCTCAGGTCGAGGGAACTTACCTTGGAGTAAGATGTAAGTTTCACGATGGCCTAGGAGTGTGCATGGCAGGCGGTACGAAACGGCTCCCCCGAGCGGTTCGTGAACAGCAAATGCTGGACGCCGCCGTCGAGGTCTTCTCCCGCAAGGGATACCACGACACGTCGATGGATGCCATCGCCGCCGAGGCCAGTATCTCCAAACCGATGCTCTACCTGTACTACGGCTCCAAGGACGAGTTGTTCCGGGCCTGCATCGCGCGCGAGAGCCTGCGCTTCATCGAGGCCGTCGCGGTAGCCGGCAATCCGCAGCTGACCCCGCACGAGCAACTGCGCGCGGGGCTCGAGGCGTTCCTGTCCTACGTCGACAACAACCGGCTGTCCTGGCAGGTGCTGTACCGGCAGGCATTGGGCCAGCAACCGTTCGCCTCCGAGATCGCCAACAGCCGCGAACGCATCATCGAGCTGACCGCGAAACTGCTCGAGTCCAGTGCCAAGTACGCCGAGCCCGGCACCAATTTCGACATCGTCTCGGTAGCGGTGATCGGCGCGGGCGAGGCCATCGCGGACCGAATCGCCAGCGGGGAAGTGGAAGTCGCCGAGGCCGTCAATCTCCTCGACGATCTGGCCTGGCGCGGTCTGGCGGGTAAGAAGAAGGCCGAATAGGGCGCGTCGCGGCAGCATGAGGTGGTCGGGGCGGTCGGCGTGTCCGGACACCGAATCGCTTGCGAGATATCACGGTTCAGTGGTTGCGCGCTTCCTGTGGCGTCAATCCGAACTGTGCCTTGAAAGCCGCGCCGAAGGCACTGAGCGAGCGGAAACCGCTGGCGTAGGCGATCTGCGCGACGGTGCGGTCGGGTGAGCTCTCCCGAAGCAGGCGACGTGCGTGGCCCAACCGCTCGGCGCGGATCAATCGGCTCGGTGTCGTACCGGTGTGCTGCAGCGCCAGCTGGACCTGTCGCATGGACCAACCGAGGTGGTGCGCGATCGCTGCCAGGGTGAGTTCGGGGTCCGTGGCGCGTCGGCGGACGTAGTCACGGACCGCAGCGTCGACCGCCCCCAGCGTGGTGGGCAGCTCTCTACCGGATCGCAGGCACAGTTTGAGCAGTTCGATCGCCATATCGGACGTCGTGGCGAAGCCGAGTCCGTCGACAGCCGCGCGCTGCCTGCTGAGCTCGCTGATCATGCCGAAGGCGACCGATCCCACCCCCTGTCGCAAATCGATCACCGCAGGTCCGGCGCCGACCTCGAGCGGAAGCGAACCGGCGGGGATGTTCATCACCCACCCCTGTGCGCTGTGGGCCTGCGCGAAGTCGAACGGGCGTGCCTTCGTGACCACCGCACCCTGGCCGGGCGAGACCTGAACGGTGGTGTCGTCCTGCCGGAACTTCATCGCGCCGCCGGTCGGAACGACGACCCGCAGGCTCTCGTCGTCATCCCGGCGAACATCAGTGCGCGTTCGTGCGTAGGTGATGCCGTCGGACCGGAAGCCGATCAGCTGATAGCCCGCGTAGTGCTGGGCCGCGGTGACGCCGTGGAATGTCGAGGCATCGGCGAAACGGAACTGCAGGGTCCCCTGGTTTCGGCAGATGTGCTCGGCCCAGAAATCGGCGGACTCGCGGACCGAGACCGCGGAGGTGTCGACCTCCTGCACGAGATACGGCTCGGAATCTCTCATGGGGCAACTCTCCAGCGGCTTGCGCGTGTGCGTGCATTCCATGCGCGCACACGGTCGAACGGGCACAGGCGCACTCATAACCTGGAGTCGAATTATGGCCGATCACACCGAGGAAAGACATCATGTCCTGCCGCAACCCTGACGATCAGGCCGATGAGAGTGCCGGCTGCGGGTCCTGCGATGCACAAGGGTGTCCGTTGTGCAACGGCGCTCGGTCGTGCCGCACGCACACCGACCGGACAGCCCGCCTGTTGTACACCTCGCGTCGAGCTCACATCCAAAAGTTCTCGCCGTAGCCGGTCACACATTTCCAGGAGATATCGACGATGACGAATGTCCAGACCGTGCGTGGTCCGGTGCCGGCCGAGCAGCTCGGCAACACGCTCATGCACGAGCACGTGTTCGTGCTGGGTGAGGAAATGCGGCAGAACTTCCCGGACTTTCGCGACCGCTGGGACGAGGACGTGCGGGTCGCAGACGCGGTGGACAAGTTGCGCCGGTGCGCGTCGCGGGGCATCGCCACGATCGTCGACCCGACCGTGATCGGCCTGGGCCGATACATCCCGCGCATCCAGCGGATCAATGAGCAGGTCGACATCAACATCATCGTCGCGACCGGCATATACACCTACAACGACGTTCCGTTCCAGTTCCACTACACCGGCCCGGGGCTGTTGTTCGACACCCCTGAGCCCATGGTCGAGCTGTTCGTCCAGGACATCCGCGAGGGGATTGCCGACACCGGGGTCAAGGCGGCGTTCCTCAAGTGCGCGATCGAGGAACCGGGCCTGACCCCGGGGGTGGAACGCGTGCTGCGCGCCGTCGGGCAGGCCCAGGTCGAGACCGGTGCGCCGATCACCGTGCACACCAACCCGCATACCCGGTCCGGGCTCGTCGCGCAGCAGGTCCTCGCCGAAGAGGGGGCGGACCTCACCAAGGTCGTCATCGGCCACTCCGGGGACAGCACCGACCTGGACTACCTGTGCGAGATCGCCGATGCCGGTTCGTATCTCGGCATGGACCGGTTCGGCCTCGACGTGTTGCTGCCGTTCGAGCACCGGGTCGACACGGTGGTCGAACTCGTCCGCCGCGGCTACGCGGACCGGATGGTCCTGGCGCACGATGCGGCCTGCTTCATCGACTGGCTCCCCGCGGAGGGCAAGGCCGCGGCGCTCCCGAACTGGACCTATACCCACATCAGCGACGACGTGCTGCCGGCCCTGCGCGAGCGCGGAGTCACCGACGAGCAGATCACCACGATGCTTGCAGACAACCCGCGCCGCTACTTCTCGGCGTGATGCGACGGGGCTCCCGGGGCACGGCAAGACCGAGGTCGAGATGAGGACCGAATGATCCATCCGCCCACCTACGCCCACAGTGATCGAATTGCCCTGTACGGCCCGGAATTCGCCGCTCTGCCCCACGAGTGTTACCGGGACATGCGCGAGCGCTACGGATCGCTGGTGCCGGTCGAATTATCGCCCGGAGTCCCCGCCACTCTGGTGATCGACTACCGCACGGCCGTGCAGGTTCTGCACGATCCCGCGCATTTTCCGGTCGATCCGCGGGTGTGGGAGAAGGATGTTCCGGGCGAGTGCCCGGTGAAGCCGATGCTGGCCTGGCGGCCGAACGCGATACGCAGTTCCGGGCAGGAACACTGGCGCTATCGGGAGGCCAATGTCGCGGCGCTCTCGGCGGTCGATCTGCACGGTCTGCACGCGGTGGTGGAGCGGATCGCGGTACCGCTGATCGGACAGTTCTGCGAGACCGGCTCGGCCGATCGGCAGCCTGTCCACCCGTGACGCGCTGGACGAGGTGTTGTTCCTGGACCCGCCGATCGCGAATTTCTGTATGACCTATCCGCGCCAGCCGGTGCTGCTCGACGAGGTGTGGCTGCCCGCCCACCAGCCGGTGATCATCAGCATCGCGGCGTGCAACAACGACCCGGCCATCAGCGGCGGCGACCACACCGGCAACCGATCGCACCTGGCCTGGGGCGCCGGACCGCACGCCTGCCCCGCACGCCGATCCGGCTACCTGATCGCCCAGGATGGCGTGGACCGGCTGGGACACAGCAGTGTGCTGACCGATGCGGTGGACCTTCTCGGCCGCAGACATATCTTGTTCGGCAGCAATACGTTGTCGTGGTGGGGAATCCAAATCCCGGACGATACGATCCTCTACAACCTGGAGGCCGTCACGCCGGAATCGGATTGGCACTCCGAGGAATTGCTCGAATTGTTCCGCCGTTATCACGTGTGGGACTACAACCGGCACAACGGCCGGCCCTGACACAGGATATCGATGTCCTCTTCATCGGCACGTACAGCGCCAAGCGCGCCGCACCGATCGAGCAGCTCCAGCGGGCCGGCTACAACGCACAACTCCGTGAGGGCGTCTGGGGCGCACAGCGAGACGACCTGTATGCACGGGCGAAAATAGTCCTGAACCTGCACGGCCCCACGATCTTCGAAGTCGTCCGTATTCGTCGAATACGACCGGATCGCCGAAACCTGCATCCGCTACCTTTCCGACCACCGAGCGCGTGCGGCCAGAATCACCGCGGGTCGCGAAATCATGCGCAAACGATCGGCCAGGAAATACATCGGCGCCGCGCTGGCGGAACCCGCATTCTCCGGCTGAAAAAACAAGGGTCCCCGTGAGGATGTCGAGCGTTTCAGCCACGCCGGGATTTTCGTCTGTTCCGCAGACCCACATCATCCGTCCGGTTACTTCGCTGGGTAGACGATGCCGCGGCAGGCTGCACCTGGCCCTGAAATCAGAAGAACCGCACAGCCTTTCCGGGTTCGGACTATCGAATCCCCCATGCGATCCGATAGCCGCCCCGGAAAGGCGTGCGGCCCTATCTATCAGCCGGCTGAGGCGAACTCAGCGTAGCGTCGCGGTCAGATACGGGTAGCCCTTCTTCGGATGTTTCAGGGACAGGTCCCAGCCGCCCTCGGCCTGATCGGCGTACGCGTTGATCGTCGAGGGCAGCAGGATCGGCTTGCCGAATTTCACCGAGTAGGTGGTGGCGGCGGGGATGCGGCCCTCGATCGTGCCGAGGATGGCCGCGGCCGACCACATCCCGTGCGCGATCGCCCGCGGGAAGCCGAATGCCTTGGCGCTCAACGAGGACATGTGGATCAGGTTGCGATCGCCCGAGGCCGCGGCGTAGCGGTGGATCCGTGCCTGATCGACCCGCAGCGCGCGCAGCGGCGGCGGGGGCACCTCCTCCGGCTTGGGTTCGGGCTTGGGCCCGCCCGACAGCGAGGTGCGCTGCTGGTGCATGAACGAGGAGGTCTGCCGCCACACCAGTTCGCGCCCGACGCTGATCTCGGTGACGGCGTCGACCACCAGGCCCTTGGGATGCTCGCGCAGATTCTCCATGTGCGTCCGGATATCCAGCGGCTCGCTCACCGAGATCTCGCGCGTGCGCTCGATCACGTTCTCCATGTGCACCGAACCGACCGCCGCGAACGGGAAATCCCGTGCGGTAAGCAGCTGCATCACGGTGGGGAAGGCCAGCACGAACGGATAGGTCACCGGCAGTGAGTCGCCGAACCGCTGGCCGGTCGCGTGGCTGTACGCGGCCAGATTGTCGGCGTCGATGGTCTGGCCGGTCAATTCCACCGCGCGGTCCGGGATCCGCGAGCTCCGCGCCGAAAGCATCGGCAGCGGAACGGCTCCCAGCGCGGCCTTCAGGTAGAGGCTGCCGGTGCCGGGGGTCTGGCTCAGCTTGATGGTCTCGGTCATGGTGTCCCGCTCAGGCGCCGATGAGGCTCTGGCCGCAGACGCGGACGACGTTGCCGCTCACCGCGTTCGAGGCCGGGCTGGCGAAGTACGCGATGGTCTCCGCGACGTCGACGGTCTGCCCGCCCTGCGACAGCGAGCTCATCAGACGGCCGGCCTCGCGGGTCGCGAGCGGGATGGCCGCGGTCATCGCGGTCTCGATGAAGCCGGGCGCGACGGCATTGATGGTGACGCCCTTCTCGGCCAGCTTCGGCGCCTCGGCGTTGACCATGCCGATGACGCCCGCCTTGGAGGCGCCGTAGTTGGTCTGGCCGCGGTTGCCCGCGATGCCTGCGATGGAGGACACGTCGATCACGCGCCCACCCTCGCGCAGCGCGCCCTTGGCGACGAGCGCCTCGGTAATGCGGTGCGGCGCCGCGAGATTCACGCCGATGACGGCGTTCCAGCGGGCGTCGTCCATATTGGCCAGCAGCTTGTCGCGGGTGATGCCGGCGTTGTGCACGATGATGTCGATGCCGCCGAAGCGCTCGGTGGCGAATTCGGCGATCTTGTCCGCGGCGTCGGCCGCGGTGACGTCGACCGCGAGGGCGGTGCCGCCGACCCTGTTGGCGGTCTGCGACAGGGCCTCACCGGCGGCGGGGATGTCGGCGACGATGACCTTCGCGCCGTCGCGGGCAAACACCTCGGCGATGGTGGCCCCGATGCCGCGCGCGGCGCCGGTGACCACGGCGACCTTGCCCTCGAGCGGCTTGTCCCAGCTGGCGGGCGCGGTGGAATCGGCCTTGCCGACCCGGAAGACCTGACCGTCGACGAAGGCCGACTTGCCCGACAGGATGAACCGCAGGGTGGACTCGAGGCCCGTCGCCGCGGCGGCGGCCTCGGGGTGCAGGTAGACCAGGTTCGCGGTGGCGCCGCGCAGCAGCTCCTTGCCGACGCTGCGGGTGAAGCCCTCGAGCGCGCGCTGGGCGATCTGCTCCTCGACGCCCGCGGTCAGCTCCGGGGTGGTGCCGACGACCAGGATGCGGCCGCTGCCCGCGATCGAGCGCATGGCGGGCTGGAAGAACGCGAACAGCTGCGACAGCTCCTCGATGGAGGTCACGCCGGTGGCGTCGAACACCAGCGCGCCGAATTTCACGCCGGCGGCCGGGGCATCCACGAAGGTGTAGTCCGACAACAGGTTTCGCGCCGCATCGGCGACCCGGCCCTTGCCGCCGAGCAGCACCGGCCCGGGCAGCGGCGGCTCACCGGCACGGTAGCGGCGCAGGTTCTCCGGCTTGGGCAGGCCCAGCTTGCTCGCCAGGAATGCGCCGGGAGCCGAGTGAACAAACGATCCGTAGAGGTTGGGAGCGCCCTTGCTTTTGCTGGCTGCCACTGTTCCTACCTTTTCCTTTGCTCGTAGGTGACCCGTCGTCGTGCCGGTTCCGCGCCCCGCCGTAGTTGCACAGATCTCCGGGGCACGTGTCGACAATGAACTTACTCCAGAGTAAGTTTAATGTAAACCGACACACCATGAGCATCGGACGGCGCCGAGACTTCGACACGGCCGACACGCCGGACGCACCCACCCCGACGAGACTGTGCCTACCCACCCCGCCGACTCCGTCGGCTCACCGTCCCCCAATGCCTACCCACCCCGCCGGCTCCGCCGGCTTTACCGTCCCCCGAAGGAGACTCGAGTGACAACCAAAGCCCGTTCGGCGAATGCCAGTTCGGCCAGGAGCACCAAGCAGGCGCGCCCCGTCGCCATCCTCGGCGGCAACCGGATTCCGTTCGCCCGCTCCGACGGCAAGTACGCGCACGCCTCCAATCAGGACATGTTCACCGCTGCGCTGAACGGCCTGGTCAGCCGGTTCGGGCTGCAGGGCGAGCGGCTGGGCATGGTGGTCGGCGGCGCGGTGCTCAAGCGCGTCGGCGAGCACGGTCTGATCCGCGAGAGCGTGCTGGGCAGCGAGCTCTCGCCCTACACCCCCGCGCACGATCTGCAGCTGGCCTGCGGCACCGGCCTGCAGTCGATCGTCACCGTCGGCGACGGCATCGCGCTGGGCCGCATCGAGGCGGGCGTCGGTGGCGGCACCGACACCACCTCCGACGCGCCGATCGGGGTGAGCGAGTCGATGCGCGAGTGGATGCTGGATGCCAACCGCGCCAAGAAGAATTCGGACTACGTCAAGCTCGTGGGCCGCCTGCGCCCGAGCATGGTCGGCATCGAGATCCCCCGCAACGCCGAGCCGCGCACCGGCCTGTCGATGGGCGAGCACGCCGCCATCACCGCCAAGGAGTTCGGCATCACCCGCGAGGCGCAGGACGAGCTGGCCTACCTGTCGCACCGGAACATGGCCGCCGCCTACGACCGCGGCTTCTTCGACGACCTCATCACCCCGTTCCTCGGCCTGACCCGCGACGACAACCTGCGCCCGGGCTCGACCCTGGAGAAGCTGGCCACCCTCGAGCCCGTCTTCGGCAACAAGCTGGGCGATGCCACCATGACCGCGGGCAATTCCACCCCGCTCACCGACGGCGCGTCCGCGGTGCTGCTGTCCAGCGAGGAGTGGGCCACCGAGCACAACCTGAAGCCGCTGGCCTACCTGGTCGACAGCGAGGTCGCCGCGGTCGACTACATCTGGGGTCCGGACGGGCTGCTGATGGCGCCCACCTACGCGGTGCCGCGGCTGCTCGCGCGCAACGGCCTGACCCTGCAGGACTTCGACTACTACGAGATCCACGAGGCGTTCGCCTCGGTCGTGCTGGCGACGCTGCAGGGGTGGGAGTCCGACCAGTACTGCAAGGAGCGCCTCGGCCTGGACGGCGCGCTGGGCTCGATCGATCGCGCCAAGCTCAACGTCAACGGGTCCTCGCTGGCGGCCGGTCATCCGTTCGCGGCGACCGGTGGACGCATCATCGCCCAGGCCGCGAAGCAGTTGGCGGAGAAGGGTTCCGGGCGCACGCTGATCTCGATCTGCGCCGCGGGCGGCCAGGGCGTGGTCGCGATTCTGGAGCGCTGAATTCGCTTATTCGCCAACGGCATCCGGCTCGGGATCGACCGGGCCGGATGCCGCTACCGCTGGAATTCCTGCTGCTCTCGCAGCTGTTCCTGCTGCTGCTCCCACAGCGCCTGTGCCTGCCACTGTGACTCGCCCTCGGCCTCCCACGTGATCGGCGACCCGCCCGGCCCGCAGTCCTCGGTGAAGGCCTGCGTGCTGTCGGCCGCCACCTGGTAGCCGGGCAGGGGCCACAGGATGCGCCCATTCGTGCACGCCGCGTGGAGGTATCCCGTGCCGGGTGCGTCGTCGTCGTTGACACAGGTGGTCACGACCTGCGTGCCCTGCGGTCGTGCGGAACAGTTGACCTGGCCGAACGGCCGAGCCGACGCCGAACCGGCGCCCAGCAGCAGCCCGCCGCCGACGACCGTGGTGATCGCCGCGTACGCCGCGAATGAACGGATTCTCATACTTCCCCACCTCGATTTCTCCCCAGGGATACCAGCTTCGCAGCCACTGTTCCCGGCAGTCAACAGGTTTGGCCGCCGACTTGGAAATGCCAGGACCCGCCCGCAGGACATACAGTCGCAGGATGCGAGATGTTTCCGCGGATGCGACTCTGGACACGGCCCGGCTGGCTCTGCGCCGCCCGGTCCCCGGCGATGTCGATGCGATTCTGGAGATCTACGGCGACACGCATCCCGGGGTGTTGACGGTGACCACTCGCGATGGGGCGCAACGCATCTACGACGAATGGAACGAGCACTGGGATCGGCACGGCTACGGCTACTGGGTGATTCGGCTGCGGGGCGAGAGTGCCGTGGCGGGCTTCTCCGGGGTCCGCACGATGCAGTATCCGGCGGGCACGGTCCTGAATCTGTTCTACCGCCTGGCGCCCGCGGTCCGGGGTCGCGGCCTCGCCACCGAGGCCGCGAGCGCGGTCGTCGCCTGGTCGCACGCCCACCTGCCCGAGCTCCCCGTCATCGCCCGAATCCAGCCGGATAACCACGCCTCGCCCGGCGTGGCCCTGCGCGCGGGTCTCTCCCCGGCCGAACACCTGAACACCGACAGCTGGATTCACTACTGCGATCCGGCCGACTGGGACCGGGAAGGCTGAGTTCGCCGGAATCACCTGTTGCGCAACGGTAATGGCGGCCAGGGCATCGGCGGCAGTGAAGGCCGCGGCGACCACCGCGGCCGCCCACATCGCAGCCCAGCGCCCGTTGCCGGTGTGTGAAAGCGACGCGTCGCGGGCCGCGAGTCCGGCCGCGCGCGCCGAATCGCCGGGGCACACGTAGCCGTAGATGTCCGCGCGGATCAGCCCGCCGATCCACTCGCGGTAGGGATTCCGGTAGTTCGCGGTGGTGTGTCCGTCGGACCCGGCGGGGGAGCGCAGCCACGCCGGGCCCGCATCCGGTGCGGTCAGGCCATCGATCAGGTTGCGGTATGCGACGCGCTCGGCGCTGTTGGTCTGCAGAAACGGCAGCCGCTCGAGCCATCCGTCCGCGACGTCAGCGGGGGTGAAACTCATGCCCTGGTGCTCGAGCAGGTGCAGGCCGAGCACGGTGTAATCCAGATCGTCGTCGCGCGGGCACCCGTCGACGCGGCCCCGCGTGGATTCCGGCCAGCTCGGATTCAGCTGGTAGCCCTCCGGCATCGGGCTGGGACACGGGCACGTAGTCGATCAGGGGATAGGCGTCCGTGCGTTCCAGATACGTGCGGATGTGCCGCGGGGTCCAGGTGGATCCGTTCGCCAGCGGCCGGCCCAGCGTGCACCCGACACATCGACCCAGCCAGCCGCCCAGTATGCGGTCGTAGAGATGGGTCGGCGGCGTCGGCGAGCGGAGGGGATGGTCGGTCGACGGAGCCTGCGAGGTGGGTGAATGCAGCGGGGCGCCGGCGCCGTTCTCGCGGTACTGCCAGGCGGGGTCGCGGGGTGCGGCCTCGACCCGGTCGAGCAGGCGCCAGCACGCGGCGGTGTTGAGCGTGCCGGTGCAGGTGAGATCGCGGACCTCCTCGCCGAAATCGTCGACGACATATCCGGATTCGCGGCGCTGGCGCCATTCGAAATACAGCAGCGCGCGCGGATCACCCTCGGGATGACCGAAGGAGGCCGATTCGATCGGGTCCATGGCGTTCAATGGGTGCGACACCCGAATCCGGTGGGCAGAACGACAGTGCTGCGATGCGGGCCGATATCCACGACGCTCCCCATTGGACGGTGCATTCGAGATCAGGATACCCGTCGAAGACCGCGAGGAATGTGCGCCGGGAAGATCCAGTCGAACCCAAACCTGCCGCCGCACCCGTTCTTTCGGTGAACCGCTGGCGAATCATGTCGCACCGGGCGGCTTTCTGACTACAAACCGACCGGACGCAATGCCGAATGCGGCCGTCGATATTTCCGGACCGCGCCCCGCAGTGGCCCGCCGGGTCCGGGGACATTTCCGCTGGCAAGAGGCCCTGACATCCCCGTTTCGAGGCGTGCGGACGGGTACTCTCTCCACGTAGTCAAGGCACCGGAGCCCGGGAGGTTCGTCATGCCCTGCGACCTGATGCTCATTGCGTACGACGGCTCGGAGAATGCCAAGCGGGCCGTCGAATATGCGGGGCGGTTCCTGTCCGCGCCCAGGGCGGTGGTGCTCACCGCCTGGGAGCCGATGGTCCGCCAGACCGCGCGACTGTCCGGAATGTCGGGTGTCTTGCAGCCCGAATGGGTGCCCGACGAGGAACTCGAGGACATCGCCTACGTCGACGCCAAGCACATCAATTCCGAGGGGGTGCGGCTGGCGAAGCTGGCCGGGCTCAATGCCGAACCCCGGACGGCCGAATGCACCTCGACCATCTGGAATGCCATCGTCGATGTCGCCGACGACCTGGACGTCGATATCATCGTCGCGGGCACCCGGGGCGCCACCGGCATCCGCGCGCTGCTGCACTCGAGCGTCGCCGAGGCGGTCCTCAAGCACTGCCATCGGCCGATCCTGCTGGTCCCGCCCGCCTGCAGATAGCGCGCCGCGGCCGACCCTCGCCGCGGGTGCGTCGCGGTCCGCCGCGCCCGACAACGCGCCCGGGCACGGCGACGCCACCCGGGCCGCCCATCGCCCCGGGCGCCGTCCCTGCGTGACATCACAGTGAGACGTGCATCCCTTCCCCGGCTACCGCGCGGGGCCCGCGGACTATCGTCGGGTGACTATGGACGGATTTCTGCTCGCGCAGCCCGGGGGCGTCGTACGGACCACCGGCACGCGGCGCGCGTTCGACGACGCCGCCGCCGCGTGCGCCGAGCTGGCGAGTGGGGCGGCCGACCTGATCGTGGGGGCGCTGCCTTTCGATCCGCGGAATCCGGCCGCGCTGTGCGTGCCCGAGCGCGCGGAACACACCGCGGGGCCCTGGCGCCCGGCCGCGCTGCCGCCACTCCCCGCCGTCCGGGCGATCACCGAAATCCCCAGCGCCGCAGAGCATATCGCGCGCGTGACGAAGCTGGTCGAGCAGCTGTCCGATCCCGCGCAGCCGCTGCGCAAGGTGGTGGCGGCGCGCTCGGTGCTGGCGGAGGCGGACGAACCATTGGAGTCCGAGGTGATCGCCGGGCATCTGCAGGTGCGCCATCCCCGGGCCAATATCTTCGCCGTCGACCTGACCCCCGCGGGACGAACCGGTGCGGCCCTGGTCGGCGCGACCCCGGAGGTACTGGTGGCCCGGCACGGCGAGACGGTGACGCTGCGCCCGCTGGCCGGCACCGAACCCCGCCGATCCGATCCGGAGCTCGACGCCCAGCGGTCCCGCGAACTGCTGGCCAGCGCCAAGAACCGCGAGGAACACGCCTACGTCATCGAGTGGATCCGCGAGCGCCTCGCCCCACTGTGCGAGCTGACCATCCCCGACGAGCCGGAACTGATCAGCACCCACGAGGTGTGGCACCTGGCCACGCCGATCCGGGGGCGCGTGCGCGACCGCACCACCACCGCGCTGGATCTGGCGATGCGACTACACCCCACCCCCGCGGTCTGCGGCACCCCGACCGACCTGGCCCTGGACACCATCACCGAACTCGAGGAGGACCGCGGCTTCTATGGCGGCGCGGTCGGCTGGTGCGATGCGCGCGGGGACGGCGAATGGGTCGTCGCGATCCGCTGCGCCGAATTGTCCGCCGATGGCCGCACCGTGCGCGCGTTCGGCGGCGGCGGCATCGTCGCGGCCTCGGAGCCCCGCGCCGAACTCGACGAGACCACCGCCAAGCTGCGCACCTTCCTCGGCGGCCTCGACTGCGCACTACCCTAGGCCGGTCCGCGCCATCGCTGCGCCGGTCCGGGCCCTGGGCGGGCCGCGCTTACGATCACGGTTCGATGTTGTAGGTTGACCCGGATACGCCTGCGTCGATGTATGGGAGTTCCGCGATGAAGTTTGCCGTTCCCGGTGTAGCGAGCGCTGTCGCCGGAGCCGTGATCGGTGCTGTCGCGGTGTTCGTCATCACGGCGGCGGCCGCGCAGAATTCGCGGCCCGCCATCGACCGCAGCGGCAACCAATCGTCGTCGCTGCTCAACAACGTTGAATACGGCAGCCGCTGAGCCAACCGCCGGCTCCCATCGCACCGCGCCGCTGGGGCGGCGCTGGTTCGCCGGAACGGTCGCCGCGGCCTTCCTGCTGACGTTCCTGCAGACGCCCGGCCTCACCGTCGCCGACACCAAATACGATCTCGCCCAGAATCCCCTGGGCTTTCTGCGCCGGGCCGCGCACCTGTGGAGCAGCCAGGCCCCGATGGGGCAGGTGCAGAACCAGGCCTACGGATATTTCTTCCCGCACGGCGCATTCTTCGCTCTCGGGCACACGCTGGGCCTGCCCGCATGGATCATGCAGCGGATCTGGTGGGCCCTGCTGATCCTGGCCGGATTCTGGGGAGTGATCCGGCTCTGCGAGGTCCTCGGCATCGGCACCCGCGGCTCCCGCATCGTCGCGGCCCTGGCCTTCGCCCTGGCGCCGCGCGTGCTGACCACCATCGGATCGATCTCGTCGGAAACCCTTCCGATGATGCTCGCCCCCTGGGTGCTGCTGGCGCCCGCGGCACTTGGGCGAATCACCCAGGTGCGCAGGAGGATTCGGCGCTCATCCGGTGACACCGATCCCCCGGGCGAACCAGGCGGACCGGACACCGGTCGACCCGGGCATCGCCGATGGGCCACCGTGGTCCGAAAGTCCCGCTCATGGCTGTGGCGCGAGCACCGCAATCGGCGAAACGCGCCGCCGCGATCCGGCGCACACAGCCTTCCGACCCCTGCCGTGGGGACACCCGCGGGGGCCGCGCCCCCGGTGCGCCAAGAGGGAAGTGCGGATCGGCCCGACGGCGCAGATGCAACAGCCGCGCGGGGACCGAACACTCGGATGACCGGGTCGACCGGGATCGAGAGGTCTGCCGCGCACCGAGCGCAGGGGGTAGCAGTCGCCGACGATCGGGTCGGGCTGAGTGGTGCCCCGGCAGACCTCACCTCGTATGGTCTGCCTCGGCATGGGGCGCTATCGGCGGCCGGGAGCGCGCTGGCGCTGGCCCTGATGGGTTCGGTGAATGCGGTGGCGACGGCGGCGGCGTTTCTGCCCGCCGCGATCTGGTGGGCGTCGTACCGGCCCAATCGGGCCTGGTGGCGGTTCACCCGGGCCTGGATTCCGCTGCTGGCGCTGGGGACGCTGTGGTGGGTGGTCCCGCTGCTGGTGCTGGGCAAGGTCAGTCCGCCGTTCCTGGACTACATCGAATCGTCCGGGGTCACCACGCAGTGGGCGTCGCTGGGTGAGGTGCTGCGCGGCACCGACAGCTGGACGCCGTTCGTTTCGCCCGAGCGGATCGCGGGGGCGGTGCTGGTCACCCAGCCGGGGGCCGTGCTGGCCACCGGGCTGCTGGCGGCCGCGGGCATGGCCGGGCTGGCGATGCGGTCGATGCCCGGCCGCGGCCGGTTCACGCTGATCCTGATCATCGGGCTCGTCGGTATCTGCGCGGGCTACGCCGGTGAGCTGGGCGGGCCGTTCGCCGAGCCGGTGCGGGCGTTCCTCGACGCGGGCGGGGCGCCGCTGCGCAATGTGCACAAGCTGGAACCGCTGATCCGGCTGCCGCTGGTCATCGGGCTGGCCCAGCTGCTGGGGCGGGTTCCGCTGCCCGGGTCGGCGCCGATGCCGGTGTGGCGCAGGGCCTTCGCCCATCCCGAACGCGACCCGATGGTGGCACTCGCCGCGCTGGTGCTTGCCGCCCTGGCGCTGTCGACCTCGCTGGCGTGGACGAGCAAGCTGGCCCCGCGCGGCGCCTACGATCGGGTCCCGGCGTACTGGACCCAGACCGCGCAGTGGCTCGCCAGCAATGCCGCCGATACCCGTGCGCTCGTGGTGCCGGGCGCGCCGTTCGGCAGCCAGATCTGGGGGCTGACCCGCGACGAGCCGTTGCAGGCGCTGGCGACGACACCGTGGGCGGTGCGCGACGCGGTACCGCTCACGCCGCCCGGGGCGATCCGCGCCATGGATTCGGTGCAGCGGCTGATCGCCGACGGGCGGCCGTCGGCGGGGCTGGCGCCGACGCTGATCGGTCAGGGCATCGGAATTCTGGTGCTGCGCAACGATCTCGACCCCGACACCTCGCGATCGACCCGGCCGATGCTGGCCCACGAGGCCATCGAACGCTCCCCAGGGCTGACGAAGGTGGCGCAGTTCGGCAGCAGGATCATCACCGGTCACGGCAAGGGTCTGGTCGCCGATGGCGATCTGCGCCCGGCATATCCGGCCGTCGAGATCTACCGGGTGGAGGCGCCGTGGCCGGGCACGCCCGCCGACATCCACAGCGGCCTCGGCGCACCCGCATCGTTTCCGGGCGCGTATACGGTGCCGCTGGATTCGGTGCCGGTGGTGCAGGGCGGGCCCGAGGTGCTGGAACGGTTGCGGAGCTCCCCGGCGCTGCCCAACAGTCCCGTGCTGCTGGCCACGGATGCTGCCCGGGCCGGATTGTCCGGTGGCACAACGCTGATCACCGACACGCCGATGGATCGCGAGACCGACTTCGGGAAGGTCGACGACCACAGTTCGGCGCTGCGCGCGCCCACCGACGCCCGGCGCACGTTCAATCGGGCGCCGGACTACGCCGTCCCGGGCACCCCGCTGGTGGAGGGCCGATGGTCCGGCGCCACCATCACCGCGTCGAGCTCGGCCGCCGACGCCACCCAGCTGGGCGGCACGGCGCCGGGCAGCTCCACCGCGGCCGTCGTGGACGGCGACCCGTCCACCGCATGGCTGAGCAACAGCGCCGAACACGCTGTGGGGCAATGGCTCCGGCTCGATCTGGCGCATCCCATCCGGGCCGGGGTGCTGCAGGTGACGACGAGTGCGGCCGCCCTCGGGGATCCGGTGAAATGGATCGAGGTGCGCACCGCGAACGGCACCGTGGCCGCCCGCATCCCCAAACTCGGTGGGCCCGTTGCAGTTTCGCTGCCACCAGGCCGCACCGGCTGGCTCACCATCACCGCCACCGCGACCGAGGGCGGCACCGCGGGCGGGCAATTCGGCATCTCGGCGGTCGCCCTGGACGACTATTCGAACCGCGACGCACCGGTGCCGGTCGATATCCGCCACCGCACCGTGCTGCCACCCGTGCCCGCCGGAACGCGGGTGCGGGGCTGGGATCTCGGACAGGAATTTCCGGGCCGCGCGGCCTGTTTCGACGCACCCGACCGGGTGCGCTGCGATAACGGGCTGGCGCTGTCGGCCGAGGAGCCCGGCACGTTCCAGCGCACCCTGAGCGTCCCCGGGCCGATGGACATCGCCCCGCAACTGATCGTGCGGGCCCGGCAGAGCCCGGAACTCGAGGCGCTGCTCACCGATCACAACCTGCCCGTCGCGCGCGGCTCGGCCGACGTGGGCGACCTGCGCGGCTCGGCCTTCGCCGTCACCGACTCCGATCCGCGCACCAGCTGGATCGCCACGCAGGACACGGTGCGAAATCCCGCGGGCCCCAAACCGACCCTCACCCTGGAACTTCCGGCCCCCACCCTGGTGACCGGGCTCGACATAACCCCGCCGACCGGAGCGCTGCCCGCCCGGCCCACCTCGGTCTCGGTCAACCTCGGCGACGGGCCGCAGGTACGTACGCTGGATCCCGACGCTCCCGCGGGCCGCCCGATCCGCATCACGCTGCACCCCCGCCTGACGGACCGCATCGAACTCAGCATCGCGACGTGGAACACCGTATTGGACCGCACCGCACTGGGTTTCGCACAGCAGCAGCCGCCGGGCCTGGCCGAGGTTCGCGTGCTGGGCCCGGACTATCCCGCCCCCGCCCCCGATGACCGCCCCATCACCATCGACTGCGCCCACGGTCCCACGATCGCCGTCGGAGGGCGGATCGTACACACCACGATCACCGCCACGGCCGACCAATTACGGTCCAGCGCACCGGTTCCCGCGCAGGTCTGCGGAATCGATACGATCGGCCCCGACGCGACCGGGCCAT
The DNA here is from genome assembly GCF_050434125.1 of Nocardia sp. GP40. Lineage (NCBI taxonomy): Bacteria > Bacillati > Actinomycetota > Actinomycetes > Mycobacteriales > Nocardiaceae > Nocardia > Nocardia sp. GP40. The sequence goes on along the minus strand of NZ_JBNPVW010000002.1, from coordinate 773,046 downwards.
CCGTTGCGAAGTCCGTCGATCTGCCGGACGGCCAGGTGGACGTCACCGTTACCCCCACTCCGATGTTCTCCGTCAACGAGCTACGCCTGAACCGCACAGATGTTGCGGCCCAGCCCGTTTCGGCGCCACCCGGTACCCGCCTGCTGGTCCTGCCCCTGAGCACCAACGTAGGCTGGCGCGCCCACACGGCGGACGGTCACACACTCACCCCGACAGTCGCCGACGGCTGGGAACAGGCCTGGCTGGTACCCACGGGCGCCCAGGGCCCGATCACCGTCGAATTCCCCATCGACCGCTGGTATCGACTGTCCATCTTCGGTGGACTACTGCTGTTGCTCCCCCTGATCGCCCTGGTACTCCCCCGGTTCCGACGCCGCCGGGCAGTCGATCGGCCACTGAATCCTGCTGCCGAGCAAGCATCCCCCGCCACGGAACCTGACACGGCATCCCCCACGACGGAACCCGATGCACCGGCTGATCCGGCCCCGCGCACCTGGAACAGCCGGGTGCCGGGCGCGATCGGGCTGACACTCGCAACATTTCTGATCGCCGGGCCGGTCGCGATCGGGCTCACCGCCGCGGGCCTGGTGGCCGACCGGTACTTCGGCCGCCGGTCACCACGCATCCTGGTCGCGGTCGCCGGGATCGGCACGGCACTGGCCATGGCGGCACTGTCCACCGGACCCTGGCGATCCCCGGACGGGTACATGGGCGGCTCACTCTGGGTGCAGTTCCCCGCCCTGGTATCGATTGTCGCGCTGGGGATTTCCGCGCTGCCGCGCCCGACGCGGGCGACCGACCGCTAGCCGAAACGGCGCCGTACCCATCGGCGCACCGGTTCTTCTATCAGCGCGTAACCGGCCGCCGCGATCGGCAGGGTGAACAGCACCGTCAGCGCCAGCACGTGCAGGAACATGCCGTGGAACGGGACGATTCCGAAGACCTGGAATACCACGCTGAGCACCGCGAGATGCCAGATGAAGATGCCGTAGGACCAGCGGCCGATCGTCGCGGCGAGCCGGCTCTCCAGCCAGCGGTGCCGGGCGTCGCCGAGGACCAACGGGGCCAGCAGGCCGAATCCGATCAGCGCACCCAGGCCCATCTTGCTCACGTACTGCCAGGCCTGGCCGCGAGCCAGCCCGGGCGGGCCGCCCAGGTCCGTCGCCGACAGGAGCAGCGCGATCAGCGCCATCGACCACATAGCCCGGCGGCTTGCGACGATGCGGCGCCACACCGGCGGCTTCGCGGCACTGCCACCACCGAGCGCCCGCCCCTCCACCAATTCGGCCAGCAGCATGCCCGCGGCGAACCACGGCAGATATCCGGGCAGCCAGTTGTCCGAGTGAATGGCGTTGGGCGTCGGCACCGGCAGCAGATTCCAGCCGAGGCTGATCAGGCCGAACCCCAGCACCACCGGCGCCCGCCAGCGCGCGGCCGGACCGCGCAGCCACACCATGGCCAGCGCCAGCAGCGGCAGCAGCAGATAGAACGCCACCTCCACCGACAGGCTCCACATCTGGGTCAGCCCGTCGGTCAGGGTCAGCGGCACGAATACCTGGATCAACGTCAGATTCGCCACCCACACCCGCCGCCCCGCCGACTCGGCCGCGGACGGCAGCAGTGTCAAAACCGCACACACCACGACCCAGTAGGCGGGCAGGATGCGCGCGGCCCGATGCAACAGGTACCGCCCCGCCGACGGGGCCGCGCCCAGCCCCCGGGCCGCGGCCGCGTGCGGACGCCAGAGCAGGAATCCCGAGAGACCGAAGAAGACCGCGACGGCCATGTCGAACCGCTCCAGCACCCGGCCGAGCACCGGAATCCCCGTCGCCGCGGTCTGAAACGCGACATGGGTGACCACCACACCCAGCGCCGCCAGCCCGCGCATCCCCTCGAGCGCCGGGACGAAACCACGAGCGGCGGTGCGCTGCCGCGGAACCGGCGCATCGCCCTGCCCGGCTCCGGGCTGGGCATCCGATGTCATGGTCGTGGTCATCGGGTTCCAGTGTGCCCGTGTTGTCGGTCGACACGGGATTGGGGATGTTTCCGGCCTCACATCGATGCTTCCTCGGTTCGGACTGTTAGTGTCGGGGCTCACGAGCGCCGCGCAGTGGACGCACCGCGACTCGGTACTGCCTGTTGGATGACGAGGAGAGTTTGCATGGCACTGCGTGCCGGTACTCGAAGGACGGTGGCCTGCCTGCTCGTGGGTCTCGGCACGCTGCTGATCATCGCGGCGGTGCTGACCCCGACGTATGCCCTCGGCCAGCTGGCGAAGACTCCCCTCGACCTCGAAATCACCACGATCGCCAACAACAGCCCGAACGCGCCGAGCCAGGTGCTGGAGGCGAGCTCCCTGACCTCGGGCTCGGGGGCGGCGAAGGTCGATTCCAACGTGCGGTTGATCTCGCAGCGGTATCTGACCGTCGAGGATCCCTCGGACAAGAACGAGATGACGATCCAGGCGGGCCAGACGCTGCGGAACATCGACCTGCAGGGCGACACCGGCCTGCTGTCGGCCACCATCGACCGGGTCACCATCAACCGCAAGTCCGGCATGCCGGTCGACGACGATCCGAACGGCTCGATCGCGGTCGCCACCGACAGCAAGGGCAACAGCATCGCCGACCCGGTGCAGCACGACGGGCTGCAGTACCGGTTCCCGATCGGCACGAAGAAGCAGACCTACCCGTACTTCGATATCAACGTGCGCAAGTCGTCCGACATGAACTTCGTCGAGCAGACCGAGATCAACGACCTGAAGGTCTACCACTTCCAGCAGAAGATCCCCGCCACCGATCTGGTGAAGGTGGTCAGCTCGCCCACCAATCAGGTGACCCTGCCCGCCGCCAAGTGGGGCGTCGCGGGCGGTGAAACCAACATCACGATGAACCGCTACTACACCAACACCCGCGATGTCTGGGTCGAGCCGGAGACCGGCACGATCATCAAGGGCTCAGAGCAGATTCACCTGTACTACGCCCGCAGCGCCGACAAGCCCGAGCTGACCGCGGTGCAGACAACGCTGGTGTTCGACGACAACACGGTGAACTCGCAGATCGCGATCGCCAAGCAGAACATGGACAAGATCTCGCTGTACGGGCGGACGGTGCCGATCATCCTCGGCGTCGTCGGCGTGATCGCGCTGATCGTCGGGCTGTTCTTCGGGTTGCGCGGCAACGGATCCGAGAAGCCCGGCCGCCTGGTCAAGCCAAAGAAGCCCAAGGGCACACCGGCGGCCGAGCCACCCATCGGGTCCGCCCGGCTCGCTTCGAGTCTCGCCGAGCAGCCCACCCAGCAGCTGAAGATCCCCCGGAATATCTGAGCGTTCTCAGAACCTATCTGATCGGTGGCTCCCCGCGTATTCGGCGGGGAGCCACCGCTTTCCTGCCACAGCCCACATCGCGCTCCGCCGAGGGCGCACCACCGCGAAGCGAGATCATTCGCGGCACTATGCCGTAGCAAATATCTACCGCAGAGAGCAATTCGACAGATCGGCCGATACCTACGCCGACGGGCGGTCCCCGGCCCCACGCGCGGCCGCCCGCAGGACGATGACGATGATCGCTGCCGCAACGACGGCGACGACACCCGTTGCGGTACCGATCAATACGGGCAGCGAACGCGCGAACAGCCCGATCACGATCACCTCGACCGCCAGGCCGACCCAGGTGATGGCCGTGGGCGCGGTGCGATCCACGGCGATGGCGGAGAGCAGCGCGCCCTGCAGCAGCGCGAGCAGCGCACCGTCGAGCGCGAACAGCCACAGCCAGCCCTCGATCGGGGCATAGTCGTGTCCGGCAAACACCGGGGCGAGCGGCGCCAGCATGGCCGCGCCCGCGACCGCCGCAATCCCCACCGCCAGCAGCACCCCGAGCGCGTCCCGGATCGCCCGGGCCGAGTACTGCGGCTGCGCCATCCGTGGATACAGCACCACCCCGACCGCCTGTGGCAGCCAGAACGCGATCTTGGTGGCAATGGCGCCCAGGGCGTACCGGCTGGCATCGGCATCGTTCAACACGATCCGCGCCACGATCAGATCCGCCGAGGACAACGCCATCAGCGCCGCCTGCACCTGGGCGGCCCGCAGCACGGCCGCGCCGCCTTCGGGGATTCGCATCCGTTCGAGAACTCGGTGGGGAGCCCGCCCGCCACCGGGTGCGACCGGGTCGTGCCCACCACCGACCGCTTCGTCGCCCGTTCCCGCGGGGATCCGCTCCATGTGGGCCCGGGGGCTGCCGGGAACGAGCACGCTTCCTGGAACTCGATCGCCGATATCGCCGACGGCTGGATCCGCTCGGTCCGCCGCGAGCGGGAGCGTGCGCGCGCCGATGCGGGCCGCGAGGGCGGCAACGAAGAGCCCGAGGGCGGCAGCCCACAAGGCCCCGCCGGAGCCCGCACCGAATGCTAGGGCGAGCAGCGCGGGAGCCACCCGCGCGAGGCCCGCACCCCCGAGCACGACGGCAAGCGCGCGGAATCGGCGCGCGCCCTGCAGGATCCCCTGCTCGCCCGAGAGCAACACCTGCGCGGGGGCCGCGACCAGCGCACCAGCGGCCGCGACCGAGCCGACCTGCAGCACCGCGCTCACCACCGGAATCAAGACCACCGCGACCACCGCCACGACAACCGCACTCCGCCGGCCCAGCCCGCGCACCGCCGCGACGGCAGCACCGCGCACCAGCTCGCGCGCCACCACGTTCTGCAGCGCCAGCGCGGGCACCGCAGCCAACAGCTGCACCGCCAGCAGGCTCGCGAATTCGCTGTACCCCGCCACCCCCAGCCACCGCCCGGCCAGCAGCTGCAGCAGATACCCCGCCGCATTCGCCGTCATCGCCCCCGCCGTCACCAACGTCAAATCCCGGACACCGGGCAGACGACGGAGAGCAGACATCCCGCCATGCTCCCATCTCCCCCACCTCCCGCCCGTATTCACCCGGCCTCAGCCGCCCGCGCCGTGCCCACATGATGCGACAGGCCCATCTGGCGCGCCAAGTCCACGCGATGCGCCGGGCCCGCATGGCCGCGCCAAGTGCACATGATGCGCCAGACCCCTGTGGTACGCCAGACCCACGTGACGCGCAGGCCCACGTGATGCGCCGGGCCCCTGTGATGCGCCAAGCCCACATGGCCGCGCCAAGCCCACGTGGTCCGCTAGGCCCACATCGCCTCGCCAAGCCCATGTGGTGCGCCAGACCCACCTGATGCGGCGAGCCCACGTGGCGCGCCACGCCCACGTGAAGCGGCAAACCCACGTGATGCGCCACGCCCAGCTGATGCGGCAAGCCCGCATGAAGCGCCACGCCCACATGAAGCGCCGGGCCCACATGATGCGGCAGGCCCATATGGTGCGCCAAGTCCACGTGATGCGCCGGGCACACACGGCCGCACCGAGTGCACGTGATGCGCCGGGGCCGTGTGGTGCGCCAGACCCACGTGATGCGGCACGCCCAGCTGATGCGGCACGCCCGCATGGCGCGCCACGCCCACGTGAAGCGGCAGGCCCATATGGTGCACCAAGTCCACGTGATGCGCCGGACACACGGCCGCACCGAGTGCACGTGATGCGCCGGGGCCGTGTGGTGCGGCGGGGCCGTGTGGTGCGGCGGATGCGGGCACGTAGGGTGGCTGAGCGTGACTGGGCGTGGGCGCGGCGGACGGTGGGTTCGGATCGTGCCCGCGGTGTACAGCCTGGTGCTGGCGCTGGTCGTGGTGGGGCCGCTGCTCGGGTCCGGATATCTGCTGCTGCGGGACGCGGTGACGACGCCGCGGTCGTATCTCACCGATTCGGCGCTGGGATTGGGGGATGCGGCCCCGCGGGCCGTGCCGCAGGATTGGCTGCTCGCGATCCTCTCGACGGTGGTGGACGGCGGGGTCGTCGTCAAAGTGATCCTGGTGGGGGCGCTGTGGGCGGCGGGCGGCGGCGCGGCGGCGCTGGCACGACGGTTCCTCGGGGTCGGCCTCGCGCCGCAAATGGTGGCGGCCACCGTCGCGGTGTGGAACCCGTATGTGGCCGAGCGTCTGCTGCAGGGGCATTGGAGCCTGCTCGCCGGATACGCCGCGCTGCCGTGGACGGCCCTGGCGGCCCAGCGAATTCGCACCTTGCCGCCGCGCCGGACCGAACGTGCGGCGCAGGAGCCGACGCCCCGGCCCGGCGCAGCCACCTCGGGCGCGGACAATCCGGATCACCACGCCCCGCGAACCCGGACGGGCGACGACGCACTGCCGGAAACTGTTGTTCCGGAAGCAGAAACACAGCCTCAGCCCCAGTCGCATCAGCTCGAAACACAGCACCGGCGTGGACGACGCCACCGGATCGGACCGGCCGCGGTAGATGTCTCCGGGCCGATGCTGACGGCCGCAATGGATTCCGAGCATCGGCGAAGGTGGGGCGGCCACACGCTGTCGGCATGGCTCGCGCTCGCCGGGACGCTGGCGGCGGCGGGGTTGACGCCAACCGGGGCGATACTCGCAGGCTTTGTCGCCGTGCTGCTGGTCGGGCGGCGCAATGTGCTCGGGACGGTCGGGCTCTGGTGCCTGGCCTCGGCGCCGTGGCTGGTGGCCACCGCGCTGTCGGGGGCGGGGGCCGAGCCCTCGGATCCGGCGGGCATCGCGGCGTTCGCGGCGCGCGCGGAACCGGGTCTCGGCACGATCGGCAGCCTGGCCGGACTCGGTGGGATCTGGAACGCACAGGCCGTACCCGGTTCGCGCACAACGCTGTTCGCACTGGTGGGGACGGTCGTGCTGCTCGCCATTGTCGCGACGGGCGTCCGGCGCGTGGCCGCCTCCGGGGCCGCGCGCACCCATCTCGACGACAGCCCGGAACAGTCGGTGGCAGGACCGGATGCCGACACGGCCACCCGGTACGCTCGGCAAACACTGCTCGTGCTCGCCGCCGCGGCGATCGTGCTGCCCGCGCTGGAGGCCACCGGATGGGGTGTGCACTTCGGCGAGTTCCTCGTGGCCCACGTGCCGGGCGCCGGATTGCTCCGCGACACACAGAAATACGTCGCCCTCGCCATGCCCGCGTTCGCCCTGTGCGCCGCGGCGGGTTGTCACGCCATCGGAGCTCGCGGACGTCGCACCAGTCGCGCCCCGGCCATCGACGGGACATCAGCGCACCACGGCGGTGAAAGCCATATGCAGGACGATCGCGCCATAACGCCCGGAGTGGCCCTGACCGCAACGCTTTTCATTGCCCTGCTGATCGCGGTCCTACCCGACCTGGCGTGGGGCGTGGGCGGCGCGCTGCGGCCGGTGCACTATCCGGCGGGTTGGGCGCGGGTTGCCGCGCGGCTGGACGGGCCGGGCGATGTTGCGGTGCTGCCGGGCGGGATGTTCCGCGAATTCCCTTACAGCGGTAGGGTTCCGGTGTTGGATCCGGCGCCCAGAATGCTGCCGCGCGATGTGCTGCAGACCGGTGAGCTGCCGGTACGCGGTGGTGTGGTCGCCGGGGAGGGCACCCGCGCCCGCGCGGTCGAGCGGTCGCTGCTGAGCGGTGCGGCGCCCGCACCGCTGGCGGCCCGGGGAGTCGGCTGGATCCTGGTGGAGCACAACACGCCGGGGCCGCTCGGCGACTCGAAAACCACTCTGGCCCAGTTGAACACCATCTACTCGGATGACGATCTCACCCTGTATCGGGTCGCGACGCCCGCGGATCTGCGGCCGGCATCGCGAGCGGCCGACCGGCGCATCGCAATCGGCGCACACCTGGTCTGGGCGTTGCTACTCGCAGTGCCGGTGGCGGCCTGGACAACGCGGGCCCGGCCGAACAGCGCCAGAACTAGGCCGATTCCGGCTCCCGGCCGGTGATCAACCCGGTGGCATAGCCACCGCGCGCCACGGCGCACAGCACCTCGTGGACGCCGTTGGCGGTCAGCTCCCAGGAGAATTCCCGGGCCCGGGCGCGGGCCTTCTCGCCCATGACGGTGCGGGTTTCGGCGGCGGCGAGCAGGTCGCCGACCGCCTCGGTCAGCTGCGCGGCGTCGTCGACCAGGATTCCGGTGGCGCCGTCGACGATGGAATCGGTCAGTCCGCGCGACCCGCGGTATCCGACCGTGGCGACGCCGTGCTGGGCCGCCTCGATCACCGCCAGCCCCCACCCCTCTTTGCGCGAGGGCAGCACGTGTACCCATGCGCGAGAGAGCAATTCGTGCTTGCGGGTCTCCTCGACGTGGCCGTGGAAGGTGACCGAATCGGCGATATCCAGTTCGCGCGCACGGCTTTTCAGGTTCTCGGCCCACCAGCCGCCGCCGATCACGTCGAGATGCAGGTCCGGGTGGCGGGCCCGTAGCCCGGCCACCACCGCGAGCGCGTCCTCGATCTGCTTGTGCGGCACCAGCCTCGACAGCACCACCAGGCTCGGGTGCGCGGTGCGGGTCTGCGCCGCGCCGGTGGGCACCTGCTCCGGCACCGGTTCGGCGCCGTTGCGCACCACCGCGATGCGCCCGCTGTCGACCCCCAGCGAGATGAGCTCCTCCGCCGACGGCAGCGAAACCGTCAGATACTGATTGCGCCGGTGCGCCCACGGGGACAGCCGAGATTCGATCCACCAGCCCACGCGCCCCACCCAACGCCCGGCGACCGGCCACTGCTCGCGGTGGCCGTGATGCACCAGCACCACCGCGGGCGCCCGCGTCGCCAGGCGCGCGAAGAAGGGGATGCCGTTCTGGGTGTCGATCACCGCGTCCGGCTGGACACCGCGCAGCGGGCCGAGGCCGAGGCGGCCGCACAGGATCGCCGCCAGGGCTCGCGGATAGACCGTGTAGCGCCCCCCACCCCGGCTGATGTCGATGCCGTCGAGCTGTTCGCGCCGACGCGCACCTGGGTAGTGCGCAGTGCGCAGCGTCACCTTCACCCCGCGCGCCGCCAGCGCGGCGCCGACCTGCTCCAGATACCGCTCGCTGCCGCCGCCCTGCGGATGCCCCGTATCTCGCCAGCACAGCAGCAGTACCTCGCGAACGCCGGAGGCGGGCGGAGCGGTCAGGTGCGCCACGGACTTCCCGTCGGGCCCGGGGAAACCGGTATCGGGCACAGCGCACTCCAGGTCGTTCTCGGACGGATGGGATGACAATCCGCTCCACCCTAGCGGCCGGATCCGTGATGGGAGCTGATGGATCGCTGTGCAAAACTGAGGCGCCATGCAACGCCCCGCAACACCGCATCTCGAGCCCGGGACCGGATCACCGTCCCAGCGCCGGGCCACACCCCGCTTCGCGCGCCGCGCAACCCTGCGCCGGTCGCTGCGGCTGCTCGGCAGTTTCCGGTTCGAGCAGACCGATCCGGCGCGCTTCTACGGCGGTATCGCCGCCGACACCGCCGATATGGTGGCCGACTTCTTCCGCGACCTGACCGGACGCGACCTGACCGGCGTCACCGCGCTCGACGTCGGCGGCGGGCCCGGCTATTTCGCCGACGAGTTCGGCGCGGCCGGGGCGCGGTACATTCCTGTCGAACCGGATCCGACGGAGATGCACGCCGCGGGACTGACCGTGCCGGGCGCGGTGCGCGGTTCGGGCATGGCCCTGCCGTTCCGCGACGACGCGGTCGATATCTGCCTGTCCTCGAATGTGGCCGAGCATGTGCCGGCGCCGTGGCTCATGGCCGAGGAGATGCTGCGCGTGACGCGGCCGGGCGGACTGATGGTGCTGTCCTACACGGTCTGGTCGGGCCCGTTCGGCGGGCACGAGACCGGGCCCTGGCACTATCTGGGCGGCGAGTACGCCGCGCGCCGCTATCGGCGGCGCACGGGCCGCGAGCCGAAGAATCGCTTCGGGGTCTCCCTGTTCGCGGTGCGCGCCGCCGACGGGCTGCGCTGGGCATCGGCCGCAAGCGGTTCGCGCGCAACGATTCTCGCCGTTTTCCCGCGGTACCACCCGCGCTGGGCGTGGTGGCTGGTGCGGGTGCCGGGCATTCGGGAACTACTGGTCAGCAATCTGGTCGTGGTGGCCGCCAAGCGCTGACACTCCGAGCCGCCATTAGCGCTCCAATCGCCCGCGGCGCCAGAAGCGGCCGCCGCCCGCGCATTCCGGCTCCTGCCAGGGCGGTTCCTGCATCGCCAGACCGACGGTCTCGAGCGGAGTGAGGCCGACCGTGCACGCCAGCGCGCGCACCGCCGCTACCGCCTCCGCGGCCTGTAGCGCCGCTGCCGCCTGCTCCAGCGTCAGCGTCCGGCCCGGCAGGAAGGATACGACCCATCCGCCCGTACCGACGGATCTTGCCTGATGCGGCGTCTGATCGCTGGTCATCAGCGATCTACCGACCACTTGCACCGCCACGACGCGCACTCCCCTGCGATTGCATTTGAAAAATCATTCTCTGCAGCCAGCTATCAGCATGCTCCGCCATCGGGGGAAACGCAATAGTGCGTTCTACGAAAAGCGAACCGGCAGGTAGGATTTCGTGATTTGGGATGCCTGAAGATAACTGACGGGGCCGCTGTGGCGGCTACTGATCGTAGGAGGCTCGCACGCGCAGCACGGCCGCGGGAATCTGGCCCGGACGCCGCGGCGGATCCACGACATCCACCTCCCACCCCGGCGGCAGGACCTGCTGCAGGCGCTGCCCGGCGCGCTGCAGCGGGGTGCTCGGGGTCAAATGGTCCTCGGCTACCTCCGGGACAACGGGTATATCGAACTCCAAATCGGTCACGCCCACCACCTCCACGCATTCGGCCTCCGTCGACGGAGAGCGAGCGCTGGCCGCCGACGACGGTATGGCATTCAGTTCAGGGACCTGGGATGTAGAACACCCCGAGAATAAGCCACCGCGGGCCGTCGGCGGGCATCGTTTCCGAATGCACGAAAAACCGCCCGTGCCGTTGGAGGAAACGACACGAGCGGTTGGTATTCCGGGCACTCAGCCCAGGCGCTCCTTGAGCGCCTCGAACTCGTCGCGCAGACCCGTGGGCAGCTTGTCGCCGATGAACTCGAACCACTCCTCGATGAGCGGAATCTCCCGGCGCCACTCCTCGGGGTTGACGTTCAGCGCCTCGTCGACATCGGCCGCATCCACATCCAGGCCCACCAGATCGAGGTTCGCGGCGAGCGGCACATTGCCGATCGCGGTGGACTCCGCCTCCGCGGAGCCCTCGATGCGGTTGACGATCCACTCCAGCACGCGGGAGTTCTCGCCGAATCCGGGCCACAGGAAGCGGCCGTCCTCGCCGCGCCGGAACCAGTTGACGTAGAAGATCTTCGGCAGCTTGGCCGCGTCGGCGTTCTTGCCGAGGTTGATCCAGTGGCCCAGGTAGTCGCCCACGTGGTAGCCCATGAACGGCAGCATCGCCATCGGATCGCGGCGCACCGTGCCGACCTTGCCCTCGGCGGCGGCGGTCTGCTCCGAGGACAGCGTGGCGCCCATGAACACGCCGTGCTGCCAGTCGAAAGACTCGGTCACCAGCGGCACCGTCGTCTTGCGGCGGCCACCGAACAGGATCGCCGTGATCGGCACGCCGTGCGGGTCGTCCCACTCGGGCGCCAGCGTCGGGCATTGCGACATCGGCGTGCAGTAGCGCGAGTTCGGGTGGGCGGCAAGGGTTTCGGTCTCCCGCAGGAACCAGTCGTTACCCTTCCAGTCGATCAGGTGATCGGGCTCGCCCTCGAGGCCCTCCCACCACACGTCGCCGTTGTCGGTGCGCGCGACGTTGGTGTAGACCGTGTTGCCCGCCTCGACGGTGGCCATGGCGTTCGGGTTGGACTTGTGGTTGGTGCCCGGGGCGACGCCGAAGAAGCCGAACTCCGGGTTCACCGCGTACAGGCGGCCGTCCTTGCCGAAGCGCATCCAGGCGATGTCGTCGCCCAGGGTCTCCGCGCGCCAGCCCGGCACCGTCGGCTCGATCATCGCGAGGTTGGTCTTACCGCAGGCGCTCGGGAAGGCGGCCGCGACGTAGTAATTCTTGTTCTCCGGCGAGATCAGCTTGAGGATGAGCATGTGCTCGGCCAGCCAGCCCTCGTCGTGCGCCATGGCCGAGGCGATGCGCAGCGAGTAGCACTTCTTGCCCAGCAGCGCGTTGCCGCCGTAACCCGAGCCGTAGCTCCAGATCTCGCGGTCCTCGGGGAAGTGGGTGATGTACTTGGTGTCGTTGCAGGGCCACGGCACATCGGCCTGCTCCTGCGCCAGCGGCGCGCCGACCGAGTGCAGGGCCTTGACGAACGGCTTGTCCGTGCCCAGCTTCTCCAGCGCGACGCTGCCCATGCGGGTCATCACGCGCATCGAGACCACCACGTACTCGGAGTCGGTGATCTCGACGCCCAGCTTCGGATCCTCGGCGCCCAGGGGGCCCATGCAGAACGGCACCACATACATGGTGCGGCCCTTCATGGAGCCGCGGTACAGCTCGGTCATCGTCGCGCGCATCTCGGCGGGATCGACCCAGTTGTTGGTGGGGCCGGCGTCCGCCTCGCTGCGCGAGCAGATGAACGTGCGCGACTCCACCCGCGCGACGTCGGAGGGATCCGACAGCGCCAGGAAGGAGTTGGGCTTCTTGGACTCGTTGAGCCGCTGGAACGTACCGGCCTCGACCAACTGGATGGTCAGCCGGTCCCACTCCGCGTCGGAACCGTCCGCCCACACCACCCGATCGGGCTCGGTGAGTTCTGCGACCTCCCGCACCCAGGCGAGCAGCCCTGCGTGCTGGGTCGGTGCGGTGCCATCGGATCCGTGAAGACCAGGAATGGTCGCTGAGGTCATGAAAACTCTCCTGAGATGGGCGGCTCGGGTGTGGTGAGCTTGCAGCCGGAACGGCCCACAACACCGGGAAAGCCACCATTGGCGGTAAAGGCACCCACTCCGACTTGCCGACAGCTGGGCTGCATACCAGAACGGCGCGGATGCCCATGTTCCTTAGGTAAAGAGGTTAACGCGATGTGACGGCGAGTACGGAATGGGGTTCCTCACTCGGTACCCCGCCGAGATGAACCGCAACCTCGGGCGCGAGAAACATCACGAATCGGCCGTTTCCCCGAAATGCGCCGGTCCGGAGTGTTAGAAAGTCCCTCGCGCCCTCGGTATCATCGCGCAGCAAATTCCGCGTTCGCACCGATCAGTGCTGGGTGGCGGCGGATTCCAGAATCTCGAGGTCACGTCGGCAGGCGGCCAGTTGCGCGGGCTGGCGGGAATTGAGTTCACGCACCTGGGACTCCAATTCCGCAATGCGGCGGTCCGTTTCCACCACTCGCGCGGTCGTCGTCAGCACGACCAGATCGGTGAGCCGTGACTCCGCCTCCACCAGCGCCGTCGAGACCCGTTGCTCCAGCTGGGCCTTCACGTTCACCAGCGCATCGTTCACCCACTGCCGCAGGTGCGCCCGATCAGCGATGCGCCCGCGCGCCCGCACCACCCAGTAGGCCACCGCGGCCCCGAGCAGCAGCGTGACCGGAATCGTCGCGTAATTCAGCGCGGGAACCAGCGTGAGTGGGGCAACCACGAGCCGGCCCAGACCGAACCCGCCCGAGGCGCCCAGCGCGATCATCAAGTGATCTTCCACACCCCGATGCCGGGGTTCGGGATCGGGACCCACCCGCGGCGGCGGATCCGTGCGCGGCAACAGCGCGTTCGCCTCGGCGGATTCCGGCGCGGGACCGGTGACGGCCGCGACCTGACGGGACAGCTCCGCCAGCCGGCCGATCAGCACGCCGTCCAGCTCCGCGGTCAGCTGATTCACCGACAGCTGCAGCTGCTCGGGATAGGTCTTGGCCTCGGCGCGGCTGAGCCGGTCCAATTCCGTTCTGGCCGAGGCGTTCAGCGCCCGGATGCGGGCGCCCGTCTCATGCAGCAGGTCCACCCGCGCCAGGTGCATGCGATTGCGCAGCGCCGACATCGCCTGGGCGCGGCCGCCGTCGCGGCCGGCCAGCAGCGTCGCACGCTCCGCACGGAGGCGGGCCACCGCCGCACCGGAGTTCAGCTCCGCGGCCTGATCGACGATGCGCTGGCGGGTGTCGGCCAGCACCCTGGTGACCGCGGCCGCCAGCCGGCCCTGCGCCGGGCCCGCGACCGACGCGGCGGTCAGCCGGGCGTGCAGGACGGCCAGGCCGGAGCGGTCCAGGAGCGCGGCGTCACCGGAACCGCGCGCCGCCACCGCCAGCCGCGCCGAGACCGGCACGATCCGCGGATCGGCACCCAGCACCGGCGACAGCAGCGCGGTGTTGCGGTCCAGCACCGCCCGCCAGTCCGGATGGGCATGAATTCCGTTCATGGCGAACAGGATTCGAGTGTCGTCGGCACACAGGCGGCCCACCAGATCCAGGGTGGTCGCGCCGAGCGTGGCCCCGGCGTCGAGCAGCAGCAGCGCGACGGGCGGGGCGCCGAAGGCCGGGCCCACCATCGCCGGATCCGCAGCCGGTGCGCCCGGCGGGCCCGGAGGAGGCAGCCCGCGTAACCACGCAGGGCCCTCGGAAGCACCGTCATCGAACACAGGATCGGTGAGATCGACGCGCGGTTCGAAACGGGCCAATTCGGTGCGCAGCAGCACGGTATTGGCGTCGGCCGGACCGATCAGGGCCACCGACGTGGCGCCGTTCGCGCGGCCGTCGGGGCCCGCGGCGCCGCCCCGGGCGGCCCGTAACAGCGCCGCCCCCTGCGGGTTCCAGCGCGCCACGACGGCCTGTACCTCGGGCGGCAGGTCCGCGGTCGCATCGGATGCCGCATCCGAGGGTGCGGGTGGATCAGAGTCCGGCACTGCTCATCCGCTCGAACAGCCGGACATACCCGTTGTGCACCCGGAGCGCGGCGCGCCGGGCCGCGGCGGGCATATCGCTGGACACCACCGCGCGCCAGCGCTGGGCCCGCGCCACCGCATCGTCGGCGTCGGCCGGATACGGCGAGGGGTATCCCGCGGCCAGGTGGATGACCTCCGGGCAGGCCAGGCCGGCCCGCAGGCCGATCCACAGCGCCTCGTCCCCGGCCAGGTAGTCCTCGATCAGATCCCGGGCCCGGCCCGCGCCCACGCCGCCGGCCCGCGCGCCCAGGCGGGCCATTTCGTCGAGGAATTCCCCGCCGCGCCGCGCGCCGACCTGCTCGTACCGGCGGTGCAGCAGGGCGTGGACGGGATCGATCCCGCTGACCGCGTGCAAGATCTGCCGCACCGGCTGCGGCCCGAGATCCGGATCGCGGTGCAGCGCGGCCATGGCCGTGGACACGCCGAACAGTCCCCAGTGGCCGACGACGGCCTCACGGTCGGCCACGTCGGGCCCGAAATCCGTGCCGGTGAACAGTTCCGCGGTCAGCGTGAACGACGGATCGGCCGTGCCCGCGTGCCGCCGCAGGGTGGTCAGGTCCTGCTCGGCCGGAGTGCCGGCGCGGGTGCGCACGGCCAGCTCGGCCACCACCGGCAGGGTCGCCATGCCCATCTCGTAGGCGCAGTGATCGACCGCCGCCACCGCGTCGGCACACCGCGAACCGACCGCGTCGGCCTTGTTCAGCACGATCAGCGTGCGATCGCGCGGCAGTCCGGACAGCACGGCACGATCACCCGCCTGCAGCGTCGAGGCCAGCACGTAGACCACCAGGTCCGCGTCCAGGACCGGATCCGGCGCGCCCGGTGCATCCACGGGCGCGGTCTCCTCCGCCGACATCAGCGCCAGCGCGTGCAGCAGCGTCGTCTTGCCGGCCCCGGCGCGCCCGGTCACCTGAATGCGCGCGGGACGCTGCCAGGCCTGCGCGGCGGCGGCGACCTGCTGAGCGACCTGCGGATCGGTCCCCGGGCCGGTCCGCAGATTCGCGATCAGCTGATCGAGCTCCGGCGCGGGTCCCTGTGACGACAGCGCTTCTGTAGGCACGGTCCTACCCCCTTCCGGCGGGCAATTCTCGCAGAACTGACCCGGTTTGTCGGCACGGAACACCGTATTCCCCCGCCGAATATCGACCCCCGCCCCCACCCCGTCAAGCCGTACCCACCAAACGCACTCTCGTCGGGCACACGCACCCGCTCCACGGTCCCGCGCCGAATAACTCCGGACACACTTTGCCCGAATTGTGTCTTTAATCACAACTCGGCATTGGGAATCGGCAATTGCGGGCGGGTGTTCTTTTGAGAGACAGCACAATTCGGAGTCGGCTAGCTTTTCGGGCGAATGTCCAATCGCATACTCTCAGGCGATCGGCGAGGATGCGTCGATACGCGGCGGCGCCGCATCGACGAAGTACGTAGAGCACCGCCTCGCCCGGCAGCCCGGGCATACGGGCCGGTCGCCGGAGCAACGAGGAGGTTGCGATGACCGTCATCGAGGACGTCATCGGACGGGGCGAGGGAGTATCGGCAGGCGGACCGCATGCGGTCACGACCACCGCACAGACGGGCACCGAAGGCTCCCGGCACCCACTGCTTCCCTCCCGCGACCCCTTCCTGGTGCCACCGGCCGGCCTGGCCGGGTACGCCCCCGGCACCATCCTGCGCAGCCGCGCGGTGCGGATCGGCCTGCTCGGGGTAATTCCGCAGCAGGTTTCGGCCTGGCAGCTGCTCTATCGCAGCAACGACATGCACGGCGAGGCCGAGGCGGCGGTCACCACCGTGCTGCTCCCGGCGGATGCGGATCCCGACGCCGAACGCCCGCTGCTGGCCTTCGAATCGGCTGTCGACGCGACCGCGGAACAGGGCGCGCCCTCCTACGCCCTGCGGATGGGCGCCAACGCACCCGGTTCGATCACTCAGCTGGAATGGATGCTGGTCGCGGGCGCCCTGCGCCGCGGCTGGGCAGTGAGCATCGCCGACCACGGGGGCCCGCACGGCAATTTCGGCGCGCCACGCGAGCCGGGCTACCGATCCCTCGACGGCATCCGTGCCGCGCTGCGCTTCGCCCCGCTCGGCCTGCACTCCCGCACGGCCGTCGCGGTCTGGGGATACTCCGGCGGCGGCATGGCCGGATCCTGGCTGGTGGAGATGGCCCCGTCCTACGCGCCCGAGCTCGATATCGTCGGCGCGGTGCTGGGCGCGCCGGTCGGCGATCCGGAACTGGTCTTCCGCCGGGTCAACGGCGGCCCGTTCGCAGGATTCCCGCCGATCATGATCGCTGCGCTGCGCCGCCTGTATCCCGCATTGGATCGCATCCTGGACGCCGAGCTGAACACCGAGGGGCGGCGCCTGCTGGATCTGGCCGCGCGGCTGGCGCCCATCCTCGCGCTGCCCCGCCTGGCGCACCGCGACGTCGGCGACTATCTCGACCGGCCGCTCGATGAGGTGCTGGCCGAGCCGGAGCTCCAGGCGATGTTCTCCGAGCTGCGCCTGGGCGGGCACATTCCGCGCTGCCCGCTGCTGGTGCTGCAGCCGGTGCACGACGAGGTCGTCACGGTCGATGCCATCGACGAGCAAGTCGAGCGCTACCGTCGCGGTGGCGCGAATGTGACCTACCTGCGCGACCGGCTCAGCGAGCATTTCACCCTGTTGCCGCTGGCAACCCCGCTGAGCCTGGACTGGCTGGCGGACCGAATCGCCGGACGACCGGTGTGCAATACCGGCACCCGGACCGTCTGGTCGGTGCTGGCGGATTCCTCGAGCTGGCGCGGCCTGCTCGAAATGACCGCCACGGCAACACGAGTCGCGCTGGGCCGGCCGTTGCGGCAGCGGGAACAGCCGCGGCCGCGGCCGGTCGGCACGATGGCCGCCTGAGCAGCCGCACCGCCCCCGCGGGCCCGCCGGACACCACACGCATCGGCGTGGATGCCCGGCGGCGCGGCGCGGTGATATGTACGCTGCCTGCTGCCCTGATCATCGAATACTGGACAATGGACGCCGTGAACGACGCCGCGAACCACACTGCCGAGTCAGTCCCCGGGCCGCGGTCCACAGGATCGGCCCCGCTCACCACGCCGCACACCGCATCGGATTCGGCCGCGAATTCCGCGCCGCGGCGAGCCGGGGGCGACGCACCACTGCCGAGCGTGGGGACCGCACCCGGCGGCGCGCAGCCCGGCGCGCGGGCCGGGGAACCGGGGCCCGCCGATGCGGCCGGACCGGGCCATCCGACCGGATCCCGCCTGCACCCCCGGGTCACCAGCTTCCGGTCGCGCCGCGGCGCGCTCACCGCAACTCAACAGCAATCGTGGGCCCGGATGTGGCCGCGCATCGGCCGCGACGTCGGCGACGAGCGCCTGGACGCCGCCGCCTGGTTCGGCCGCGAGGCGCCCCTGATCATCGAGATCGGTTGCGGCACCGGCACCGCGACGGCCGCCATGGCGCAGGCCGAACCGCAGTTCGATCTGATCGGCATCGAGGTGTACAAGCCCGGCCTGGCACAGCTGGTGCAGCGCCTCGAGCGCGAGGGCATCGAGAATGTCCGGCTGCTGCGCGGAGATGCGGTGGACGTCCTCGAAAACATGATTGCCGAAAGTTCTCTCACTGGCGTTCGAGTCTTCTTCCCCGACCCGTGGCCCAAGGCCCGGCACCACAAGCGGCGACTACTCCAGCCCGCCACCATGGCGCTCATCGCCAGCCGCCTGCGCCCCGGCGGAATCCTGCACGTGGCTACCGACCACGCCGAGTACGCCGAGCACATCGCCGCGGTCGGCGCCGCAGAGCCACAGCTCATCGGCCTGAACGAGGCCGCGGGCGGCGATCGCGAGCACGCACGCACCCCCACCCCGATCGGCTTCGACCGGCCCGTCACCAAATTCGAAAGCAAGGCACATCGGGCCGGAAGCGCCATCACCGAGCTCATTTGGGGGAAGATCGACTCATGAGCGTGCGAAGCGAGCGAACAATTAGCTCAGCCAGCCCGGCCATGCCCGGCACCCCGGGGGCCATGTCATGACGGTCAGTGAGATCGACCGCGATGTGATGGACGTCGCCGAGATGGTCGAGGGCGGCGGCGAGAGCACCCCGTCCGCCCCGGCCGCGGCGGCCTCGGGCGGCGCAACCCCGCAGGGCGGGGCCACCGACGTGCGGAGAGTGCTGCTGGTCTGGGACGCGCCGAACCTCGACATGGGTCTGGGCGCGATTCTCGGCGGGCGACCCACCGCGGCCTACCGGCCCCGCTTCGACGCGCTGGGGCGCTGGCTACTGGCCCGTACCGCCGAGCTCTCGGTCGGCAACACGCAGCGGGTGGAGGCCGAGGCCACCGTCTTCACCAACATCGCCCCCGGCACCGCCGATGTGGTGCGGCCGTGGGTGGAGGCCCTGCGCAACGTCGGCTACGCGGTCTTCGCCAAGCCCAAGATCGACGAGGACTCCGATGTGGACAGCGACATGCTGGCCCATATCGAATTGCGCCGCCGCGGCGCCGGCCTGGCGGGCATCATGGTGGCCTCGGCCGACGGCCAGGCGTTCCGCGAGCCGCTCGAGCAGATCGCGGCGAGCGGAGTTCCGGTGCAGGTGCTCGGATTCCGCGAGCACGCGAGCTGGGCCGTGACGTCCGATATCCTCGATTTCATCGACCTCGAGGACATCCCGGGCGTGTTCCGTGAACCGCTGCCCCGGGTCAGCCTCGAGTCGTTGCCCGACGAAGGAGCATGGCTGCAGCCCTTCCGGCCGCTGTCGGCGCTGCTCACCTCCCGCCCCGCGCAAGGAGTCGCTTAGTGTTCACCCGCTGGGGCGATCTGGTCTACCGATTCCGATTCGCCGTACTTGGTGTGATGGTGGCCGGTCTACTGGGCCTGGGCGCGTTCGGACTCAATCTGGGCGACCATCTCAGCTCCAGCGGGTGGGACGATCCCGGCTCGGAGTCGACGCAGGCGGCCGAGATACTGGATTCGACCTACGGTCGCGACCACACCGGCGACGTCATCGTGCTGTACACCGCGCCGGACGGTAAGACCGTCGACGATCCCGCCTTCCAGCAGACGGTCGTCAACAGCCTGAACAACCTACCCAAGAACCATCCCGACCAGATCTCCCAGGTCTTCGTCGCGCCCTGGAAGGTCACCGGCGCGGCCCAGTACTCGCCGACGGTGACCATTTCCAAGGACCGGAAGGTCGCCTTCGCCTCGGTCATGCTCAAGGGCGACGACGACACCTCCACGATGCAGAACTTCCGGGAGATCAAGGACGCCTTCGACATTCCGGGCGTGAATGTCCAGGTGGCCGGTCTGCAGGCGGTCGCGGGCACGCTCAACGACACCATCGCCGAGGATATCCATCGCATGGAGATCCTGGCCATCCCGGCCGTGGCCGTACTGCTGTTCTTCATCTTCGGCGGCGTCGTGGCCGCGGCGCTGCCGCTGATCGTCGGCGGACTCACTGTCATCGGCGCCAACGGCATCGTCATGGGCATCACGAAGCTCACCGAGGTGAACTCCTTCGTGGGCGCGGTCGTCTCGATGGTCGGCCTGGGCCTGGCCATCGACTACGGCCTATTCATCGTGAGCCGCTTCCGCGAGGAATTGGCCGACGGCTACGACACCCGCGCGGCCGTGCGCCGCTCGGTGATGACCGCGGGCCGCACCGTCGCCTTCTCCGCGACCATGATCATCGCGGCCAGCGCAAGCATGTTGCTGTTCCCACAGGGCTTCCTCAAATCCCTCGCCTACGGCACGATCGCGACCGTCGCGCTGGCCGCACTGGCCTCGCTCACGATCCTGCCCGCCATCCTGGGCATTCTCGGGCGGCGCGTCGATATGCTGGGCCTGAAGTGGTTCCGCAAGACCAAGACCACCGAGGAGATCGAGAACGGCCTCTGGGGCCGGTGCGTGCAGTGGGTGATGAAACATCCGCTCAAGGTGGCGTTGCCGCTGTGCATCCTGCTGCTCCTGCTGATCATCCCGGTGAAGAATCTGCAGTTCGGCGGCATCAGCGAGACCTACCTGCCGCCGGACAATCCGGCCCGCATGGCGCAGGCGAAATTCGATCAGCTGTTCCCGGACCGGCGCACCGACCCGATCATCCTGGCCATCGAGACCAAGAACACCACCGAGATCAGCAGCGTGCTCGCGGAGGCGAACAAGGCGCCCGGTCTGGTCGGGCACTTCCAGCTCACGACGCCGCCACCCAAGGGATCCGATGTCTGGAAGGTCTCCACGACGATCCAGGATCCCGAACACCCCAACGACACCCTCGATTATCTGCGGTCGATCCCCCTGCCCGCCGACGTGCAACTATTGGTCGGCGGTTCCCCGGCGGTGACGATGGACAGCGTCAACGCGCTCCTGAGCCGGATGCCGCTGATGATCATCCTGGTCGTCCTGATCACCACGCTGCTGATGTTCCTGACCTTCGGTTCGCTGGTGCTGCCGATCAAGGCCGCGCTGATGAGCGCCCTGGGCCTGGGCTCGACGCTGGGCATCCTGACCTGGATCTTCATCGACGGTCACGGGGCCGGGCTGATGAATTTCACGCCACAGCCGATCACCGCGCCGGTGCTGGTGTTGATCATTGCACTCATCTACGGCCTGTCGATCGACTACGAGGTCTTCCTGCTCTCACGGATGGTGGAGGCGCGCGCCCAGGGGGCGAGCACGACCGAGGCGGTGCGGATCGGCACCGCGCAGACCGGCCGCATCATCACCGCCGCCGCGCTGATCCTGCTCGTGGTGACCGGCGCGTTCGCCTTCTCCAAGCTGGTGATGATGCAGTACATCGCCTACGGCATGGTCTCGGCACTGCTCATCGACGCGACCGTGCTGCGCATGCTGCTGGTTCCGGCGACGATGAAACTGCTCGGCGACGACTGCTGGTGGGCGCCGGCGTGGATGAAGCGAATCCAGCAGAAGGTCGGCCTGGGCGAGCCCATCCTCGACGATGCGCGGCCCCAGGACGGCGAGGTCGTCGACCTGATCAAGACCACCCCGGTCACCGACCCGGTGACCATGCAGATTCCGATGATGCCCGATGGCACGCCGGTCAAGCAGGGGCGTAAGCCCCGGCGCCCGCGCTTCCTGCGTCACGTCGACCCCGAGGCGCCGACCGAGCGGATCGCGGAATCCCCGGCCGTCGAGTCGGATGCGGATGCCGCGCAGGGACTCATCGCGCCGGCGGCCGAGAAGCCGGAGCCGGGCCAGTCCACCCTGAACCTGCCGGATGCCACGGCGCCCGTCGCGTCGGCGGACGTCTCCGCCTCGCCCGCGATCTCACCGCCGCGTCAGCCGAGGCGCCCCGCGGTGCCCTCGGGCCTGCCGGAGGCCGGCGCCGAGCACGCGGCGAGTGAGGCACCGCGGGATCCGGGCGCCGCGCCGCGGATCCTGCCGCCGCGGCCCACGCAGACCGGACCGGTGCCGCCGCATCCGGCCACCCGTGCCCAGCGGTATCAGCCGCACGAGACCGCCACCCCGGACCCGGCGAACGCCGCGCCACTCACCGCGGCCACCGAGCCGGTACCCGCCACGGAATTGCCCCGACCGCAGGCGGATTCGCTGCCGCGGGCGGACTACACCCGGCCGCCGGTGGATCCGCCGCAGCACGCCGCGCCGGTCGCGCACGGCGAATCGCCGCGGCACGTCGCACCGCGCCCCGCGGCGGCGACGGAATCGTCGCGCCCGCAGGACGCCGACCGCAGCAGTATCGAACAGTGGATGGCCGATCTGCGCTCGTCGCGCCGCCGCTCGCTCGAATCCGATCCGGACGAGGGCAAGCACCACGACAGCGGCAACCGGACGGTCAGTGTGAACGAACTACTCCGCCGCCAGAACCGGGAGTCGTAGGGCTACCGCGCGCGGGCCATGCCCGCACGGATTTCGACGGCCACCGCGCCCGGGTCCTCCAGCATGGGGACGTGGCCGACCCCGGGCAGGGTGCGGGCCTCGATACCGGGCAGGGTCTCGGTCCGGCCCTGGAACCGGGCCGGAAGCACCCGGTCGTGCTCGCACAGCAGCACGGTGACCGGCGCCTCGATGTCGGCCAGGCGGGTGAATCCGGTTGCGAGCGTGGGATCTTCGGCGAGATCGTCGACGATGTGGCAGTGCGCGGGCGCGGCGGCGCTGGCGGTGGCCAGGGCATGCGGCACCGCGGCGGGCCGGTAGGCCAGCAGGGGAATCACCAGGCTGCGCACCATCGGCGGGGCCGCGGCGCCCGCGCCGATCCCGATCACCGGCCCGAAGGCGCGGTACTTGCGGATCAGCTGCTGGGCGGCCTGGGCGTCGGAATCCCACAGGCCCCCGGGCGCGATGACCGTCACCGATCGGGCACGGCCGCGCGCGGCCAGCTCCAGCGCCAGCCATCCGCCCAGCGAGTTGCCCGCCACATGCACTGTGCTCCAGCCATTTTCGTCGAGTACGGACTCCGCGAAATCGGCTAGCGCCGCGAACGTCGCGGGCCGCGGCGCCTCGGGACCGCCCCAGTGGCCGGGCAGGGTGGGCGCCAAAACCTCGTGATCACTGGATAATTCGTCGAGCACCCCACCCCAGGACTCCCAGGTCAGCAGCAGGCCGTGCAGCAGCAGCACGGGCGCGCCCCGGCCGGCACGATAGTACGGTTCCGGTTCGGCCGCGACACGCTTCACCATGGCGGGAACGATACCCGGGTACCGCACGACGTACCCGGGGGCGGACAGCACCGCCCGTCGATGCCCAACCGGCGAATCAGAATCCGGACATCAGGCGGCGCCACTGGGCCGCGGCCGAATACTTGGCGGTGACCGATCCGAACCGCACCCGTCCGTGCACGACCACGTGCAGCGGGCCGAGCGGTGGGCCGGTGCGCGCCTTGTTGTTCGCGCTGGATCCGATCAGGTCGAGGCCGTTGAGATCGACGGTGGCCGCCGGCGGCAGGATCAACGTCAGAGAGGAGCAGAAGTCGTCCATCCGCAGCTCCACCACCTGGGTGGACATCACGGCCTGGGTGAAATCCAGCGTGACGCCGGACATGTGGTTGTTCAGGTACATCGAGGGCGGAACCTGCCAGGCGCCCTTGCGGTTCACCGAGGACATCCGGGCGCGGATGACGGTGCCGGGCGCGGACCGCGGGCCCTTGGCATAGGTCGGCGGTGCCGGATTCGGCTGACCGATCAGGCGGATGCCCGGCAGATCGATCAGGACCGCATTGAGCTCGCCGCGCGTCTTCGCGGCCAGCGCGGTGTCCATCCGCTCGGTGAACTCCCCCAGCGACAGCATGCCCAGGCCCACCGCACGCTGCAGCAGCATCCCGACGTGGTCGCGCTCGCCGTCGGAGACCCGCAGATCCCGATCGCCCACCGCACCCCCGGCGTCGGCCTTGGGCGCGGCGCCAGCAGCGGAAACCGTTTCACCAGCCATGACACCGAGGCTACCGACGCCGCGGGACCCGCACATCAGGGCAATCCCTGAGGTTGCACCCCGTTCGTCCCGCATGCTCCGGCCGGATCGCCCGGACCGGCTCGGTGCCTGAACGGCCGGGCCTTATTCCAATCCCTGCTCGATGGCATAGCGGTTGGTGCGCTGCAGCTCGGCGCTTACTCCAGTCCGTGCTCGATGGCATAGCGAGTGAGCTCGACACGGTTGGCCAGCTGCAACTTGCGCAGCGTGGCCTGCACATGGTTCTCCACCGTACGATGGCTCACGGTCAGGCGGGTGGCTATCTGCTTGGCGGACAGGCCCTTGGCGACCAGGCGCAGCACCTCGGTCTCCCGATCGGTCAGGGCCGGAGTGTCCCGCTCGGCCGGGGCGTTGGCGATGCGCCGGAATTCACCGAGAACCAGCCCGGCCAGGCCCGGGGTGAAGACCGCCTGACCGGCGGCGGTGGCGCGCACGGCGGCGATCAGCTCGGCCGCCGAGGCACTCTTGACCAGATACCCGAGGGCGCCGGCCTTGATCGCGTCGAGCACATCGGCGCGCTCGGCCGACGCCGACAGCACCAGCACCCGGCTGCGCGGGGATACCCGCAGCACCTCGGTGGTGGCCAGGGCGCCGTTGCCGTCGGGCAGCTGCATGTCCATCAGCACCACGTCCGGCCGCACCGCCGCGGCCCGGCGGGTGGCGGTGGCGACCCCGTCCGCGGTCGCGGTCACCGTGTATCCGGCCTCGGTCAGATCGCGGGACACCCCGTCCCGCCACATCGGATGGTCGTCGACCACCATTACCGAGATCGCCTGCGGCACAACGTCGTCGGTCATGTCATCACCCTCCGCCCGCGCGGTACCCGGAATTCCCATTCGATCCCCTCGTCGGTGCGCAGCCGCGCGACGCCGCCCAGCGCGGCGATCCGCCCGAGGATCGAGTGCGAGACCCCCATCCTGCCCTCGGCGGCGGCCGCGTCCAGGCGCCCCGGCGCGATGCCCGGGCCGTCGTCGCGCACGCTGAGAATCAGCTCGTCGCCGGTATCCTCCAGCAGCACATAGGCTTTCGCGCCGGATCCGCCGTGCCGCACGGTGTTGGACAGGGCCGCGGCGACCGCCGCGGACAGCTCCCGCGCCACCGCCCCCGCGACGGGCACCGGATCGCCGGGCGCGGAGACGAAGACCGACGGCGTGGCCTGGACGGCCAGCAACGGACGCAGATCCTCCTGGGCCGCACCGGAATCCGAGCCACGCAGCGCTTCCGGGCTCGGCGCGGCGCCCTGCTCGGACAGCAGCACCCGCAGCGCCACCTCCTGCTCGCTCGCCCGATTCGCCAATTCCGCTGTCGCACCGCCGATCTCGGTGCCTCGCCGGGTGATATAGCTGAGCACCTGCAGCACCCCGTCGTGCACCTCCCGCGACAGGCGCTCACGCTCGCGGGTGGCGGCGGCCAGCAGCGTGGCCCGCTGCAGCTGGCGCTGGGCGCGGCGGGCGGTATTGGCGGCCAGGCCCAGCGCCAGTCCGACCGAGACCAGCATCGGCGCGGTCGCATCGGCCCACAGATCCAATTCCCATTGCGCCCGAACGGCAATGCTCACCGCCGAGATCAGTATCCCCGACAGCACCCCGCCGACCGGACCGGTCAAGATCGCCGCGGAGATCACCACATTGGCCGCCCACATGGTGGTCGGAAGGGTCTGATGGCCGTGAAACCACCCGTAGCCGGCGACCACGCGGGTGGCCGCCATCAGCGCGATCACCACCACGTGATCCCCGATCACCACCGCCGTACGCAGCCGGACGATCCCGGGGCCCGATGACGGCAGTCCGCGTAACCACGCGGAGCCCTCGGCGGCACCACCGGCGGACAGCAGCACCGCCGAGACGATCGACCAGACCACCAGCACACCGATCAGCACCCAACTCAGCCCCGGACGGGTGTAGTGCGGCACCGAGGCGATCTGCTGGCCGATCGCATACACCAACGTCACCAGGCGAAATGCTTGAGCCGCACGCCAGAGGGGCACGGTCGCCACCGCATCGGATGCGGACTCCGCGGTATCGGCGCGGCGCATGGTCACGCCGTCGTCACGAGGATTACGGGAATGCCGTTGCCGCACAGCGGATTCGCGGTCAATCGGCATCGCCGCGCTCGGCGGCCAACCCGGATTCGCCCGCATCGGATCGCGCATCGGACACGATGGCATCCGCGCTCGGCTCGGGCACGGTGTACTTGTCCGGATCCGGCGTGTCCGGCTCGGCGTGGAACATGGGCGTGCCCGGCGATCCGCTGTGGAGCTCCTGGTACAGCTCATCCGAATTACCGGCCAGCAGTGAGTGGATCGCGGTATTCATCACCGCGGCGAAGGGCACCGCCAGCAGCCCGCCGACCAGCCCGTAGAGCACCACACCCGTGGTGATCGCCAGCACCACCGCCAGCGGGTGGATCCGCACCGCGCGCCCCATCACCAGCGGTTGCAGCACATGGCTTTCCAGCTGCATCACCGCGATCGTGATGCCCAGCACGATCAGCGCCGTGACCAGCCCCTTGGTCATCAGGGCCAGGAAGACCGCGATGGACCCGGCCAGCAGCGAACCGACGATCGGGATGAATGCGCCGATGAACACCAGCGTGGCCAGCGGCAGGGCCAGCGGCACCGAGAGAATCGCCAGGCCCGTGCCAATGCCGATGGCATCCACCGCGGCCACGACGACCGTCGCGCGCACGAATCCGATCAGCGATCCGAAGCCCAGGCGCCCGGCGGTGCGCACCCGCTCGCGCTGTCGGGTCGGCACCACCCGAGTGACGAAGTTCCAGATCTGATCGCCGCCGTACAGGAAGAAGATCAGGATGAACAGGGTCAGGAAGGCGCCGGTCAGGAACTCGCCGATCACGGCGGCGGTGGTCAGCGCGCCGCTGGTCAGCGCGGACTGGTTCTGTTCCAGGGTCTTGACGATGGTGTTGCCCGCGTTGTTGATCTGATCGGTGCTCAGGTGCAGCGGGCCGTTGATGAGCCAGTCCTGCACGGTGTGGACGCTGGTCTTGAATTCGTCGGCCAGCTGCGGCACACCGGTCACGATCTGCTCGATGACGAAGGTGAACAGTCCGGCGATCACCCCGAGTGAGCCGACCAACGCGACGAACACGCCGACGGCGCGCGGCAGGCCCAGTCGCTGCAGCAGATTCACCAGGGGCGCGAGCAGCGCCGCGGCCAGCAGTGCGATGGCCACCGGGATCACCACGGTCGCCAGCCTGCGGGAGATATATCCGATCACGACGACGGACAGCACCAGGATCAGCAGCCGCCAGCACCATTCGGCGGCCACCCGCACGAAGGGATGAACCGAATCGGCCGCGGTCCGCCGCACCGCCGCGCCGCCGGGTGCCGCGGCGCCCGCGTCGCCGGATGTGCCCCCGCCCGAACCCACGTCAGTCACCCGGCCGAGCCTATCGGTCCGGCTCACGGCTGGCATGTGACATGGGCTACGGTGGGCCGGGCGAGCCCGCGGTGCCGGCGGGGTGGGTAAGCACGACGAACCGCCGCAGGACGCTAGATTGGTGACCGTGTCCGCCCCCGGAGATGCCTTGTCGATCACACTACCGACCCGTCGGTGAGTGCGATGGATGCTGCGCACCTCGAGGCTGTCAGGCGGACCATGCACACGCGCTGGCCGCTCTACCTGGCATCGATGCTGGCCGCCAACGCCTTCGGCGCGATTCTGGTGTGGGCCTTCATCCAGTACGGACTTCCCTCCCCGGAGGGTGCCCCCACCGGCGTGCGACGCACCGGCCTGCTGGTTCCCGGACTGGTCTTCGTGATCGGCGGCGTGCTCAGCCTGACGGCGTCGGCGTTGATGCTGCGGCCGGTCATGCGCTGGCAGGTGCGCGGCGGGCCGCCGAGCCGCCAGGAGCAGATGGCCGCGCTGCACGCCCCGCTGCGCCAGGCCATCGTCCATCTGACGCTCTGGCTGGTGGGCGGTGCGGTACTGGCCGCGACGATCATCGTGGACACCCCGCAGCTGGCCGGCGCGGTCATCGTGACCGAATGTATGGCCGCCACCATCGTCTTCGGCTTCACCTACATGCTGGGCGAGCGGATTCTGCGCCCGGTCGCCGCGCACGCGCTCTCGGTGGGTAGCTTCGATCACACCCTCACCCCCGGCGTCGGCACCCGCATGGCCATGACCTGGGGCATGGGCACGTTCGCACCGGTCATCGCGATCGTGCTGCTGTGCACCACCCAGATCACCTCACAGGTGCACTTCTCGGCGCAGTCGCTGGCGGTGTCGATCCTGCTGCTGTGCGGCGTGGTGATCATGCAGGCGCTGGCCCTGTCCATGCTGACCGCCTCCAGCATCTCCGACCCCGTGCGCCAGCTCTCCCAGGCCATCGACCGGGTGCAGGAGGGCGCCCGGGATGTGCAGGTCGAGGTGTTCGACGGCTCCGAGATCGGGCTGCTGCAGGTCGGTTTCAACCGGATGATGGGAGAGGCCGCGCAGCGCCGCGAGCTGCAGGAGCTGTTCGGCCAGCACGTCGGGGAGGAGGTGGCCCGGCGGGCGCTGGAGTACGGCACCGAACTGGGCGGTGAAACCCGGTTCGTGGCAGTGTTGTTCGTGGACATGGTCGGCTCCACCGCGACCGCGGCCGAACGGCCGCCGACCGAGGTGGTCAGCCTGCTCAACGAATTCTTCCGGATCGTGGTGGATGTGATCGACCGGCACAACGGGCTGATCAACAAGTTCGTCGGCGACGCCGCGCTGGCCATCTTCGGTGCGCCGCTGGACCGGCCCGATGCGCCGACCGCGGCGCTGGCCGCCGCGCGGGACCTGCGCGAGGCGCTGCGGGAGGTGCCCGGCCTGGACATCGGCATCGGCGTCTCGGCGGGGCTGGCGGTCGCCGGAAATATCGGTGCGGCCAATCGTTTCGAGTACACGGTGATCGGCGATCCGGTCAACGAGGCATCCCGCCTGACCGAACTGGCCAAGGACCGACCCGAGCGGGTGCTGACCTCGGGCAGCGCGCTGTACTTCGCCGACCTGGACGAACAGCAGCTGTGGGAGTCCGGCGACGAGGTGCAGTTGCGCGGGCGCCGCCGCAAGACCAGGCTCGCCTGGCCCCGGGCGGCGGCCGAGGACATCGCGCCCGATGCGGCCGCGGACACCGACGCACCATCCCCGATAGGCTGACCCCTGTGACGGCTCATGGCGAACCGGCCGGCCAATCCGAGCCGCCCCCGGCATCGAGTCGGCGCCGGTTCTGGTGGTTGAGATGGGTGCTCGGCGTCGCCGTCTCGGCACTGCTGATCGCCGAGGGCATCTACCTCTACCCGCGCCTGCACGAATCCTGGCGCAATCTCACCAGCATCCACTGGGGCTGGCTCGCGGCGTGCATCGTCACCCAGGCGATCTCCATGAGCGGATTCGGCCGGATCCAGAAGCAGCTGCTGCATGCGGGCGGGGTCCAGGTGAGCCAGCGCCGCTCGGTGTCGGCCGTCTACGGCGCGACCGCGATGGCGGTGACGCTGCCAGCCGGGCAGGTGTTCTCCGCGGCGTTCACCTACCGCCAGACCCGGCGCTGGGGCGCCAGCCCGATCGTGGCCTCCTGGCAGCTGGTGATATCGGGCGTGGTGGCGGCCGCGGGCCTGGCGCTGCTCGGCGTCGGCGGCGCGGTACTGGTCGGCGATCGGGTCGGGATCTGGAAGGTCGCGCTGTCGCTGGGCGCGCTGATCCTGCTGGTGGTGGCCGGGAACTACACCTCGGGCAATCCCGGATCGCTGCGGTCGCTGCTGCGCCGAATCGTGCACCTGGTCAACCGCATCCGGCGGCATCCGGACGAGGCCGGGATGGACAAGGTCGACGAGATCCTGCACCAGCTCGAGGCGGTGGACCTGAACCGCCGGGACGGTGCGCTGGTCGTGGTGTGGGCGCTGATGCACCGCCTCGCCGACGTAGCCTGCTTGGCGGCGGCCTGCTACTCGGTGGGCGCACACCCGCGACTGGCCGCGCTGATGGTCGTGTTCAGCGTGGGCAAGGCGGTCGGCAGCGTCCCGTTCGCGCCGGGCGGGATCGGCACCGTCGATGCCACTCTCATCTACAGTCTCACCGCCGTCGCGGGGCTGCCGTTCGCCCAGGCGGTCGCGGTTGCGGGCCTGTACCGCCTCGTCAGCCTGATTCTGGTGGCGATCATCGGCTGGATCGTGTTCGCGTTCCTGTTCCGCGGCACGCAGGCCGGCGACGCGGAGCTGGAACAGGAGTTCGAGCAACGATCGATGCTGCCCGAACGACGGTATCGCGGTGAACCGCAACCGTCTCCGGACGGTCCGGACGACTCCGACGGTCCGCCGCAGCCCTCCGCCGGGCCGGATCCCGCGTAGCCCCGGGTTCCGGGTGCGCCCGATTCGCACGGGCCGGGCGCTACTGTTCATGAGGTGAAGAGACTGGTGCCGTACGTGATCGATGCCGTGCTGGTGATCGTGTTCTGCGTAATCGGGCGCAACAGCCACCACGAGGCCGTGATCAGCGCGGGGTTGTTCCGCACGCTGTGGCCCTTCGCGGTCGGGCTGCTGCTCGGCTGGGTGGTGGCGCTGGTGATCCACGCCCAGGGCGAGAGCGAACACCAATTCACCCCGGTGCTAGCGGAATTCGATGCCGGGGCGCTCTGGCCCGCGGGCGTCTCGGCCTGGCTGGTCACCCTGATCGGGGGCATGGTGCTGCGCGTGGTCAGCGGTCAGGGCGTCGAGTTCAGTTTCATCGTCGTCGCCGCGTCGGTGCTGGGGTTGTTCCTGCTGGGCTGGCGGGCGCTGTGGCTGGTGATCCGGCGGCGCGGTGGGGTCTCGCGCAAGGGCACGGCGCGTCCCGAATAGCCGCAAGGGCGCGGCGCGTCACGAATAGCGCTGCGCGGTCAGCTGTCCGGGGTCGCGAGCGACTGCAGCATGCGGGTGGCCATGCGCGCGGTCGCGTCGCCGCTGTCGACATCGTCGATGTGGATGGCGAAGGCCAGATCGCCCATGTTCCCGATCAGCCAGCCGCTGGTGCCCGCGGTCGCGGCGAACGCATTGACGCCCGCGTAGCGGCGCAGGCTCGCCAGGTCGGGACCGTCGGCCGCCGAATCACGCAGCATCGCGCGCAGTTTGTCGACGACCGCCCCGGGTAGCTGCGAGAGCTGGGCCTTGGTCGTGGCCGGGCGGCCGATCTCGATCTGGGGCGGCGTCAGCGCGCCGTGCGAGATGCTGGCCGCCGCGATCGCCATGCCGAAGGTGCTGGCCAGGATCGGGTCCGATCCGCCGTCCTTCACCTGTTCGACACCGGGTCCGGTGATCGGCACCCGGCCGGTGGTCTCGTCGAGGCCGGGCACCTGGAATCCGATGCCGACGCCCAGGCGGGTGGCCGCCTCGGCCGCGTCCTTCACCGAAACATCTTGCGGCGCCTTGTTTTTCAGGATGACCGCGGCCGCCTTGAACAGGTCCATATTGCTACCGGCCGGATAGGGGTCGGTAAAAGCGGGCGAGCCCTGCGCGCTGGCCTGATTGTTCTGTGCGGCCGCGACGACCGCACCCGTGGACGGCTGGATGGCCACGATCGAGGCCGCGGTGCCGACGCTGACGACCGCGTCCTCCGCCGCGCGCTGCAGCTTCTGGTCCATGGTGGCGGCGATATCGGGCCCCGGCGGGCCCTGCTGCCCGGCCAGCTGGGAGATGAACTTGCCGTCCGACCCGAACAGCTGCACACCCCAGCCGGCGTGCGCGTTCCGATTGTCCTGCCACACCTTCTTGTACGCGTCGGTCAGCGGCGACCAGACCCGGCGATCGGCGACGACCAGCTGCGGCTGCTGCAGCATGACGACGCCGGGAATCGGCGCCATCCGGGGCTGCAGGATCGCGAAATCGTCGTCGCGCAGGGAGACCGCGGTGATGGGCTTGCCCTGCGAGGCCGAGAGTTGCTGCAGCAGTGAGGGACCGGTGATCAGCGGCGCGACCGGGGAGATGGCGTCGGCGAGGGCATTGGTGGAGGCGACCGGATCCGGCGTCTTGGCCGGATCGAGCGTGATGACGTTGATATTCCGCTGGGTCATCAGCGGCGCGCCGGTGTTGTCGTCGACCTTGGGCGCCGGAGTGGCATCGGTGCGGACCAGCTTGACCGAGCGGGTGTTGTCCAGCTGCGGCATCACCACGGTCGGATCCCAGGAAATCCGCCAGCCGATCGCGAGCTTGCGGATGCTGCCCTGCAGGTCGAAGGTCCAGTCCTTGCCGGGCCCGAAGTTCCAGTCCGCCTTGAGATTGAACATGGATGTCGTCGCGTCCAGCCCGATGTACTGGGCGACCTGGTAATCGGGTTTGCCGGAGTTGAGCCCGCCGAAGATCTGCTTCAGCGAAGCCGCGGCGCCACCGGGGTAGGAGGTCAGGTCCGCCGCCCCCGTCGCGTCCTTGTCGTTCAGCAGCTCGGTGAATCGATCGACGATGCCGTGCGGGTCCGTCGGGGTGCTGTCACTGCCACACGACCCCAACGTGACCACCAGGACGACAGCCCCAGCGATTGCCGCTGCACCCTTAACCCGAATGCGGCGGGATCCCCTCACATCCATATCGCCCACTCTTCACTCTTGTCACTCCAGCAACACGGCCAACCGTACCCGAGGAGTTGATCGGCGGTGCCGTCGCGGGACCGTCCGCATTCTCCATGCTCAGCGACCACAATAGTGCCCGATTCGCGACTTCCGTCGCACCGGCTACGGATTCCTGATCCGTGTTCACCATTCGATAGTCCCGAGTCTGTTCTCCACCAGCGGAATTCCGCGGAGGCATTTGGGCGTAATCTTGTAATCAGTGTTACAACGCTTCAAGGCAAGTGAGGTAAGCCCATGAGACACGGACAAAGAGGACACGGGTTCGGGCGCCCCGGCGGGTGGCAGCAGGCCGACCTGCCGGACGCCGCCGAGGCGCCGGACTGGTTCGCTGGCAGATTGCCGCGCGAATGGTTCAGCGGCACACCGACGGTCGACATCGATCGCGACGAGATCGTCGTGGTCGGCACGCTCCGCCCGGAGGCGCCGGCCGATGCGGAGCAACCGGCGGACGCCGAGGCGCCCACCGCGAAGATTCCGCGCGCCACCCAGGAGGGGCAGATCGCGCGCTTCCGCGAGTCCACCCGCCCGGCGCGCATGCAGATCGCGCAGGAGGCGCAGGCCCGCTTCGGCCGCGCGGTCTCCTGGGGCGTGCAGCTCGGCGACGAGCGAATCCTGTTCACCCATCAGGCCGTTCCGGTCATGACCCGGCTGCGTCAGTCCGAGCGCAAGGTGCTGGACACGCTCGTCGACGCCGGCGTGGCCCGCTCCCGGTCCGACGCGCTGGCCTGGACGGTGAAGCTGGCCGGCAAGCACGCCGAGGAATGGCTCGCGGAACTGCGCGAGGCGATGACCAAGGTCGACGACCTCAGAGCGGAAGGCCCGCGCGGTCTGTAGGCCGCCACGGCTAGGGTGTCCAGCATGGCAGCGCCGATCCTCGTGCTCAACGGACCGAACCTGAACATGCTGGGCACCCGGCAACCCGAGGTCTACGGCTCGGACACCCTCGACGACGTCGTGGAGCTGTGCCGCAAGACCGCGGCGCGATTCGACCGCGAGATCGTCGCGTTCCAGTCGAATTCCGAGGGGGCGCTGATCGATCGGATCCACGCCGCCCGCGGCGCCGAGTCCGCGATCGTGATCAATCCGGGCGGGCTCACCCACACCTCGGTGGCGCTGCGCGACGCCCTGGTCATCCCCGAGGTGCCGATCGTCGAGGTGCACATCTCCAATGTGCATGCCCGCGAGGAATTCCGGCACCACTCCTACATCTCCCCCATCGCCACCGCCGTCATCGCGGGCATGGGCATCCAGGGCTACGCCGCGGCCATCGAATTCCTCAGTACCCGCTGAGCCGCAATCCCACCATCCCGCAACCACACCGCTTACGCTGGGAAAATGGCATCGAACCCGGAGGTTCGCGACAACACCGCCCTGAATCGGTTCGAGTTGTCCGTCGACGGGAAGCTCGCGGGCATCGCGGAGTATCAGGACACCGCGTCCGAACGGGCCTTCGTGCACACCGAGATCTACCCGGAGTTCGGCGGCCAGGGCTACGGGCGCCGGCTCGTGCAGGCCGCCCTGGACACCACCCGGGACCAGGCCTTCGGCAGTCTGCCGATGTGCCCGATGGTGCGCCATTTCATCGAGTCGCGGCCCGAATACGTGGCGCTGGTGCCCGCGTGGGCGCGCGAGCGGTTCGGGCTGCCGCAGTGACCGGCGCGGCGGCGCCGGTCGGGTCAGTACGCGGCGACCGCGCCGTCCAGCGCCCGCTGCAGCTCGGTGCGCACGAGCCGCGCGACCTCGGCCGGCCGCGCCGGGAGTTCCGGTACCGGAACGCCGAAATGGAAACTGGCCGAAAACGCCTCGGCCTTGGTCGGTTCCACGGCCGGATCGGCGCGGGGGCCGTAGCTGAGACCGAGGCTGACCAGGGCCGGCCGGGCGCCGAGCTTCATCGCCCGGAAGGCGATGTGCCCGACCCCGCTGCCGACCGCCTGCACCTGGCCGGGATCGACGTCGTTGCAGGTGCCCTCGGGGAAGATCGCGATGCCGTCGCCGCGGGCCATCCGCTCGGCGCAGATGTCGATCATCAGCTGGCCCGCCGCGTTCACCGCGCGCAATCCGTGATCCTTACCGCGGAACACGGGAATCCCCCCCATCATGTCGATGCGGCGGCGCAGCTCCGGCTCGAGGAACAGCTCGTCCTTGGCCAGCACCCGGGTGCGCCCGATGACCGGCCGCAGGGTGCTGCGCCAGGCCGCGGCGGCAACGGTGTAGGGATCCTGTTGCGACAGATGGTTGATCACGATCAGCAGGGGCCGGCGCTGGGATATCAAATCCCGCAGCCGCTCGCGCGCGCCGGGCGCGTAACCGATCCGCGGACGGTACCTGCGCGCCAGCAACGCATACGCACCCCACGCCTGCAATCGGCGTTGACGGTGCTCCCGATAGAAGTCGTAGACGTGCTGGTTGTTGCTCAGGTCCACCTCGGGCCGATCCATGCGCCCCACCCTAAGGGCAGCGATCACCGGCGTCCACGGCTGCCGCGCACCGACGCACCCACAACGGATCGTCGGTGGTCCCGCGCACATCGCGCGCCCCGCCGAGGCGAAGCGACGGCGATATATGCGGCGCGAGGGGGCTTCCGGTGCGATGATTGCGGGGTGGCACGCGCAGAGGAACATGGCGACCGCTCCCGACGCGAATTCCAGCACGAGGATCAGGTGGTGCGGCCCGGCTCCCTGCTGGTCTCGGCGACCGAGCTCACCGAGCCCGCATTCCGCCGCACCGTGGTGTACATCGTGGAACACAACGACGCGGGCAGCCTCGGTGTCGTGATCAACCGCCCCAGCGATACGGCCGTGCGAGATGTGCTGCCGCAGTGGGCCGAGCTGGCGGCCGCGCCGCGCGCGCTGTACGTGGGCGGCCCGGTGAAGCGTCAGGCCGCCCTCTGCCTGACCACCGTGCGGGTCGGCACCGCGATCAACCGGCTGGACGGCCTGCGCCGGGTCGACGGCCGGGTGGCGCTGCTGGATCTGGACTCGGATCCGGACGTGATCGCGCCGCTGGTGGAGGGCATCCGCATCTTCGCCGGGTATGCCGGCTGGACCTTCGGTCAGCTCGAGGGCGAACTCGAGCGTGGCGATTGGATCGTGTTGTCGGCGCTGCCGACGGATCCCATCGCGCGGCGAACGGACCTGTGGGCAGAGATCCTGCGCCGCCAGCCCCTGCCGCTGTCGCTACTGGCGACCCATCCGATCGAACTAGAGCGCAATTGACCACGTATATACCTAGTGTGGCCATGACATCCGCGCCCGCGCCCCCGCCCGGGCGCTCGTTCGGGTGAGTTCGTGGCGAACTCACCTCGCACGCCCAGCGACGGCGCCTCGATCGGCTCCGGTAGCACCACTCAGTCCTCGCGCGGCGCCGTCCCCCCGGTACCGCAGGGGACGCCCGAGGATCAGGCAGAGCTGCTGCGCGTCCTGTACGACCAGCATTCGGCGGCCCTGTGGCGGTACACCTATAGCCTGGTCGGCGATGCGGGCCGGGCCGAGGACATCGTGCAGGAGGCCCTGCTGCGCGCGTGGCAGCGTCCGAACGTGCTCGATCAGTCCACCGCGTCGGCGCGGGCCTGGCTGTTCACCGTCGCCCGCAACATGGCCGTCGACGAGCATCGCAGCGCCCGGCACCGGCGTGAGTTCGGCACCGACAACCCGCCCGAGCGGGCCGGCCCGGATCAGGCGGAGCGGGCGTTGGACAGCTGGCTGATCGCCGATGCGCTGGCGCGGTTGAGCCTCGACCACCGGTCGGTGATCGTGCGCGCGTACTACCGCGGCCTGTCGACTCAGCAGATCGCGACGGAATTGGCGATACCCGAGGGCACCGTGAAGTCCCGCATGCACTACGGGATGCGCGCGTTGCGCTCGGCACTACAGGAGATGGGGGTGACGAAGTGACGGACGTCCCCCGCGGCGGCGCGGGTGGAACGGTCACGCCGGACGAGGCGGACGAGTTCGCGACATGGGATGCGCCGTATGTCCTCGGCGCCCTCGGCCGCGCGGAACGGCTGCGCTACGAGGCTCATATGGAACAGTGCCCGTCCTGCCGGACCGCGGTGGCCGAGCTCGCGGTGCTGCCCGGGCTGCTCGGGCAGGTCGACACGGATGTCGCGCTGTCGCTGGTGGATCCGGCACCCGCCGGGACTGCACCCGATGCGGGCGGGCCAGGAGTCACCGAGCCTCCCACGGAACTGCTGCCGCGGCTGGCCGCGCGGACCCGCGGCAGGCGCCGGCGAGGGCGCTGGCTCGCGGTCGGCGGCGCGGTGGCCGCGGCCGCCGCTGCGGTCGCGATCGCGATCCCGGTGACCGCGGCGTTCAGCGAGCGGGCCGCCCCCGTGATCGCGGAACACGTTGTCGCCGAACGGCAGCTGGATCCGGTGGCGAGCACGCCGATCACCGCGAGCGTCCGGCTGGTCGCGGTGGGGGACGGAACCCGGGTCGAGATGTCGTGCACCTACGCGCCGTCCGATACGGACTACACCTGGCAGGGCGCGCTGTGGGTGATCCACAACGACGGCACCCAGTCCAAGCTCGCGCAGTGGACCGTGCATCCGGGCCAGACCGTGACTCCCGACGGCACCACCGCGGTGCCGCCGGATCAGATCCGCACGGTCCAGCTTCGGTCGGAGCAAACCGGTCAGGTCGTTCTCAGCAGTACGCTCTGAGTTCGCCCGGATACGAGCGAATCCCGAAGGGCGGGTATGCCTTTCGGGATGCACGCGGTGTGTTGCCGTGCCGAGCTCGATGTTCGCCAGGTTCAGAGCAGCGCGATCGCGGCGCACAGACCGGCGACCGCGATGGTCTGCAGCGCGATCCGGTATCCGAGCACCGCCTCCCACGAGTTCTGCAGTGCGCGGGCATTGTCCGGGATGATGCCGGACCGCGCGGCGGCGGTCTGAGCGGTGTTGATGGGCTTGGCGACCCGGGTGTAGATGCCGAGCCAGATCAGCAGCGCGGCCAGGGCGACGCCCGCCGTGATCGCGGCCGCACCGTGGCCCGCGATGGCCGCCAGCACCACCGTCAGCACGGTCGTGACCACGCCGCCCGCCCCCGCGAAGGGCATGCGGCGGTCGGCGTAGTAGTGCCCCCAGCCCGCCGCGATCGTCATGGTCCGGTCGTCGAGCTGCCGGTTGACCGAGCGCGTGACCAGCCCGGCAACGACGTCGGTGCCGTAGACGATGCCGTTGCCGAGCACGGCGAGAGTGGCCAGGACCTGGGCGATGGTGGTGAGCATCTGTTGTCTCCTACTCCATATCTAGCAACGCTAGGTGTTGGAGCAACGATAACAGTACTTAGACTAGGTTGTCTAGCGCTGCTAGATTTCGAGTTGGCCCGAGCCCTCCGACCGCACCGTCGACGACCACACGCCCGTGTCCTCACACCGCGCCCGATCGGGCATCCTGGGGCGCAGCGCCAGCTGCACCGCTCGGTCCGCCGCCGGGTCGCCGACCGCGATGCGGGCGCTGCCGTCGGGATACACCTTGGCCGCGATGCCGGCGCGGGCCAGCCGCGCGGCGATGTCGGGACCGGGCAGATACAGGAAGTTGGCGTGACTGCGCGGTACCCGGATCCCGTTGCCGCGCAACGTCGCCCGAAGCAGTTCCCGCCGGGTGGTGATCCGCAGCACGCGGTCGTGCAACTCCGCCGAGGCCGCATACGACGCCGCCACCGCCGTCAGGGCCGTCTCGGGCGTGCCGAACGGCAGCTGCAGCCGCCGCACCCGGCGCACCAGCTCCCGGTCGCCGAATGCGTATCCGATGCGCAGCCCCGCCAGACCGTACGCCTTGGAAAAGGTCCGCAACACCAGCAGATTCGGATACCGGGCGCTGAGTTCGACCGGATCCAGGCTGTCCGCGGCGCCGAGGAATTCGGCATAGGCCTCGTCCAGGATCACCGGAATGTGCCGGGGCACGCCGAACAGGAAGGCCTTCAGCTCGCTCGCCGCGACGACGGTGCCGGTCGGATTGTGCGGCCGGCACACGGCCACCAGCGACGTGCGCTCGCCGATAGCCCGCGCCATCCCCCACAGATCCTGCCTGCCGGACGAATCCAGCGGCACCGCAACGGTTTCCAGCCCCGCCATGGCGGCCATGATCGGATAGCCGTCGAAGGTGGGCGTGGCGCACACCATGGCGTCCCCGGGTGCGGCGAGGGTCTGCATGATCTGGAACACCACCCCGGTCGCGCCCGCCCCGACCACCACCTGATCCGGATCGACGCCCAGGTGCCCGGCGATCAGCCGCGGCAGCCGCTGCGGCAGGAATTCGGGATAGCGATTCGAGTGCGCCAGCGTGCGAGTGAGCGCCTCGGTCACCGAAGGCAGTGGGGGGAACGGATTTTCGCTCAGGGTCAGGTCGAATCGCACGGTGCCGGGCGCGCGCTGCGGCACCTCCAGCTGCCCGGTCGGTGCGGGGTGTTGCCTACCCCGCACCGAGGCCGGGCCATTCATCGCGCCGCTCCCCAGCGCACCGCCGCCGCGCCGGCGAAGTCGCCCGCGTGCGCGAAGGCAGACATCAGCACGACCGAGCCGTTACGCAGCCGTCCGGCCTGGTTCTCGGCGTCGAGTGTGACGGGAATGCCCGCGCCGAAGAGGTTTCCGCAGCGATCGAAGGTGTCCGGGTGGCGTTCCGCGGGCAATTCCAGCGCGTCGTGCCAGTTGCGCAAGAACAGCCGGTTCGGCTGATTCGTGACGAAGGTGTCGATGTCGCGGCCCTTCACCCCGATTCGCGCGCAGACCTCGAGCGCCACCTCGGGCACGAGGCGATTGCCGCGCGCGAACACCTTGGTGATCTTGGATTCGCTGAAGCTGACGCAGCCCTGTCCCTCGCCGGGCTCCCACCACTTGCGCTCGGATCCGGTGTTGAAGTC
Organism: Nocardia sp. GP40; assembly: GCF_050434125.1. Taxonomy (NCBI): domain Bacteria; kingdom Bacillati; phylum Actinomycetota; class Actinomycetes; order Mycobacteriales; family Nocardiaceae; genus Nocardia; species Nocardia sp. GP40. The sequence continues at coordinate 733,453 of NZ_JBNPVW010000002.1, read as the reverse complement.
CATGTCGCCCGCGAACTCCGGATAGGTGCGGCACTCGACGTCCAGGATCGGCGCGTCGTTGTTCTTCACCAGCAGTCCCACACCGCAACCGTCCCCGGGCACCGGCGCCTGGGCGAGCTTGCGAATGTCGGGGTGGGTGAACACCGGGCCCGCGGTGTTCGCGATCGTGGCGATCAGCGCCGAGCGGGCATCGGTGGTCTGCAGGATCATTCGCGCCAGGCTCATCATGTAGACGAAGGCGGCGCAGCCGCCGGTCTGGATGTCCAGCACCCAGCCCGGGCGCATACCCAGCCGGCGCGCCACCTCGGGCCCGCAGCCCACGATCGGGTTGTAGGGCAGCTGGGAATGGGTCAGCAGCACATCGACGCCGGAAACGGCCTGTGCCCCATGCCGTTCGATCAGCGGCTCGACCGCGCGGGCCACCATGTCCATGGCCGTCTCGTCGCGATCCACGTGATGACGCGCCTTGGGCGAGCGGAACATCACGTTCTTGGCCATCCGATCCGAGCGCATGTAGGGCGTGAAGTACTCGGTGCCCACCGGCTCGCCCGGCAGGTAGGAGGCCACGTCGATCAGGCTGACCGGCGGTCGCGACAGTCCAGGGTCGGTGAAATCCATTGCGCTGCCTCTCACTTCATCCAGTCGGGCGTGATCGGCAGGCCGTGCGCGGCACGGTACTCGCAGATCGCCTTGAGGTTGTCGAGCTCGAGCTGGTGGCCGGCGGAGAACATCTCCCAGAAATCGCCGACCCACACCGGCCGCTTGGGCGGGGCCGCCTCGGGGTACGGGTTCTCGTCGTAGAAGGGATGATGGCAATTCACCCACAGCACAACCGAACCCGGCTTGTTGAACACCACCTGCGCGTCGATCACCCGCATCAGGTAGATCATCCACAGGTGCTCGCCCTGATCCCAGGCGCAGTGATAGTCGACGGTCATCGCGTCCGGATGCGCGACGGTCCGGGTGAAGATCTTGGTCTCCGGGCCCAGCCGGTCATAGGCCAGCCAGAGCCCCGGCTCCTCGGTTTCGGTGAATCCGCGCAGGCTGTAGGTCCACTCCTCGAGGCAGCGGGTGTCGGCCATGTACTCGTACACCTCGCGCGGCGGCGCGTCGATATAGGTCTGCACCGGGCAGAACTCGCCGAATACCTGGTCGTGCGGGTAGACCGAGCGCAGCATGTCCATGATGATCGGCGTGGTGGCCTCCCGGTCGGAGTTCTCGATCCGCAGGATTCCCGGTATGCCGCCGGTGGGGATGTCGGTGAGCGCCGGGAGGGGCGGGGACTGCTGGCTGGGCGTGCTCGCGGAGCTGATGGTCACGGATGCCTCCTTGGTTCGGACAGAAACGGACTGAACGGCGGTATTTCGTCGGGATCGCACTCGATCGAAATGAAGGACGGCCCATCACCGTCCATGCAGGACCGCAGGGCGTGGGCCAGCTCCTCGACGCTGCCGGGCGAGTATGCGGGCAGCCCCGGGAACATCGCGCCCACCCCGGCGCCGAGGTGTGCGGGCTGAAACCTGTTGAAGCTGTAGCGGTCTCCGTAGTAGATCTGCTCGCGCGTGATGCACATGGCGTGCGCGTTGTTGTTGAACACCAGGAAGGTCACGGGCAGTCGATACTCGATGGCCGTGTGGATCTCCATGCCGTGCATGAAGAACGCACCGTCGCCGGCTACGACGAAGGTCCGGCGCGCGCGGGCGAAGGCCGAGCCGATTCCGGCGCCGAACGCATACCCCATCCCGCCCATGCCCAACGCGACCACGAATCGGCCCGCGCGCGGCAGCCGCAGGTGATGCACGACCGCGGCGCCGGTGTTCCCGGCATCGGCGAAGACATCGGCACCGGGTTCGATTGCGGCATTGAGGGTTTCGACGATGTCGCGATAACGCAGGCCGGGCCCCGTGGCGTCGGGCACCGGCAGTCGGGTGAGCTCGCGCTCCGCGGTGGGCGGGGCCGGAGCCGGAGCCGGGATCTCGAACGTCGCGGCCAGCTCGGTGAGGTCGGCGGCCAGATCGGTACTGGTGGCGTGCACGGTGTCCAGGTAGGGCGGCTCGGCGCTCAGGCTGGCCACGGTGGTGTGGGCCAGCGCCTCGTCCAGCCCGGTGCGCGCGGTGACCGGCATGCGCGTACCGACCAGCAGGCACAGCGCCGAGCGGCGCACGGCGTCAACGAGTTCCGGATGCCCCATGGTGCCCGCCACGCCGCAGAAGCCGGGGTCGTCGTGGTGATAGACATCCTTGGCGTCCGGCGCCACGCCGACCGCGGCATCGAGCGCGGCGGCCAGTTGCAGCAGCTCGGCGCGGGCGCCGTCGCGGGCCACCTGATCGCCCGCGATCAGCGCGATCTTGCCGGTGGCGCTCGCCGCGCGCAGCGCCGACCGCACCCGGGCGATCCCCGCCACGTCCCGGACCCGGACCGCGGGCAGTGGCGCGAACGGCGTCACCGGCTCCAGCGGAGCCTGCTGAATATCCTTGGGCAGCAACAACACCGCCGGGCCGCCGCCGCGCGCCGCAATGACGGCCCGATGCAGCAGATCCGGCAGCTCCCCTGCCGATTCCACCCGCGCGCAGTATCGGGTGATCGGCGCGAAAAGTCTTGCGGCATCGAAGTTTCCGGCCAGTCCGCTGGAGTCCTGGAAGGCACCCTTGCCCGCGGCTCCGGTGGGCGCCTGCCCGACCAGAGCCAGCACCGGCACCCGGGAGGCAAACGACTCCGCCAGTCCGGCAACGAGATTCATGGCGCCGCCGCCGGAGGTCGCCGCCATCACCCCGAGGTCACCGGTGACCCTGGCATAGCCGTCGGCCATCGTGGCCGCGGAGAACTCGTGCTTGGCCACCACCCCCGTCAGCTCGCCGGGATGCTCGAAGATCGCATCGTAGAGATCCTCGATGTTGGCTCCGTCCACGCCGAACACGTGTCGCACACCGAGTGCCTCGACGGCCTGCACCAGATAGTCCACCGCTCTCGCGGGCATCGGCGCTCCTTCCTGTGGGGCGTCGAGCGGGTCCGTCGGGTAGCCGCTCACAATCGGAATTACGAGTAACCCGGCCCCACGGTTCACCGCGGTTCCACACGTCACAACCCGACTCTTGCGTGTACGTATACATCTACTTATAGTGAAGGCATGCCCAACAAGACCGTATATGTCTCCGATGACGATCTACCCCTGTTCGCACGAGCCCAGGAGCTGGTCGGCGGCAATCTGTCGGGCGCGATCGTCACGGCGCTGCGCCGGTTCATCGAACTCGAGGAGGGCCGCCAGGCAGGCTACGAGGAGGTGGTCCTGAAGGTCGGCCACAACGGCATCCGCCAGGTCCGTTTCTCGGGCCGGCTGCTGCACGACTGGCACGACTACGGCGACAAGAGCTTCAACCTCGCCCGCGTCTACCTCAGCCGCAAGGGCAAGTACGTGCTGTACACCCAGAAGTCCAAGTGGTCGGAGTATCCCACCGAGACCAACTGGATCAAGGACATCACCAACTGGCGCCGCATGCTCGGCGTCGGCGATCCGGACTGGGGCGACTTCACGATGGACATCTACGACTCCGTCACCGATCTGAAGGGGAGGATTCCCGACAACGCCTACGCGCGGGTGGCCGGCATCGCCGACCGCCCGACGATCGAGGATCTCGACATCTGACGGCCGCCGCGGGGCGGTGACGGGCAGATCGCCGCCCCATCCACAACTTCATCCAGCCATCCAGGCACCCGACCACCTTGACCGCGGAAACCAGCGGTCACGGCTCAGTCGATTCATGCATTCATAACCATTATTTGATGAAAGGTAGTCATGACCGACGTCTCGCGCATGCCGGCCATTTCGGTCTCCGGCCTGCGGAAATCCTACGGAGAGCAGGTCGTGCTCGACGGCATCGACCTGACCGTGCCCCGGGGCACGATCTTCTCCCTGCTCGGCCCCAACGGCGCGGGCAAGACCACCACCGTGCAGATCCTGTCCACGCTGATCGGCGCCGACGGCGGCGATATCCGGGTGGGCGGCCACGATGTCGCCGCCCAGCCCGATCAGGTGCGCGCCGCGATCGGCGTCACCGGCCAGTTCTCCGCGGTCGACGAGCTGCTCACCGGCCGGGAGAACCTGCTGCTGATGGGCAATCTGCACCGCCTGCCGCGCGGGGAGAGCCGGCGCGTCGCGCAACACCTGCTCGAGCAGTTCGACCTGGCGGAGGCGGCGGACAAGGTGGCCAGCAGCTATTCCGGCGGCATGACCAGGCGCCTGGATCTGGCCATGACGCTGGTCGGCGAGCCGAGCATCATCTTCCTGGACGAGCCCACCACCGGCCTGGACCCGCGCAGCCGCCGCAGCATGTGGGACATCATCCGCGGCCTGGTCGCGAGCGGGGTCACCATCTTCCTGACCACCCAGTACCTGGAGGAGGCCGACGAGCTCGCGAACCGGATCGCGGTGCTGGACCACGGCCGCATCGTCGCGCAGGGCACGCCGGATCAGCTCAAGCGGATGGTGCCGGGCGGGCACATCCGGCTCAGCTTCACCGAGCAGGCGGACGTGCGCGCGGCCGCGAACGCGCTGGGCGGCGTCGCCGACGAGCTCACCCTCGCGGTGCCCAGCGACGGATCTGTGAAATCGCTTCGAGCCGTGCTGGATCGGCTCGATCTCGCCGGCATCGAACCCGATGGCCTGGCGGTGCACACCGCCGACCTCGACGACGTCTTCCTCTCCCTCACCGGGCAGCCGGTGGCGCAAACCCCCGTTCCCGCAAAGGAAACCGCATAATGAGCACGATGACCTACGCCGTCGCCGACACCGGCACGATGCTGCGCCGTAATCTGGTGCACGCCAAGCGTTATCCGGGCATGACCATCGGCGTGATCGTGATGCCGGTGATCCTGCTGCTGGTCTTCAACTACATCTTCGGCGGCGCGCTGGGCAAGGCGCTGGCCGGTGAGAAGTACATCGACTACATCGTGCCCGGCATGATGCTGATGATCCCCGCATACCTGGTCGCCGGGGTGGCCGTCTCGATCGCCACCGACATGACCAAGGGCATCGTCAACCGCTTCCGGACCATGAACATGTCCCACTCCTCGATCCTGACCGGGCAGGTGCTCGGCACCGTGATCCAGGGGCTGCTCGGCACCGCACTGATGGTCGGCGTGGGAGCCCTCATCGGGTTCCGGTCCCACGCCACCGTCCTGGAATGGCTGGCCGCGTTCGGCCTGATCGCGCTGGCGATCTTCGGCCTGGCCTGGCTCGGGGTCGGCTTCGGCCTGGCCGCCTCCACCCCGGAGGGCGCGAGCAACACACCGACCCCGATCCTGTTCCTGCCCTTCCTGGGCAGCGGCCTGGTGCCGACCGGGACCATGCCCAACGGGGTGCGCCAGTTCGCGGAGTACCAGCCGTTCACCCCGCTGACCGAGACCGTGCGCGGGCTGCTGATGGGCACCCACATCGGCAACAACGGGATCATCGCGGTCGCGTGGTGCGTCGCGTTCGTGGTGATCGGCTACCTGTGGTCGAAGTCGCTGTTCCGCCGCAAGACCGCCTGAGCAACCCACGTCGGACCCCGGGCTCCCAGCGCCCGGGGTCCGCGTGCATTCCGTTGCGCCGCATCGGAGGCGTCCAGCTCTGCCACCGCGCGAGGTATGTGGAGCGCACGCCGGACGTGGCACCGCACCGCACCGCAGATTCCACCCGCTCCGGCCGAATCGGCCGCAACCGGTTCAGGACTTCGTGTATGCGGCGATCCAGGCGGGGAAGGCGATGAGGTCGGCCAGCACGACATCAGCCCCCGCGTCCCGCAACTCGTGCGCAGCACACGGACCCGTGGCGACCGCGACGGAGTATGCCTCGGCGGCACGTGCGCCGCGCACGTCACCGGTGTGGTCGCCGACATAGATCCCGGCGCCGTGCTCGCGCAGCGCCTCGGCCTTGCGCTCGGCCCACAGATCCCCGACGACCACATCCGCGGGGATCTCGAGGTGCTTCAGATGCAGCTTGGCGTTCGACTCGAACTTCGCGGTGACCACGATCGCGCGGCCACCGGTGGCGTGCACGGCGTCGACCGCCGCGCGGGCACCCGGCATGGCCAGCGTTCCGGTGATCGCGTAGGCCGGGTACATCTCGCGATAGAGATCGACCATGGCCGGGATCTCGGCGGCGGGGAACCAGTTCGCCATCTCCTGCTCGAGCGGCGGGCCCAGGCGGGTGACCGCCAGATCGCAGTCGATGTAGACACCGGTGCGTTCGGACAGGGCCCGGTAGCAGTCGCGGATGCCGGGACGGGAATCGATCAGCGTCATATCCAGGTCGAAGCCGACCGTCAGCGTGCGGGGACTCATATCGCGCGCAAGCCCATCGGATTCGCGAAGCGCCCGACGCGGGCCACCGTGGTACGGCTCATCGCGATCGACGGCCGATCAGCCGGCGGGCTGGCAGGCGTCGCGCAGCGAGCACGCGCCGCAGGCATTGCCGCAGCCGCCGACCTCGGGCGCCGGGGCGAGCCGCGCGATGGCCTGCCCGGCCGCGTTCACGCCCGCACCGAGGGTGAACAGCGCGATCACCGCCGCCAGGACCGCGGCGGCGATCCCCGCAATCGGGCCGGCCAGCAGCGCGACCAGTCCACCCGCGATCAGCAGCAGCCCCGCACCGATCGACGTGGGCCCGGCCACCTTGTTGGCGAGCCGGTACGCCTCCTCGCTGCGCACGGCCTCCTCGGTATGTACGCCGAACAGACGATTGGGGGGCAGGGCGCCGGCCAGCCCGAGTACCCCGGTGACGACGGCCACCGCCGCCAGCACGAACAGGATCAATGCCACCACAAACACTTCGATGACGGTACTCGCGGCCCGGGCCCCCTCGCCTCCGGGCCCGCCGGATGTGATGCGGGCCATCGTTCGCCGGACCCGCGTCCGTCCGGGCGCACCGTCCCACCCTCCGCCCGGCGCCCCCTTTTTGGGGCTTGACGTGCGCACGCTCTACCCTGATGAGCAACGTTTACCCGGGGGATCGACCAGCAGAAGGCAGGAAAAGTGCAGGACGCTCGTGCAACCGAACCAACCGGCGCGGCCAGCGACGTGCCCGTGCACCGCTACAGCGCCGAACTGGCGGGGGCGATCGAACGCAAGTGGCAGGCGGCCTGGGAGGCGCGCGGCACCTTCCACGCGCCCAATCCGGTGGGCCCGCTGCGCGGGGAGACCCCGGCCGACAAGCTGTTCATCCAGGACATGTTCCCGTATCCGTCGGGCGCGGGCCTGCACGTGGGGCATCCGCTGGGCTACATCGCGACCGACGTCTTCGCCCGCTACCACCGCATGACCGGCCACAACGTCCTGCATGCCCTGGGCTACGACGCCTTCGGCCTGCCCGCCGAGCAGTACGCGGTGCAGACCGGTGCGCATCCGCGGGTGACCACCGAGTCGAACATCAAGACCATGCAGCGCCAGCTGGACCGACTGGGCCTGGGTCACGACCGGCGCCGCTCGTTCGCCACCACCGATCCCGAGTTCTACAAGTGGACGCAGTGGATCTTCCTGCGCATCTACAACGCCTGGTACGACACGGCGGTGAACTCCGCACGCCCGATCGCCGAGCTGGCGGCCGAATTCGAGGCCGGCACCCGGGAAACCCCCGACGGCCGCCCCTGGTCGCAGCTGAGCGCGTTCGAGCGCAACGAGGTGCTGGACTCCTATCGCCTGGTGTACCAGTCCGATTCGATTGTCAACTGGTGCCCGGGCCTGGGCACGGTGCTGGCCAACGAGGAGGTCACCGCCGACGGCCGCAGCGAGCGCGGCAACTTCCCGGTGTTCCGTAAGCGCCTGCGGCAGTGGATGATGCGCATCACCGCCTACTCCGACCGGCTGGTCGACGACCTGGATCTGCTGGACTGGCCCGACAACGTCAAGGCCATGCAGCGCAACTGGATCGGGCGTTCGCGGGGCGCGCAGGTGCGGTTCGAGGCCGACGGGGAGACCATCGAGGTCTTCACCACCCGGCCCGACACGCTGTTCGGCTCGAGCTATGTCGTGCTGGCCCCCGAGCACGAGCTGGTGGACCGGCTGGTGGCCGCGCAATGGCCCGAGGGCGTCGATCCCCGCTGGACCTACGGCGCGGCGAGCCCGGTCGAAGCCGTTGCGGCCTACCGCAAGTCGATCGCGGCCAAGTCGGATCTGGAGCGGCAGGAGAACAAGGAGAAGACCGGCGTCTTCCTGGGCGCGTACGCGGTCAATCCCGTCAACGGCAAGCAGGTTCCGGTCTTCATCGCCGACTACGTGCTGAGCGGCTACGGCACCGGCGCGATCATGGCGGTGCCCGGACACGACCAGCGCGACTGGGAGTTCGCGTCGGTCCTGGGCCTGCCCATCATCGAAGTCATTGCGGGCGGGGACATCTCGGCCGCCGCCTACGCCGGCGAGGGCACCCTGGTCAATTCGGACTACCTGAACGGCCTGGAGATCGAGGCGGCCAAGGCGAAGATCGTCGAGCGGCTGGAGGCGCAGGGCCACGGCCGCGGCACCATCCAGTACAAGCTGCGCGACTGGCTGTTCGCGCGGCAGCGGTACTGGGGCGAGCCCTTCCCGATCGTCTACGACGAGAACGGCCAGGCGCACGCGCTGCCGGATTCCCTGCTGCCGGTGGAGCTGCCGGAGGTGAAGGACTTCGCCCCGGTCACCTTCGACCCGGACGACGCCGCCTCCGAGCCGTCCCCACCGCTGGCCAAGGCCGCCGAATGGGTCACCGTCGAACTGGATCTGGGCGACGGGCCCAAGAAGTACCGCCGCGACACCAACGTGATGCCGCAGTGGGCGGGCAGCTCCTGGTATCAGCTGCGCTACACCGATCCGACCAACAGCGAGGCGTTCTGCGCGCCGGAGAACGAGCGCTACTGGGTGGGCCCGCGCCCGGCCGAGCACGGCCCGAGCGATCCGGGCGGGGTGGACCTGTACGTCGGCGGCGTGGAGCATGCGGTGCTGCACCTGCTGTACTCGCGGTTCTGGCAGAAGGTGCTGTTCGACCTGGGCGAGGTGTCCGGGCCGGAGCCGTATCGGCGCCTGTTCAACCAGGGCTACATCCAGGCCTTCGCCTACACCGACGCGCGCGGCACCTACGTGCCGGCCGCCGAGGTCGTCGAGCGGGACGGAAAGTTCTTCTGGGCCGGCGCTTCCGGCGTCGAGGAGGAGGTGTTCCAGGAGTACGGCAAGATCGGCAAGTCGCTGAAGAACGCCATCTCCCCCGACGAGATGTGCGATCTGTACGGCGCGGATACCTTCCGCTTCTACGAGATGGCGATGGGCCCGCTGGACACCTCGCGCCCCTGGGCGACAAAGGATGTCGTCGGCGCGCATCGCTTCCTGCAGCGCGCGTGGCGGCTGGTGGTGGACGAGGAGTCGGGCGCGATCCGGGTCAGCGACGCCGAGCCGTCGGGCGAGGCGCTGCGCCTGCTGCACAAGACGATTGCCGGCGTCGCCGACGATTACGCGAACCTGCGCGACAACACCGCCGGCGCGAAGCTGATCGAGCTGACCAACTTCCTGACCAAGAACTATCCCGAGGGCGCGCCGCGCGCGGTGGTCGAGCCGGTGGTGCTGATGCTGGCCCCGATGGCCCCGCACATCGCCGAGGAACTGTGGGAACGCCTGGGCCACACCGCCGCCCTGGCGCACGGCCCGTTCCCGGTCGCGGATCCGGCTCTGCTGGTGGAGGATTCGATCGAGTACCCGATCCAGGTCAACGGCAAGGTGCGCAGCCGCGTCAGCGTCCCCGCCGACGCCGACACCAAGGCCGTCGAGGATGCGGCGCTGGCCGATGAGAAGCTGCTGGAGTTCCTGGCGGGCAAGGCACCACGCAAGGTCATCGTCGTCCCGGGACGCCTGGTGAACGTCGTCGCCTAGGTGACTGGTGCCGAACGGGCCGTTATGCGGGCCCGGTGAGATCGCTGGGCCCGCATTAGAGTTCTTGGCTGGTTGGCGGTCTCAGCGGTTTGAGTGTTGTTTCTGGTTGTGTCGGTAGCGATTTGGTGTTCGGGGTCGTTGCCGGTCCTCAGGCGGTGGCAGCGGCCCAGGTGCCGGTGGTGTGGGTGATTTCGAGAACTGCCAGGCGGGCGAGGTTGACTGCGCCGGCGAGCAGGCCGAAGTCGGCGGCGATCTTCTCCCGGCCCCTCACACGGGCGCGGCGTCCGGCGTGGTGGCGGCGCGTCAGGTGCCCGATCTTGCGTTCGACTTTGGGGCGGGTGGCGCGGTAGTCGGCCTTCCAGGCCGGATCGTGTTGACGTTCACGGGTGGTGGCCAGGTAGTTCTCGTGGGCGCCGATGGTGATCGTGCGGCCACCGGTCGCTGTGGTGCGCTGTGCCCGCAGCGGGCAGCTGGTGCAGGCGGCGCCGAAGCAGGCGACGCCGGTATGGCGGCCGGTGCGGGCGCCGATCGCCACGGTGGCTCCGGCCGGGCAGGTCACCGTCCGTGCGTCCAGGTCGATGGTGAAACGGTCCTTGGAAAAGTGTCCTTTCACCGACGGCGACGGCTGCACCTTGATCTGGTTGCGAATACCGTTGTCGTCCAACAGTTTCAGCAACTCACCTGCCCCATACGCGGCATCACCGAACACCACGGTCCCACCGTCCCCGTCCCCGGCTTCTGCTTCGGCTTCGGCTTCGGCTTCGGCTTCGGCTTCGGCTTCGGCTTCGGCTTCGGCTTCGGCTTCGGCTTCGGCTTCGGCTTCGGCTTCGGAGGACAGGATGTCGGCGAGCTGGTGCGCGGCGACCTCGGCGTCACCGCTGTTGCCGGGGGTCACGGCGGTGGCGGTGATGATCTCGCTGCCGGGATCGACGGCGATGTGGCCCTTGTAGCCGTCGAAGCCGCGGGCTTGAGTCTTGTGCCCGTGGCGAGTCTCGGGGTCGACGGTCGAGATCACCCGATCGGTGGCGGTGCCACGCACGATGCGGAACACGCCGTCATCGCCTTCGGTAATGTCCTGGCCGAGCACGATGGCCAGCAGTCGCGCAGCAGCGCTCACCCGCTCGCCGATCCCGCGCCCGTCCAGGGCCGCCAGTATCGCCATCCCGTCGCGGGCACGGGAGTCGATCAGCTGCTCACGCGCGGTCTGGTCGTCCCAGTCGATCACGGGTTTGACCGCGCCAGCGTAGTCGTCACCGCTGGTAACCCGCGCCCGCAGGCCCACAGCCTGCTCGGCGCCGACGGCCGTGAGCAGACCGCGGATCGCCGAACGGACCAGGGTGATGGTGTCCATGGTGGCGACCGCGTCATACAACGGTGTCGAGTCCAGCACCCGTTTGCGACCCACCAGCCCAGCCGCCCGGGCAACCTCGAGGACGGCGTCGAGGATACGGTCCGGCCGATCCGAGCGGGCCAGCCTGGCCCGCATATCCACCAGCACCGTATGCACGAAACCCGGATAATCGAAACTCAGTCCGCCGGCGGCGTACTTCCAGCGGGCGTCGAACGCGAACCGCTCCACCGCTTCCCGATCCGAGAGCCCCTCGATGCGCTGCAGCACCATCACCACCGCCACGATCATCGGCGGCACACTGCGCCGCCCGACATCGGTGAACAAGTCGGCGAACATCTCATCCGGGAACAACCGCCCGCATTCCCGGTGCAGCACACCATAAATCGAGTCCTCACCCACCCGGCCCGCGCAAAACTCCACCCTCGACCGCAACAGATCACCCGGGCTCGGCACACGCCCCAACCTCACCCGAACATTCTGCTCGAGACCGGCCCTTCACCGCACGAAAAACACCAACCACCTAGGGCGGGTCTCGGTCCACGGTGCCCACACCCCGTTACGGGCCCTCACCTCCACCACGACCACACGCCCGTCCAGGGCGGGCGTGGTGGTGGCGGTGACCTTCGCACCGGGCCACGCATCCTGCACGGCCGCTGTGACGAGGCCGGGGTTCATCCGGGGTGGCACCCACACCCCGATCCGCGCCCGGCCGCAATTGGCCTGGTGCGAACCGGATTCCATCTGTGGACTTGCTTGCGCGTCGGCGACGCACGGCGCCGTTGCGGCGACGACCGCCCCGGCACCGGTCGACTTGCATCCGGACCACTGCGGTCCCCGTCGAATTTCAGGGGGACCGCAGTGCCATGTCAGATCGTCGTCGGCGGGGGCACCGCAGCCGGGGCCGCCGGCGTCGTCGGCGCCGCGGTGACCCCGGGCGCGGCCGGCGCGGCTGGCTGTTGCTGCTGCGCGGAGTTGTCCAGATCGGCGCCGCTCGGGTGGAAGGATCCCTGGAACTCGCCGTAACCGCCGGTGCCGCCATTGGGCGGGTTGTGCGGGTTGTGCGGCACGAGTTCGCCGTTGATGATGTCGTGCAGACCCGAGGGCTCAATCGCGCTTCGATTCGCCCACTGCGCTACCTCACCAGTCTGCAGATGCGGGCTGTTCGGGTCTTGGTCACTACCGGGAGCGACCGAGACCCACGGACGGCCCGCCGTGGGCTGTCCGGTTGTGCGCGCGTAGGCCGCGATATCCATACCGCCGCCGAAACCCGACGAACCGCCGCTGGTGCCCGTGTTGTATCCGGCCTGCGTCGCGTTCGTTGCCGGCATGACGTTCTCGAGCCCGCTGATCGCCGAATTGATCGCGAACGTGATGGCGCTGTTCGAGCCGCTCGTGCCGCTATCAGCCTCGATGTTCTCGAGCCCGCTGATCGCCGAATTGATCCCGAAGATGGCGCTGTTCGAGCCGGTCGTGGTGCCATCGGCGCTGGTCGCACCCGAATCCTTGCCGAAGAGGACATCGCCGCCGAGGACATCGCCGAGGTAGGGGTCGCCGTAGTTGTCGGTGGGGCTGGGAGCGGGGGTGGGAGTCGGCGTGGGCGTGGGCGCAGGAGCGGGCGCGGGCGCGGGCGCAGGTGTGGGCGCAGGCGTGGGCGCAGGCGTGGGCGTGGGCGTAGGTGTGGGCGTGGGCGTAGGTGTGGGCGTGGGCGTAGGTGTGGGCGTGGGCGTAGGTGTGGGCGTGGGCGTGGGCGGATCGACCTGGTCGGCCTGCCACTGGTATTTCTTGGTCGCATCCGCGTATTTCGTATCCCACTCGCCTTTTACCGTGTGGATTGCGGAGACGTAGTATTGCATTTCCACTTGAGGGGTCATGAACCACTCGCCGTAGCCGGTAGTCCCTTCTTTTGTGTTCTTTTCGTAGAAGGGGATCGCCATGTCGGACGTTTTACCACCACCAGAATGGCCGCCATAGATGGTATCGCCATCCATCCTAGTGCCAAAAGTGTCGTTCGCAGGGTCGTACTTGAGGCGATCGTTGAGTTCTCCAACCAGGTCCACAAGGCCCTTGAACGTTTTGGTGCCCGTTATCTTGGAGTCGTATGTGAGATCCGAAACCTTTTTATGTTTACCGGTGTAGTCATCCTCCCTTTGTTTTAGCTTATTCTGCAGATCACTGGCCGCGTCCCGGATGTTCGACCAGCCACTTGCAGTATCGACCTGATCACCGTCGAGCACATCGGCGAATCCGGGGTTTTCCTTCGGATTACCGACACCGAGCGTGTCGAGATCCCATTGCATCGCGAACTGGGTGTCGTTGATCAGCGTGTCGAGCGCGGCACTGCGGCCCTTCGGCTCCCACAGTTTGACGTGATACGCATGCTTCGTCGTGTCCGTATCTGGTATTTGATCCCCGTACGGGTCGAATTTCGCGTCCGCCAACGCCTTTGCGTCGACCTTCGCCTTCGCATCCTTCACTTCCTTGGTGGCCATGATAGCGTCCGTATTACCGGCTCTAAGCGATTGGAGTAGCGGATTGTAATCCCATGAGAGCTTAGGGTCAGCCAGACCCTTATCTGCGAGCTGTTTTCCTACGGAGTCCTGCCTGTCGCCCCAGGTATCTTTCTGTGAGTAGTTAACCAGTTGATCGAAGGCCTTTTGGAATTCGTATGGATTCGATTTGGCCAGATTATTCAGCTTCTCCAGGGAGTCTTTTGCTTGGTTGCCCTGGAAACCGACATCGTCTTGCCAGCCCAAGGGCCCAGTGGCCCAGCCATCGGCGTCGTAGTTCTTTTTTATCTGTTTGACGACGTCATCTGCGCTGTCACCCATCAGCCTCTCCTCCGCTCGCTGGAACCCTCGGAACCCGCCGGACCGTTCAGCGACTCGGCGATGGCCGGGGGAACCCCGCCGAGGTGGCTGGACCCGACGCTGACGCCATGAACACCGGTCCTGACACCGTGGGCAAACTCGACGTCCGGAATCGCCGTACCCACACCGGCCGTCGCCGCGGCCGCTACCCGCGCTGCCTCAGGCAACATCGGGTGCTCGGCTATCTGGCCGTATGCGTAGAGCACATCGCGCAGAGTCTGCCGGTCGGGTTCCCCCGCGGCGAGCAAGAGCAGCAGTTCGTCGGCACGGCGTTCGAAAACCATGCCGCGCAAGGCTTCCGTGGCTGCACCCGGGCGAACTCCGCCGACCGGAACGAAGGACACGTCCACCCGCTGCGACCACAGCGCCGACCCCGTCATGTCATCGGCGGCACGCATCTGGTCCCACCAGCTCACCGGGACGGGCAGACCGGCGTGCAGCGCATCGAGGATCTGCTGTCGCCTGGCGCGGCGGATTACGGTCTCCCCGTCCACGCCGGAGACCGCGGCGCGGACCTGCGCATCCGCGGACCGTGCCAACTCGAGGCACTTGGCCCGAATTTCCGTTTCGGGCACCGTCGCCGCTTGGTGCAGCGACACGGCCGAACCGGCCAACGCGAGCCGGTCGACCAAGCCGGGACCGGGCACGGTGAAGTCGAGGGCGGACTCGGCGGGAGAGACCCACTCCTCGACGGCGGTATCGCCGCGCATCGCTGCGCGCACGCCATCGGGGATAGCCGCAGACGACACCAAGGCGCTGATCCAGACATTTTTGCGGTGGGCCACCAGGTAGCCGAACTCGGCGAGCATTCGGGCCGGGTCTGCGGTTCCTTCCAATGCCGCGATCGCCTCCAGGTCCGCAGCACGGGGGGCGAACCACTGCCACGGGAGGACGACCTCCAAGGGGAGGAACAGCCCGGGAGGCAGCCAGCCAGGTCCCTCGGTGGAGGTCAGCAAAACGATGGGTCCGTCAGCGGCTCGCCCCACCGCCACCGCCCATTCCACACCGCGCGCCGAATCACGCACGGCGGCTAGAATCGCGGCGAGCAAGGTGCGGGCAAGCGCCAGGTCGTCTTCAACCCACTCACCTACCACGAACGACGGTAGCGCTCGCCTGTCCCGCGTCGGATGGACCGCCGCCGCGAACGGGCCCACCGCCAGTGATATGGGTCCCCGGGCAGCAGCGCCCGCCCTCACAGGGGTAACCGGAGCAACCGGAGCGGAATACGCGTCCGTCGCCAGTGGTGCAGGCATTCCGCCGACCAGACCCGAACCATCGGCCGAGGGCACCGTGACTCCGATCGGTGTAATGGCTCCGGCGGGCAAGGTGTCGTCGGTCCGTGGAATCGCGGATGCCGCCGGCAACTGGGGTACCTGCTCGGAGCGTGCCGTCCCGTCGGGCGCACCCGCAGTGGGAAGTCCGGTTACAGGAGGCTGCACTGGGTGAAGGCTGTTTGCCACCGGTGTATCCGGCCCGGCGTGCACCGGCGGGGCCATCGGTACGCCGTGGGTAGGACCGCCTGACGGGGCTCCGTGGGTAGGACCGCCTGAAGGGGCTCCATGGGTAGGACCGCCTGAAGGGGCCCCGTGGTCGTGACCGCCCGCCTGAGCGACCTGATACCCACCAGCCTCATCCTGGTTTTCGAGTGCCGTTGCCGAGGCGAGCAATTGGTCCCGAGTCTGCTCATGATGGATTGCGAGTTGTTCGGCGAAATCGTGGCGCTTGTTGTAGTACTCCACCAGCGCCCCATACATCGGGTCGGCGATCGAACCATAGGTATGAGGGAATTCGTCGAGCCAAGCATGCGGGATTTGACCCGACTCCCGGATTTTTGCCGCTGCCACTCCGTTCTGCTCGGCGATCCGGCGCAGCTCATCCGGCTCGGCAACCAATCGTTCGGGCATGCTTGTTTGATTCCTCCCGCCAGCTAACTCGGATTCATTCTTCCGGCCTCCCAAAATTGGGGGGATGGCCATCCGATCGGGAGCGCCATTCCCGCATGACCTCCGACAGCGGACGAGGCAGGTTTTCAGGGTCGTTCATGGCGATGTGGTATTGCCGCCGCGCGTCCTCGGCACTCTCGGCAATGGCAGCCACGATCTCGGCGGCCAATTGCTGATTGTCGAACCGGGCGCAGGTTCCCGGCGCCAGATACAGGTCCCGCAGCTGCCCCCTCATGTCGACTTCAGGAATGACCAATCCGCTCGGAGACGGGCGACGCGCCACGATCGCGTCCGCGCGTTCACGCATGTCGGCGATGCGGTAGCGCAGCTCGCGCGCGAGGCTAAGTCCGGCGAGTACGTCCGGGTGGAGTTCTCTCATAGATCTTCCAGGATGCGCCAGGGTTCGCCACACAGAGTTCCCAACATTGGGAAGGAACAATACTCGAATTCAAGCCGGTCTCCCGACGGCGAGACCCTGAGTTCCCCGCGAGGTCCACCATCGACGAGTTCGCCACCGACTTCGGCGGTCTGCGGCATGCCGTCCCCCGGACCGTGCACCGAATGCCCTCCGCATTTCCCTCCGCACTGCTCGGCTCCGGTCGGCCGATGACGCTGCGCGGCGCGGGTCATTCCTGTGACGGGCAGACCGTCACCGACGGTGAACTGCTCGTCACCTACGCGCCGGATACGGCGGCCGCGCAAGTACGCGAGCTCGGCGACGGCCTGATCGAGGTGCCTGCCGGAATCAGCTGGTACGGCCTGGAGCGATACCTGAACCGCCAGGGCAGGGCCGTCCCCGTGCTCACCGACTACCTGCATGCATCGGTGGGCGGCACCCTGTCCGTCGGCGGCATCGGGATCAACTCGGTGCGGTGTGGCATGCAGGTCGACCACGTGGAACGGATCCAGCTGATCGACGGAACGGGAATCAGTCGCTGGTGCTCGCGCACCGACCATTCTGAGCTGTTCCGGTTCGCACTCGGCGGGCTCGGCATGGTCGGGCTGATCGAACGGGCGGTGCTACGTACCGTGCCGTACTGCCGCGACACACACGTGCACCGTCGATACCATGCCACCCCAACTGAACTCGTCGAGCACACCGAACGGATCGCACAGCGCGACGATGTGGACATCTACTGCGCGTCCATGCGCCACGGCAAGCTCTTCTCCACCACAGGCTGGCGCGGCAGCGGTCCGCTGCGATGCGGCGACGAGAACTGCGCGATTGTGCCCGATCTGCCGTTCGAGAGCCACCCCGGCACCGCACGGCCGGTTGCCCCGTCCGCTGGTCACGTGCGTCTTTGGACCGATTACATCGTGCCCGCCGGGCAGCTCGCGCCGATGCTCGCGGCCGCTGAGACACTAGGGCACGGTGCACAGCTCAATGGTGTTCTCGCGATGTTGTACATCCTGATCGTGCGCCGTCCGCCTGACGCAACCTCGTTCGCATTCACCCCGATCGACAGCGCCCCCATCTCGATCGGACTCGGCGTCTACACCTCGGTCCACCGCGATCCGACCATCACAGCCGCCACCCGGCGCGTATTTCGCGACCTGTTGGAATGCTGTTGTGAGCTGGGTGGGCGTCCATATCTGTACGGCGTCAACAACCTAGATCGCGCGCTGGCCGAGCGACTGTACGGAAGCAACCTAGATCAGCTTGCGCGGCTGCGCGCCGGGCACCGATTGGAAAACGTCAACGCCCACCTCCCGCTCGTGCGGGCCGCTCTGTCTACTTGATCCCTGTCCACATCAGGCCCCGCATGCCGAACCGGCCACGACCGCGCCGCCGCAGACGAACGTCACATTTGCGAATGATGGGGATACGGACGAGTGGATGCCGACCGGAATAGGAGAGATTGCCGATATGGGGGCTGCCGGAGAATTCCTGGTCGACCTCACTGAGCGGTTGACGCTACGTTGTGACCCAGCGACCGTCCGCGCCATGATGGAACGCGCCTGCGGCGGACAGTTGGATGCACAACGGCCGGATGGAGACCGAGCCAGCCTTCTGACCTTGTCCGGTATTCCGTTCGAAGTCAGTGTGACCGGTGGTCGCGGCAAGCTCACGCCTGTCCTGCGCTATACCACCGAGACCGCGACGCAGAACATGGAGATCAGCTCGCGCGCCGACGCTCAACTCGCCGCGATCCGGGATCTTGTCGGATGGTTGCCGAAGGGAGATGAGACCGTCGTCGACTTGTTTCGGTCATTCGTCGCGACGTTGTATCCCGATCCCACGAAAGTTCCGCCGCGCATCGCCACATGGATAGGAGTAGCGCATGACGCCGCGACGCCGCGTCATGCGGCCCGTCTCAAGATGTATTGCGGCTTGAGAGTGCCAGGGGCACTGCACCGGTTGTGCTCTACATGGCCTGGCTTCACAGAATTCGCGTCCGTAGCCGCCGAGGAGAAGCTCTTCAGGCCTGCTTTTGCCACGATCGAGGTGGACGCGCACGGCGAAGTGATCCACAAGCTCTACCTGAGGGCCCGGTCCAACGATGTCGCCGTGCCGATGAAGCTGGTCCGCTACTTCGGCGATCCGGCTTGGGAAGTGTTATCCGAGCTCGTTCAGTGTGGCGCCGACGCGGCCGAGCTCCACCGATACGGCTTCTTCGTCTCGTGTGCCCGCGGTTCCGGCGCCCCTGTCTTCGGACTCGACGTCGGTGCAGGGCAACACGACCTGACCGGGCTTGCACGCGAACTCGCGTCCCGGCACCACGGCACCACCCAGGCCGTCGATGCCCTCGCCCAGGCAGCGGAGTCGTGCGGGGCGACACTGCAGTATTCATACGTCGGAATGGGGTTCTCCGCCGATCAGGGCATCGACAAGCTCAAGGTCTACGGCGCGCCCACCTGGAGTACCGAGTAGCACTCGGAATGGCCGGTCGGTTATGGCACGACTGCCGCCGTCGAACCTGGGCGTGTAGTCACCGTCCGGCCATATCAGGGCCGATCCGGGGTCTCGCTGCTGCGGCCGTCTCCGGCCGCGGCGTCCGGGGCTCCCCGGTCCGTCGCCACAACATGCGGCGGCGAGGTCGGCGCGACCCTAGCCCCGGTCGGCGGACCGGCCGTGACCGGAGCACTGACCGCGGGCGCACTGACCGCAGGGGCACTGACCGAGGCGCCCGCCGGACGGGAGACGCGCTCGTCCTCGGCAACCGAAACTGCGGCCGGAACCTCCACGAATAGTTCCCGTGCCGCCGACAACAACGATGCCAATCGCAAGCTAGTTCGACGTGAGTACATGGAGTTACCCATGTGCTCACGAGATCAATTGTCCGGTTGGCAGCGCATCGATGAGTGCCGCGAGACCGGCGTCGGCTGGTGGTGGTTGACGCCGCCGACGCGGGATCACGTGTCCTACAGGCACTTTCCAGGCGTATCAGGCCGGAGGAAGGGTCACGTCGTTCAAGGTGACCATGGACAGGTTGCGCTGCTTGATGATGTCGGCCATCTGGTTGTAGCACCGCATGACCGCGGGGTGGTTGGCGTGGCCGATGACGATCGCCTGCGGGTTGAAGTACTGGCCCGCCATCTTGACCAGGTATTCCGGCGTGATGATCGAGGAATCCGACAGCGAGCCGTACCACATCGTCGGCACCGTGTAGCCCTGGTCGGCGGCGACGCGGTCGACCGTGGCGTTGTGGTAGCCGTAGGGCGGGCGGTAGAACGGCGTGCCGTCGACGCCGAAGGTGTTGTGCAGGAACGTCTTCGTGCGGCTCAGCTGATCGGCGATCTCCGCGGCGGACAGCCGCGTCAGGGCCGGGTGGTTCCACGTGTGGTTGCCGAGTTGGATCTGCCCGGAATCGACCAGCGGGCGCAACGCATCCCGGTGCGTCGTCCAGGACGGGTAGGCGGCCGTGACGAAGAAGGTGAAGCGGGCGCCGGTGTCCTGGGCGAATTTGATGTACGCGCCCACGACGTCGGCATCGGCGCCGTCGTCGACGGTGAGGGCCAGGTTGGTACCCGTGCCCGGCAGCTTGGTGATGGTGCCCGGCTCCAGGCGCGTCTTCGGTCCCGTCGGCGGGAGCAGCGTCGTCAGCTCCGGCATGCGTGGCGATTGCCGCAGATTCGGCGGCGGCGCCGGAACCCCGCGCGGGACGCGAGTGGAAGGATCGGGGAGCGGGTCTGCGGCGGCGGCGCCGCCGGTCAGGGCGGCCACGGTGCCGGCGGCGAGCAGCGTCAGCCACGTCCGCCTACGCATTATCGGAGTCATGCTGTGGTGCTACTAACTGTGCAGGAAGGTCACTCGGGAACCCCTGCACCGTACCTTGCACGTGCGCCCGGCCGCAGCGCGTGCCGCCAAGTCTGCCCCGACTCGCCGTGCGGGATGGGCACTCGGCGCGAAAACGTCCTTGCGACAGGTATTTCGGACCTCAGCGTGCGATCGGCCGCAGCACGATCTCGGTCGGGTGGGCATCGCGCGGGGTCTCGACGGCGGTGCGCACCGCCCGCGCGACCGTCTCGGGGGTGAGAAATTCCCCGGGCCGGTACTCCCGGCCCTCCCCCGCGACGATGTCGCGCTGCATATCGGTGTCGATGCGCCCGGGATGCACGGAGGTCACCCGCAGGTCCGGCTCCTCGAGACGCAGCGCGTCGGCGAATGCCCGCAGGCCGAATTTGCTCGCGGCGTAGACTCCCCATCCGGCGTTCGCGCGCAACCCGGCACCCGAATTGATCAGCACCACATGCCCTTTGGCGGCGCGCAGCGCGGGCAGCAGCAGCCTGGTCAGCTCGGCGACCGCGATCAGATTCGCCTCCAAGGTATTTCGCCACTGTTGCACCGAAGATTCAGCGACCGTACCCAATTCGGCCACCCCCGCGTTGTGGACGAGCACGTCCAGGCGCTCGATCGGCGCCGCCGCGCGGGCGAGCGCGTCGTAGTCGGTCAGGTCGACGGGCCAGGGCCGCGCATCCGGCAGCCGCGTCAGGACATCGGTGAGCGCGTCGGCGGTGCGGGCACCGAGCAGCAGATCGTGCGTGGGCGCCAGCTCCCGGGCGATCGCCGCCCCGAGCCCCCGGCTCGCACCCGTGATCAGGGCTGTGGGCGTGGTCGTCTCGGCACCGGGCGCAGTCATGCGCTCACCCTAGTCACCCCGGAGTGCGTGATTCGTCCCACAGACCAGCGCAAATCGCCCTCGTCGTGGCAATCGACGCAGCAACGGCCGGCCGACGAATCGGATCTCGCGGCTCTCGCCGACGCGGTTCCAATGCAACAATTGATTCGTATGCACATGGGTAACTCGCCGGGTACCGGCCAGCTCGCGCGGAGACTTTCCTGTCGGCCGCCAACGGTCGCCGGGCACCGCACCCGAGTCCGGCCCGAATCGCGCAGCGGTGGGCGAGCACCCGAATCCGGCCTGACGATACGGAGAGGCGGATGAACCCCGGCTTCACTCCCACACAGCTGGCAGCCCGTGCCGCGTACCTGCTGCGCGGCAACGATCTGGGGGCGATGACCAGCGCCGCTCCCAAGCTGTATCCACACATGTGGAGCTGGGACGCGGCGTTCGTCGCCGTCGGTCTGGCGCCGCTGAGCGTGGAGCGTGCCGTGGTCGAGCTCGACACCCTGCTGTCGGCGCAGTGGAAGAACGGGATGATCCCGCACATCGTGTTCGCCAACGGCGTGGACGGCTACTTCCCGGGCCCCGCGCGCTGGGAGTGCCGCCGCCTGGCCGCGAACTCCCCCGACGGCCCGGATACCTCCGGCATCACCCAGCCGCCCGTCCACGCCATCGCGGTGCAGCGCATCCTGGACCATTCGCGCCGGCACGGCCGCAGCACCCGCGCGAGCGCCGAGGCATTCCTGGATCGCCGCTGGCCGGATCTGATGCGCTGGCATCGCTGGCTCGCCAACGCGCGCGACCCGAAACAGAACGGCCGCATCACGCTGTACCACGGCTGGGAATCGGGGATGGACAATTCGCCCCGCTGGGATCGCGCCTACGAGAACGTCGTGCCCGGCGAGCTGCCGCCCTACGAGCGCGCCGACATCGCGCTGGTGGACCCCGCACAGCGGCCCACCGATCGCGAATACGATCGCTACCTCTGGCTCGTCGAGCAGATGCGCCGATGTGGATACGACGATTTCCAACTGGCCTCGACCATGAGCTTCGCTGTGGAGGATGTGTTCGTCACCGCGATCTTCGCGCTGGCCTGCGACGTGCTGGCCGGGATCGGCGAGGACTACCGGCTGCCCCGCGCCGACGTGCGCGAGCTGTACGAATGGGCGGACTACTTCCGTGCCGGCGTGGTCGCCACCACCGATCCCCGCTCGGGCGCGGCCCGCGATTTCGACCTGCGCCTGGGCGAGTGGATCGAGACCGACACCCTGGCGATCTTCGCGCCGCTGCTGTGCGGCGGGCTGCCCCGCGACGCCGAGCGCAGCCTGCTGCGGACCTTCGAGGGCCCGCGGTTCTGCGGACACCCCGACCTGCGGTACGCGCTGCCGCCCTCTACCTCGCCGGTGTCGCGGGACTTCCGGCGGACCGAATACTGGCGTGGTCCGGTATGGCCGGTGATGAGCTGGCTGTTCTCCTGGGTGTTCGCCCGCCGCGGCTGGGCCGAACGGTCGCTCATGCTGCGGTCGGAGGGACTGCGCCAGGCCGCCGACGGCAGTTTCGCCGAGTACTACGACCCGTTCTCCGGGGAGCCGCTGGGCAGCATGCAGCAGTCCTGGACGGCGGCCTCGGTGCTCGACTGGCTCGGTTGAGACACGCCGGGCCGGGCGGATTCCCGATCATTCCCCTGAACAGCGCATCTGCGGCAATCATTCGCAATAGATCACAGCCGTGACTGTGGTCACAACTTCACCGCCCGCATACTCTCGTAACCATGTATCGACGCACTATCGCTGGCTCGAACGTTCGTCGCTCACTCTTGTCCATCGCGGCGCTGGCCGCAGTGGGCGTACTTTCAGCTACTGGCATGGCCGCGGCCGACGTCACCGGGCCGGACGTCTCGTCCTGGCAGCACGTGGACGGCCGGTTCATCAACTGGTTCGCCGTGCGCGGCTCGGGCCAGAGCTTCGCCATGCTCAAGGCCACCGAGGGCCTGGACTATGCGAACCCCTACTTCGTCCAGGACAGCCTGCTGATGCGCGCGGCCGGGGTGGCCCGCGGGACGTACCACTTCGCCCGGCCCGCGCTGCCGCCGGAACCGCAGGCCGCGTTCTACGCCGCGGCGGTGCTGGGCCAGAACGGACCGCTGGATCTGCCTCCGGTGCTCGATCTGGAGAATTCGGGCGGGCTGCCCCCGGCCGCGCTCATCGACTGGACCCACCGGTACCTCAACACCGTGCAGGCGCTCACCGGACGGGTGCCGATCGTCTACACCTATCCCCGCTTCTGGCGCACGGCCATGGCGAATTCGAATCAGTTCACCCGGTATCCGCTGTGGATCGCCGACTACAGCGGCCATCCACAGCCCGATGTCCCAGGCGGCTGGCCGACCTGGACGTTCTGGCAGACAACCGATTCCGCCAGGGTTCCCGGTATCGGCGGTGGCACCGATGTCAACGTCTACAGCGGCGCGCAGGGCGACTTCGTCAGGTACGCGCAGATCCCGTCGCTCGGCAGCAGCTGAGCGGAGCGCGCGGACGGGTCCGCACCCGGACAGGGTGCGGACCCCGCGGCGCCGGAGGCCGGCCCGCGGCGGTCAGTGCTCGTCGTAGTGGCCGTTGTGCGCGGCGTGCCGGTGGCCGTCGTGGATGTAGTCCACATGGTCGCCGTGCGGTACGCCGACGTGTCCACAGCCCTCGCCGTGCACGTGGTCGTGCGCGCCGTGCTCGGTATGACCGGCCGGTTCGCATTCGTCGAAGTGGCCGTCGTGCTCGCGGTGCAGATGCCCGTCGTGGACGAAGTCGACGTGGTCGCCGTGCGGAACCGAGACGTGCCCGCATCCCTCGCCGTGCACATGGTCGTGATCGCTGTGCGTCGCGTGTGCTGTAGTCATCGAACTGCCTTCCTTCCGCAGGGAGGATGGATACGATGCCGACGACAATACATCAACACATTCGCATTGATCCAGGTCAGACCGGGTGGCAGACGGTGGATACGACCCTGTTCACAACACCTGGGACAGGAACTGCCGCAGCCGGGGAGTCTGCGCGTCGTCGAAGATCTTTTCCGGAGCACCCGATTCGACGAGCTGTCCCTGATCCATGAACATGACGGCGTCGGAAACCGAACGGGCGAAACCCATTTCGTGGGTCACCACGATCATCGTCATACCGCCCGAGGCCAGATCCGACATCAGCGAGAGCACTCCCTTGACCAACTCCGGATCCAGCGCGGAGGTGGCCTCGTCGAAGAGCATCAGCTCGGGCTTCATCGCCAGCGCACGCGCGATCGCGACCCTCTGCTGCTGACCGCCGGAGAGGTTGGCGGGCCTGGTGTCCGCGCGCGCCGCGAGGCCGACGGTCTCGAGCTGTTCCAGAGCCACCGCGCGGGCCGCCTCCCGCGACAGTCCGCGCAGCTTGCGCGGCCCCAGCGCCACATTGTCCGCGACGCTCATGTGCGGGAACAAATTGAAGTGCTGGAACACCATGCCGATGCGCTGGCGCAGCCGGTCCGGATCCTCTTTCAGCACCGAGACGCCGTCGATCAGCACGTCGCCGGAATCGGGTTCGTGCAGCCGGTTCAGCACGCGCAGCAGAGTGGACTTGCCCGAACCCGAGGGCCCGATGACGGTGGTGGTCTTGCCGGCGTCGACGTGGATGTCGACACCGCGCAGCACTTTATTGCGCCCCAGCGTCAGATGCAGTCCGGTACCGGTGAGCGAGGAGCTGGTCCGAGTGGTTTCGGTCATGCTTCATGCCCTTCCGTGGCGGCGGCCGGTTCGATGGATTCGGTGGCCTTGTCGGCGCGGCCGGTGCGCAGCCGATGATCGATGTAGTTCACCAGATGTGTCAGCGGGATGGTCATCAGGAGGTAGACCAGGCCCGCGGCCACCAGCGGCGACAGATTGCCCGTCTGTGCGTTGAGATCCCGGCCCACCGCGAACAGCTCGCGCTGCGTGGACAGCAAGCCGAGGAAGTAGATCAGCGACGAGTCCTTGATCAGCACGATGAACTGATTCATCAACGCGGGCAGCACCCTTCGCACACCCTGGGGTATGACGACCAGCGTCATGGACTGGCCGTACCGGAACCCGAGCGCGCGGGCGGCCTCCATCTGCCCAGCCTCCACGGACTGGATGCCCGAGCGGAAGATCTCCCCGATGTAGGCCGAGGCCAGCAGCGCCAGCGCCACCGCACCGAGCCAGTACGGGTTGTTCCCCGTGACGCTCTTGACGATCGGGCCGATGCCCAGGCCGATGACCAGGATGGTCACCACCGCGGGCAGCCCGCGGAAGATATCGGTGTACACCCGCGCCGGCCACCGCAACCAGCGGGTCCGGGAAATCCCGGCCACCGCGAGCAACAGGCCCAGAATCGTGCCGAGCACACCCGAAACCAGCGCCAGGATCAGGGTATTCGGCAGGCCGGTCTTGAAAAGATCGGGAAAAGCCTTGCCGTACAGGGACCAGGTGAAGAAGGTGTCCCGCAGCTGCGCCAGGGTCGACTTGGGCGCCGCCTGCTTCACATGCGCGGACTGATGTTCGGCCGCGATCTTGTCGAAGTCGGGCACCTGCGGCATGGGCGCGGCCTTGGAGCCCGGCTTCCAGCCCGGCGGGAAGGGCCGCGGCTCCCACTGGGAGTAGATCTTGGCGTAGGTGCCGTCGGCGATCACCGCGTCCAGGCCGGCGTTCAGCGCATCGGTCAGCGGCTGATTGCCCTGGCG
Source organism: Nocardia sp. GP40 (assembly GCF_050434125.1). Classification (NCBI taxonomy): domain Bacteria; kingdom Bacillati; phylum Actinomycetota; class Actinomycetes; order Mycobacteriales; family Nocardiaceae; genus Nocardia; species Nocardia sp. GP40. Next base: position 707,637 of record NZ_JBNPVW010000002.1, on the reverse strand, counting down.
CACCGCATATCCGACGAAGTTGGCCAGGCTGAAGGTGTTCTGCACCACCGCGGCCGGATCGCCCGGCCGGATCGCCCCCGCGGCCTGCCCCGACGGCGCCACCCAGGCGTCGATCTGGCCGGTCTTCAGATTGGCGTACGCGGTATTGAAGTCCGGGAAGGTGACCGGGTCCAGGTGCAGCGTGTTGACCACGTACTCGTCCTGTACCGTGCCCTGCACCACGCCGATCCGGATGCCCGGGCGCAGATCCGAAAAGCCGTGCAGGGCACTGCCGCTCGGCACCACCAGGGAGAAGTAGCCGAAGTCGTAGCCGTTGGTGAAGTCCACCAGTTTGCGGCGCGCGTCGGTGGCGGTGATGCTCGCCGCGCCGACGTCGAAGCGTCGGTTCGCCACACCCGCCAGCAGGCCCGAGAATTCGGTGCCCGAGAACTGCACCTGCAGGTGGAGTTTCGCGCCGATCGCCTTCAGCAGCTCGTTGTCGATGCCGGTGAAGCCGCCCTGGGAGTTCACGCACACGCTGGGCGGGGCGTCCGACAGCGTGCCCACACTGAGCACTCCGGGAGTGACCAGCCCCAGCGCCGAGGTGTCGATCTGATCCAGCGGAACCGTCGTCGCGGTGGTGTACTGGTCGATCCCCGCGGTCGCGCCGGCCGCCAGATTCTTCGGTGCGGCGGAGGCGAAGTCCACGCCTGGCGGCGAGCACAGATTCCGGCTCGGCGTGGAATTGCCGCTGCCCCCACTCGAGCAGGCGGCCACGAACATCAGACTGACAAGCGATATCACCGCGAACAGCGCGCGGGACCGCGATACCGGCATACGGGCCATACCACAGGACAGTAAACCCGCCACGCGTCCGGTAGGCCCGCAATGGCTGGGAAGTATTGCGGCCCATCACGCTCCGCGCCCCTCGGTGACGACGGCCTGGTCGACCGGATCAATGGGATCGATCGCCTGCTCCGCGCGTCCGGTACGCAGGCGCCGGTCGATGTAGTTCACCAGATGCGTCAGGGGAATCGTCAGCAGCAGATACACCAACCCCGCGGCCACCAGCGGCGACAGATTACCGGTCTGCGCGTTCAGGTCCCGGCCCACGGCGAACAGCTCGCGCTGTGTGGACAGCAGACCCAGGAAGTAGATCAGCGACGAATCCTTGATCAACGCGATGAACTGATTCATCAACGCGGGCAACACCCTTCGCACACCCTGCGGAATCACCACCAGCGTCATCGACTGCCGGTATCCGAATCCGATGGCCCGGGCCGCCTCCAGCTGCCCCGCCTCCACGGACTGAATACCCGAGCGGAAGATCTCCCCGATGTACGCCGAGGCCAGCAGCGCCAGCGCCACCGCACCGAGCCAGTACGGATTGTTCCCGGTCAGCCCCTTGACCACCGGGCCGATGCCCAGGCCGATCAGCAGGATGATCACCACGGCGGGCAGCCCGCGGAAAATATCGGTGTACACCCGCGCCGGCCACCGCAGCCAGCGAGTGCGCGAAATACCCGCCACCGCCAGCACCATGCCCAGAATCGTGCCGAGCACACCCGAAACCAGCGCCAGGATCAGGGTATTCGGCAGGCCCGTCTTGAACAGATCGGGAAAAGCCTTGCGGTACAGGGACCAGTCGAAGAAGGTCTCGCGCAGCTGGGCCAGCGTCGACTTGGGCGCGGCCTGGGAGGCGCCGGTGCCCTTGTGCGCGGCGGCGATCGCGGCGAAGTCGGGCAGCTGCGGCATGGGCGCGGCCTTGGAGCCCGGCTTCCAGCCCGGCGGGAGCGTCCGCGGCTCCCAGTCGGAATACAGCTTGGCGTACGTGCCGTCGGCGATCACCGCGTCCAGCCCGGCATCGAGGGCGTCGATCAGCGGCTGATTGCCCTGGCGCACCGCCCAGGCGGTGACGTTGTCGAGGCTGAAGGTGTTCTGCACGATCGAGACCGCGTCACCGGGTTTGATCGTGCCGGTGGCCTGCGCCGAAGGCGCGACCCAGGCGTCGATCTGACCGGACTTCAGGCTGGCGTAGGTGGTGTTGTAGTCCGGGAACTTGACCGGATCGATGTGCAGCGTGTGCGAGACGTACTCGTCCTGCACCGAGCCCTGCACCACGCCGATGCGCAGCCCGGGATGCAGGTCCGAAAAGCCGTGCAGGGCACTGCCGTTCGGGACCACCAGGGAGAAATAGCCGAAGTCGTAGCCGTTGGTGAACGCGACCAGCTGCCGGCGGGCATCGGTGGTCGTGATGCTCGAGGAGCCGACGTCGAAGCGCCCGTTCGCGACCTGCGCCAGCAGGCCCGAAAATTCGGTACCCGAAAACTGCACCCGGAGATGGAGTTTCGCGCCGATCGCCTTCAGCAGCTCGTTGTCGAAGCCGGTGTAGGTCCCAGCGGAGTTCACGCAGATGCTCGGCGGCGCGTCCGAGAGCGTGCCGACGCTCAGGGTGCCCGGGGTCAGCAGCCCGAGCTTGGTCACATCGATCGAGTCCAGCGGCGGGGTCGTCGCCGTCGTGAAGCGGTCCACGCCCGCCGACGCCCCGGAGGCCAGATTGGTCGGGGCCGCCGAGGCCGACACCACACCCGGCGGCGAGCACAGGTCCCGGCTTGCCGGTGAATTGCTGTGATTGGAGCCACAGCCCGCCACGAGCAGCAATGGCGCGGCAAGAAGCATCGCGACCAGCGCGCGGTTTCGGAATCGGGGCAAACGGGCCATAGCGGCAAACATTAGCCCGGTCCTTCGCGTACGAGGGTGGCGCGGGCACGGATCGTCGAGCACGGCAGCCAATCATCCGGATCCGCGGCCCGGGCGGGAACACATGCGATCAGCGTGATTCGAGTTGTCGCGGCCTCGCGCACGCGGGAACCGGGCTCCGGCGGATTGCTACAGTTTCAGGCAGATGGACGATCAACCGGACGACGGGCGGGCCACACCCACCCGCAGAGACCTCGCCGCGATGCTCGCGCCGCTGGCCCAGGGCTTCGCGGCGGCCGAGCTGCCGATCCTGCGCGCCCACGACCTGACCATGTGGGCCTACGTCGTCCTGATCACGCTGGCAGACAACCCCATCCGCAGCCAGGCCCGCCTGGCCGCCGCGACCGGGGCGGACAAGACCCGCATCATCCCGATCCTGGACGACCTGCAGGCCCGCGGCCTGATCGATCGCTACCCCGACCCGGCCGACCGCCGCGTGCATCTGCTGGCGCTCACCGACGAGGGGCTGCGCCTGTGCCGCGCCGCACAGGCGCAGATCCAGCGGCACGAGGAGCAGGTGCTGGCCCGCATCGACCCCGCCGACCGCGCCGGACTCCTGCGCGCACTCGAGGCACTGACCGCCCTGCCGCCCGAGGAGATCACCGGCGAACACGAATCACCGACAACTTCGTAGACGAAGCGCCGCAATCACTCAGCCCGCGCGATGCGTCGCCAACGCAACCACCGACGAAGCGTCTCCGTCCGGCTGGGACTCGCCCGCGAAGCGATAGGCATGGCAAGTAGACCTGCAGGTTTTTCGGCGCGGCTCGTCGTTCGGGTGCCGCTGCGCATGGAACGAAGGAGCGAGCAGCGGTGCCCGAACGACGAGCCCATCCGGGGATGGTGAGCCGGCGGAGCTTGCGGGGCGGCGAGGTGGGTAGGTCCTGTGCGCCCAAAAACAGCCGGAGCGAAGCGGAGGCAGAAGATGCAGCTCAGGCGATACCCGCGACGGATTCCGGATTGAACTCGTCGCGCCAGCGGATCGCCTCCTCGACGACGCTCAGGTCGTAGTCGGGCCCGCCGGAACCGACGGTGAACATCGTCACGCCCGCGGCGACCAGCGCCGGTGCCGCCTCGACACCCGGCCAGTCCACCGACCGCTCGATGGCGGCGGGATCGGTGCCGGCAACCGCGCAGTGGTCGGCCAGGATCTTCGACTTGTGCTCGAGCACATCGAGTTTGGCGAAGGTGTGCCAGATGTCGGCGTACTCGGCGACCAGCCGCAGCGTCTTGCGCTCACCGCCGCCGCCGATCAGGATCGGAATGTCGCGCAGCGGTTGGGGATTGAGCTTGCCCAGCCGCGCGGTCAGGCGCTCCATGTATTCCTTCAGCAGCGCCAGACGCGTTCCGGGCGTACCGAATTCGTAGCCGTACTGGTCGTAGTCCTTCTGGAACCAGCCCGCGCCGATGCCCAGGATCAGGCGGCCGCCGGAGATGTGGTCGACGGTGCGGGCCATATCGGCGAGCAGGTCCGGGTTCCGGTATCCGCCGCCGCTGACCAGCGCGCCCAGCTGCACCCGCTCGGTCTGCTCGGCGATCGCGCCGAGCATGGTCCAGCACTCGAAGTGGGCGCCCTCGGGGTCGCCGTACAGCGGATAGAAATGATCCCAGTTGAAGACGACGTCCACACCCGCGTCCTCGGCGCGGCGCACGGCGTCGCGGATGAGGTCGTACCTGGGTGCGTGCTGTGGCTGGAGCTGAACGCCGATGCGAACTGGTCGAGTCATGGGTTGCTTCTCCTGGAGGATGGGCTATGGAGACTATCGGTGACCAACACCGAGGCTACCTCCGCTGCACGATCCCGACCTTTCACCTCACACACGCACCGTCCGACCAGTAGGATTCGAGCCTGCGGCACCGCCGCCACCACCCTCTACTCGGATCGTCCGGCACGTTCCTGCCGGTGAAGGGATGTTTTCTCATGGCCACGGTCACCTTCGACCACGCGACCCGCCTGTACCCGGGCGCCACCAAACCCGCCGTCGACGCGCTGAACCTGGAGATCGCCGACGGCGAATTCCTGGTCCTGGTCGGCCCGTCCGGCTGCGGCAAGTCGACCTCGCTGCGCATGCTCGCCGGGCTCGAGGATGTCGACGGCGGTCGCATCCTGATCGGCGAGAACGACGTCACCAATGCCGAACCCAAGCAGCGCGATATCGCGATGGTGTTCCAGAACTACGCGCTCTACCCGCACATGACCGTCGCGGAGAACATGGGTTTCGCGCTGAAGATGGCCAAGGTCGCCAAGGCGGAGAAGGAGAAGCGGGTGCTCGAGGCCGCGAAGCTCCTGGACCTGGAGCAGTATCTGGACCGCAAGCCCAAGGCGCTGTCCGGCGGTCAGCGCCAGCGCGTGGCGATGGGCCGCGCGATCGTGCGCCAGCCGCAGGTCTTCCTGATGGACGAGCCGCTGTCCAACCTGGACGCCAAGCTGCGCGTGCAGACCCGCACCCAGATCGCGCAGCTGCAGCGGCGCCTGGGCACCACCACCGTCTACGTCACGCACGACCAGGTCGAGGCGATGACCATGGGCGACCGGGTCGCGGTGCTCAAGGACGGCATCCTGCAGCAGTGCGCGACCCCGCGCGATCTGTACCGGAATCCGGCCAACCTGTTCGTCGCGGGATTCATGGGCTCGCCCGCGATGAACCTGTTCACGCTGCCCCTGAAGGACGGCACGGTCAGCATCGGCGGGCACGCGCTGCCGGTGCCGCGGTCGGTCTCCGACGCCGCCGACGGCACCGTCGTGGTCGGCATCCGGCCCGAGCACTTCGAATTCACCGGCGGCGACGCGGGCATCGCGATGGAGGTGGACGTGGTCGAGGAGCTGGGCTCGGACGCCTACGTCTACGGCCGTGCCGTCGGTGAAAACGGTTCGGGCACCGGCGAAAGCATCGTCGCGCGCGTCGACTGGCGCAATCCTCCCGCCAAGGGCGAGAAGCTCTCGCTCACCGCGGACGGGGAGCACATCTACTTCTTCGAGCCCTCGGACGGCAAGCGCCTCAACTGATTTCCTCTCCCGGCTGGGCCGGCCCCGTGCGGCCGGTCCGGCCGCGGCAATCCGGAACGAGCGCCCGCCGCAACGGCATACCGCGCCCGGGGAACCGGTGTCAGTCCCGCGGCCGCCGCCAGGTCTTGTTGAGGCGAATGCGCAGATCGTCCACGGGGACTTCGCGTCCCGCGGCACTGCGGATCTCCACCCGGACCGGGTCGTCGGTACCGTTCTCGACCCGCTCCAGCGGCGGGATGCCGTCCTGCAGGTACGCATCGCCCCACTGCCACAGCGCGAGGACCACCGGGAGCGCGTCCTGCCCCATCTCGGTCAGCACGTACTCGTTGCGAGTGCGTTTGCCCTCTTCCCGATAGGGCCGTTTGCGGAGCAGGCCGGCGGCGGTGAGCCTGCGCAGCGCGGCGGCCGCGGCGGCGTCGGTGATGCCGACACGCTCGGCGAATCCGTCGAAGCGCGTGGTGCCGTACATCGCCTCGCGCAGGATCAGGATCGCCGAGCGCGTGCCGACGACGTCGAGCGCCTTGACGATCGAGCAGTGATCGGGCTTCCACGAACGCAGATCGCGCAACGGACCTTCCAGCACAACGGGCATGACGCACATCATACAACTCTGACTTGTGGCGAGTATTGCCAGCTTCTAATCTGACTATAGAGGAAGTTAGTTAGGTCGCGGAGCAGCGGCCGACCGAAGGGAATCGCCATGAGAGACGCAGTGATCGTCGAGGCCGTGCGCACCCCGATCGGAAAGGGCAAGCCCACCGGCGGCCTGCATCAGGTGCATCCGGTGGACCTGCTGGCGCACAGCCTGCGCGAGGTGGTCGAGCGCAGCGGCATCGACCCGGTGCTGATCGACGATGTGATCGGCGGTGTCGTCACCCAGGTCGGCGAGCAGGCCGCCAACCTCACCCGCCGGGCCGCGCTGGCCGCCGGATATCCCGAATCGGTGCCCGCCACCACGGTCGACCGGCAGTGCGGCAGCAGCCAGCAGGCCATCGCCTTCGCCGCACAGGGCGTGATCGCCGGCGCGTACGACGTCGTGGTCGCCGCCGGACTGGAGTCGATGAGCCGGGTACCGATGGGCGCCAACCTGATCGGGGCGGACGACATCGGCGGCGTGGCGTTCGCCGAGCGCTATCCGGAAGGCCTGGTGCCACAGGGCATCAGCGCGGAACTGATCGCGGCGCGCTGGAACATCGGCCGTACGGCCATGGACGAATTCTCCCTGTCCAGCCACGAAAAGGCCGCGGCGGCAACGAAGAACGGATCCTTCGCGGCGGAACTCGCGCCGCTGGACGGACTCGCCACGGACGAGGGCATCCGCATCGGCAGCACGCTGGAGACGCTGGGCGCGCTGCGCCCGGCCTTCTACAGCCCCGAGTACGCCGCCCGCTTCCCGCAGATCGGCTGGAATGTGACCGCCGCCAACGCCAGTCAGATCAACGACGGCAGCGCCGCGGTGCTGATCATGACCGGCGAGCGGGCCGCACAACTGGGCCTGCGGCCGCTGGCGAGGCTGCACAGCTACTCCGTCGCCGGCGACGATCCGCTGCTGATGCTGACCGCCGTGATTCCCGCGACCCGTAAAGTGTTGCAGCGCAGCGGCCTGAGCCTGGCGGACATCGATCTGTTCGAGGTCAACGAGGCCTTCGCGTCGGTCGTGCTGGCCTGGGCCAAGGACACCGGCGCCGACCTGAGCAGGGTCAACGTCAACGGCGGCGCGATCGCCCTGGGCCATCCGCTGGGCGCCTCCGGAGCCCGCATCGCCACGACTCTGGTGCACGCCATGCAGGAGCGCGGCGCCCGCTACGGCCTGCAAACCATGTGCGAGGCCGGTGGACTGGCCAACGCCATGATCCTGGAACGCCTCTGAACGAGGTTATGGCCGCGGCAGGTCGGTAACCATCCGCACGGGTTGCTCGGTGACCCGTGCGATGGTTCGGTAATCCTTGTCGTCGGCGAGCACTATCAGGCCCTCCCGCTCCGCCGTTGCCGCGACCAGAAGGTCGACCGGCCCGGCGGAGCGGCGCTGCCCGTGGGCTGTCAGCATTTCTTGAACTTCGGCAGCGCGTTCATATGCCCGTTCCGCCATGGGCACCCAGCCGAACAACGTTCGCAGCAGCCGGAGCTTCTCGATTCGATCCGCGGCAGACCGGGCCGAGTACAGGAACTCCAACTCCACGGCCGGGCAGGTCGCGATTACTCCTGCGGTGATTTCCTCTGCCCACGCAGCTCGGAGCTTGTCCTGGAAAATCCGGAACAGGCCTGAGGTGTCGATCAGATAGAGGGCAGCCGTCACGTCCGGTAGGCCGCCTTGTTCCCGAGGAATTCGTCGAAGTCACCGGCATCGGCCATCTCGCCCAATCGCGCGAGGGCACGCAACCGTTCCAAACGCTGTCCGACCTCGCGCAACGCCGCGTTGACAGTGTCCTTTTTTGTTTTCGTGCCGAGTACCTCAGCAGCGGTTGCCAGCGCCTGCTCGTCGATTTCGATGGGTGTCTTCACCATAGCCATTGCAACACCTCCTCCATCGATGGTACCTCAGATATCTACTATCGACACCCTGGACATCCACGGTGTCAATCCTGCTCGGCCGGGTCCAGGCGGCGGCCCAACCGGGTAATTCCGTTGTACGCTGTCCGCCGTCGAATCCGCGACCCGATCGGATGATCACCGAGAACTGCTCTGGGACAAGGGAAACGGATTCCACCTCGCGCCCGGCCCGGCACGGTATTCCTCGCCTCCCCCGGCGCTGGTGCTCGTCGGCGACCTGCGGCAACCGGGAGCGGGTCCGCGCCCTCCGCGCGACGCGGGAACAGTAGCCGCGCCCGCCCGGATTAGGCTGGCCGGGTGAGCGCGCCGCTGGATCTCGAATCCGCCTTCGTCTACGCGATCCCCATGCGCACCCGCTTCCGCGGCATCACCGTGCGCGAGGGCATGCTGATCGAGGGACCGCTCGGCTGGGGTGAATTCTGCCCGTTTCCCGAGTACGACGACCGCGAGGCGGCCGGCTGGCTGGCCACCGCCTTCGAACAGGTCACCGTCGGATGGCCGGAACCCGTGCGCGATCGCATCCCGGTCAACTGCACGGTGCCGGCTGTCGATGCCGCGCGCGCCCACGCGATCGTCGCCGGATCGGGTTGCGGCACGGCAAAGGTCAAGGTGGCGGACCATCCGGAGTCGCTGAGCGAGGATCTGGCCCGGGTCGAGGCGGTGCGCGCCGCGCTCGGCCCCGGCGGCGCGGTGCGGATCGACGCCAACGCGGTGTGGGACGTCGATACCGCGGTCGCCAATATCGAGCGGATCGACCGCGCCGCAGGCGGTTTGGAGTACGTCGAACAACCCTGCCGCACCATCGAGGAACTCGCCGCCGTGCGCCGCCGGGTGCACGTCCGCATCGCCGCCGACGAATCCATTCGCCGCGCCGAGGATCCGCTGCGCGTCGCCGTCGCCGGGGCCGCGGATATCGCCGTCCTGAAATGCACACCCCTGGGCGGGGTCCGCCGCGCCCTGCGAGTGGCCGAGGCGGCGGGCCTGCCCTGCGTGGTCTCCTCCGCGCTCGAGACCAGCGTCGGCCTCGGCGCTCAGCTGGCCCTGGCCGGCGCCCTGCCCGAACTCGACTTCGCCTGCGGCCTGGGCACGGTGAACCTGTTCGAGGGCGATCTCGTCGGCGACTCGTCGCGCCCCGCTGACGGTCACCTTCCGGTCCCGCGCACCGCCCCGAAGCCGGATCCCGGACTGCTGCAACAGTTCCGGCATCCCGACCCGGAACGAGTCCGCTGGTGGCGCGAGCGTCTCGCCCGGGTGTGGGCACTGCTGGAGCGATAATCCGTCAGGCGCTGCGGAATGCCGCCCGGTGGGCGGCGGGCGAGAGGCCCAGCGCGCGGTGGAAATGCTGGCGGAGGTTGACCGCGGAGCCCAGGCCCGTGTCGGTGGCGATGCGGTCCATCGTGTCGTCGGTGGATTCGAGCAGCAGCCGGGCCCGGTCCAGGCGCTGGTGCAGCAGCCACTGCTGCGGGCTCGAACCGGTGCGCTCCCGGAAGCGCCGGGTGAACGTGCGCCGGGACATCAGCGCGGTGCGGGCCCAGCCGTCGAGGTCGACCTGGTCGCCCAGATGCGTTCGGGCCCAGATCATCGCGTGTTCGATCGGATCGTCGCCCCCGACGTCGGGCACGGCGATCGGGATGTACTGCGCCTGGGAACCGCCGCGGTGCGGGGCCATGACCAGGATGCGGGCCAGGTCGGCGGCGACGCGACTGCCGTGGTCGGCTCGGACCAGATGCAGGCAGCAGTCCAGCGCGGCCGCGACCCCCGCGGAGGTGACCACATCGCCCAGATCGGTCCACAGCACGTCGGCGCGGACCCGGACCGAGGGAAAAGTCCGGGCCAGCGCGGCGGCCGTGGACCAGTGCGTGGTCAGCTCGCGGCCGTCGGCCAGCCCCGAGGCGGCGATCGCCCACGAGCCCAGGCACAGCCCGACGATGCGCGCGCCGCGCGCGTGCGCATCGGTCAGGGCCCGTCGAATCGCCGGGGAGAGTTCGAGTCCGGGATCCCAGCTGGGAACCACGACCGTGTCCGCGCGCTCGATCGCCTCGAGTCCGTGGCGCACGGTGAGCTCGACATCGCCCGGGGTGCGCAGGATTCCGGGCTCCTGCGCACAGGTCTCGACGAGATACGGCGCGAATTCCCGTGCGCTGGTGCCGATTCGGCCGAACACCAATCCCGGCACGGACAGATGAAAGGGGCTGATGCCGTCGAAGGCGAGGATTGCGACCCGATGCATGGCCCAATTATATCGATGAGTGGCCTTCGGGCCACTGTTTGCCGCGCCCGAGGCGGACGACACTGATCCCCATGACCGAAACACTCGCCACCGCAGTCGAACTGCTCCACGTCGGCGGGCCCACCGTCCGGTTCCGGTACGCCGGCCTGACCTGGCTCACCGACCCGACCTTCGACGAGCCCCAGGACTACCCTTCCGGCCCCGTCCAGCTGCACAAGCTGACCGGTCCGGCGGTCCCCGCGAATGCGATCGGGCCGATCGATGTCGTGCTCCTTTCGCACGATCAGCACGCGGACAACCTCGACACGTCCGGGCGCGAATTCCTCACCACGGCGGGACAGGTGCTGTCCACCCCCGACGCGGCCGCGCGGATCGCGGGCGTGCGCGGACTGGAGAACTGGGAGACCCTGCGGATCGGCGAGGCCACGGTGACCGGGGTCCCCGCGCTGCACGGACCCGAGGGCGCCGAGGCGGTGTCCGGCGTGGTCACCGGCTTCGTCCTGAGTGCGCCGGGATGGCCGACGGTGTACGTCTCGGGGGACAACGCCTCGGTGGCCCTCGTCGAGGAGATCGCCGCCAGAATCGGCCGCATCGATATCGCACTGCTGAACGTCGGCGCGGCGAACGTCGGCCGCTTCGGCGACTCGGACGTCACGCTCAACGGGCGCACCGCGCTGCAGGCGGCCGAAGCGCTCGGGGACGCGGCGATCATTCCGGTGCACGCGGAGGGCTGGGCCCACTTCAGCGAGAACCTCGAGTACCTTCGGACCACCTTCACCTACGGTGGCCGTGCCGCCCAGCTCCGGATCCCCCCGCTCGGCGAGTGCATCACCGTCCGGTGAGCCCGGACCTCAGCCCACGGCCACGCCACAGCTCAGCAAGGACGTGCGCAGCAGCAGCGCCGCCTCCGGCCCGATGATCTCCTCGACCAGATCCAGGTAGCGGGAACAGAATTCGGGACCGTGGGCGGACAGCTGCGGCTCGGCCGGCGCGAGGTGGTGGGCGAGTTCGTGCAGGATCACCAATTCCCGTAGCGCCCAGGCGGTTCCGCCGGAATGCAGGGGAACCGCGAGCACGGCACGCTCGGGCTCGTAGTGGGCCGCGGCCGTGCCCGCGCGCGCCCGCACTGCGACGGGGGTACCCGACCGCTCCCAGCGCGCCCGCACCCAGTTCAGCGCCAGCACCCGATCCACATAGCCCTGCACCGATTCCACCGAACCGAACCGTCGCTCGATCGGCAGCGTGATCTGCGATCCGTACAGCTCCACGGTCCGCATGCCGTGCTCATCGGCCCGGTCGAACATCCGCCGCACCAGCCCCTCGGCGTCGTACACCTTGGCGCGCTGTGCATCTCGCACACTCACGCTCCGGCCTCGCGAACCGCGCCGCGCACCCGCACCCTCTGCACGACGCCCTCCTCCCCACCGGCCGCCACGATCCGTAGGCGCTTGATCTGTTCGGCGCGAGAGAGACTCGTCGTGCCGGCCTCACCCGTCGTGCCCGCCGCACTCACCGCCCGCCCCTCCACACCAGCGCCCCGCCCCGGCAGTCCTCGCCGGCGACGGTACGTACCAGCGGAACTCACTCCTCACCCGGATCGAGCTGCCCACGGGCCGCACCGAGCTCGGGCGAATTGCCCAGCCGCGCGGCCCGGCCCGCCCGGTCGCCCGCGCGCCGGGCCCCGGGGGAGTAGCCGGCCGACTCCTGCGGCCCGCGCCAGGTGCCGCGGGCCTCGGAGGTGCGGGTGTAGAAGCTGGTCAGCTCGAGCTCCTTGTTCCGCAGCGCCACCGCCGTGCCGGGCGCGGCGGTGGGTTCGGCGCGAACCTCGGCCTGTACCTCGGATTTGACCGCGGCCAGCCGACGGCCGACACGTGCGGCGAACGCCATCTGAAAATTCAGCCGCGCCGTCACCGCCGCGACCGGCGCCTGCTCCCGCCGCTGTACCGTGCGCCCCCAGCGCTTTTCGACGATCACCCGCTCCACCGTCGCCGACCGATACTGCTTCGACTTGATGTACAGATCCGAGGCCCGCACCATCTGCACCAGCAGGCTGGCGTACAGCGCCTCACACGCCGCGATATCGGTGTCGAAACCGTAGGCGTAGACCTGCGTCGAGGAGCGCGCGACATCGCAGCGCACATCGTTCGCGGCCGCGATCGCCACGAATAGCTGGACATAGGTGCGCAAGCCTCGTTTACCCGCCGCGCCGATCTCGATGATCCGCTGCACGGGCACCGCCCGGCGCTCCCGGCCCGTCACGTGGGCGCGCGCCACGGCCAGATCGATCGATGACCGGGTGGCCAGGCGCTGCGCCGCCGTCAGGAAGGCCTCGGCCTCGTGCTCGTTGTCGGTCGACTCCGCCTGACGCAGCAGTCCACCGATGCGCGTGAGCAACTTGTCCTGAGTTTGCTGAGTCGACATCGACACCAGAATAAGAGAACCAACCGACACAACCGGCCCCGAACAATGTATCTTGCCTTGTGCAAGCGGCTGAGTGTGTTCCCACTCACGACGGTCCCACATCTCGCCGCGCGCACCGGCGACTGTGCTCGTTTCGACCCTGGAGTATCGATGGCTTTGAACAAGGTGACGTCACGACGCTCGCTCGCGTCCCGCGCGGCACTGGCCGCCGCATCCGCGGCCCTGCTCACCGCGACCTTCACATCCGCCTGCTCGAGCGGCACCGGGAGCAACCCGGCCTCCCAGGACCTCAGCGGCCGCGGACCGATCACCTTCGTCGAGGGTAAGGACACCTCCGAGACCGGCGCGGTCAAGCAGTTCATCGACCGCTGGAACTCGGCGCACCCGGACGAGAAGGTCACCTTCAAGGAACAGTCCAACGACGCCTCCCAGCAGCACGACGACCTGGCCCAGCACATGCAGGCCAAGCAGTCCGACTACGACGTGATGGCCCTGGACGTCACGTGGACCGCGGAGTTCGCGGCCAAGGGCTGGATCCAGCCGCTGAAGGATTCCTTCGCAATCGACACCTCGACCCTGCTCTCGCCGACCGTGGCCAGCGCCACCTACAAGGGCAACCTGTACGCCGCGCCCCTGAACACCAACGGCGGCCTGCTGTACTACCGCAAGGACCTGGTCCCCAACCCGCCCAAGACCTGGACCGAGATGCTCGCGGACTGCACCGTCGCCAAGGCGCACGGCGTGGGTTGCTACGCGGGACAGTTCGCGCCCTACGAGGGCCTGACCGTGAACGCCGCGGAGGTCATCAACGCGTTCGGCGGCACCTTCGTCGGCCCGGACGGCAAGACCCCCACCATCAACAGCCCGCAGGCGCGCTCGGGACTGCAGGTCCTCACCGACGCCTACAAGAACGGCAACATTCCCAAGGAGGCCATCTCCTTCGAGGAGCCCGAGAGCCAGAACGCGTTCGCCCAGGGCAAGCTGCTGTTCCTGCGCACCTGGCCGAACTTCTACGGCGTGGCCCAGGCCGACGCCTCGGCCGTGAAGGGTGAGACCGGCGTCGCCCCGCTGCCCGGTAAGGACGGCATCGGCGCCTCCACCCTGGGTGGCTACAACGCCGCCATCAGCGCCTACTCCAAGCACAAGGCGACCGCGCTGGACTTCCTGCGCTTCCTGATCAGCGAGGACGCCCAGCGCATCGTCGCCGAGGGCGCCTTCCCGCCGGTCCGCTCGTCGCTGTACGACGATCCGGCGCTGATCGCGAAGTTCCCCTACCTGCCCACCCTCAAGGATTCGATCGCCAGCGCCGTACCGCGCCCGGTGACCCCGTTCTATCCCGCGGTGTCCAAGGCCATTCAGGACAATGCCTATGCCGCGATTACCGGGACCAAGTCGGTCGACGACGCGATTGCCGGAATGCAGAAGGGGATCGAGGCCGCCGGTTCCTGACCGGCCGCCCCGATCACAGCTCGAATCCCAGCCCGGAGGAGTAGTCAACGGTGTCAGATCCTTCGGGAGCAGCGGGGGTGACCGCTGCCCAGGCCGGCCCGAGTTCGCGTAGCGGGCGGCGCGGCCTGCTGCAGGGGCCGGGACGCGCCTGGCTGTTCGTCGCACCCGTGCTGGTGGCCCTCGCGGTCGTGATCGGCTATCCGGTCGTGCGGGCGGTGTGGATGTCCTTCCAGAAGGACTCCGGCCTCGACCCGGTGACCGGCATGTTCGTCAACGGCGGCAGCGCCGGGTTCAGCAACTACACGCACTGGCTGGCGCAGCAGTGCCAATTGCCCTCCGGCGGCATCGAATCCTGCCCGACCGGCAACCTGGGCTCGCAGTTCTGGGCCTCGATCATCGTCACGGTGCTGTTCACGGTCATCACGGTGGCGCTCGAGACGACCATCGGCCTGGGCATGGCCACGGTGATGGGCAAGACGTTCAAGGGCCGGGCGCTGCTGCGGGCGGCGGTGCTGATCCCCTGGGCGATCCCGACCGCGGTCACGGCGCGGCTGTGGGAGTTCATGTTCCAGTACGACGGCGTGGTCAATCGCGTGCTGGGCACCCACATCCTGTGGCAGACCGATCCCTGGTGGTCCCGGTTCGCGGTCATCATCGCCGACGTCTGGAAGACGACCCCGTTCATGGCGCTGCTGATTCTGGCCGGGCTGCAGGTGATTCCGGCCGATGTGTACGAGGCCGCGCGCGTGGACGGCGCCTCGGCCCGCCAGCGGTTCACCCAGATCACGCTGCCGCTGCTCAAACCCGCACTGCTGGTGGCGATCCTGTTCCGCACGATGGACGCGCTGCGCCTGTACGACCTGCCCGCCATCATGACGCAGGGCAATCCGCACACGCGCACCATCTCGATCCTGGTGGTCGACCAGGTGCGCCAGGGCGCCAACAGCGCCTCGGCCCTGTCGGTGATCACCTTCCTGCTGATCTTCGCGGTGGCATTCGTGCTGGTGAAGGTGTTGGGCGCGAATGCGGTTTCGACTCAGGAAGAACAGCGGAAGGCACGGTAGATGACCGTCGAGACCGAAACCGCCGCCGCACCGATCGTGGCGCGAGTGCCCCTGAGCCGCCGATTGCGTTCCGTGAGCACCTATGTCGGCGCGCTGATCATCCTGGTGTGGGGCCTGGGACCGTTCTACTGGATGGCCGTCACCGCGTTCCGCGACCCGGCCTACCAGTTCGACAACACCCCGTGGCCCACCCACCTGACGACGAAGAACTTCACCAACGCCTTCGACACCAGCCGCGGCAACAACTTCGGCCGGGCGCTGACCAACAGCGTCGTCATCGGCGCGGCCACCACCGCGATCGCGCTGCTGATCGGCATCATGGCGGCATACGCCCTGGCGCGCATCACCTTCCGCGGCAAGACGCTGGTCGCCGGG
Source organism: Nocardia sp. GP40 (assembly GCF_050434125.1). NCBI lineage: Bacteria > Bacillati > Actinomycetota > Actinomycetes > Mycobacteriales > Nocardiaceae > Nocardia > Nocardia sp. GP40. The sequence continues at coordinate 691,802 of NZ_JBNPVW010000002.1, read as the reverse complement.
CTGGTACTGAGCGCGTCGATGTTCCCGGTGGTCGTGCTGGTAACCCCGCTGTTCCAGCTGTTCACCAGCATCGGCTGGCTCGGGCACTACCAGGCGATGATCATCCCGAACATCTCGTTCGTGCTGCCGATGACCGTGTACATCCTGGCCTCGTTCTTCGCCGAGCTGCCGTGGGAGCTCGAGGAGGCCGCGCGCATCGACGGCGCGTCGCGCCTGCAGGCGTTCCGGCTGGTGATGCTGCCGCTGGCCGCGCCCGCGGTCTTCACCACCGCGATCCTGGCGTTCATCGCCGCGGTGAACGAATACCTGCTCTCGAGCCTGCTGTCCTCGGACGCCACCGAACCGGTGACGGTCGCGATCGCCCGCTTCTCGGGCAATGATCCGCTGGTCCAGCCCTATGCGGCGATCATGGCCGCGGGTGTCATCGTGACGGTCCCGCTGGTGATCATGGTGCTGCTGTTCCAGCGCCGCATCATCTCGGGCCTGACCGCGGGCGGGGTCAAGAGCTAACTCCCTCGCCTCCCCGCGACTTCAGCGAGCCGTTGCCTACCAGCGGGCTTGCTCGTCGGGCCGGCGGATGACGGCCCGCTCCCGGTGGGCCCGTCCCCGGTGAGTTACCAACGTTCATACCAAACTGTAGCCGCAGGTCATGGCGACACTATATCGTCTGACCTGCGGCTATTTGTCATCTATTTGTCAAGAATTCGATCGACGTGGGCCGGGGCAATATCTTCAAGCCCATGGCATCTCAGACGACTTCAGTAATCAGTCCGCCGATGATTTAGCCGAGCAACTCATAGTCATCGATGAGGAGATCGAAGGGCTAGAGAAACCCGACGGAGGGCGGGAATCGACCGGTCTGCAGAGGATGGAGATGCTGGATATCGATGGGGTCCTGTTGCCCGTTCCTTTGTTGCTTGAATGCCTCCGCGATATAAGACGTAGCCTTCTCGAACGCCAGGAGCGCCTGGTGTCGCTGGCCATTATGCTCGAGATCAAGGACGCATCGCGACTTTCATCCACACTGCGCTACCGGAGGTCTATGTGAATTCGTTCTTACTGATTCTCGGGTTCTTCTTCGGCCAAACCACAGGGCGCGGTAAAGAATCCAGGGACTAGAGACGGCGCAGACACGCTGCAAGCAGCACCTGCCGCGAGGCCCACGCTGACGCGGGAGAAGCGAGAGAACAATCCGCATGACTGCAGGGTCGACAGCGGACCGAGTTCTCACCGGATCTTAGATGGCTGGCCCACGCATCCACTTCCCCCGGATTCCATTGCCACGGGTAGAGATTGGTGAAAACTACCAAGCTGCGAACCAGCCGAAGTCGGGGCCGAATAGTGCCCCTCTCGTTCAAGAACCGGGCCAGCTGCTGCCGCGCCCATCCTTCCAACATCGCTTCGAACACAGCCTCTTCGGCATTGAGATGCACGACGTTGCGCGCCAGAACCAGACACACTGAACCGGGTGCCTCATCCGCCACGATGAATGTTGTATCAGACACAACATTGTTGCATACGTCAGTCACCCGGTGACAAATCTGTGCATGCGCCCCCGCTGCCGGGCATCAACCAGCGGGGACGGCCCACTCAAAAGACAATACAGTGTTGCATCTGATGCTATAAAGGCCATTTGATCTCGGAAACATTCACGTCGCTCCGGACACCTTTCAGCGGAGGCGCTGGCCGGAGCTGACCCGAATCCTGCCCGAACTCGGTGTGACAGCGCACCATCTCGCGCCGGTGTGCATGGCTGGGCACGCGATGGCCGACTACCGAGGCTTGACCGTCGACCAATTCGCTGAGGTCCGCGAACTCGTCGACCGCACGCGCGTTGAGGTCCCGGAGGTGAGGTTGGAGTTCAACGACATCTTGGTCAGGCCGCCTGCGACACGCACGATGCCGCTGTACCAGATGACCGAGCAGGCGGCGATCCGCGTGGCGGGCGACCGCGGCGCCGCCGAGGGGCGAACACTGCGAGAGCAGCTGCGGCCGGGGCGACTGGGGCGGAACGCGCACTGACGCTGCTGCACTCGACCCTCGCCGAGCAAGGCTTCGAGCCCAGCCGGGAAACGCCGCGTTGCCTGCGACTGCGTAACTGCCCGTTCCACCCGCTCGCCGTCGAGTCCCCCGGACTGGTCTGCGGGATCAATCACGCCTACCTGACCGGGGTCCTGACCGGCCTGCAAGCCGACACCCGTGACCGCGGTGCTGGCCCCGACCGCCGGTGAATGCTGCGTGGAACTACACACCACAAGCACGTGACCTCTGCTGCGATGCTCGGCCGGCACCGGGGGTTCTCGTTGCCGGAGCGACCGCATATCGGCGGTTCGAGCACACGGACCGTGTGCCCCGTCGTGCGTAGCGCCGATCGCGTCGACTCGCGCTGATCGGGGACCATCCGAGATCTGTCGGCGGCCGGGCGGCTTCGATGGCGCCTGGTAGTGCGAGGTCAGTTCTCCCTCGACTGTTTCCCACGTTCAACCAGTTTGTCGGCCAGGTAACGGCTCAGGAAGCTGGGGATCTCGGGGGCAAACCTCGCGAGGTACGCCTCGACCCATTCGTACCGGGTCTTCAGGAATGCGAAGTCCGTGGGGGCCATCTGGCGCACGGCGAGCAGGGGCAACGGAGAGTCGAGCGCGGGGAATTCCGGGTTGTGCAATCCGGCGACGGTGCAGCCCGGATAGAACTGCCCCAGCATCAGTCCCTGGTCGACGAACGTGGTCTTCTGGTTGCGCTGGACCGCCTCCAGGTTGGTGTACTCGGTGAGGTCAGGAAAGACCGTGAGGACGGCTTTGAGTTTGGCCCCGGCTCCGTCCTCGGGAGGCAGCACGGGGAACAGGTCGTTCATGTCGTCGACGATCGCTGTGAAGTACTCCTGGTCAATCTCGGTGCCTTCGATGAATGCCGCCCAGAGGTATCGGCCTCCCATGGCATGTTTGGTATATGGGCAGACCGGGCCGGGGCGGCCGAGGTCGGGATGGGGTTGACACAGGTAGTCCAGAGTCCACCCGCGCAATTGCGCGGCGCAGGGGTGCTCGTCCGTGCTAGTGCCGGGGTCGATGGCGAACAGTCTGGTCGGCTTCACGCCGGAGCGTGTGCCGATGAATTCGTCCGTGGAGTTCATGATCGAGTCCTCTGTGCCGTGGTGCGGTCGAGGAGGGGCTGACGCAGAATGGAGTTGCTTTGTCAGGACCAGTCCGATAGCACGCAATGCCTCGGGATCGAACATCTGTTCGTGTCGAGTGCTCTTGGATGCGACCCGTGGCGTAGCGATCCACTGCGTCATCCTTGCTGGGTCAGCGTCCCTGTTGGAGCCGGGCCTGCTGGCGGATCTGGTGGAGTTGCATCTCCCACTGACCGGCCCGGTCCTGTGCCCGGTTGACCTGGTCCTCGGCTTGCTGCGCCAGTTGGGTGGCCTGGTCGGCTTGCTCCTGGGCGCTGCTGGCTCGCTGCTGGGATTGGTTGGCCTCGCCTTGGGCCCGCTGAGCCTGGCTTTGGGCGCGGTCGGCTTCGGTCTGGGCTTGCTGTGCCTGGTTGGTGGCGAGGATCGCCTGCTGGCGAGCCTGCCGAGCCTGCTGATTGGCTTGGTTGGCGTCCTGCTGCACCTGCTGCACCTGCCGCGCCTGCGCCTGGGCCTGGCGCGCGAGACCCGATGCCTGCATCGCGTACTGGCGGGCGTTCTGCATCTCTTGCCGCGCCTCGTCCAGCCGCAGTCGTAGCATTTCCACTTCCGCCTGCACATCGATTTCCCGGCGCTGCGTCGTCGTATTACAGCTGCTCTCCCGCACTGCCATGGTCGAACCCCGTTCCATTGATGGATGTGTGGATTGACCCGAGATTGTGGCTGGAGGAACTTGTATGCCGAAGCCATTCTCGCCGGACTCTCACCGATCTCAAGCAACTTTGCGGCAACAAGTTAGAAACATCGAAGAAGCATGTCCAAACCCGACATCTAGCGTGTTCGCCAGCTACCCGCACGGCGCTTGATTCGAAGGCGACAATGAGCCCGGTACTCTCACCACTCAGCACCTTTGATCCGGCGGTGTCCGGGTTGGCCGACCTGGGTCGCAACTGGACACGCTGCCCCCGGGTGGCCGGCTCCGCCTCCATCAGGCTCTTGACATATCAACTTGTTGTGGCGCATCGTGCTGAGTGAGGCCGGAGTCCCGGAACGTCGAGTTCGGACACCGGTCGAAATGCCGCAGGCCCAGTCCGCAAGTGAGATACTGAGCCCGCGGCGTTCAGCGCTACTGGGCACCGCCAGCCCTCGCAGCCGCAGCCCCCCGGTCCGTCACCTCAGGGACAAGCATGAGAACGGACGATGTGTGCGCCAATCCAGGCGACATGAATTCCGATGCGCTGTCGAACCGAGCCGTAGAACCGCTGCCGTCGAGTGCTGCGGCCCCTGTCGCCGCGACCGCGACAATATCTGGCAATCAGACAGCAATCCCGTGGCGAAGTCGACAACGAGAACCTCGCGCCGCCGCGGTCTCAAGCCAGGGCCATGGCTTCCCCGAGAGTGCGCATCAACCGATTCGCTCTCGGCGCCAGGGCTCATGAGGACCCGAGCGTAGCGGCCACCCCCAACCGGATGCAGGCCAATAACCTGCACGGATGTGCTGATCTTTCGTTTGATGCATGATTCCTTCGTCTGATGATGGAGGTTGTGGATGGTCCGGGGTGGTGACCTGTCGCCGGGATCGCTTCGGCTGGAGCTGGTTTCGGGCGTGGCAACTGCTACATCCGGGAAAACGTGTGCTCGAGGCGATGCTGTACGGCTGGGAGCGCCAACAGCGGACACGGCGACTGGGAGTCGGGACGATCCGTGATCGTCAGGCTGTCGTTCAGACCGCTGATCCTAGACTCGTAACCACGGTTGCAGTCTGTCGAGGAGGTGGCGGGTGCGCACACGCACGATCGTGCCGGTCGTCGTGTCCTCGCAGCGACGGTCGCCGGATGCTCCACCTCGCTCGCGCCGCCGGACACCGGCGCGTTGCCGGTGCGGCAGGTCGGCGAGGTGGTGCTGCCCGGGGCGCCCGTGCGGTTCGACTACACCGTGCTGGATGCTGGGCGGGGGTTGTTGTTCGCCGCGCACATGGGTGCCGGTGAGCTCGTCGAGGTCGACGTGCACGCCCATGCGGTGGTGCGCACCGTTGGTGATCTGCCGGATGTGCACGGGGTGATCGTCGTGCCACCCAAGGGCCGGATGTATGCGAGCGTGACGGGCCGCAACCAGCTGGTCGCGCTCGACGAGATCACCGGGGCGGTGCTGTACACCGCGCCGACGGACACCTATCCCGACGGGCTGGCCTACGACCCGATCCGCAACACGGTGTGGACGACCAACGAGCACGCGGGCACCGAGACCGTCATCGACGCCGACACCGGGGCGGTGCGCGCCACGGTGCGCCTCGGTGGTGAGGTCGGCAACGTCGTCTACGACCGATCGGCCGACACGATGGTGGTCGCGGTGCAAGGAGAGAACGACCTCGCAGTGATCGATCCCGCGGATTTCGCTGTGACCGAACGGATTCCGATGCCGGGTTGCGATCATCCGCATGGTCAGGCACTGGACGCGGTTGAGAACGTGATGTTCGTCGGCTGCGAAGCCAACGCCAGCGTGCTCACTGTGGATCTGATCCACCACACGGCCGGCGACCTGGGCAAGGTCGGCGAGACACCGGATGTGCTGGTGTACGACCAGTCCGCGCACCGGGTGTACGTGGCCACCGAAAGTGGCTGGGTGAGCGTGTTCGATCGGCGTGCGGGGCACACTGTCGCCGCAGGGTCCAGGCATCTGGCCGACGGCGCGCACACCCTCGCGCTGGATCCGCTCACCCACCACAGCTATTTCCCGATCCCGAAGGGCTCCACCGGCGGACCGGTCCTGCGGGAATTCGAACCCACCAGCTGACCCGCCTCGACTGCACGACCGGCCGGACACTGCGAAATAGGTTGTCCGGGAACAACTCTGGTGTCACGCCGGCTATGCCGGTTGCCCTGGGTCCGGCGGTGAGGACAGGGTTATGGTCATCTCGAGTCCGCCGTCGGGGTGGTTGGCGGCGGTGACGGTGGCGTGGTTGCGCGCCGCGAGGGTTCGCACGATCGCCAGGCCCAGCCCGCTGCCGCCGCGGGTGAGGGCGGTGTCGGCGCGGGTGAACCGCTCGAACGCATGAGGCAGGAAGCTGGGGTCCATACCACGACCGTGATCGCGTACCCGGATGTCCACCGAGCCGGTACGGGTGCCGGTGAGGCGAATATCGACCGGCGGCCCACCGTGGGTGAGGGCATTGTCGAGCAGGTTGGTCACGATGCGATCCAAATCGTCGGGGTCCGCGCGAACAGTCACGGTGGCAGGGCAGTCCACGGTGATGTCGTGGGTGTTCGCGCCGTGGCGGGCGATCACCGTGCCCAGCAGCTCCCACACATCGACCGTGGGCAGCACGGTGCCCAGGTCGCGGGGTCCGCCGGTCGTAGCCGCGAGCATCCCCCGCGCCAGACGTGACAGGCGCTAGACCTCGTCGAGCGCGGACCGCAACGCGTCGGTGAGCTCAGCGTTGCTGCGTGGGCGGCGCAGCGCGAGTTCGGTGGTCAGCAACCCCAGGGGGTGCGTAGTTCGTGTCCGGCGTCGGCGACGAACCGCCGCTCCCGGTCTACCGCCTCGTGCAAACGTGTCAGCAGATCGTTGAATGTGGTTCCCAGCCGGGAGATTTCATCATGAGCGGGTGGAACCGGCAGCCGCGCGGCCGGATCGGCTTCGGTGATACCCGCCGCGCGGGCACGCATGCGTTCCACCGGCCGCAGCGCCGCCATCGCCAGCAGGTACGCACCGGCCGCGGCGGCGATGAGCACCAGCGGGAACGCCACGGCCAGCTCGCGAGACAAGTCCGCGACCGCGGCGTCCCGGTCCGCCAGGCTTTGGGCCACCACCACGATCCGGTCGCCGCCCGCCTCGGCGGCGGCCAGCCGGACCGGACCGGCCAGACCACCGGCCGCAGGCCGGTCGAGGATCACGGTGCGATGCCGGGCTTGCTCGAGCTCACCGGGCGAGAGCACCGGCGGGCCGGAGGGTTCCTGGGTGGATGCGATGACCTGCCCTGTGCCGGTCAGGATTTGGACGGCGGTGTCCTGACTCGGCCCCGGTAGGGTCGGATCGGTCACGGCCGCGAGCGGGCGCAACCCCCTCGCCCGCGCCGAAACCATCCTCGACGACCGGCACGTCGTGCCCCCAACCTTCGGTGACACCACCGGAATCAACTTCCAACCCACCGGCGGCGGCAAAGCCGCCATCAACGGCGACTTCGCCTTGACCGGCCCAGAAGTCAACCCGGTGATCGAAGCACTACGCAAGGGCGGCATTTCGATCGTGGAGGTGCACAACCACTCCCTCACCGACGACCCACGCCTGTTCTACCTGCACTACTGGGCCCACGACGACGCCGTCACCCTCGCCAAAGCAGGCGCACCAGCGCCAACATGCCCCAACTCAACAACGACGGCCTACCCGGCTTCTCCGCCAACGACTGGCTCGCACCAGTCCTCACCTACCTGTTCGTGTCCATATGCGCGGCCGTGCGGCCGCCGGCCGACCGACACCGCTTCAACCAAACCCGCGCCCTGGCCGTACTCACCAGCCTCGCGGTCAACGTCATCACCATCTGATGGCCGAAAGCCGACCGCCCGAGCATTCAGCACACTTCAATAGCCCGGGTTACCGGTTAAGACAGTGCCGTTGGAGTCAGGACGCTGTCGAGTTTGCGAATGAATCGAGGAAGATGCGGATCGGTCGCGGGAAGTCCGTACGGGTCAAGATCCCACCACAAGCCACCGTCGAACTCGTTCGGATCCAGCGGATACTGGTGGGCACGTTCGCCACCGATTGCGAACCACAGGGACACATCGATGTGCCCGGCGGTCTGGCCGACTGTGGTGGTTCGTGTGAGGAACAGTGGGGCCTGGCCGACCAGGTCAAATATGGGTTCGATGCCGAGTTCCTCGACGATCTCGCGACGCGCGGCTGTGAGTGGATGCTCATTGGGCTCGACATGTCCACCCATCGGCAGATGCAGGCCGGCCTTGAGGTGCCGTCCTAGATAGATTCCCCGTTCCCCAGGGTCGATGAGAACCACATAAGCGACCAGATGCGGTGAGGGTGTCGCAGGTTTGGCGCGGCGGAAGATGTCATCGGTCGATCCGAGCCAATCCAAAGTCATTGCGATATGCCGCCGTTCGAGATCATCGAACGGCGCGATTCCGGCAACGATGTCCGCAACGACAGCGGTGGCAGGCCCCATGCGGGCGGACGTTACACCCGGCCTACGACAGACCCGATCACGAGCGTCCCGGGACGGTAGGCCCTACGCATGCTCGAACAAGGGCATATCAATCCCCCCGCGCGGTGGCCGCCAGGACCAGCTCGAACGCGTGGCGAGCAAGCTGGCCGCCGGTGTACAGGCCCTAGACCTCCGAGCTGGCCTCGACACCGGCACACCTCACATTGGCCAGACGGCCGCAGACTGACATCCCCCGGGCACGCCCCTGTTGACAAGCGACAGGTTGTCGACGACCGCCGGTCGCCATCAATCCCGCCATTTAATGGCTGACGCCAGTCAACGACCCTAACGGCCTCCAACGCTAGCGTTTGATATCACATGCCGGATCGGGCCAGATTTCGACGAATCACCAGTTCAGAGGACCAATACGGCCAACGCAACTCGACACCGCCGGTCGTCGACAACGACACCAACCGCGCGCTAGGTCTCCGTGATTGCATGGAGATACCCATGTGCTCACGAAATCAGCTGTCGCCTCGGCACCGCACGAGTAGGTGCGGCGAGATCCGAGAAGGCGGCCGGCGGTGTTGAAACAGCCGTGTGCGGTGTCGGATCGCGGTGATAACATCCGGCTCACAGGGGCGCGACAGGGGTTGAGTTCGCCGTAGTCTTATTTTCGATCTGTTTTTCGCGTGGTGGTTGATCGCTGTTCGTGCAGTTGGCCGACTCTCCCGGGAGGAGATGATCGTGAGCTCGATCCGCAAGCGGCGACCGGCGCCGTATGCCTCGATCGCCGGGTGGAACGAGCTCATCGGGGGGCGGTCGCGTCATCAGCACGCGGCGCCGGGTAGGCCGCGCCGCCGTCCGCGGCCCGACGGGTCCGAGCCCGCGCACGAGCGCCCGCCGCGCACCCGCGCCCAGCGCATCCGGCGGCTGCTGCTGGCGCTGTTCATCATCTTCGTCGGCATCCCCTCGTTGGTGCTGGTCCTGGCGTACTGGAGTGCCGAGGTGCCGAATCCCTCGGCGGTACAGTCCCAGCAGATCGCCACCATCATCGCCGCCGACGGCACCACGGTGCTGGCGAAAATCGTTCCGCCCGAGGGCAACCGGACGCCGGTTCCGCTCTCGGAGGTGCCCGTGGCGGTCCGCGACGCGGTGGTCTCGGCCGAGGACCGCACCTTCTACAGCAACCCTGGCTACTCGACCCAGGCCTTCCTGCGCGCGGCCCGCGACAATCTGCTCGGGCGCGACGACGCGGGCGGCGGGTCCACCATCACCCAGCAGTACGTCAAGAATGCCTTCCTGAGCTCGCAGCGCACGCTCTCGCGCAAGATGCGCGAGCTGGTCATCTCGGCGAAGATGGCGCGGCAGTGGAGCAAGGACGACATCCTGGCCGCCTACCTCAACACGATCTACTACGGCCGCGGGGCCTACGGCATCGCCGCGGCGGCCCGGGCGTACTTCGGCAAGGCGGTCCCGCAGCTGACCCTGGCCGAGGGCGCGGTGCTGGCGTCGGTGATCCGCTCGCCGTCGATCCTGGATCCGGAAACCCATATGCCGCAGCTGCAGTCGCGCTGGAACTACGTGCTCGACGGCATGGTCACGATGGGCACGCTCACGGCGAAGGACCGTAAGACGGTGACCTTTCCCTCCGTCGTGCCGGTCACCGTGCTGGCCGACGATGCCGCACACGACCCGAACGGCCTGATCCGCACGCAGGTGCTGGCCGAGCTGCGCGAGGCCGGGGTCAGCGAGCAGGAGATCAATACCGGTGCGCTGAACATCATGACGACGATCGACCCGCGCGCCCAGCAGGCCGCCCTGGATGCCGTGCACAACACCCTGGACTCCCAGCCGTCGCAGCTGCGCTCCGCGGTGGTCTCGATCGACCCGCGCTCGGGTGCGGTGCGCGCCTACTACGGCGGCCAGGACGGCGTGGGTTTCGATTTCGCGCAGGCGCCCTTGCAGACCGGTTCGTCCTTCAAGACCTTCGCCGTGCTGGCCGCGCTGCAGCAGGGCATCACACTGTCGTACCCGATCGACAGCTCGCCGCTGACGGTGAACGGGGTCAAGATCACCAACGTCGAGGGCGAATTCTGTGGAACCTGTTCGCTCGCCGAGGCGTTCAAACGCTCGCTGAACACCAGCTTCATGCGCCTGTCCGAAACCGTCGGCCCCGGGGCGATCGCCGATGCCGCACACCAGGCCGGGATACCCGACCAGATTCCGGGCGTGGCCGGTACCAGCCTGTCCGAGCCCGGCGGTCCGCCCGCACCGGCGATCGTGCTGGGCGTGTATTCGGTGCGGCCCATCGATATGGCCTCGGCGTATGCCACGATCGCGGCATCGGGGGTCTACCGGCCGCCGTATTTCGTCCAGCGCGTGGTGACCGGCGACGGCCGGGTGCTGCTGGATCGCGGGGTGCCCGGCCAGGGCCAATTGCCCTCGCAGCAGCGGATTCCGGCCGCCGCGGCCAACACCACGATCTCGGCGATGCTGCCCATCCCGGCGTATTCGGACGGGCACGCCCTGGCCGGCCGGCCCGCCGCCGCCAAGACGGGCACCACCCAGCTGGGCAATACCGGGGCCGACAAGGACGCCTGGATGATCGGATTCACCCCGTCGCTGTCGACGGCGGTGTGGATCGGCACCGCCCAGTCCGAGCCGATCCGGACCGCGCGCGGGGCCCCGATCTACGGCTCGGGGCTGCCCTCGGACATCTGGAAGCACACGATGGACGGCGCCCTGCGCGGCACCCCGGTCGAACAGTTCCCGGTACCGCCCTCCTCGGCCAGCCAGGGCCCGTTCATCGCCGCGCCCGCCCCCGCCCAGCAATCACAGGGCCCCTTCGACGTCCTGGCCCCACCCACGCCTCCCCCGGCCGTCGTGATCACCCCACCGCCCCCGCCACCCGGTCCGGCGCCTCCGAAGCAGGTGGAGATCTTCCCGGGCCTCAGCGTCCCCGTCCCCAGGTGAGCACACGGCCTCCCGCGATGGCCCGATTACGCAACCACCGACGCGCCCAGCGGCGAAGCGCCTCCGTCCGGCTGGGACTCGCCGCGAAGCGACAGGCTGAGCACGTAGACCCGCAGGTCTTTCGACGCGGCCCGTCATTCGGGTGCCACTGCGCCGCGACGACGGCCCGATTACGCAACCACCGACGCGCCCAGCGGCGAAGCGCCTCCGTCCGGCTGGGACTCGCCCGCGAAGCGATAGGCATAGCAAGTGGACCTGCAGGTTTTTCGACGCGGCTCGTCGTTCGGGTGCCGCTGCGCATGGAACGAAGGAGCGAGCAGCGGTGCCCGAACGACGAGCCCATCCGGGGATGGTGAGCCGGCGGAGCTTGCGGGGCGGCGGGGTGGGTGGGTCCTGTGCGCCGAAAAACAGCCGTAGCGAAGCGGAGGCAATAAAACAGAGCTTAGGGTGGCTGCAGGGTTTGTCGACGTCGGTGGGAGGATGTGCGCAGAGTGGAAGACCAGCGACTCGGCCGGTTGCGCCGGCGGTACAGGGGGGCGAGCACCCCGGCCCGGGCACCGCTGGGGGCAGAGTGGGGTTCCGGGCCGGTTCGGTTTACGGCACGGCATGTCACACAGCACGAGGCATAGGGGCGACACCGGTGGATTTCAATATCGTCGAGCGCCACGAGACGCTGGTCGCGGGCACGGTGCTGCGCAGCCCGGCGCTGGCGGTCGAGGGCCCGCGGCGGCTGAAGGTCGAGGAGGCCTGGCGGCACAACCTCAAACGGAAGCTGCCCGGGCCACCCGCGAGCGCATTCATCGACCACGCACCGGAGATCGGCTCCTACCTGACGCATATCGTCGGATATCGCTGCGAGGGCCTGGACGATCTGTTGCCCGGTGATGTGCTGGCCCGCATACCCGGCGGCCGGTTCGCGCGCTTCGTGCGGAGCGGTGAAAATCTGGGCGACACGATCGTGTCGGTCTGGCGGGCGGTGTGGGATCTCGAGGCCGCGGGCGCACTGGTGCGCTCGTACACCGGCGATTTCGAGCACTATCCGGATCGGAACACGGTCGAGGTTTTCGTGGCACTGGACGAGGTGGAATCGTGAGCACGGACTTCGAGATAGTCACCCTGGAAGGGAGTCTGGTCGGCGGGCTCACCGTGCCGCTGGCCGGGCGCGAGGTTACCGCCCGCGATCTGGATCTGGTGAACTTCACCTGGGATCGGTACCTGTCCCGGGAGAAGGACGCCGGGCGCGTGGCCGCCTATATCGGCCAGAACGACCACGCGGTCGCGGTGCTCGGCTACGAGCTGACGGCGCTGGGCGAGCTGGACACCGGCGATGTGATGACTCGCATTCCGGCCGGGCGCTACGCCAAGTTCGTGGTGTCCGACAAGCCGTACGACCTGTTGCGCACCGCGTGGGCGAAGGTCGCCAAGGCCGAGGCGGCGGGCACCATCACCCGCTCACACAGCGCCGAGATCGAGCGCTACACCGGGCCCACGTCCGTCGAGGTCTACGTCTCGCTCGACTGAGCGCACGACGGCGCCCCGGCAGGGCAGGCTGCCGGGGCACTCGCGCGAGGGCAGTCGCGCGGCCACCATCGGGGGGATATCAGCGGCGCCAGCCGAAGTCGTAGTCCCGGTTGCGGTCGTGGAAGTCCCGCCAGTCGCGGTCGTGGCCGCCGTGCCAGTAGTTGTTGTCGCACCAGTTGTAGTAGTGCCAGTTGAAGTTCCTGTCGAAGAGGCAGAACGGGGACCAGTCGGTGTGGACGGGGGCGGTGACCTCGGCGGCCGAGGCCGCAGGGGCCAGGGCGATTCCGGCCGAGGCGATTCCGACGCCGCCTGCGGCGAGGGCGGCGACCGCGGCAACGGCGGTGGCAACGCGACGAATGCTGGTGATCATGGTGTGCTCCAAGTTGTTTCGCTCTGTCGGGCAACGTGAGAACAATGGTGCCGTCCGGGAACGAAATCCTCTGCCACCCCGGCGACACTCGTTGTGTGTCCGTGCCGACACAACGCCGACGGCCGCGGCATCCGCCCGAACGACCGGTCGGCCCACGAATTCCCTTGCCGCACAACTCATTTGGAAACACCGCAGCCGGTCGGAGCGACTCCGACCGGCTGTGCTGCGTGCTGTGTGCTGCCGCGCGCCTACTCGGCGCCGATGATGAACGCCTCCAGCTGCGTACGGGCGACATCGTCCGCCAGCTGCTTCGGCGGGGACTTCATCAGGTAGGCCGAGGCCGGGATGACGGGGCCACCGATGCCGCGATCCTTGGCGATCTTGGCGGCGCGGACGGCGTCGATGATGATGCCGGCCGAGTTCGGCGAATCCCACACCTCGAGCTTGTACTCCAGGTTCAGCGGCACGTCACCGAAGGCGCGGCCTTCGAGGCGCACGTACGCCCACTTGCGGTCGTCGAGCCAGCCGACGTGGTCGGACGGGCCGATGTGCACGTCGTTGGCGCCCAGTTCCTTCTTCAGGTTGCTGGTGACGGCCTGGGTCTTGGAGATCTTCTTGGACTCGAGGCGCTCGCGCTCGAGCATGTTCTTGAAGTCCATGTTGCCGCCGACGTTGAGCTGCATGGTGCGGTCCAGCTGCACGCCGCGGTCCTCGAACAGCTTGGCCATCACCCGGTGCGTGATGGTGGCGCCGACCTGGCTCTTGATGTCGTCGCCGACAATCGGCACGCCCGCGTCCACGAACTTCTGCGCCCAGACCGGATCCGAGGCGATGAAGACCGGCAGTGCGTTCACAAATGCGACATTGGCGTCGATGGCACACTGCGCGTAGAACTTGTCGGCCTCTTCCGAACCGACCGGAAGGTAGGAGACCAGGACGTCGACCTTCGCGTCCTTCAGCGTCTGCACCACGTCGACCGCGTCCGCCTCGGACAGCTCGATGGTCTCGGCGTAGTACTTGCCGATGCCGTCCAGGGTCGGGCCGCGCTGCACGGTGATGCCGGTCGGCGGCACGTCGGAGATCTTGATGGTGTTGTTCTCGCTGGCGAAGATCGCGTCCGAGAGATCGAATCCGACCTTCTTGGCATCGACATCGAACGCGGCGACGAACTTCACATCGCGGACGTGGTACGGACCGAACTTGACGTGCATGAGGCCCGGCACCGTCGCGGACGGATCCGCGTCCTTGTAGTACTGCACGCCCTGGACCAGCGAGGAGGCGCAGTTACCCACACCAACGATGGCCACGCGGATCTCGCCGCCGGTGGTGGCCTGTGCAGCCGTGTTGACATCACTCATGGCCGGTATTTCCCTCTTTCTGTGGTGCCGCCTTCATTGACTGCTCCGCGGCAATCAACTCGTTGAGCCAGCGCACTTCGCGCTCGCTTGATTCCAAGCCGAGCTGGTGGAGCTGGCGCGTGTAGCGATCCAGGGTCCCGCTGGCCCGCTTGATCGCCTCCCGCAGCCCCTCACGCCGCTCCTCGACCTGCCGGCGCCGGCCCTCCAGGATTCGCATCCGCGCCTCGGCGGGGGTGCGACTGAAGAAGGCCAGGTGAACGCCGAAGCCATCGTCGGTGTAGTTCTGCGGCCCGGTGTCCGCGAGCAGCTCGCTGAACCGCACCCGGCCGGGCTCGGTCAACTGGTAGACCCGCCGCGCGCGCCGGGTGACCGCGCCGGCCAGGGACTCCTCAGCGATCAGCCCGTCGGCCTGCATGCGACGCAGGGTGGGGTAGAGCGAACCGTAGGAGAAGGCCCGGAACGGCCCGAGCAGACCGGTGAGCCGCTTGCGCAGCTCGTAACCGTGCATGGGGGCCTCCAGGAGCAGCCCGAGAATCGCCAGTTCGAGCACGGGCCTCACCTCCTGAGTGTTATCTGCAGACCTAACCGATGGATGCGATAACAAACTATATCGCGCCGATATAGTTTTCGACAGGTGTGGCCGGTACATCGGATGTGGCAGGCCCAAGACGGGTGCACAGCCCCGAGACGCGGTCGGTCCGCCCCGCTACTCTGGATGCCGTGCGACTTCAGCGGCAGGTAGTGGACTATGCGCTTCGGCGCCGGTCGCTGCTGGCCGATGTCTATGCGGGCCGCGTGGACGTCTCCGAGGTCTGCGATGCGAATCCCTATCTGCTGCGGGCGGCGAAATTCCATGGGCGCGGCAGTGAGGTCACCTGCCCCATCTGCCGTAAGGAGCAGCTCACTCTCGTATCGTGGGTCTACGGCGACGGGCTGGGGCCGATCGCAGGCTCGGCCCGCGCACCGGAGGAGCTGATCCGGCTGGCGGAGACCCGCGAGGAGTTCTCGGTGCACGTGGTAGAGGTGTGCCGGAGCTGCAGCTGGAACCATCTTGTCCAGTCCTACGTGCTCGGCCACCCACCGGCGCCCACACGTCGGCGCACAGGCACCCGCCGGACAGTCGCCGAGTGATGGGATTGCCCGCCGCCGAAGGCGCATGACATTGACTTGGATGCGGAGCACAGGCGTGCCCGCGGCGATCGCGGCCGGAGCCACCGAGCCCGGCGCGACCGCTACCCGGACCGTTTCGAGTAATGGAGATTCGAACTGTGACTTCGCCCTACGATGATGGACCGACCGACGGCCGCACCGGCCGCGGCTCGCTACCCGGGTCAGGCGGCTATCCGCCGCCGCGCCCGGGTGGATCACCGCAGGGTGGACGTCCGATGCCCCCGGCCCGTCCGGGCGGACAGGCGCCCGGCGGCCCGCGCCGCAACGGTCCGGGCCAGGGCGACTTCCGCGCGCCGGAGTCGCCGCGCGGCCCGGGCGGGCAGCCCCCGCGCGGCCCCGGCGGGCAACCGCCGCGCCGGCCGGGCGGTTCGCGCCCCGACACGGGGGCGCAGGCCACCCAGAAGATCGCCAATCCGTCGTCCGGGGCCACCAAGAAGATTCCGGCCGGCAGCCTGGGCGAGGCGATGGCGAACCGAAATCAGCGGTCCGGCTCGGGAACTCGGCCGCGCCCCGCGGGCAGCGGGGGCCGCCCGCGGACCGGGCCGATCACCGGCGCCAACCGCGCCGCGGACGGAAGCCCGCCCTCCGGCCCGCCGCCCCGCCGCGGCGGCGGGGGCGGCTCGAACGGTCCCGGTGGCCGTAAGCCCAAGGGCGGCAAGAAGAAATCCCCCTGGAGGATCGTGCGACGGGTCATGTACGTACTGGTGGCCCTGGCTGTGGTGATCCCCAGCGCGGTCTTCCTGATCGCGTACTCCCAGGTGAAGGTACCCCAGCCCGGCGATCTCAAAACCGCCCAGGTTGCGACGGTCCTGGCCGCCGACGGCACCACCCAGATCGCGAAGATCATTCCGCCCCAGGGCAACCGCACCGACGTGTCGATCGACCAGATCCCGCCGCACGTGCGCAACGCCGTCATCGCCGCGGAAGACCGGTCGTTCTATACCAACCCGGGCTTCTCGATCTCCGGCTTCGCCCGCGCGGTGCGCGACAACCTGATGGGAAAGTCCACCGCCGGTGGTGGTTCGACGATCACCCAGCAGTACGTCAAGAACGCGCTGGTCGGTAATCAGCACTCGCTGACCCGTAAGATGCGCGAGCTGGTGATCTCCGCGAAGATGGCCCGGCAGTGGAGCAAGGACGACATCCTCACCGCCTACCTGAACACGATTCCGTTCGGGCGCGGCACCTTCGGCATCAACGCCGCCGCGCAGGCCTACTTCGGCAAGAAGGTCCAGGACCTGACCGTCGAAGAGGGCGCGATGCTGGCCGCTACCATCAACGAGCCCTACGGCCTGGACCCGGAGAACAACTACAAGGGCGCGGTCCAGCGCTGGAACTACGTCCTGGACGGCATGGTGTCGATGGGCAACCTGCCGCAGACGCAGCGGGCGAAGATGCAGTACCCCAAGGTGCAGTCCTCGGCCGCGACCGCCGACAAGAACGATCCCAACTCCGGCCCCAACGGCCTGATCAAGCGCCAGGTCATGACAGAGCTTGCCGCGGCGGGGATCTCCGATACACAGATCAACACCCAGGGTCTGCAGATCACCACCACCATCGACGCGAAGGCGCAGCAGGCCGCGGTCGACTCGGTGCACAAGAACATGCAGGGTCAGCGGCCCGAGGTCCGCATCGCCGTGGTGTCGGTCGACCCGAAGACCGGCGGAGTGAAGGCCTACTACGGTGGCGACAACGGTGTGGGCTTGGACTACGCCAATACGGGCCTGATGACCGGTTCGACCGCCAAGGTATTCGGCCTGGCGGAGAACCTGCAGCTCGGCAAGCCGCTGTCGACCATGTACAGCAGTGCGCCGCTCGATGTGCACGGCATCAAGATCACCAACGCCGAGGGTGAGACCTGCGGTGTGTGCACTATCGCAGAGGCGCTCAAGCGGTCGCTGAACACCAGCTTCTACCGCATGGAGCTGGACATGGGTCCCAACGGGCCGCAGATGATCGCCGATATGGCGCACAAGCTCGGCATCCCGGACAGCATTCCGGGAGTGGGCAAAACACTGACCGAGGACGACGGCAGCGGACCCAACGACGGCATCATCCTGGGCCAGTACCGGGTGCGCGCGCTCGACATGGCCTCGGCCTACGGCACACTCGGCGCCGAGGGCCTATACCGCAAGCCGCATTTCGTCACGAAGGTCGTCGCCGCCGACGGTCAGGTGCTGCTCGACCACACCGCCCAAGACGCCGGTCAACAGGTCGTCTCCAAGGCCGTGGCCGACAATGTGATCGCCGCGATGGCGCCCATCGCCAACTGGTCGTTCAAACACGACCTGGCCGGCGGCCGGGTCTCCGCGTCCAAGACCGGTACCACCCAGCTCGGGGATACCGGCCAGGACCGCGACGCCTGGATGATCGGCCTGACCCCATCACTGTCGACCGCTGTCTGGGCGGGTACCGATCAGGGTGTCGCCCTGAAGAAGCCCAACGGCGCCATCATGTACGGCTCCGGTCTGCCCTCGGACATCTGGAAGGACACCATGGACGGCGCGCTCGAGGGCACGCCGAAGGAGTCCTTCCCGAAGCCGGACCCGGTCGGCGGGCAGGCCGGTGTGCCGCCGTACTCGGCGCCGTACACCCCGCCCTCGACCACCGAGCCGTACCAGCCGCCGGTGGTGATCGCGCCGACGCAGGTGGAAATCCTTCCCGGCGTGCGCATCCCGGTGCCGGGCCTGCAGCCCAATCCGAATACGCAACAGCAGCAACCCCAGCAGCAGCCCTCGGATGCGGGCCCGATGTCCGGCCAGCCGGTCGCACCGGACGGAGTCTGGCCGACCACCGCGGAGCCGGGCGTGACCAACGATCCTGATCCGAGCGCGTCCAACCACAACAGGTAGCGTCAGTCGGTGTGTTCGAGCAGCATCCAGCGCAGGCGTCGACCACCGGGGGCGAATCTCCGGAGTTCCCATCGGGAAATCCGTCCCCGGCGGCGCCCGTGCCCCGGTCCGCCCGCTGGCGTGACCGGCCCAGCCGCACCGATTCGCTCACCGCACAGCTGTCGACGGCCATCGGCGGCCCGGTCGGCGACCACGCGCTGATCGGGCGGGCCCGCTTCTGGACGCCGTTGCGGGTCATGCTCGCGTTCGCGGTGGTGTTCCTGACGCTGGGCTGGGCGGGCAAGGCGGCCTGCATCCAGCAGACCCCCAACGCCGATGGCCGATTGACACTCGACTGGAACAACGGCCGTCAGTACGTCGCGATGTGCTATTCGGACACCGTCCCGCTGTACGGCGCCGAGCGCCTGGACGAGGGCGCGTTCCCGTACAAGAAGCAGTGGATCGAGGTGGGCGCCGACGGCCGCTCGCACACCCGGTACATGGAATATCCGGTGCTGTCGGGTCTCTACCAGTACGTCGCGATGGAACTCGGCACGGCGTGGGATTCGCTGCCGCTGCCCGGAGCGCTGCCGGTGGTGGTGTACTTCAACATCTGCGTCGTAGGCCTGGCGATGGCCTGGCTGGTGACGGTCTGGGCCTCGACGCAATTAGCCGGACGACGGGTGTGGGATGCCGCGCTGGTCGCGCTCTCGCCGCTGGTCCTGGTCCACATCTTCACCAATTTCGATGCCCTGGCAACCGCATTCGCCGCCACCGGACTGCTCGCCTGGGTGCGTCGGCGGCCGGTGCTGGCGGGCGTACTGCTCGGATTGGGCGGGGCGGCAAAGCTGTATCCGCTGCTGCTGCTGGGCCCGATCGTGGTGCTGTGCCTGCGCACCGCGGACCGGCAACGACTGCCCGGGCTGCGAACGCTGCTGCGGCGCCCGGGAATCGGCGTCACCGGGGCCGTGCGCGAGTATCTGGCGGGCGCCCGGGTCAGCCCGCTGCGCGCGGCGCTGGTGACCGTCGTCGCGGCGGCGGCGAGCTGGCTGATGGTGAATCTTCCGATCGCGATGCCGTTCACGCGCGGTTGGTGGGAGTTCTTCCGGCTCAACACCCAGCGCCAGGCCGACCCGGACTCGATCTACAACGTGATCACCTCGTTCGCCGGCTGGACGGGCTTCGACGGCCCGCTGCAGCCGGAGCAGACCCCCACGGCCCTGAACGCGATCTCGTTGATCCTGTTCATCGCCGCCTGTGCCGCAATCGCTTACATCGCACTGACGGCCCCTCGCCGCCCACGGGTGGCACAGCTGGCGTTCCTGGTGGTCGCGGCGTTCCTGCTCACCAACAAGGTGTGGAGCCCGCAGTATTCGCTGTGGCTCGTCCCGATCGCGGTGCTCGCGCTGCCCCATCGGCGAATCCTGCTGGCGTGGATGACGATCGACGCGCTGGTGTGGTTCCCCCGCATGTACTACTACCTGGGCGTGGACCACAAGGGGGTGCCGGAGCAGTGGTTCACCGGCGCCGTGCTGCTGCGCGATCTCACGGTCATCGGGTTGTGCGCCTTGATCGTTCGGCAGATCTACCGGCCGCAGGAGGATCTGGTGCGCGGCAACGGCGTCGATGATCCGGTCGGCGGCGTGCTGGACAGCGCACCGGACCCGCTGCTGCCCTGGTTGCCCACGGCGCTGCGGCCCCGGCTGCCCGTACCCCGGTAGCGCTCGGTGGCGGCCGAGGCCAGAGCCACGACCAGCAGCCCGCCCACGGCGATCGCCGCCCATCCCGGACCGCTGGCGCCGGGCAGCGTGGCGGGTACGTTCGCGCCGATGCCCGGGACGACGATCGCGCCGACTATCGCAACGCCCAGCGCCTGCCCGATCTGGCGTCCGGTCGAGGCGATCGCGGAGGCGACCCCTGCCCGCTCGGCCGGCATGCCGGCCACCGCCGTCGCCGTGATCGGCGCGTTCAGCATGCCGAAGCCTAGGCCGAAGAGCACGAAGGACGCGATCAGCCGCCATCCGGGAGTCCCGCCCGCGAGATCGACCAGCAGCGCGGCGCCCGTCGCGATGCCGAAACCGCTGACCGTCAGGGGAATTCGCGGACCGAACCGAGCGGTCAGGCGGCCCGACAGCGGCGCCGCCAGGAACACCATGACCGCCACCGGCAGCAGGAACACCCCCGCCGCGGCGGCCGAGCGGCCGCGCGCGTCCTGCAGATAGAACGTCATCACCCACAGATAGCCTCCGGCGGCGGCCATTCCGATCAGCGCCATCAGCATCGCGCCGGAAAAACTCCGGCGGGCGAACAGCCGCGGATCGAACCACGCCGCCGACCTGCTGCTCACCGAGTTGGTGGCGCGGTTGCGAGAACGGTTTCCGGGCAGGCGAATTCAGGTCCGGCTCGGCCGCAGCGCCCGGCTGCGGGCCTCGATCGCCGAGAGCCGCATGGATATCGCGCTGGTGCTCGAGCGCCTGGGCCGCCGTCCGGACGAGCCGCACGCGCTGGCGACGCGGTGGGTCGCGGCGCAGTCCTGGGAGCTCCCGCCAGGCCCGGTACCGCTGGTGCTGCTGCGCGTCCACCTGCCCACATGAGCGAAGCGAATCAACAACACAGCGCGCATCCTCACGAGGTGATCGACACGAGTTCGTCGTCGGCCCGGCTGGGGGCGGGCAGCGGCGGCAGTGCGCGGGAGCCGCGCGGGGGCGCGTACACGAAGGCGTAGAAGAGGTACACCAGCAGCACCGCGCGTCCCCAGACGCCGAATTGCACCAGATGCCGGGCAAATTCGACCCCCGAGTCGGTGGCGAGGGCGTGAAAGTACCGGAAGATGCCTATCCCGACCGCGGCATCGGCCACCAGATACGCGACGACGGCCGCCCACGGCACCTCGAGCAGCACCAGGAAGGGCAACAGCCACAACGTGTACTGCGGGGAGTGCACCTTGTGGAAAAGCAGAAATCCGCACAGCATCGCGCCGCTCACACCGACCCACCCGAACAGCCCGCTGGCCTGGTAGCGCCGCCAGCCCAGCCAGATCGCGACCCCACCCACGGCCAGCACCAGCACCGGGGACAACATCGCCACCGACTCGGTGTAGGACTCCTGCGCGCCATGGCCCGCGCCGAACACGGCCCGAAATCCCCAGTACCAGACGGAATTCGTGGTGATGTCGGCCTGACGCGACTCCTGGAAGGAGAACGAGGCCCGCCATCCCCGGTACCCGGCCACGGCGAACGGCAGATTGATCGCCACCACCGTGACGATCGCGGCGCCGGCCACCGCCAGCGCACCCGGTACGTCATAACGCCGCGACGAGGCGCCGCGGCGGGCGTGCGCCAGGGCGTCGAGCCCGTCGCTGCCGCCCACCAGCACATGAATCAGCAACGGCAGCACGAAGATTCCCGGGTACAGCTTCAGGCAGCAGCCGATGCCGAGCAGCACGGCGGCGACCACGCCACGGGCCCGCACCGAGTACCGGGTCGGCACGGTGACCACATACACCGCCGTCACCGCGGTGCACACGACGGGCAACTCCCAGTTGTGGAAGGCGTACAGCACCAGCGGCGGCCCGCCCGCCCACAGCAGCGCCGCCCGACCCGAGAGCCGGCCCAGCATCCACGCCACGGCCAGCCCGAACGGGGCCAGCAGCAGCGCCGAATGCAGCAGGAACGCGGCGTCGGTGTGCGCACCCACCCCGCCGAGCCACATCAGCATCCCGGTGAGCACCGGATACTCCACCACGGAGCCGACCAGCTTCCCGGTCGGGGTGATGCCGCCGGTCAGGTAGGGAAACAGGTGCAGGTTGACACCCCGGCCCAGCCACAGGAACTGGATGTCGGAATAGCAGACCTGCGAATCCTTGATCCTGTCGAAGACGATGCTGCGGCCGCTCGGCTGGTAGGGCGCGCCCGCACAGCGCGCCTTGTTGAGATAGGCGAGCACCAGGGTCGCACCGCACACCAGCACCGCCGTCGCGGCGGCCGCCCTGCCCGGCCCGGGCAGGCGCACCCGCGTTCCCGGACCCTTCGACATGGGCCCCACCCTAGGTGCCCGGGACCGCCCGCGCCCGCATCGTCGTCCGTGCGCGTTCGCGGCGCCCCGAGCGCACCATCGATTTCACGACCGAATCGCTGGTCATGTAGCCTTGTCGGGTTGCTGACGCAACGACCCTCCTGCCACGGACCGTCCGTGGCCGTACCCAGTCCACAGGAGGTGATGGGTTCCCGTGCGTCATTACGAAGTGATGGTCATTCTCGATCCGAGCCTGGATGAGCGTGTCGTCGGTCCGAATCTGGACACCATGCTGAACGTCGTCAAGACCGAGGGCGGCAAGGTCGACAAGGTCGACATCTGGGGCCGGCGTCGTCTGGCCTATGAAATCGCCAAGCAGAACGAGGGCATCTACGCGGTCGTCAACCTGACCGCCGAGCCTGCCACCGTGAGCGAGCTCGACCGCCAGCTGGGGCTCAATGAGTCGGTTCTGCGCACCAAGGTGCTGCGCAGCGACAAGAAGTAGCTCCCTGTCCCCGCAACACTCGTTTGCGTCGGTGCCTGTCTCTAGGCTCTAGCGCAACAGGGCGAGTGTGCGCAATCTGCACCGGAGAGCAGGAGGAACCATGGCAGGCGACACGGTCATCACCGTCATCGGAAACTTGACGGCAGACCCCGAGCTTCGATTCACGCCCGCGGGCGCGGCGGTGGCCAACTTCACCGTCGCATCGACGCCCCGCGTGTTCGACCGTAATACCAATGAATGGAAAGACGGCGAGGCGCTTTTTCTGCGCTGCAACATCTGGCGTGAGGCTGCGGAGAATGTCGCGGAGAGCCTGACCCGCGGTTCCCGTGTGATCGTGAGCGGACGACTCAAGCAGCGCTCCTTCGAAACCCGCGAGGGCGAGAAGCGCACGGTCGTCGAGCTCGAGGTCGACGAGGTCGGCCCCTCGCTGCGCTATGCCACCGCGAAGGTCAACAAGACCACCCGCGGTGGTGGCGGCGGCGGAGGCTTCGGCGGCTCCGGTGGTGGTGGGGGCTTCGGCGGCTCCAACAGTGGTGGCGGTAGCCGCGGCGGCCAAAGCGCCGGCGGCGACGACCCCTGGGGCAGCGCCCCCGCGGCCGGCTCCTTCGGAGGCGGCCCGATGGACGACGAACCGCCGTTCTAGAACGGCTTACATAACGGGGCCACGTTGCGTGGCTCCCAGGCATGACGGAGAAGAAGACCATGGCCAAAGCACCGGCGCGCGAAAAGGTGCTGAAGAAGAAGGCTTGCGCTTTCTGCAAGGAGAGCAAGGCTGCTGCCAAGGACGGCAAGAACGTTGCCGCCATCGACTACAAAGACACGACGCTGCTGCGTAAGTACGTGAGCGACCGCGGCAAGATCCGCGCCCGCCGCGTCACCGGCAACTGCGTGCAGCACCAGCGCGACATCGCCATTGCGGTGAAGAACTCGCGCGAAGTGGCGCTGCTGCCGTACGTGTCTTTGGCTCGCTGAGAACGGGAGGCACACAATGAAGCTGATTCTGACTGCTGATGTCGACAACCTCGGTGCCCCCGGCGACACCGTGGAGGTCAAGGACGGCTACGGCCGTAACTATCTGCTCCCGCGCGGCCTGGCGATCGTTGCCACCCGTGGCGCGGAGAAGCAGGTCGCGGGCATCCGCCGGGCGCAGGACGCCCGCAAGGTGCGCGACCTCGATCACGCCAACGAGCTGAAGCAGGCCATCGAGGGCCTGGAGTCGGTCTCGCTCGCGGTGAAGACCGCGGGCACCGGCAAGCTGTTCGGCTCGGTCACCACCGCCGACATCGCGGGCGCCATCAAGGCCGCCGGCGGCCCGGTGCTGGACAAGCGCAGCATCGAACTGCCGAAGGCGCACATCAAGAGCACCGGCAAGCACGGTGTCGTGGTGCACCTGCACCCCGATGTCGCCGCCAAGTTCACCCTGCTGGTCGACGCCGCGGAGTGAACTCGCGCGCATAGCGTATGACGTTCGAAGGCCACCCTCGTGCCTGGGTACGGGGGTGGCCTTCGAATGCGCTCTGGGCTGTCACCACGCTAATTAGCTAACGATTTGCTTCACTCGGGTCGCGGACATAGACTCCGGCGCGGCAATCGCATCGTCTCGACCTCGGATGATTCGGGATCGAATGGGGATAACTTCACGAACCGACCGGTCGCACTGTGACCGCCGCCATAGTCGGTGCGAGCACTGTTAACCCAACACGCCCGGCTGTTCATCTCGGAAGACACGCCGAGGCTTGATTAATCCACAGGTGAGTAACGACAGAACCGCCGTCCTACCTTGCTATCGACGTAAGCTCCTGCACGTTTTCCCCATGCAATGCACAGGGGTTGCACAACGGCAGGTGAACTATCCCCAGTTTATCCACAACTGTGTGCACAGCACGGTTTGGTGCTCCCCAGCCCCGTCCCATAGGTTCATCCCGATGTCGTGACCCGGCGCCCGGATCGGCGCGATTTCGCGGGCCCCGCACCGTGCACCATCGGTTTGCTATGGTCCGCCCCGCGGCGTCGCACATCGCCCTCGCGGCACTGGTGCCCGCCGTCGCGGGGAGGTGAAAATGTGTCGGTGCCCAGGCGTACAAACGGGTCACCGATAGAGTGCAAGCCGGGCGTGATGAGAGAGGACGGTCGAGTCTCGTGGCAGTCGTCGATGATCGCGGACACTCGGAGTACGACGACACGCCAGGCGAGGATTTCGGCCGCCAGCCCCCGCACGACATGGCCGCCGAGCAGTCCGTCCTGGGCGGCATGCTGCTGAGCAAGGACGCCATCGCCGACGTCGTGGAGGTCATCCGCCCGGGCGACTTCTACCGTCCGGCCCATCAGGCCGTCTACGACGCCATCCTGGACCTGTACGGCCGCGGCGAGCCCGCCGACCCGGTGACCGTCTCCGCCACCCTGGACCGCCGGGGCGAGCTCAAGCGCATCGGCGGCCCGCCCTATCTGGTCACCCTGACCCAGACCGTCCCCACCGCGGCCAATGCCTCCTACTACGCGGAAATCGTTGCGGAGAAGGCGATCCTGCGCCGCCTGGTGGAGGCCGGCACCCGCATCGTGCAGTTCGGCTACGCCGGGGCCGACGGCCAAGACGTCGCGGAGGTCGTCGACCGCGCCCAGGCCGAGATCTACGAGGTCACCGAGCGCCGCTCGTCCGAGGACTTCCTGCCCCTGGAAGAACTTCTGCAACCGACGATGGACGAGATCGACTCCATCGCCAGCCGCGGCGGCATCTCCCTCGGCGTCCCCACCGGCTTCACCGAACTCGACGAAGTCACCAACGGCCTGCACCCCGGCCAGATGATCATCGTCGCGGCGCGTCCCGGTGTCGGCAAATCGACCCTCGGACTCGATTTCATGCGCAGTTGCTCGGTGAAGCACGGGCTGGCCAGCGTCATTTTCTCGCTGGAAATGAGCAAGACCGAGATTGTGATGCGTCTGCTGTCGGCGGAGGCGAAGATCAAGCTCGGCGACATGCGCTCGGGGCGGATGAGCGACGACGACTGGACGAAGCTAGCGCGGCGGATGAGCGAGATCAGCGAGGCGCCGCTGTTCGTGGACGATTCGCCGAACCTGACGATGATGGAGATCCGGGCCAAGGCGCGCCGGCTCAAGCAGCGTCACGATCTGCGGCTGGTCGTGGTCGACTACCTCCAGCTGATGACGTCCGGCAAGAAGGTCGAATCCCGTCAGCAGGAGGTCTCGGAATTCTCCCGAAGCCTCAAACTTCTGGCCAAGGAACTAGAGGTTCCGGTAGTCGCGATCTCACAGCTGAACCGTGGCCCAGAACAGCGAACCGATAAGCGCCCCATGGTCTCTGACCTGCGTGAATCTGGATCGCTGGAGCAGGATGCGGATATGGTGATCCTGCTGCACCGGCCCGATGCGTTCGAGCGGGATGATCCACGCGGCGGCGAGGCGGACCTCATTCTCGGTAAACACCGAAATGGGCCCACCGCGACGATTACCGTGGCGCACCAGCTGCATCTGAGCCGCTTCGTCGACATGGCGCGCGGCTGATATCTTGTCGCGCCGACGGCACCGCCCATGGCGGTTGCCGAGATCGAAGCCGCCTGCCCGCGAATTACTTTCGCTCGATGGGCCTCGTGACCGAACGAGCATTCTTGGGGCCGGTGCCGACGGTCGCCGTGGCACGGGGCACGAGACACGAGGCACGGGGCACGAGGGTCTGCGCCGTGCGTTGGCCCCGCCGATAGCCCCAGAAGGGGAGCGCCGCCGGACGACCATAGGCTGAGAGATCTGGCGGCGCCCGGTTCTCCGCTCCGCCCGGCCTGGCGCTCAGGTCGGGCGAAGGCCTTCCCGCGCTTTACATTTCACCCCGCCCACGCCACCCACGGCGCCCGCTCCGAGAATGCAGCCGCCGACCGCGGCGAGCGGTGTGACCGGAG
The DNA here is from genome assembly GCF_050434125.1 of Nocardia sp. GP40. NCBI lineage: Bacteria > Bacillati > Actinomycetota > Actinomycetes > Mycobacteriales > Nocardiaceae > Nocardia > Nocardia sp. GP40. The sequence continues at coordinate 664,873 of NZ_JBNPVW010000002.1, read as the reverse complement.
GGACGACCGCCGACAACGCGCCGCCGGTGACAGCGCCGATCGGGCAGCCGATTACCGCGCCGCCCACGCCGCCGACCATGGCTCCCACGCCCGTGGCCAGGCCGAACTGCATGGCGACTCGGCCGGAAGGAGTGTCGATGCCTTCGGGGGCGTAGCGAAATCCCGCTGCCCGAAGACCGTTCGGCCCGTTACGTCCTTGACCTGCAACGCATTGCCCTGGGTGGTGAGCGTCCCGATCGGAGTCGACAGCACCGCGGAGCGATCGTCGGTGTTTCCGGTGTACCGCACACCCGGGGCGAGCCATACATTCACGGTGTTCTGGTCCGCGGCGGGCGGCGTGACGGGAGTCGCCGCGTTCGCCGAGCCCGCGGCGATGACGGTGGCGGCGGCCGCGGACAGCGCGGCGATGCAGACGGCAGAGGTCATCTTCCTCATGACAATTCCTCCTCGATAGATGTAGGTGCACCTCGAAATAGGGGGCGCTGGGCGTCATCCGGGACTGGTGACACGGTCGGGAGATCACTTGCCGAGGTGGGCGAGGACCTCGTCGGTGGTCCCGGTCTCCCCGAGCTTGGGGAAGATCCGCGCGATCGAGTTGTCGTGCGTCGCGGCGTCAAGGTCGGTCATGGCGTCGATCGGCAGCGCCACGTGGAAGCCGTGCTCGTGGGCCTGACGGGCGGTGGACTCGACGCCGATGGCGGTCGAGATTCCGCAGACCACGACCTGGGTTACCCCGAGTTCCCGAAGGTGTTCGGCCAGGTCGGTGTTGTGGAACGCGCCCCAGGTGTACTTGGTGACCGTCTTGTCGCCGGGCTGCTGGTCGAGTTCCGGGAGCAGGTCCGTCCAGTCGACGGGCAGGTCTCCGGCCCGAAAGCCCTGTTCGGTGCGGCCCGGGGCGCCGCCGGCGACATTGACCAGCACGACGGGGAGTTGTTCGGCCCGGAATGCGTCAGCGAGCTTGGCCGCGTTGGCCAGGACCGAGTCGAACGGGTGCACCGTAGGCATGTGGACGGCGGCGGACTGGAGATCGACGACAATGAGAGCCGCGCGGGGGTCGATAGTGGTGATGGGCATGGGTATCTCCTTCATCAATGGGGGTCGAGCGATTGCTGTCACGCGGGCCGCAGAGTGCGGTCGGCCAGTGTGAGTGCCACCAGCAGGACGCTGGCGGCCGTCATGATCCAGCCGGTCTGGTGGACGCCGTGATCGGTGACGTTGTGATGGAAGACCAGGCCCGTGACCGCGCTGGCGCCGATCGAGCCGACGTATCCGAAGGTGCGCAGCAGCCCGGACGCGGTGCCCAGCTGATCGACGGGTGCGTGCTGGGTGAGCGAGGTCTGGTTGCCGGCGGTGGAAAAGCCGATGGCGAGACCGAACACGAGGGTCACGATGACCACGACGCCGATCCAGACGGTGGCGCCGAGCAGCAGCACGCCGGCCGATCCGAGCAGGCAGGCGGTGGCCGCCGCCATGACCGGTCCCCGGACGAGTCCGCGCCGGGACAGCGGCGTGATGATGAGACCCGAGATCAGGGTCATCGGCAATAGCAGCAGCCCGGCGGCGGACTCGCTGAAGCCTCGCACGCCCTCGATCCACTGGGTGATGCCGTACAGGACGACGTAGACGCACAACTGGGTCAGGCCGAAGCGCAGATAGGTGTTGGCGAGTCCGGGGTTGGCGGCCAGGAGCCGCACGTCGAGGAAAGGGGTCCGCGCCCGCAGCTCCCATGGCACCAGCACCGCCCACAGGGCCAGGGACAGTGCCAGGACCCACCAGTGCGCGCTCGGCAGGCCGAACAGGAAGATCAGCAGCGTCAGCACGGCTCCGGCGAAGCCGAGGATGCCGGGTACGTCGAGCTTCGACACGATCCGGCGCGCGCTCATCGGTTCGGCGCGCTTCGGGTCGGGTTCGATCCACGCGACCGCGGCGATGAACGCGATGACCGCGACAGGCACGTTGACGAAGAAGACGGCTCTCCAGGTCAGGGCGCTCACGAGGACGCCGCCGAGGGGAAGGCCGAGCGAGGCGGTGGCGATCCCGGCGATCATGAGTCCACCCAGGACGCCGCCCGGCGGCTTGGCCAGGCCGGCATCGCGCGCACGGCGTTGGATCAGCAGCATTGCGGTCGGGTAGGCGCACGAGGTGCCCAATCCGATGACGACCCGGCTCAGGATCAGCATCCACAGGCTCTGCGCGAAGCCGCCGAGGACCCCGCCGAGGGCGACCATGACGATGCCGGACATGAAGATTCGCCGGGGCCCGAACACCTCGGCGGCCTTGCCCGCGGTGGGCAGGGCGATCGTGCTGGCCAGATACAGGGCGGCCACCAGGGCCGCGGTCCGGCCGATCCGGATGCCCAGATCACCGGCGATCGGCAGCAGCGCCGTCGCGATGAGTGAGCTGTTGACGGGGTTCAGAGCCGAGCCCAGGAACAGCGGCGAGGTGAAGCGCCAGGAGAAAGGGTGGCCGTCGTATGACATTGCGTGCCTCAATCATTCGCGGTCGAAGCCGCGCCTCATCTACCCCGCACGCTCGGCATGGGGGCTGATATGGGTTTCGGGGTCAGAGCCCTCGGGCGAGCCGTTCGAGCAGCGGAGCCGCAGCCGCCAGCAGGGCTACCTCGTCGTCGGTGAACGACTCGCCGAGCGCGACCGCCATGCGACCCGACACCGCGTCACGGGTGACGTGCAGGGTGTCACTGCCGGCCGCGCTGACCGTCAGCAGCGACCGCCGACCGTCCTTGGGGTCGGGCGACCGGGTCACCAGACCGTGCTCCTCCAGGGACGCGACGGTCGAGCCCATCGCCTGTGGGGTGATCTGATGCAGGCGGGCGAGGTCGGCGATCGTGATCGGGCCGCTGCGGTCGATGTGCGACAGCGCGGTCAGCTCCGGGGTCGTCAACTGCCCGTCCGTATGGGTCTCGCGGGTGCGCCGCTTGAGCATTCCGACCGCAACCTGGATCGCGGTGGCAGTCGAGCGGTTCAGGGCATCACGAGCGTCCATGAATAGAAGTCTAGACTGACAATCTCAACGTTGCCAGTCTGGACTTCCTAATTGCGGCCCGGGCGGACCTGCGGGCTTCGCAGCGGTCCGCAGCACGGTCGCGCGACGAGCTCGAATCCGGCAACATCGGCATCGATGACATACACACTCGCCGACGTCCTGCCGTCGGTCGCGGCGTCCTTCGGTATGGATGTGCACAACTCTCTGGGGTTCGTGCCCAACCGCGATGTCGTGGTGCTGGTGATCGATGGGCTGGGTGCGGAACTGCTGGCGCGGCACCCGGAGGTCGCGCCGACCCTGACCGCACACGTCACGGGCAGGCTGACCGCGGGATTTCCGGCGACGACCGCGACCAGCCTCAGCAGCCTCGCCCTGGGTGCGCCCTGTGCGACGCACGGCATCGTCGGCTACAGCTTCGCGATGCCGGACCCGGCTGGGCTCCGGTTACTCAATGCGCTGCGCTGGCGACTGGACGCCGCGACCGGCCAGGACGCCCGCGAGAGGTATCTTCCGGAAACGGTGCAGCCGGGCGCGAGTCGCCTGGAAGACCTTGCCGCGCACGGAATCCAGGTGCACTACGTCATTCCCGAGTACCAGTACCGCTCCGGTCTGAGCCGGGCCTCCTTCCGCGCGGCGGGCACGCTGCATCCGGCCACCACACTCGATGAACTGCGGGCTGGAATCCTTTCCGTCGCAGGCCATTCCGGCGCGGGGTCGCGATTCGCCTACGCGTATTTCCCCGACCTCGATGCGACCGGCCACCTGCACGGACCCGAATCACCGCAGTGGCTGGCGGCGCTGCACGATATCGACTCGTCGGTGGCCGATCTGCTGAGTGAACTTCCGGCGACGTGCACGCTGCTCATCACCGGCGATCACGGAATGATCCTGGCGGACAACATCATCGACCTCGATTCCCGGGACGCGTTACAGCGCGACATGCGGCTCATCGGCGGCGAGGCGCGGGTACGTCACGTCTACCTCGAGCGCGCCGATGCGGTGGCGGATGCGCTGGCCCGGTGGGCCGGCGAGCTGGCCACGCACGCGCGGGTAGTGAGCCGGGAGCAGGCGCTCGATGAGCACTGGTTCGGGCCGACCCCGCCCAGCGCCGTCATCGCCCATCGAATCGGCGACCTCATCGCGGTCGCGCAGGACCGCACCGTTCTCGTTCGCCCGGGCCCCGAACCGATGGAGTCGGCATTGCTCGGTCACCACGGCGCGTGGACCGCCGACGAACAGCTGGTGCCACTCATCGCCCGCTGACCTGCGAGGCCCGGATTCACGGGTGACCGGCATCGATCCGGCCGGCCCGGATCGTCGCGGCGGCGCGGGCTCGGGCAGAGTGGATTCGTGACGCTCATTTCCCAGTTCGAGTATCAGTCGAGGGCCGCCGACGCACTGGGCTCGTCGTTGTATGCGATCCTCCTGGCCGAGATCGCGCGGGATATCGAGGCCGCCGGGCCATGCGCCCGGGCGGTGGCCGGTTTCGAGGACTCCCACCGCGATTCCGCGCTACCCCTGCGGTTCGTGGCCGCGGTGCACGCGCTGGTGCTGTCCGGCAAGGTTCCGGAACTCGCGCGCTACTATCCGAGTGCCGGGCCGGAGGCCGACCCACCCGATGCCGGGCTCTGGCCGGCGTTCCGCGAAGTCGTTGCGGCACAGACCGAATGGATAGCCACCTGGCTCGACGCCCCACCGCGCGCGCCGCAGACGAACGATGTCGGCCGGGCCGTGCCGCTGCTGGCCGGACTGCTGGCCGCGGTGGATGCGACTCCGCTGCCGATTCGCCTGCTGGAGCTGGGCAGCAGCGCGGGGCTGAACCTGCGTGCGGACCAGTTCCGCTGGCACACCGGCGATCTCGACTGGGGACCGCGCGAGTCGCCGGTCGTTCTCGGCGACGCCTGGCGGGAGCCGGTGCCGCCGTGGCTGGTGTCCGCGGTGCGCGGGCATCCCACGGTGCGCGTCGTCGAGCGGCGGGGTTGCGATCTCGCGCCCATCGATCCGCTCTCGCCGCACGGGGCGCTGGCGCTGCGTTCATATGTCTGGCCGGATCAGATCGAGCGGATGACGCGGCTGGACGGCGCGCTGCGGCTGGCCGAGCGGGTTCCGGCCGAGGTGATCACCTCGGGCGCGGCGGAATTCCTCGCGGGCATAGATCTGGTGCCCGGGGCACTGACAATCGTGTGGCATTCGGTCATGCGCCAGTACGTCGACCCGAAGGAGTGGCAGCTGGTGGCCGCCGAGTTGGACCGGCTGGCCGACGCCAGCGGACCCGATGCGGGATTCGCCCATATCGCGTTCGAACCACAGCTGACTCGCGACGATCGCAACGGATTCCGCCTCACCGCCAGAATCGGCAAGACCCCCGAGACGGTACTGGCGCGAGCCAAGCCCCATGGCATTCCGGCGTTCGTCCGATCCGAGGACCAGTGACCGGTGGCGGTGAACCACGGCATCGCCGGACCACGCTCGGCTCACCACGGGCATGACTCGTTGCGGTTAGGCCGGGGCGGGAACCTCGGCGGCCCGCGCGAACAGGTGCCCCCACGCGGTGTGCGCGACGGCGGCGGGGCCGGGGGCGACGGCGGGAGCATCCGCGCCGGCCAGTTCGACCAGGGCGCGGGCCAGGCCCAGCGCGGGCACCCGGTGCTGGTGGGCGGTGTCGAGGATTTCGGCGAACGCGTCGGCGGGGCTGTAGCGGCGTAGCGCGACCAGGACGCCCTCGGCGGTATCGAGCATGCGGGCGTCGTTGCGGTGGAAGGTCTCGATGGCGGGCTTGGTCATGATCTCTCCTGTGAACTCGGAAGAATCAGCCGCCGCAGGCGATTTCGGCCGCGCGGGGCTGAGGGCTGGTGGATTGTCGAGCCGGACTCGGATACGGACTGGCGTCGGACGTCATACGGTGTCCCTCACCTCCTCGGGGCCGAAGTCATTGTTGCCGGGAACGGCGAAATTCGCCGCTGCCGGATGCCAGGACAGGGAAGGACGCATCGCAACGGAGCGAGGCGGGCACCCCTCTCGTCAGAGCTTCGGCACTGCGCGACGTATCCCGGAGCCGGGAAGCCACTTGGGATCGCTCCTTAATCCGGGGCGACCTGTCCTGATCTTGGGCGTCTCTCGACGTCGTGAGATCAGTGGCCTGTGTTCACACAGGAGCCTCGCCTAGCGAGGTGCTGACCCCAGCCATCCTGGCGGCGACCACGCCGGAAGTCAAGAAGGAGACATCGGCGTGTTATGCAGTCGAGACCCGTTGCGAATCAGGCACTTTCGCATGGAAAGAGCCGATGCGCGCGCGGCGGGGTTGTCGGTGGTGGCGATTAGGCTGGCGGCGTGCAGAAATCCAGCGCCGTCGAACACCCCGATACCCGTGCCACCAGGGACGCCTACGACGAGTGGGCGGAGGTGTACACCGAGCGGACGGCGGGCCTGCTGCCCAGCGAGCCGTTCGACCGGGCGATGCTGGGCGTGTTCGCGGAGCTGGTCCGGGCCGACGGCGGCGGTCCGGTGGCCGATGTCGGATGCGGTCCGGGCCGGCTCACCCCGTACCTCGCCGACCTCGGCCTGGACGTCTTCGGAATCGACCTGTCCCCGGAGATGATCCGGCTCGCCCGCGCGGCACGGCCCGACCTGCGCTACGAGGTGGGCACGATGGAGACCCTGGCGCTGGAGGACGCCGCGCTGAGCGGACTCATGGCCTGGTACAGCATCATTCATCTGCCGCCGGAGCGAGTGCCCGGCGCGCTGACCGAATTCGCGCGGGTGCTGCGGCCGGGCGGGCGGCTGCTGCTGGCCTTCCAGTCCACCGACGAGGAGCTGGATATGCAACCGCACGATCACCGGGTCGCCCCGTCCTATCGGTGGTCGCTGCGCCGGATGGAGGAATTGCTGCGGCCGTGCGGGTTCCGCACCGTGACGCGGATGCTGCGGGACCGCGAGCCCGACGAGATCTACGGGGCCGGCTACCTGATCGCGACCCGAACCGACGGCGCGGGCGCCCCGGGGTAATCGACGGAGCACCTGTGAGGCCGGCGCCAACGAACTGTCCGGCCCCGCGACCGATCTGCCGTCCTGGGCCCGGCACGCCTCTTCCTCGCCCGAACCGGGCGGGCCCGCCGCGATTTCGTGATATCCAGGGCAGATGCGTACCCGATACGACGTGGTCATCGTCGGTGGCGGTCACAACGGCCTGGTCGCCGCGGCCTATCTGGCGCGCGCCGGGCGCTCGGTGCTGGTGCTCGAGCGCGGGGCGCACACCGGCGGCGCGGCGGTCTCCGAGCGGGTGTTCGCCGGGTTCGACGCGCGCCTGTCGCGATACTCGTATCTGGTGAGCCTGCTGCCGCGGCAGATCGTGGACGATCTGGGGCTGCGGTTCACGACCCGCCGCCGCCGAATCTCCTCGTACACGCCGGTGGGCGGGCGCGGGCTGCTGGTAGATACCCAGGATGCCGCCCGCACCCGGGAAAGCTTCGTCCGGATGACCGGCTCGGACGCGGACTTCGAGGCGTGGCAGCGCTTCTACGGCGCGACCGGACGCCTGGCGCAGCGGGTCTTCCCCACGCTCACGCAACCGGTGCCGCGCCGCGCCGAACTCGAGCGCATCGTCGACGACGCCGAGACCTGGGCGGCGATCTTCGAGCGCCCACTGGGGGAGACGATCGAATCCACCTTCGCCGACGACACGGTGCGCGGCGTGGTGTTCACCGACGCGCTCATCGGCACCTTCACCCACGCCCACGACCCGTCGTTGCGCCAGAACCGCTGCTTTCTCTATCACGTGATCGGCGGGGGCACCGGCGACTGGGACGTGCCCGTCGGGGGCATGGGCGCCCTCACCGATGCGCTGGCCGCGGCGGCGCGCGGCGCGGGGGCGGAGATCGTCGTCGATCACGCGGTCACCGGCATCGAAACCGACGGCGGCACAGCGGAAGTGGCGTTCACGGGCGGCACGGTCGCGGCGGGACACGTGCTGGTGAACGCCGCGCCGCACGAGCTGTCCCGCCTGCTCGGCGAGCCCGAGGCGACCGGCCCCGAGGGCTCCCAGCTCAAGGTGAACATGCTGCTTAACCGGCTGCCGCGGCTGCGCGACACGGTCGATCCGCGCGAGGCCTTCGCGGGCACCTTCCATACCGCCGAGGGCTATGCGCAGCTGGATGCCGCCTACCGCGAGGCCGCGGCCGGAACGCCGCCGACGGCCCCGCCCTCGGAGATCTACTGCCACACCCTCACCGATCCGTCCATCCTGGCCCCCGATCTGGCCGCCCGCGGCATGCACACCCTGACGCTGTTCGGATTGCACACTCCGGCAGGGCTTTTCGCGCAGGACCACGATCGTGTCAAGCGCCGGTTGCTCGATGCGACGCTGGCCCAGCTGGATTCCGTACTGGCCGAACCGATCCGCGACTGCCTGGCCGTGGACGCCGACGGCCGACCCTGCCTGGAGGCGAGAACCCCGCTGGACCTCGAGGACGAGGTCGGCCTGCCGGGTGGCCACATCTTCCACGGGGATCTGAGCTTTCCGTACCGCACCGACGACGATCCTTCCCCTGCCGCCCGGTGGGGCGTGGAGACGGAGCATTCGAACGTATTCCGCTGTGGCGCAGGCGCTTTGCGCGGCGGCGGCGTCAGCGGTATCGGCGGGCACAACGCCGCGATGGCGGTGCTGGAGATCGCCTGAACACGGCGACTCAGCGCGGCATCGCCCGAATCACCAAGGTGCGCAACGGCAGATCGAACTCTCCGGCGGCCGTCTCGGGAATCCCCCGCAGGTACTCGGTGATGCGCCCCAGGAGCTCCGCACGCTCGCGCGGCGACACCACCAGCGTGTGCGAGTGGGTTCCGATGGTGGCGGTGAGACTTTCGACGGTGCGACGCTGGCCGTGCGGAAAATCGGAGCGCTCGAACTCCTCGAACAGCGGATGGGACGGCATGCCCCGGTCGGTGCGAGTCTGGAACGAGACGCCCGAGCGCGAGACCCGGTCCAGCTCGGCGACCCACTCCACGTCGACGGCATGGGTGTTCCAGAATGCCGCGAGGACGCCGCCGGGCCGCAGGACCCGGGCGATCTCCGGGAACGCGCGCTCGGAATCGAACCAGTGCAGGGCCTGCCCGACGAGCACCGCGTCCACCGAATCATCGGGCAGCGGAATGGATTCCGCGGTACCGGCCAGGGCGGTGAGGCCGGGATACCGCGCCGCGAACGCGGCGCGCATTCCGTCGTCCGGCTCCACGGCGGTGACCCGGGCACCGACGGCGAGCGCACCCGCGGTGAGCTTGCCGGTGCCGGCGCCCAGATCCAGCACCTCGGGGTCCGGCTTACCCAGCGGCTCGAGCGCCCAACGGATGCCCGCGAGCGGATAGTCGGGCCGGTGCTCGTCGTAGGCGGCGGCCTCGGCGCCGAACGAGGCGGCACGCCGCGCCCGCAATTCGGTGTCCTCCACGGACCATTCGTTCGCACTCGTCACGCGCCATTCCCTCCGCCTCGACACAACGCGACGACCGGCCGGCGCCGGATCATCGCTCATCCGCCGTCGATGCTACTGAGATCGGGCGCCCGGATACGCGGGCAGCGACTGGTCGTCGTCCCGCGCGGCATTCTTCCTGTTGGTCATCACGCCCACGTCGGGCATCCGCTCGAGCAGGAGGCGGCGCATGGAGATCCGCGGTATTTCGTCCTGGCCCTGGTGCGCCCAGGCCGCCGCGATCGAGAGCCGGATCAGGCGGCGCGCGACGTAGAACAGCAGCGCGGCCAGCGGCAGCTCGCCCGCCCCGGCGGTCAGCAGCGAGACGGGCAGATCGGGCGTGTTCCAGTCCAGCACGATGTCGAACCAGGCGTCGCAGCACAGCAGCGTCGCGGTGACGATCGCCCAGGGGATGAAGATCCGGCGGTGCAGCCAGGCCCACAGGGCCGTCATACCGATGGAACCGATCACGAAGAAATCGAATCCGACCCACGCGACGTCCCACTGGGTCACCTCGTGGCGCGAGGGCAGGCTGGTCGCCAGGTAGACGACCCAGGGGATCAGGAACACGAAACTGCCGGTCACCACGGCCAGAAACATCCATCGCAGGTGCCTGGCGGCGGGGTGGCTGGGGGTCAGTGTGAGCGCCATGCCCTACCTCCCGGTGATCTCGCTGTCTCTGGGGCCGATCCGGTGTTGCTGCTGATCGACTACCAACCGGTAATGGGAGCAACCGGTGCGGTGGCCGGATTAATTCCGATCGTCGGGCGGATGAACGTCACACCACCGGTCAGGACTGGTTCATCGACCGGTCGACGTGGGGGGCCAGCGTCTCCGCGGACCAGGTGAGGGTTCCGGCATCGAGGTCGGCCACCACCCCGTCCAGCCACCGCAGCTCAGCCTCGGTGACCGCGCGCAAGTATTCGTCCTCGAGCATAACGACCCGCGGCAGCGCGAACTGCTCGGCCTGTTCGGCATCCACGGCCATCTCCGCGAGCTCGGCGCGCAGCGCGTCCGCGCGCCGGCGCAGCTCCACGGCCGCGGCATCGGGGCCCAGCAGCATCAGGAACGACAGCGCGGCCGGGAACTCCGGGTACTCGTTGCGCGGGTGGCCCACCATCTCGGCCAGCCAGCCGGCGACGGCCGCGCGCCCGGCATCGGTGATCTCGTAGACGGTGCGCTCGGGGTATTGCTGATCGCGTCCCGTCTCGCGGACCGCCACCAGTCCCGCCTCCTGCAGCCGGGCGATGGTCTTGTACAGCGCGGCGCGCTGGCCGACGTTGACCACCTTGTCCTTGCCCCACTCCTTGATGCGGCGCTGGATGGCGTACGGGTGCATCGGCTCGAGATGCAGGATGCCGAGCAGTGCCATCGCGAGCGCGGAGCGCTTGAACTGGGTCGATGTGGTCACATCACCATTCTACTAGGTGCCCCAAGACTAGATTTTCAAAATCTAGTTGCAATGGAACTAGTCCTTGTGCAACTATAGAGGGGCAGGCGAACCCGCCCCTTCCACACAGGAGTCACCATGAACACCGCCACCCCCGTTCGCATCCACGTCGACCACGAGGCCACCAAGCGCCTGGGCGATTGGACCTCGGAGAAGCAGTTCGACATCACCGCCCGCTGGGGCTTCGTGGTCCTGGACCTGCGCTCGCCGCTCATCGAGGGCGACGAGGACATCGAGGTCAACGTCAATCTCGACCACGGCACCATCAAGCTGCTCGTGCCGGACGACGCGGTCATCGACCAGACCGGACTGCAGTGGACCGGCCGCGGCCGGGTCAAGGACTTCGCGCGGCCGAACGACGCGGCGGGCCGGGTCATCCGGCTCACCGGCACCTGCACCAGCAGCGAATTCCGGGTACACCGGGCCGGCGTCGCGGTTCTGTCGGCGCTGTTCTCCCGCGAGTTCTTCGAGGATGCGCGACGCGCCCGGCGCGAGGGCCGCACCCCGACCCTCATCGATCCGGCCAACGCGCCGCGGTAATCACCCGATCGGAATCGCTGAGCGGCAACTCAGCGGCCGCGACACGTCCTCCCCGGCAACGGCGCCGGGGAGACAGCGACGTCAGGGCGATCATCGCGGCACCGATACGGCATCGGCACCACGCTTAGGTCGTCCCGGGACGCTCGTTCCGGCGAGCGTGGCGTTCCGCGACTCAGCCGAAGCTCGGCCGGGTGACACTGTGCTGGGTGACCCGATAGGTCCCCAGCAGCACCCCGTTGTCCAGCATCTCGGACTCGGCGAGCGCGAGGGTCGCCTCGGCCCGCACGGGGTTGAACAGCCGCAGGCCCGCACCGAGCAGCACCGGGTAGCGCACCAGCCGATACTCGTCGACCAATTCGGCCTCGCGCAGGAAGTTCACCAGCGAACCGCTCCCGAAGACCAGCAGATTCCGCTCGGCGCGCAGCTTCGCGATGCCCGCGGCGAGATCGCCTTCGATGCGATGCGCATTCCACGCCAGCTCGGTGGCGGTCGTGGTCGCCACGTACTTGGGCATGGAGTTCATCTTGTCCTTGTACGCGCCCTCCTCGGGATGCCCCGGCGGCGAACATCTCGTAGGTCGCCCGGCCCAGCAGCAGCGCATCGGCCTCCTCGAGCTCCGTGGACTTGTAGGCCGCGATCCGGTCGGTCCAGAACGGCGCGGTCCAGGCCGGATTCTCGATCACATCGTCGAGCGAAACGAATTCTGCGACAACGATCTTCCCCATAGTGTCCTCACTTCTGCGCGCTCTGCCGCCGGGTTGCCGACGGCGCCGTATGCCCGTTCCGACGAGACGGCGCACCGAAATTCATCGCCCACCCGACCGCCGGGCCGTTTCGATAGCCATCAAGTTGCCGATTACCCTACGAGCATCGCCGCGGCGGCGCAGCCCGGGCGCGACGGATCGGGCCGCCGGAAAGAACGCCGAACGCCCCCACTCAACGCACGACGGGTAGCGCCGAACCCGGCTCGGCCATCCACAGCAGCCAGTGCGGCACGATGAGCGCGGCGAACTCGTCGTATCCGGTCGCACCGGGGTGATAGCCGTCGGCCTCGCGGCACGCCCGCATCCAGGCGGCGTTCTGCCGCAGCGGCTGGTGCACCCGCACGTAGGGAACGCCTTGCGCCGCACAGACTTCGGTGAACCTCGCATCCAATGCCTCGATGCGGGCGTTGTGTTCGTCGTCGATGTTCGGGGGCGGTGCGACAACGAGTGCGGCCCAGCCCCGTTCGGCGGCGCGCTCGAGCATCGCGGTCAGATTCGCGACCGAATCCGCCCCGGACACCCGAATTCGGCTGTCCTCGATGAGCGTGTCGTTGACGCCGAAGGAAAACACCACGCGCGCATCGGTATCCGCCGGCAGCCGCAGCGCGCACTCGGACTCCCAGCGGGCGGCGATATCCGCCGAGGTCTGCCGCCGTATGCCCAGGTTGTAGTACGTCACCGGGCGTCCGGCCGCGCCGGAGCGCACCGCGAGCCGCCCCGGCCACCCCAGGTACTGCCCATCGCCCACGCCGGCGACCAGCGAATCACCCACGAAACAGACTCGGACATCTTGGATCACCGTGCGATGTTTTCACGACCGGCAGCGCGGCTTGCGCAAGGGCAGCAAAAAATTATCCGGTGCGGGGCGAAATGTGCTCACCCACCATCCCCCCTACCGGCCGATACCCATAGGATTCACGTGGTTTGTCCGGGAGGGAGCACGTATGGGAACGGAAACACCGCTGCCGCGGTGGTTCACCGGTCTGCTGGCACATCGCCGCTGGATCCGCAGGACCGAGCCGTTTCCGCACGTCTACGTGCGCGAGGTGTTCACGCGCCCGTTCTACGACCGGCTGGCCGCGGAATTCGAGCGGGTGCGGCTCGAGCAGCCCGAACTCTTCGAGCCGGTCGGGGAGGGTTCCGGCGCGACGGGGGTGAATCTGGCCCGGGTGCGCAACGGCCCGCTGGAGCTGTTCCTGTCCCGGGCCTGGCACGACCTGATCGCCCGGCTGGTGGGCGCGCAGGACGCGGTCACCGGCGACATCGAGGGCGCACTGCACCATCACGCGCCCGCCGGCCCGCGCGACCTCCCGCGGCACGATCTGACGCGGGCATGGTTTGCGGGCCCGGCCCCGGCACCCGACGCGGTGGGCCTGGCCGGTGCGGACGCGAACCCCGGGATCGGGCCCGGCGACGACGAGCGCGAACTGGTGCGCGCGGTGGCGGTGCTGTTCTATCTCGGCAACGACGAGTGGCGCCCGGGCAGCGGCGGGGAGACCGCGCTGCTGTCCGCGGCCGACCCGAGCCGGCCGCAATCCGCGGTACACGTTCCGCCGCTGAACAATTCGATGGTCGTCTTCGAATGCACCCCGCGGTCCTGGCATACGTTCGCGGGCGGCAACACCACCGCCCGCAACAGTGTGGTGATGTGGCTGTATCAGACGCGTGAACAGGCGGAATTCCGCTGGGGAGGTGCCGCAATTGGCGACCGATGAGCAGCGCCGGGTCGTCCTGCTGACCGGGGCCGGGGGCACGCTGGGCAATGCGTTCTGCCAGGCCTACTACCGGCAGTACGACATCGTCGCGGTGTGCCGCGGCCGGGTACCCGCGGTGCCGTCGCAACGGGAGTGGTTCGTCGATCCGCTCGCACCGCAGGATCCGTTGCCCGAGAACGACTCCCGGATCTTCGTGATCCACTCCGACCTGACCCGCGAGGGTGAGGTGGAGCGCGTGGTGGAGCTGGCGCTGGCGAAATACGGTGCGGTGGACCTGCTGGTGAACAACGCGGCCTACGCTCGGCACACCCCGTACGGCACGGTCGACGGGGATGCCGCGCTCGAGGAGTTCGAACCGCATTTCGCGCTGAATGTCGGTGTACCGCTGCGGCTGTCGACACGACTGGCGCAACAGTGCTGGCTGCGAGACGATCTCGGCAATCGCGCCCGCAACCGCAATATCGTGAATGTGTCCTGCGCGGCGGGCTCCGGTGTGCGTCCCGGCGGGCAGGCGCTGTACGGCGCATCCAAGGCCGCGCTGGACCAGCTGACCCGGTACCAGGCCGCCGAATTCGCCGCATTCGGGGTGCGCGTGAATGCCGTCGCGCCCGATGCCTTCCCCGCCACCGTGCCCACGCCGCAGGTCGTCACGGCCATCGCCGAACTCGACGTCGGGGACATGACCGGCGGCGTCTTCGGCGTGGGCACACCGGAGACCGCCACCCCCGAACCGGCCGCCGGACGCCACGGGAGATGATGCCCACTACGTTCGAATGATGTCCGCTACCGACCGGCGGCGTGTTGCCTCCGACCAGCCATCCCCAGTCCTGCATACTCACAGCTAGTCGACCGAGAGGACCGACGCAGCTCCCTCGATCCGAAGGTGCCACATCCACATGCGAGTCGACGGGCGAGAGATTCCGGTCTCCGGCAGCCTTTTGCAACCGCGCAACCGCCGTACCAGTGACATCCTGCGCGTCGTCCTCTCCGCGCTGCTGGTGGCACTGGTCGTCGCGGGCTCGCTGATCACGCGGTCGCGGTGGGAGGCGCTGGAGCGCTCGTTCTCCGACTTCCTCGGCATCCTCACCCCCGAGCAGTCCAATCTGGTGTACCTGCTGTACGGCATCGCGATTCTGGCGCTGCCGTTCGCGATCGGGGTCCGGCTACTGTTCCGGTGGCAGTGGAAGCTGCTGGGCGGCTACCTCGCGGCCGGGCTGATCGCGGTGCTGCTGCTCTCGATCACCGGGACGGGCATCTCCGCGCCACAATGGCATCTGGCCGCGCCGCAGCAGCTCAACACGTTCCTGTCGCAGTTCCTGGACGACCCGCGCTGGATCGCGATGCTGGCCGCGGTGCTCACCGTGGCCAGTCCGTGGCTGCCGTCGTCGTGGCGGCGCTGGTGGTGGGCGCTGCTGCTGGCGTTCGTGCCGCTGCATCTGTTCGTGAGCCTGGTGGTGCCCTCGCGCGCGATGCTGGGTCTGGCCGTGGGGTGGTTCGTCGGCGCGGTGATCACGCTGGTCGTGGGCACGCCCGGGCTGGAGGTACCGCTGGACGGGGCGGTGCGGGTGCTGGCCCGGCGCGGATACACCGTCACCGCGGTGCGGGTGGTGCGCCCCGGCGGGCCCGGTCCGCTGCTGCTCTCGGCCGATACCGGACCGAACCATCAGCTGACCGTCGAGATGTACGGCCAGAATCAGCGCAGCCGCGGCATGCTGCGCCAGCTGCGGCGCTGGGTGGCCATCCGCAGCAGCGAACGGACGCCGGTCTTCGCCTCGATGCGCCGCCACGTCGAACATCGCGCCCTGCTGGGCATCGCGATCGGGGATCTGGGTCTGGCCAGCAACAAGCCGCTGACCGTCGCCGCCCTCGAGCGCGGCTGGACGCTGTATGCGCACACCGTGCCGCGCGGTACCGCCCTGTCCGCCTCCGACGGCGAGGCCGTGCACGTCGGCGTGTGGCAGGCGCTGGCGAACATGCACCGCGCCCAGATCTCGCACGGCGACCTGCGGGCCGAGGAGATCCGCGTCGCGGACGGCCGGGTGCTGTTCGGCGGTTTCTCCGCGGCCGAATTCGGCGCCTACGACACCCGATTCCAGGCCGACGTGGCGCAGCTGATGCTGACCACCGGATCGCTGTTCGGCGCGGACTCCGCGGTGCGCAACGCGATCGGCGCGCTGGGCAAGCAGGCGGTCGTGCACGCCTCGCGACGCCTGACCCGCGCGGCGATGCCCAAGCTGCTGCGCGTCTCGGTGCCCGATGCGAACGTCGTGATGGAGGCCGTGCGCGACGAGGTGCTGCGCCAGACCGACGAGGACCGCATCGAGGCCGCGCGCACCACCCGGTTCTCCCGCAACCAGATCATCCAGTTGGTGCTGCTGATCGGCCTGGTCTACGTGGCCTATCCGTACATCAGCCAGGTGCCGACCTTCTTCACCGAACTACGCACGGCCAACTGGTGGTGGGCGCTGCTGGGGCTGGCGGTGTCGGCCGGGACCTATATCGGCGCGGCGATGGCGCTGTGGGGCTGCGCGGGCGAATCGGTGAATCCGCGCAATCTGCTGCTGATGCAGGTCGCCAACACGTTCGCGGCCACCACCACCCCGGCCGGCGTGGGCGGTCTCGCGCTGAGCGTCCGGTTCCTGCAGCGCAGCGGCCTGGGCACGGTCAAGGCGACCGCTGCGGTGGCGCTGCAGCAGGCCGTGCAGGTCACCACGCACGTGGTGCTGCTCATCATTTTCAGTGTGGCGGCGGGTGTTTCGACGAATCTGGCGCATTTCGTGCCGAGCGCGACGGTGCTGTACTTCGCCGCCGGGGCGCTGCTGGGCGTGCTGGGTGTGTCGATGTTCGTGCCGAAGGTGCGGCGCTGGCTGCGCGTCGAGGTCCGACCGCAGCTGGCCGAGGTGGTCAGCGAATTGCGTTCGCTCGCACACGAACCCAAGCGCCTGGCGATGATCGTGCTGGGCTGCGCCTCGATCACCCTCGGCGCGGCCGGGGCGCTGTGGGCGGCGATCGAGGCATTCGGCGGGCACACCACCTTCGTCACGGTCACGGTGGTGACGATGATCGGCGGCACGCTGGCCTCCGCCGCGCCCACGCCCGGCGGCGTCGGCGCCGTCGAGGCCGCGCTCATCGGTGGACTGGCCGCCTTCGGGGTCTCGGCCGGGATCGGCGTGCCCGCGGTGCTGCTCTACCGGGTGCTGACCTGCTGGCTGCCCGTGTTCTGCGGCTGGCCGATCATGCGCTGGCTGACGACCAACGACATGATCTGAAGACGCAGCACGGCCCCGCCCCGACGAGACCGGGAGCAGGGCCGTTGCGGTGCGTCTCAGGCGACCATGCCGGACAGGCGGGAGTTGATCAGCCCCTCGGCCTCGGCGACCATCCGCGAAATCAGTTCGGCACAGGTGGGGATGTCCTCGATGAGGCCCTGCACCTGACCGGCGGACCAGATGCCCGCATCCAGATCGCCCTCCTCGAAGACTCGGCGGCCGCGCGCACCGGCGACCAGGTCCCGCACGTCCTCGAATTTCCCTCCGGCCCTTTCGATCTCGACCACCTTGCGGCTGATCTCGTTGTCCGCGACGCGGGCGGTGTTGTGCATGGTGCGGAAGATCAGCTGGGTGTCGCGCTCGGTGTGGGCGACGATCTGCTCCTTGACCTTCTGGTGCACCGCGGACTCCTGGGTGCACAGGAAGCGGGTGCCCATGTTCACCCCGTCCGCGCCGAGGGCCAGCGCCGCGACCAGCCCGCGGGCATCGGCGATGCCACCCGAGGCGATGATCGGGATCCGCAGCGCCCGGGCGGCGGCGGGGATCAGGATCAGGCCGGGCACGTCGTCCTCGCCCGGATGCCCGGCGCATTCGAAGCCATCGATGGATACGCCGTCCACGCCGATCTTCTGGGCCTTGAGCGCGTGCCGGACGCTGGTGCACTTGTGCAGCACCTTGATTCCGGCCTCCTTGTAGGCGGGCAGGAAGGGCTCGGGGTTGCTGCCCGCGGTCTCCACGATCTTCACCCCGGAATCGATGATCGCCCGCACGTACTCCTCGTACGGCGGCGGATTGATCGAGGGCAGGATCGTGACGTTCACCCCGAACGGCTTGTCGGTCAGCTCGCGGGCGCGGGCGATCTCGCGGCGCAGATCGTCGGGGGTGGGCTGGGTGAGCGCGGTGATGAAGCCGAGGCCACCGGCGTTGGCGACGGCCGCGACGAGTTCGGCCCGCCCGACCCACATCATGCCGCCCTGGACGATCGGATGCTCGACGCCGAACATCTCGGTGAACCTGGTGCGCAACATGTGTCCTCCTGCTCGAATGGATCGGTGACCGGGCCCCGATCGCCGCCGCCGGACACCCCGCACCCGCGGTCCGCGCCCGGGGTGTCCGAATGCGTCGATGGTGGCATGGGCGGCCGGTGGGGACAAGCCTGATGTAAGCCGGTGTTTGCTTATAGCGCCACCAGTGACCGCATCGAAAGGGCTCGTCAACGCTTGCCAACCGTGGGGAAAAGGTCATCTGAACTGCGGGAAATTCCGATGAGAACGATCGGGGCAAATCCTCTCTGTAACCCTTGTCACGTCGAAAAGTTAGCTGATATTCTCACCCTTGCAGCCGTCGAGGCAGCCGGGCTGTCCGGCGCGCGTGTTCGCGGCGGCGCGAAGGGAGTTCGTGCATGACCACCGGGGCATCCTCGCTCGCCGAACCGCTCCGATCGCGGCGCAACCACTGGAACAATCAGGTCGCCAACCACGCGATGATGCGGCCGGATGCGGTCGCGTTCCGGTTCCAGGGGTGGGACACCACGTGGGGCCGATTCCACGAGCGGTCGCAGCTGTTCGCGGACGCGCTCGCGCGCCGCGGGATCGGCTTCGGCGATCGGGTACTGCTGCTGGCGCTGAACTACACCGAATACATCGAGGCGGTCTTCGGCATCAACGCGCTCGGCGCGATCGCGGTGCCGGTCAACTTCCGGCTGACCCCGCCCGAGGTCGCCTATATCGTCGCCGATTCGGGGGGCAAGGCCATCGTCACCGACACCGTGCTGGCCCCGCTGGCCACCGGCGTCATGGCGCAGGCGCCCGCGCTCGAGACCTGCATCGTGATCGGCGGGCACACCGGCGAGGGCGTGCTCGGCTACGACGAGGTACTGGCCGAGGGCGGCGAACCCCATGCGCCCCTGGATATTCCGGAGGACACCCCGGCGCTGATCATGTACACCTCGGGCACCACCGGCAGCCCCAAGGGGGCGGTGCTGTCCTACGAGAACATGAATGCCCAGGCGCTGACCTGCATTCGCGCCTTGGAGATCGATGGCGAGTCGATCGGCTTCTGCACCTCGCCGCTGTTCCACATCGCCGGATTGGGCAGTCTCACACCGTATTTCATGCTCGGCAGCACCACCGTGCTGCATCCGCTCGGCGCGTTCAACGCCACCGAATGGCTCGATGCGGTCGAGCGGGAGCAGGCCACCGCGGCCTTCTGCGTGCCCGTGCAGTGGCAGATGATCTGCGAGGAGCCGACGGTCAAGACCCGCAAGCTCGCGCTGCGAATGCTGTGCTGGGGCGCCGCGCCGGCCTCGGATTCGGTGCTGCGGGCCATGGCCGAGTGCTTCCCTGACGCGCGCAACGTCGCGGTGTTCGGCCAGACCGAGATGTCGCCGGTCACGTGCGTGCTCGAGGGCAAGGACGCGATCGCCAAGCTCGGTTCGGTCGGCAAGCCCATCCCGACCATCTCCGCGCGCATCGTCGACGACGAGATGAACGATGTCGCCCCCGGCGAGATCGGCGAAATCGTCTATCGCGGACCGACTCTCATGCAGGGCTACTGGAATAGGCCCGAGGCGACCGCGGAGGCATTCGCCGGCGGCTGGTTCCATTCCGGGGATCTGGTGCGTGAGGATGCCGAGGGCTTCATCTACGTGGTGGATCGCAAGAAGGACATGATCATCTCCGGCGGCGAGAACATCTACTGCGCCGAGGTGGAGAACGTGCTGTTCGCACATCCCAAGATTCACGAGGCCGCCGTCGTCGGCCGCGCGCACGAGAAGTGGGGCGAGGTGCCGGTGGCCATCGTCGCGCTGCTGAATACGGACGATTCGCTCACCCTCGAGGAGCTCACGCCCTTCCTGAACGAGAACCTCGCGCGCTACAAACACCCCAAGGACCTGGTGATCGTGCCGGAGCTGCCCCGCAATGCCAGCGGGAAGGTCGTGAAGGTGCAGCTGCGCAAGGAGCATGCGGGGTAGCACTCCGTCTCGGGTCACAGCGGCGTTCCGGCCCGGAATCGGCCCTGATGTGCCTATTCTCTGTTCTGTCCCATCACAGAGAGGCCCCGCGGCATGTCCATTTTCCGAAGCGTGCTGGTAGCGGCGGTGCTGTGCGCCCTGCCGCTGCTGGGCGTGCCGCAGGCGCAGGCGCAGGACCTTCCCGGCGGCGGTTGCCGCCAGGGCAGCCCGATGACGGGACAACTGCTCCCCGGCACCGGTAGTGCCGGGCAGAGCATCCGGCGCCAGGCCGCCCTGTCGGACTGCGCCAGCCCGCTGCTTCCGGGAATCACCGCCGGGCAGTTCGGCGTGAGCATTCCGTGGAACGTCACCACCGCTCCAACGACGGCCACGTTCCGGTGGTCCAATGGCAGCGTCAGCACCGCGACCGGATACGGCAACGGGCTGTGGCTCATCACGAGCGGACCGGCCGCCGGTCACGGAATCCAGCTGAATGTCGCCGATACCTGGGCCGGGTGGTATCTGAGCCCCGCGGACGTCACCGTTACCTCGGCGACGTTCGTGTCCTGATCGCGGTCCCACAGCACAACTCACGCGGGTACCGCGTGCCGGACTCGTCTCGCATGCCGTGCGGGTGAGGCACGATGTGGTGATGGCCGACGAAACCGGAACTTTCACGACACGATCCTCGCCGTCGATGTCCCACTGATCTTCACCCGGTTCACCATCCCCGTCGGCGAGGGAGAACTGGTGCGCAACACCGGATTCATGCGCTCGGTCGCGGCCGCCCAGACCAACTTCCGCCCGGACAGCCCCGGCGCCCAGATCATCACGGAGATGGCGGACCAGGCCGCCGAACCGCCCGCCACGGCACCGACCTAGGCTTCACCGTCCACCCCGTGACCGACTGCATCGCCGCCGCAACCCCCGAGGAACACGCCGCCTCGCTGTCCAATCTCGAATTGACCACGGCCGGAGGCCTTTCGGCAGCGCAAGCGCTGGAATCGCTCGGCATCCGCTGAGGCGCCCGCCAGCTATCGGTCAAGCCTGGCGCTATGAAGAGTCTTCCGTTCAGCGAGCTGGTGCGGAAGCAGTAGGGGCGGCGGGCGACGGAGCCGCTGACCGTCAATTTTGTCGTGGGCTAGAAAGTGCACGCTCCAGCGGCGCGGGATACCAGATGCAGGCGCCGGTCGTTCGGGTCGGTCAGTTGGGGGACAAGGAGAGTCGGCATGCCGACCTCGACCGCGGCGCCGTCGCGGGACGGGCGGTCGCCGACCATGAGTGCGTGTTCCGCGGGGACGCCCAGGTGGTTCAGGGCGAGGTGGAAGATTGCGGGGTCGGGTTTTTGGATGCCCCGTTCGCCGGACAGGACGAAGGTGTCTACTGAATCCAGGAGGCCCGCGGCGGCGAAGGTGGGGCGGATGTCGACGTGGATGTTGCTGAGAATGGCTATTCGGCAATCGCTTTCGATAAGGGTGGTGAATGTTTCGGCCGCGTCTACGGCGAAGTGGTTGTAGGACGGGTCGGAGTCCACGGCGAAGAGGGCGTCGGCGAGGTCGTCGCCTAGCGCGGCATCGGCGAACACCGAGTAGTAGGTCTCGCGGTGGCGGGCGTAGCTGGTGTTGCCCCGCGGCGACTGCAGGCGGTTCGGCTGGCCCGCGGCCGTCCGGATGGACCGCAGCACGGCGGCGACGGACCGGGCGCCGTCGTCGCGGCCCGTGCGCCGCAGCGCCTCTCGAACCCAGCCCTCCGGGGTGAGTTCGGAGGCGAGCGTGCCGCGCCAGTCGAAGACGACCGCCCGGATGCGGGCCCCGTCCATCACGCCCGGGCCAGGACCGCATCGAAGTCGTGGCCGGCGATGACCTCGATGTCCGCGGGCAGGGCGTGCAGGCGCTGGATGGTTTCGAAGGCGCGGTCGCGGTCGGCGTCGAAGAGCTGGCCCGGCATCGGCGCCTTCTCGCGGATCAGCTTGATCTGCAGGATATTCCAGACCGCATCGCCCGCGAGCAGCACCCGGCTGCCGTCGTCCACGGCGAGCAGGACGCCGATGCTGCCGGGAGTGTGACCCGCCAGGTCGACCAGGACGACCGCACCGTCTCCGAACAGATCGTGGCTGGCGGGGAAGGTGAGAACGGGCGGCCCGTCCAACTCCAGGTGCCGCACCGAACGCCCGCGCAGCGGAGCCCGCACGACGCCGTACGGAGCCGTCGGGCCGTTCATGGCCCACTCGTATTCCCGTGCGGGAACCCGCAATTCGACCGAATCCGGCAGCTCGAGCAGTCCGGAGCAGTGGTCCCAGTGCAGGTGAGTGGCGATCGTGAAATCGATATTCTCGCCGGTCAGATCGCGGCCGGCCAGCGCATCCTCGAGGCCGAGCACCGGTTTCTCGGGCGAGACCAGCAATCCCACCGGAAACGGCATTCCCGGCAGCACGCGATCGTGCACCCCGGCGCACAGCGCGGGATCCACCAGGAAACGCGCGCGCGGATGCTCGATCAGGAAGGCGCCCATGCCCATCGGCAGCGTGCCGAGGCTGCGCACGCCCTCGGCGATGATGGCCGTCGGCGCGGAGGTGCGCGCCTGCACCAGCGACACCAGGCTCACGGTGTTGCGGGCCCGCGGCGCCGGCGCGGATTGCAGACCGGCCAGGAATGCCTCGTCGGGCCGGCGGGGGCGCAGCAGTCGGCGCGGTGTCGCGGCCAGCGCCGCACAGCAGTGGGCCAGGGTGCCCAGCACGCCGGGCCTGCCGTCGGACGGCTCCGCTGCGCGCTCGTTCACGGCGCCACCCCGTCCGCCGCAACCGGCAGTGTCGTTGCCCACCCACGGAATCGGGCCCTACCGGACAATCCAGGCGGCACGATCGAATGCTCCTTCACAGCGTCACCGTAAGTGATTCGATCGCGGAGAGGAAAGTCTTCTCCGCGCGGCAATTTCTCGGCATAATCGCGGAGTGACCGCGCCCAGCTTCGGCGGTAGCCACCGCCGACCGGAATCGTCCGGCGGGCGGCGGCGTACAACCGGACCGGTCGCGATCATCGGCATCGGCTGCCGGGTGGCGGGGGCGCGTGGCGTCGACTTCGACAACGACTGGTTCGGGATCCCGGAGCGCGAGGCCGCGGGGATGGATCCCCGGCAGCGGTTGAGCCTGGAGGTGGCGGTCGAGGCGATCGACGATGCGGGCGTGGGGTTCGCGGTCCGGGGCTCGCGGACCGCGGTGCTGTTCGGGGCGGGCGGCCCCGAACACGAGACTGCGGCACACGAGGGCGACGCTCCGGACCCGATCCCCGAATCGGCACCCAGCGGCATCGCCAACCGGCTGTCCTTCGCACTGGATTTGCGCGGGCCGAGCCTGGCGGTGGACAGTGCCCGGTTCTCGTCGCAGGTCGCGCTGGACCTGGCCGTGCGACTGCTCGTCGACGGCGCCGCACCACTGGCGATCGTCGGCGGCGTGGATGTGGGACTGCCGCACACTTCCGGCTACTCGGATCGCGGCGAGTTCCCCACCGCGGACGGGCACCACGCACCCTTCGACAGCGCGGCCGACGACCACGCCCATGCCGACGGCTGTACCGTGCTGGTTCTGCAACGGACCGCCGACGCCCACCGCGACGGCAACCGCATCTACGCCGAAATCGCCGGTTCGGCTGTCGGTTTCGACGGCCGATCGAACCGCTCGGACGACAACCTTGGATCGGTATGGCAGCAGATCATCCGAAGCGCCTGGGCTGGTATCGAATCCGATCCGGGCGCCACCGGACACGACGCGGAGTCCGAGGACCTGACGGCAGTCCTGTCGGAATCGGAACGGACGGAAGCGATCCCGATCGATTCGGTGACCTCGAAGCTCGGCGAGCTCGGCGCCGCCGCCGGTATCACCGAAGTCGCCAAGGCGGCACTGAGCATCGCATGCGGAATCATCCTGCCCACCAGCACCTTTCGCCCGTACCTCGGGCTGGGTGAGCACGGTCCCCGAGAACCGGCCGAGGCGGCGGACTGGAATGCGACCGTGCGCTCGGATCGCTACGCCGGGGTCGGCTCATCCGGGCTCGGCGGCACCGCCGCGCACATGGTGCTGCGCGGCGTCGACCAGGCCGTCGGATCTCGCGATGGCGATCCCCCATTCCTCATCCCGATCACGGGGCGCGACGAGACCGATCTGCGAAAGAAGGCCGCCCGGTGGGCCGGCACCCTCGCGGAGAACCCCCGCCCGCTGCGCGAATCGGCCGCAGCGGCAGGCAGATTCATACCCGAGGAGCTGCGCGCGGCGGTACTTGCTTGGACACGTGCCGACGCGATCGCACTGCTGCGTACGCTCGCTGCCTCCATGAACGCACCACCGGACGGTAATGCCGCGGAAGTGCGAACCGGCACCGACGGCGGGTGGGCGACGTCCACGACAGCTGCCGATCCGGCACCGCATCACAATCACCGTGGGGCGGTACTCGGGCCCGGTGTGACGCGGCGGGGCGGGTTGCTGCTGGTGTTCTCCGGGCCGGGTGGCCAGCATGCGCGGATGGGGCGGGGGTTGGCGGCGCGGCATCCGGTATTCGCTCGGGCCGTCCAGGATGCCGCGGATGCGGTGGCCGGCGCCGGCGGCCCCAGGGTGTGGACGCCGCGACACGGGTTCTCGCACAGCCTGGCGGCCGTCGACGCCGTGCAGCCTGCCCTGTTCGTCTATCAGGTGGCGGTCGCGGAATTGCTGGCGCACTGGGGGATCCGGCCCGGCGCGGTGATCGGGCACGGCCCGGGCGAAATCGCCGCGGCCGTGGTGAGTGGTGCGATATCGCTGCGGGACGGCGCGCGGATCGTGGTGGCGCGCGGCGCGATCCTGGCTCGGCCGGACCGGAACGACGACGCGATCGCACTGCTGGAGGCCACGCCCGAGGAGGTCTGGCGGCTGATCGAACCGATGCGGGCGCGGGTCGGGATCGCGGCGGTCCACGGTCCCCGGTCGGTGGTGGTGTCGGGAGAGCCGCGCCATATCGAGGCGCTGATCCGCCGCGCCGTGCGCCGCGGCCTTGTCGCCCGGGCACTCGTCGCCGACCTCCCCGGACAGGCCCCGCGGGTCCGGGAATTGCCGGTGGATCCGGCGGCCCGGATCGACAATGTGGATCGGATCGCCCGGCCGGACGGTGTGGATCCGGCGGCCCGGCTTGCAGGTGTGGATCCGCTGGTCCCGGACGTACCGGTGTATTCGACCACCCGGCGGGGCGCCGTCCTGACCGCGACCGAGATGGATACCGGCTATTGGGCCGAAAATATCTCGGGCACTGTCGAATTGGCGGCCGCCGTGGAGGCCGCGCTGGCCGACGGGTATTCCACCGTGCTCGAGCTTTCGCCGCATCCGGTCCTGGCGTCGGTGCTTCGCGCTTATCCCGGCCTTCGCGATGCCACCTACCCGGTCGCCGACCGGGACGACGAATCCGCGGCCTACCTCGGCGCCGTAGCGCGGATCCACCTCGAGGGCCGGTTCGTCGATTGGGCCGCGCAGGGACCGTTCCCCGGTGCGGTCTTCGAAAGGCGCTGGCAACCAGGGTATTTCCCGCGCACGGCCGATGCCGTCGACGATCCGGGCGCCGAGGATCTGCGCGGCCATGTGGTCCGGGGCGCACCGACCGTCCCGGCGATGTTCTGGCTGCGGCAGTTCCAGCGGATCGGCATCGGAACGACCACACGGTTGCTCGATTTCACCGTCCACGAACACGCGGAGCTGCCCCGGCTCGACCAGGTCACCTACCGTGCCGGAGCCGACCTGCTCGAGGCCTGCGGACCGACCGTCCTGGCCTCGGCCCGACGCGGCGAACGCCCCACGCCCGCCGAGATCGTCGGCTGGATGCGGACCGTCGACGCGCATCACGGCGCCCACCCCGGCTTGCAACCACTCGACCCCGCCCGCCTGTACGAACGCCTGCGCGAGCGCGGCCTCGAGTACGGACCACGCTTCCGCGCGCTGCGCGGCATCTTGCGCGGATCCCACAGCGCCATCGGGTATCTCGGCCACATCCGCCTCGACTCCGCCGCCCTGGCCGGCTGCATACAGCTCGTCGTCGCCGCGGCGGGCGCCCGGCTGCCCGAGGGCGTCCTGCCCCTGACGACGGGCATAGATTCGGCCTGGATCACCGACGCACCCGGCACCCTCCTGTCACAGGCACACGCCTTCGTCCGCACCGCCGACCCCGCCGGCCTGCGCTGCGACATCCTGGCCACCGATCAACACGGCGCACCCGCGGTGGCCCTGCTCGGCGTCCGCATCGGATACTCGATGACCACCGGGCACATCGCCCATACCTACAGGGCAACAACCGGTTACGAATGGCTCGCTCACCCCCAGAACCAGACCGCATACCCGAAGCCGGTCGCTCGTCCACCCGCTGTGACGACGAGGCCGGGCAGCAGCTCCGCATCGAACAAGCCGTTCGGTAGCGGCGCCGACCTCGATCGGTCGGCGACGAATGCCGCGACCGTACCGGCCGCGTCGGGCGGTCGCGGCAGGCCAGGCCGACCAGCTTCGAGCGGATACGCCGCAGCCGGTTCGGTGTTGCGCCGAGAACGGTGGTCGCCCGTGGATACTTCAGATTTCATTGGTACAGGCCATGATTCGCGCATCGGTCGAGTATTGGTGGTGGGGCAGTCGCCGTTGGCCGGTATTCTGACGCAGGCCGTGGATTCCACGCGGCCGGTAGTGCGGGTAGCGCGGGATCCGGCCGAGGCGATTGCGGGCGTCTCCTCCGCACTGACCGAAAGTGCCGAGCTCACTGCGGTAGTGGCGGTATGGCCTGTCGCGGCCGAGGTCGACGATATCGTCGCGGCGGTCGGACAGGCTCTGAAGCTGTTGCAGCGGATCGTGGACCATACGGCGGTAGCGTCGCTGACGGTCGTCCTGCGTGATCCGAATTCCACTGTGCAGCAGTCGATCGCGGGCCTGATTCGATCGCTGCAGCTGGAATCCGAGCGACCGGTGCGGTTGGTGTGGGTCGCGCCCGGCCATGACGAACCCTGGCAGCTGCCGGAACTGGTGCTGCGGACGGGCGGACCGGACGAGGTCCGGGTCGGACCCGAGGGTGTTCGATCCCGGACATTCGTGCCCGCAACCGATCTCGTGGATCCGTTCGACATCTCCTGCGCGGGGACATATGTCGTGACCGGTGGGCTCGGCGCGCTCGGCGCGGTGGCCGCACGCTGGCTGCTCGACGCCGGGGCCGGGGACGTGGTGGTGCTGACCCGGCGTCCGCGGCCGCTGCCACCACTGCTGGAGGGCCGCGAGGATCGGATAGTGGTGGTGCGCTGCGACGTCACCGACCCGCGCGATCTGGCGAACGCCCTGCACGACATCCGCGAGTGCGGCTCACCGATCCGCGGTCTGGTGCATTCGGCGGGCGCGCTGCGGGGTGCCGAATTCGGTGCCGTGACACCGGATCTGCTGACGGCAATGTTCGAGCCGAAGCTCGGTGCGGTCACCGGGCTACTCACGCTCACCGCCGGCGATCCGGTCGATTTCGTCCTGCTCTGCTCCTCGGCCACCGGGTCGCTCGGAGCGCCCGGGCAGGCCGCCTACGCCGCCGCCAACGCCGCCCTGGACGCGACGGCCCACATCCACGACCACCGCCGGGTGATCAGCATCGGCTGGGGCACTTGGGCATCGGGCCTCTCGGCCGACGAGCACGACGGCGTGGCGCAGGCCCGCCGGGCCGGGATCGCCCCCTTCGACACCGCGAGCGGCACGGCCGTGCTCGCGGCCGCGCGCACCCGTCGCGGGCCCTACCTACTGGCGCTCGACTACACACCGACCAACGATGTCTCGCCGCTGGCCACCCGGCTGCGCACCGCACTGCCCGTCCCCGCGGCAGCCCCACCCGGCCGAGCGGCGCTGTTGCCCGGCCACACCATCGCCCTGCTCGATTCGACCATCGACAAGGCGACGCTGCCGAGGCACGCCGCGGCGCCCTTTCCCGATGCCGCCGCGGCGGAGCCGTCCGATCCAGCACCGACCGGCGAGGAGAAACCGTGAACCACGCCGCCGACACGCACGCGGCGGGGGCGGATCGGGTCCGGACGCCCTCACGACGACGAACGGCCCGTGCCGCGACCTCACCCGATTGAATGTTTACCAATCATTCGCCGCACGGATGTGGACGTCTACCCTTACCCGATGACAAGTACCGAACCCGCCGTGCGCTGGCTGGACGAGCCGGAGACCCACGACTACCCGGCCGCGGGCGATTATCTGGAGCTACTGGCCGACCCCGACACCGTGATGGCTCTGGTGGACCAATTGCGTTCCGCGCCGGTGGTGCACAAGAAGGCCAAGGACATCCTGCGCGCGGCCCAGCTGCCGCTGCTGCCGCCGGACAATCCGCACGTGCGCGCGGATCTGGCGAAGATCCTGACCGGTAAGCATATGTCCCCGATCCTGCTGGTCCACGGCGATCTGTTCACCGGCACCCCGATGCAGATCGCCGACGGCTACCACCGCGTGTGCGCGTGCTATCACGCCGACGAGAATATTCCGATTCCAACGAAACTCGCCACCATGCGCGACGGCAAGCCGGTGGCGGCCGAGGCGGCGAAGAAGTCCGCGAAGTCGGGCGGCTCGTCGAAGTCGAAGAAGTAACCGTTGACTTTCTCCACGCTCGCGTTGGTGCTGGCGGTCGGGCTGGCGGGCCCGCTGCTGTCGTGGCGGGGCGCCTGGCATGTTCCGGTGATCGTGGGGGAGCTGCTGGCCGGAGTACTGTTCGGCGCCACGGGATTCGGAATCCTGCACACCGGCGACCCCACCTTCACCTTTCTGGCCGATATGGGATTCGCGCTGGTCATGTTCGTCGCGGGCACCCATGTGCCGGTGCGGGATCCGGCGGTGCGCTCGGCGCTGGCGGTCGGGGCGATGCGGGCGGTGCTGGTCGGAATCGTCGCCGCGGCGGCGGGTTACGCGCTGGCCGGGTGGTTCGGCACCGGACACGGCGCGGTGTACTCGGTGCTGATCGCCTCCTCCTCGGCGGCCCTGGCACTGCCGATCATCGATTCCCAGGGTCTGAGCGGCAAGCCGGTGCTGGAGCTGATGGCGCAGGTGGCGCTGGCCGATACCGCGTCCATCGTGGCGCTGCCACTGGTCATCGACATCGCCGATGCGGGGCGTGCCATGCTGGGCGCCCTGGCCGTCGCCGCCTCCGCGGTGGTGCTGTTCTTCGTGCTGCGGTATCTGGAGCGGTCCGGTCTGCGTCATCGCGCCCATGAGGTATCGGAGAAGCGAAAATTTGCTCTGGAATTGCGAGTAAGTCTGGCGCTGCTGTTCACCCTCGCCGCCGTGGCGACCCGCACCCACGTGTCGATCATGTTGGCGGGCTTCGCGACCGGACTCGCGGTGGCCGGAGTCGGAGAGCCGCGGCGGGTGGCGCGGCAGCTTTTCGCGATCACCGAGGGGTTCCTCAGTCCACTGTTCTTCGTCTGGCTGGGCGCCGAGCTGAATCTGCGCGAATTCGCCGACCGGCCCCGCCTGATTCTGCTGGGTCTGGGTCTGGGTCTGGCCGCGGTGCTGGCTCACGTGCTGATGCGTCTGCTGGGCCAGCCGATCACCTACGGCGCGCTGGCTGCGGCCCAGATCGGCGTGCCGGTCGCCGCGGTCACGATCGGCACCCAGCTGCACGTGCTGGCCCGCGGCGAGGCGGCGGCGATGATGCTGGGGGCCTTGGTGACGATCGCGATCGCAGCCACCGCCGCCGCCCTGGCGGCGAAGGCCGCACCGACGGCCTGACCGTCGGCCGCTGAGAGCACTGGCGTGGCACCTCAGTCTGGCCTGACATCGCGGGGAGGCGGGTCGGCGTCACGACCTAGCAGGCGATCCGTCTCGCGCCGTTCGCGTTTGGTGGGGCGGCCCGCGCCGCGGTCCCGGCGCGGCATGGCCGCCGCGATCTCGGGTGCGGGCGGCGACGGGCTCTTGTCTATCAGGCATTGCGCGGCGATCGCGGCGCCGACGCGTTTGGTGATGATCTGCTCGACGATGACGATGCGCTCGAGTCCGCTCTGCCGGACTCGGACCTCGTCACCGGGCTTGACCTGATGCGCGGGCTTGACCGCGACACCGTTCACCTTCACATGTCCGCCGCGGCATGCCGATGCCGCGGCGGATCTGGTTTTGAACAGCCGAACAGCCCAGGTCCAGGAGTCGACCCGGGCTATGCTCGGTTGTGTCGGTGGCAGTTTCGCTCCTCAGTGCGATACGCCCGACGGGCCCGAAGACGGCAGCGAAGCATAACCAAGCAGGGCCCTCGGAAGTATCGCCATTCGCCCCAGAATCAGGCTACGCGACGCGCGGTAACGATCTCACTGGGGTTCACGTGCGCGTAGCTGACGGTCTCACCCGACTGCGGCGCCTGGATGACCTTGCCGTCGCCGGCGTACATCTGCACGTGGCCGCCGCCCTCGGTGACGAGCAGGTCGCCGGGCTGCAGGTCCTTAAGGGCGACCGGCTTGCCGACGTGCGACTGCTCGAAGCTGGTGCGCGGCAGGTTGATTCCAGCCTGCTTGTAGGCCCACTGCACGAGGCCGGAGCAGTCGAAGTTCGACGGACCCGAGGCGCCCCAGATGTACTCCGCGCCGAGCTTGCTCTTGGCGGCATCGAGGGCGACGTCAGCGGCGGTGTTCTTGTTCTGAGCGGCAAACGGATTCGGAATGCCGGCGGTGAGGCCCGGGATGTCGGACTGCTGCAGACTCTGCGGCGCGAACTGCTTCTGCGCGGCCTTGATCTGATCCGCGTGATCCTTGATGAGGTCGGCGTGATCGGCCAGCGCCTGGTTCACGGCCTTGACCTGCTGGGTCAACGAAGGATCGACCGGCACATCGAAGTTTCCGACACCGGGTACGTTGATGGTCTGGGCCATCGCCGAAACAGCCGGCATCGCACCGGTTGTTGCGGCTACCGCACCCATAACGATCGCACCCTTGACGGAATTCGGGAGCCGGGATTCCCGTTGCAAACTGTGCTTACCCACCGAGCTGAGTCTCCTGTTTCTTCCATCCACCCGCCGACCGAGTTAGCTGACGGGTTCGGGCCGGGAAGATCGGTCCTACCTCACCGGCCTTGCGACCGGCGAGGATTCACCCCATTACATCTGGGTCCTCGGTTCGGCGAACGGGCCGCGACCCGGGCGCCGATTAGGCGGTAACTCGACGGGCCGTTCTCCTGCGAAGCGACAAACTCCATCAAGTCACGAGAAGATTACGGCTACGCGGCGGGGTTGTCCACCCCAACGCTCAGTGTGTGGGTGCGGGGTCGGAGAGCCCCGGCACGACCTGCGATTCTGTGACCCGGAATGTCGGGTAACGAGCCGATATCGGCTCGGGCACAGGGGATATCGAACTGATACTCGCCGCCGTTACACAGCGCGGCGACCCTTGTTTCACTTCCCATCAACGACGTGTCGCGCATCGGCGTCGGCGTGTCGGACATCGACGTACATGCGACACCCCGGCGCACCGCGCGGCTCATCGCCCACCGAGTGCCTGCTCGAGTTCCTCGATGCGCCGCTGCGCCTGCGCCAGCCCCACTTCGAGCCGGCCCAGCGCCATCACCAGTGGTCCGACGGCAAGGTCGGCCACCAGTTGCGGATCGTCGAGCCCCTGCTCGATGGCCGCGAGTATGTTCTGGCGGATGCGCGTGGCGACCGGCGCCTCGGCCGGCACGTTCCAGGACTCGACCACCTCGGCGACGGTGGGAACGGACTCCTCGGTCATGACCCTCCTGCGCTCGATATCCGGATATGAACTCCCGACAAGCCTAGAGAGCCGACGGCGTCCGCCGTCCGAGTCCACGCAATATCGCGTCCGCACCCGACCGAAGGACCGGTCGATCCGGTTTGCCGAAATATCGCTCTATGGCAGCCGGTTCCGCGCGATGCATGCCGGTCGATAGCCGTCTCTAGGGATCGCCCTAGACGTCCGAAGATTTTCCCGTACAGGCGCTACGGTGTACCGGCATGGACCCCGTGCGGAATCCGTATGCTCCCGGCGCCGGACAGCGCCCGCCCGAACTCGCGGGCCGCGCCAAGCAGCTCGACGCGTTCGACATCGTGCTCGAGCGAATCTCCCGGAGCCGGCCGGAACGCAGTGTGATGCTGACCGGCCTGCGCGGCGTGGGAAAGACCGTGCTGCTCAACCAGCTTCGCTCGGCCGCCCGCTCCCGAGACTGGGGCACAGGCAAATTGGAGGCCCGGCCCGAGCAGGAGCTGCGCCGTCCGCTCGCCTCGGCGCTGCACATGGCCGTGCGCTCGATCGCGGTGACGCATCGCAACCTGGAGATGGTCGACGACTTCCTGGGCATACTCAAGGCTTTCGCGCTGCGCTCCACCGCGGACAAGGGCATGCGGGAGCGCTGGCAGCCCGGCATCGACGTCCCCGCGGTCACCGGGCGCGCCGACTCCGGCGATATCGAGATCGACCTGGTGGAACTGCTGATGGAGGCGGCACAGGTGGCCCGCGAGATCGGCGTCGGCATCGCGATCTTCATCGACGAGATGCAGGATCTGTCCGCGCCGGACATCTCCGCGATCTGCGGGGCCTGCCACGAATTGAGTCAGGAGGCGGCGCCACTGATCGTGGTGGGCGCGGGGCTGCCACATCTGCCCGCGGTGCTCTCGGCCTCGAAGAGCTACTCCGAGCGGCTGTTCAGCTATCACCGCATCGATCGGCTCGACCGCGAATCGGCCGACCTGGCGCTCATCGCGCCCGCCGACCGCGAGCAGGTGAAATTTTCCCCGGAGGCGCTGGATTCGCTGTACCTCAAGGCCGACGGCTACCCGTATTTCGTGCAGGCCTACGGCAAGGCCACCTGGGATCTGGCCGCGCAGAGCCCGATCACGGCCGAGGATGTGGAGCTGGCCGCCCCCGCCGCGGAGGAGGAACTCGCGGTCGGCTTCTTCGGATCCCGCTACGAGCGGGCGACACCGGCCGAGCGCGAGTACATGCGCGCCATGGCCGAGTTGTCCGGCGACGACGGCCCGGTCGCGACCGCGGCCATCGCCAAGGAGCTGGGCCGCCGCCCCGCCTCCCTGTCGCCGGCCAGGGACGGGCTGATCAAGAAGGGCCTGATCTACTCCGCGGAGCGCGGCACCATCGGGTTCACGGTGCCGCACTTCGGGAAGTATCTCCGCAGCGTTGCTTAATTCTACAAATCTCCACAATCCCCTACCGGCTGGTAACAAACGCTCCTACACTCGAATGTGATTCCGGTCACGTCCGAGGAGGACATCATGGCGACCACTTCGAAAGTCGACGCCACCGAGGAGCAGGCCCGCGCGCTCGTCGAGGAATCTCGCGAAACCACGTGGGCCAAGCCATCCTTCGCGAAGGAACTGTTCCTGGGCCGGTTCCGGCTCGACCTGATCCATCCCTTCCCGAGCCCCTCGGCCCCGGACGAGGCCCGGATGGGGGAGTTCCTGGCCAAACTTCGCGCCTACTGCGAAACCATCGACAGCGGCCGGATCGAGGCCGAGTCGAAGATTCCCGCGGAGTACGTCGAGGGGCTGGCCGATCTCGGCTGCTTCGGGCTCAAGATCCCGCAAGATTATGGTGGACAAGGACTTTCGCAGGTCGGATACAACCGGGCGCTGATGATCGTCGGCTCCGCCCATCCCAGCCTGGGAGTACTGCTCTCGGCGCATCAGTCGATCGGCGTGCCCGAACCGCTCAAGCTGGCCGGCACCCCGGAGCAGAAGCGGGAATTCCTGCCGCGCTGCGCCCGCGGGGCGGTCAGCGCCTTCCTGCTCACCGAGCCCGACGTCGGCTCGGACCCCGCGCGCATGGCCAGCACCGCGACCCCGACCGCGGACGGCGAGGCCTACGAGCTCAACGGCGTCAAGCTGTGGACCACCAACGGCGTGGTGGCGGAACTGCTGGTCGTCATGGCGCGGGTCCCCAAGAGCGAGGGCCATCGCGGCGGCATCTCGGCATTCGTGGTGGAGGCCGATTCCCCTGGGATCACCGTGGAACGCCGCAACTCCTTCATGGGCCTGCACGGCATCGAGAACGGCGTCACCCGGATGCACAACGTGCGCGTGCCGCGGCGCAATCTGATCGGCCGCGAGGGCGAGGGCCTCAAGATCGCGCTCACCACCCTCAATGCCGGGCGCCTGGCGATCCCCGCGATGTGCACCGCCGCGGCCAAGTGGTCACTGAAGATCGGGCGCGAATGGGCCGTCAACCGCGTGCAGTGGGGGCGCCCGGTCGGTGAGCACGGCGCGGTCGCGGAGAAGCTGTCCTACATCGCCGCAACCACTTTCGCCCTCGAGGCGGCACTGGACCTGTCGGCGGCGATGTGCGACGAGGACCGCAACGACATTCGGATCGAGGCGGCACTGGCCAAACTGTGGGCCTCGGAGATGAGCTGTCGGATCGCGGACGAACTCGTACAGATCCGTGGCGGGCGCGGCTACGAGACCGCCGCCTCGCTGCGCGCCCGCGGCGAGCGTGCCGTCGGGGCCGAACAGTTGCTGCGCGATCTGCGCATCAACCGGATCTTCGAGGGCTCGAGCGAGATCATGCGGCTGCTGATCGCCCGCGAGATGGCCGATGCGCACATGGCCGCGGCCGGCGCGCTGGTCGATCGCAATGCCGAGTTCAAGGACAAGGCCAGGGCGGCGGTGGGCGCGAGCGGCTTCTACGCCAAGTGGTTCCCGCAGCTGGCCGTGGGGCCCGGCACGATGCCCGCGACATTCACCGAATTCGGGCCGCTGGCAAGGCATCTGCGCTTCGTCGAAAGGTCCTCGCGCAAGCAGGCCCGGGCGCTGATGTACGCGATGGGGCGCTGGCAGGCCAAACTCGAGTACCGCCAGGGCTTCCTGGGCCGCATCGTCGATATCGGCGCGGAGCTGTTCGCGATGTCGGCGGCCTGCGTGCGGGCGCAAGCACTACGCGCACAGGGTGATTCGCAGGCCGAGGCCGCACAGGAACTGGCCGACGTGTTCTGCCGCCAGTCCCGCGTCCGGGTGCGCGAGCTGTTCGACAAGCTGTGGGACAACACCGATGACGCCGATACCCGGCTGACCCGCGGCGTGCTCGACGGACGGTACAGCTGGCTCGAGGACGGCGTGATCGACCCGAGCGAGGGCACCGGCCCGTGGATCGCCGAATGGCAGATGGGCCCGTCCACGGAGACCAACCTGCTGACCCCCTTCCTGCCCTCGACCCGAAGCACCACGGCGACCTGACGCTCCGGCACCGACCGGAGAACCATCTCCGCCGGGGCGAAACCGTCGCTGTCGGTTGATCATCGGCACCGACGGGCCCGGCGGTGAATGGGGTCGTCGCCGCCTCGCGCCGATCCAGGCGTGCAACCGCCGTCGTCCGACGCGCACCCGGCGGGGATTCTTGCGGTGGATCCGCCGTCGCGATCGGTAAATATTCAGCAATCTAGATAATTTACTAGATTGTCGTATAAAGATCTGAGAACTCACGAGGCGGGCATCTATATCGATCTATAAGAGATCGGCTAGAAATTGGTAGAAACCCATCGGGAACCCTCCCTAATGACACCTGTAAGCGTCCGGCTCCACACCGGCCCGCCCGCAATCGACGCGCGGCGACAATCGCACAACATGTGCATAACGGCCGGTTAGAGCGGTTAACACGCCGGAAATATCTACCGACAACCGGGCAAGAGCGACTCTTACAGGAGGCGTTGTGTCCATACCAACAGGAGATGGCAAGTCGGCGGGTCCTGCGGAGCCCACGGGGCGGGTAGGACCTGTGCGCGCCGCCGACTACGACGGCCATCACATCACCGTCAGCGCGGACGACGGAACCCCGCTCGCCGTGCGCGAATTCGGCCCGTCCGACGCACCACTCACCGTCGTGTTCGTACACGGCCACTGCCTGCGCGCCGACTCCTGGTCCCTGGTGTGCGAACAGCTGCTCTCGCACGGGGAATGGTCCGGCGGCGGTGCGCGCATGGTGCGCTACGACCACCGCGGCCACGGCGCCTCCGGCGCGTCCGACCCGGCCGCCTACACCATCGATCAGCTCGGCCGGGATCTGGACGCGGTGCTGCGCGCGGTGGCCCCCGCGGGGCCGGTTGTCCTGGTGGGACATTCGATGGGCGCGATGGTCGTGCTCGCCTATGCCCGGCTGTTTCCCGCGGCGATCGGCACGCGCGTCGCCGGCATCGGCCTGATCGCCGCGGCGGCCGGCGGCATCGCCCACGTCGGGCTGGCCCGGTTCCTGAACCGGCACACCGTGACCTCGCTACAGGTCGCGGTGCGCCGGGCGCCGCGGGTCATGCAGGCGTCCAAGCGGTTCAGCCGTCACCTCTTCGAACCGATCATCCGCGAGGCAAGTTTCGGCACCCGGGCGGTGAGCCCGCGCATGCTCGCCCTCGCCACCACCATGATCAACGACACGCCGCTGCTGACCATGGCCTGCTTCCTGGATTCGCTGATCCGGTTCGACGAGAACTCGACGCTGCGGCTGCTGGCCGATCTGCCGACCCTGGTGCTGGCCGGTTCGGCCGACATCCTGATCCCGTTCGCACACTCGGTGGTGCTCGCCTCGCAGCTGTCGGGGGCCGAACTGGTCCGCCTCGACGGCGCGGGACACAGCGTGATCCTGGAGCGTCCACAGGAGGTAGCCGTCGCGGTCGTCGCCCTCGTCGAGCGTGCGCGGGGCGCGACGAGCGGACCGGGCACGGCACTGGCCGCGGCCGGATGACAAGGCGTTTCAGGCTCCGGACGAGCCAAGATGCCAAAGATCCGCTACTGTGTTGTAGATCACGATGTGCGGTCAGTCACAGGATCGCACACTCGGGCGGCGCAGCGCAGCGGTCGTCCACCACACGGGCTCGAGGAGGTTTCGATGACACGCAGCGATATTGCAGAGCTCCATACCGTCGTCAGCCAGCTGCAGAAGTGCATCGGCACGCTGCGGGACCACTACGGGAACGCCAATCCCGTGCGGCGTCTGGAAAACGACCTCGAGCGGCTGCTCCTCGACTCCGAAGACTTCGAGCAGGCGCCGCCACCGGAGATCACCTCACGCCGCGAGCAGGAGGTCATCTACGTGCCCGACAGCAAGTCCGACGAGGCGGCGTGGATGGGCGCACAGGACGAGGGCCTCGGCTTCCACTCCCGGCCTCGCACCAAATAGGTATCCAGCTTCGTAATCCCCTCGCGTAGTCCGGCCGGGCGCGTCGGTGCGTGTCCTTGGATGCGCGTGCCCTGGCCGGGCTTTGCCGTGTCGCCAAGCCCGATCCGCTTCTGCCGTCTACGCGTCGCCGCCCCACACGGCAGACTGTTCACCTGGGCCGCCGAGCCTGGGAACTGCCGAAGGGCCCGAGCGATGTTCCGCTCGCATCGCCGGGCTTGTTGCGACCGACCGGATCACCCCACTCGCGCGCGACGGCCGCCTCCGGCGCCCACTCGCCCAGCTACCGCATCGCCCACCCGCCGCCATTCGGATACGCCGAACACCCCTATCGGCGATGCCCGGCCGCTATCGATGCGGACGCTCCGCCCGCCCGTCGATCATGGTCCGCCGGGTTGTTGCTGGTGCGCGGGAGCGCGGCAAGGTAGTTCCGATACGAAACGCACCGATTCGAATCCGTGCCGAATGACCTTGTTGGCCAACCGAGTTCATTAGATTTGCTTAGGGTTCGCCCGCCTCCGGCACGCCCGGCCATGATCAGAAAATGTGGCGCAAATCATATGAATCGAGCCGGGTCGATATTCCTGAGACTCGTGACAGGCCATAGCGCAGGTGCCGTATGGTGCTCAGCATCACATTCGATGCCGGAGGTAACGATGACGTTCCACGGGGTAGATCAGCGAGGCATTCTGCTGTGAGCGAACTGGCAACACGTTCAGCTACCGATTCGGGCACGGGAGTCTTCAGCCGGGGCCGGGCACGAATCGCGGACCGCACACTGCGCACCGACCGTTGGTGGGTACCCCCGCTGGCGACGGTGCTCGGGCTGGCCGCATTCGTCATATACGCAACGGTCAGAGCCTTTGTGCGGACGGCCTATTGGGTCCCGGACTACCACTATCTGACGCCGTTCTATTCGCCGTGCATCAGCACCTCGTGCGCGCCGGGCGCCAGCCACTTCGGCCACTGGGTGGGCGCGCTGCCGAGCTGGATTCCGCTCGGCTTCCTGGCCCTGCCGTTCCTGCTGCTGTTCCGGTTGACCTGCTACTACTACCGCAAGGCCTACTACCGCTCGGTGTGGTTCTCCCCGCCGGCCTGCGCGGTGGCCGAGCCGCACGCGAAATACACCGGCGAGACCAAACTTCCGCTGATCATCCAGAACGCACACCGCTACTTCTTCTACATCGCGGTCATCGTCTCGCTGGTCAACACCTACGACGCGATCATGGCCTTCCACGGCAAGACCGGCGGATTCGGCTTCGGGCTGGGCAACATCATCCTGGTGGCCAACGTGATTCTGCTGTGGGCCTACACGCTCTCGTGCCACTCCTGCCGGCACATCGCGGGCGGGCGCCTGAAGCACTTCTCCGCGCATCCGGTGCGGTACTGGTTCTGGACCCAGGTGTCCAAGCTGAACACTCGTCACATGACGCTGGCGTGGACCACGCTGGGCACCCTCGCGCTGACCGACTTCTACGTCATGCTCGTGGCCAGCGGCACCCTCACGGACCTCCGGTTCGTCAACTGATCGCCGCAGTGGTCCCCTCACCATCCCCAAATCCCTGCCCTTACAGGAGTATTCGGTTCCATGCCTGAAGTCGAACGGCACAAGTACGACGTCGTGGTGATCGGTGCCGGCGGCGCCGGACTGCGCGCGGTGATCGAGGCGCGCGAACACGGCCTGTCAGTCGCGGTGGTGTGCAAGTCGCTGTTCGGCAAGGCGCACACCGTCATGGCCGAGGGCGGCTGCGCGGCGTCGATGGGCAACGCCAACGAGAAGGACAACTGGCAAACGCATTTCAAGGACACGATGCGTGGCGGGAAGTTCCTGAACAACTGGCGGATGGCCGAGCTGCACGCCCTCGAGGCCCCCGACCGGGTCTGGGAGCTGGAAACCTATGGGGCGCTGTTCGATCGGACGGCGGACGGGCGAATCAGCCAGCGCAACTTCGGCGGCCACACCTATCCGCGCCTGGCGCACGTCGGCGACCGCACCGGCCTCGAGATCATCCGCACCATGCAGCAGAAGATCGTCTCGCTGCAGCAGGAGGATTTCGCGGCCACCGGCGACTACGAGTCGCGCATCAAGGTTTTCGCCGAATGCACCATCTCCGACCTGATCAAGGACGGCGACCGGATCGCCGGGGCCTTCGGGTACTGGCGCGAATCGGGCAACTTCATCCTGTTCGAGACCCCTGCGGTGGTGCTGGCGACGGGCGGAATCGGCAAGTCCTACAAGGTGACCTCCAATTCCTGGGAGTACACCGGCGACGGGCACGCGCTGGCGCTGCGGGCCGGGGCGACGCTGATCAACATGGAGTTCCTGCAGTTCCATCCGACCGGAATGGTCTGGCCGCCGAGCGTGAAGGGCATCCTGGTCACCGAGGGTGTGCGCGGCGACGGCGGGGTGCTGAAGAACACCGAGGGCAAGCGGTTCATGTTCGACTACATTCCCGCGGTCTTCAAGGGGCAGTACGCCGAGACCGAGGAGGAGGCCGATCAGTGGTTGCGCGACAACGATTCCGCGCGCCGCACCCCGGACCTGCTCCCGCGTGACGAGGTGGCTCGCGCCATCAACGAGGAGGTCAAGGCGGGCCGCGGCACCCCGCACGGCGGCGTCTACCTCGATATCGCTTCCCGGCTGCCCGCCGAGGAGATCCTCAGGCGGCTGCCCTCGATGCACCATCAGTTCAAAGAGCTTGCGGACGTGGACATCACGAGCGAGCCGATGGAGGTCGGGCCGACCTGCCACTACGTCATGGGCGGTATCGAGGTGGACCCGGACACCGGGGCCGCGGCGGTGCCCGGATTGTTCGCTGCCGGTGAATGTTCCGGCGGCATGCACGGATCCAACCGGCTCGGCGGCAACTCGCTGTCGGACCTGCTGGTCTTCGGCCGCCGCGCGGGCCTGGGCGCGGCCTCCTACGTCGAGGGGCTCGCCGATCGTCCCGCGGTGTCCGAGGCCGATATCGAGATGGCCGAGAAAACCGCGCTGGCGCCGTTCGATCCGCCCGCCGACGGCGCGGCCGAGAACCCGTACACCCTGCACTCCGACATGCAGCAGACCATGAACGATCTGGTCGGCATCATCCGCAAGGAACACGAGCTGCAGGAGGCCATCGAGAAGCTCGGCGAGCTGCGCGAGCGCTTCGACCACGTCACCGTGCAGGGCAAGCGGGCGTTCAACCCGGGCTGGCACCTGGCGCTGGATCTGCGAAACATGTTGCTGGTCAGCGAATGTGTGGCCCACGCGGCGCTGCTGCGCACCGAGAGCCGGGGCGGGCACACCCGCGACGATCATCCGAAGATGGACGCGGACTGGCGCAATACGCTGCTGGTCTGCCGAGTCGATCCGGACGGGGTGGGCCAGACCGTGCCCGCGGTCACCGTCACCATCGAGCCGCAGCAGCCGATGCGCGAGGAGCTGCTCGCGCTATTCGACCTCGGCGAACTCGAGAAGTATTACACCCCTGCAGAACTCGTCGATCATCCGGCGGCAGCAGAATCCTCCGTGAAAGGGGATGCGTAGCAATGGGTTACGACGCCCAATTCCGAGTATGGCGCGGCGACACCGAGGGTGGCGCCCTGGCGGACTTCACCGTCGAGGTGAACGAGGGCGAGGTCGTGCTCGACATCATCCACCGTCTGCAGGCCACCCAGGCGCCCGATCTGGCCGTGCGCTGGAACTGCAAGGCGGGCAAGTGCGGATCCTGTTCGGCCGAGGTCAACGGCCGCCCGCGGCTGCTGTGCATGACGCGCATGTCCACCTTCACCCGGGAGGAGGTCGTGACGGTGACCCCGATGCGCACCTTCCCGGTGATCCGCGATC
This sequence comes from Nocardia sp. GP40, assembly GCF_050434125.1. Classification (NCBI taxonomy): domain Bacteria; kingdom Bacillati; phylum Actinomycetota; class Actinomycetes; order Mycobacteriales; family Nocardiaceae; genus Nocardia; species Nocardia sp. GP40. Next base: position 623,768 of record NZ_JBNPVW010000002.1, on the reverse strand, counting down.
TGGTGACCGACGTGTCGTTCAACTATCAGAAGGCCCGGGAGATCCCGTCGTTCACCCCACCGGCCGACCTGAAGCCCGGTGACTACCGGATGCAGCAGGTCGACGTGGAGCGGTCGCAGGAGTTCCGCAAGTGCATCGAGTGCTTCCTGTGCCAGAACACCTGTCACGTGGTGCGCGATCACGAGGACAACAAGGCCGCCTTCTCGGGCCCGCGGTATCTGATGCGGGTCGCGGAGCTGGAAATGCACCCGCTGGATGTGGCCGATCGTCGTGATATGGCGCAGGACGAATTCGGTCTGGGCCTCTGCAATATCACCAAGTGCTGCACCGATGTGTGCCCGGAACATATCAAGATCACCGACAACGCCCTGATTCCGATGAAGGAACGGGTCGCCGACCGGAAATACGATCCGATCGCCTGGCTGGGCAACAAGCTCTTCCGGCGGTAGCCGGACACCACACTGCCCCGTCCCGATGGTCGATCGGGACGGGGCAGTGTGGTGTTCGGTGGGAATGCTTTACGGCAGGGCCCTGGCCTGGGAATCAGCCTCGCGGCGTGGGCCCGCGGCGGGCTAGAGCTGGGTGACCACCCCGACGGCCACGCCCGCGACGAGCAGGCCGATGAGCAACGCCGAAAACACCGCCCCGGTCAGTGTGTACACACCGCCGGCCGATACCGCGAACAGCATTCCCACAATCAGGCGTTCCACCCAATCGCCGGGCAACGGCTTGCGGTACCGCGGAGTATTTTTCAGCCCTCGGTCCACATATAGGGCTTACCCATAACAGACATTGGCAAACATGGTTTCGTTGCACAACGGCCACCGTTTCGTGATCATCACCGCCACTCGGGCCGAACAGCGAATATTCGGCCACGCCGATGGCACCCCGGGCGGGTCCGCGCCCGGATGCCGGACCCGCCCAGCGTGCGGCGATCAGTGGTCGAAGCGCCCGCCGCACACCGCCGAGGTGAACGACGCCCAGTCGTCCGGGCCGAAGATCAGCGCCGGACCGCCCGGATTCTTGCTGTCCCGGATGCCGACCCGCCCGGTGCCTAGAAAAGCGACCTCGACGCACTCCTTGCCCGCGCCGCTACGACTGCTCTTGAACCACCGAGCGCCGTCCAGCTCTGTGCTCATCCTCTCGTCCTTTCCGGCGCGAGCGCGGTTCGCACAGCGCGGGACCCCACTCATGCCATGTATTCCTTCGCGATCTGCCGAAGCAGTTGCCTGCTGCTGTCAACGTCCAACGCGCTGCGCTGCAGAGCCTCGTGCGCCTGTCGATACCGACACACGTCGGCTTTCCTCTCGAGATACAGGTCTCCGGTGAAACCCTCCACGTACACCACGGGAGGCTCCACCGGCTGCCCCTTGCTGTCGGTACCGAACTCGAGAATTACGAACGGGCCTGGCGAAAGCCCCAGGGGGACACCGGCTGCGAAGGGCAAGATGCGCAGCGTGACATTGTCCCGAGTACTGATGTCGGCCAAGTGCCGAAGCTGCGCCGCCATCACCCTTGCACTTCCGACGACGCGGCGCAACACGGACTCGTCCAGCACCACGTTCAGGGTTGCCGGGTGATTTCTGCGAGTTATCAAGGCCTGCCGCTGAAGTCGCAGCTGGACCCGCCGCTCCAGCTCCGCCTCGGTGTCCCCGGGATAGCCCAGGCCGTTCAGCGCACGGGCGTATTCGGCGATCTGCAGCAGGCCCGGAACCAGTTCAGACTGGTGGGAGGTCAGGCGCTGCGCCGATGCCTCCAAACCCACGAAGACATCGAAGTTTTCGGGGATCAGGTCACCGTAGGCGTGCCACCAGCTCTTCACCGCGGCCTGCTGGGCCAGGCCCTTGAGTCCCTCGGCGAATTCCTCCGGGATGCCGTAGATGCGGCAAAGTTCCTGAATGTCTATGGTGCGTATGCGATCTGCCTGTCCCTTCTCCAGGCGCTGCAGCGTGCTAGCGCCCCACTCCATCAGCCGCGCCGCCTCCGCGATGGTCTGACCCGACTGAGTTCGCCAGTCCCGCAGGTGTCTTCCGAGCTGGCGTCTCGGCAGGGTCGACGACGAGGTGTTGTCGGCACTCGTTTCGGAACTTTCAGGCACAGCACACTCCGTTCCATTCGGATGCCGCCGGCATCAAGCACTGGCCGGGGGAGAGTGGAGCCCCCTTGCGCGCTCCCCGCCCCGGCCTCCGTCGCATCGACAGGGGGCCTCTCGTCCACTATGGAGAATCTTCCTCCCCCAGATGGATTCGCTGCTGGACATTCGCCCGAATTCGCCATGGATATCCAATCCGGGCGCGTCCCTACGGCGATTGGCGGATGCTGGATGTGTGCTCGGAGTTAACATCTCTGGTACACGCGCTCTGTGGACGGCGCGATCTCGAAACCTCCGGGCACCATCAGGATTCGCACGCAGGAACGAGGAGTCATGGCAGTACACGTCATCGGGTCGTCGTTGATGACCAGCGACCGCACCCCCCACAGGGCCCGCAGCGTCGGGCAGGAGGGCTGGGTGGTCTCGTATCTGCCCGGCCGGACCCTGACCTGTGCACAGGCGGTGGCCGCATTGCAGGTTGCCGAAGCGGTGCCCCCACTGCTCGATTCGGTCGGGGGTCTGGCGACCAAGGTGGGACTGACGCTCCTGGAAGCACTCGGCATGGCAATCCATCAGCAGCCCTGGGACGACCAGCCGCCACCGCGACGACGCGGACAACAACGCGAGGGAGCCCTGTCGTGCAGCTGACCAACCTGAACATGCCCGTGGCGGGACTACTACGTTGCGGGGTCGATCCGGGCATCATGACCGTCGAACAGGCCCACGCCGCAATGCAATTGCACCTGGAGTGCTCGGTCGACCTGTGCCGGGTGCGCCGCCGAGCCCGCGCCGTCCTGGTCGAAGAGGGCCGCTGCGTACTCGACGAGCGGGCCCTGCCGTGAACACCCCGGCGGTCAGAGGGGCCGTTACCAGCCGCACCGGCGCCCGGCGGGCAGACGCGCCCGCGCGCCACACTCCCGCCCCCGGCCGGAAGGGCGCCACGCTGTATCTGGTCGCGCCGGCGGCCCGCAGGCCGACCCGCCATTGCGCCCCGGTGCCCCGCACGCTGTTCCGGGGCCGCCCGGCGCATGTGCCGCTCAACGGCTACGACCGCTTCTTGTTCTGGGTTGCGGGTTCAATGCTGCGACTACGCACGGCGATGGTCGGTGAGCGGGTCCTGTCGGAGCACTGCGCGCATTAGGGCCCAGGCACATCCGCCGGGCGGAAAGGGGTTGACGCCCGGCGGGCCTGGGTAGCGGCGAATCACGACGATGACCAGGGCCGACACGGTGAAGATTCGCCGCCGGCCGCGGGCCGCCGACGCACACCGCGATTCGGATCGGATATCGCTCCTGCGCCCTGGCACCTATTCTCTTCGGTACGGGGCGGGTCCATCGCACAGGGTTCCTGCTCGAGTGAGAGGAACCGCATGGCGCGCCGCAACCAGTCCGACGCCGAGGGATGGGCACCCCCGGGCGGTCCGTGGCCGGTTGCCGAGTCGCAGACTCGCGGCGTGCAGGCCCCTACCGCACAGGATCGGCATTGGCAGCCCGTGGATCTGCCCGTCCAGGCGCCCGCCGCGGATCCCTGGGACACGGTATTGAACAGTCCGATGCAGGCGCCCGCCGCGGAGCCGTGGGAGGATCGGCGTCCGGATGAGCGCTACGTCAATGGACAGCGCGCTGCATCCGCCGCGCGAAACGGCGCCCCCGCCAACGGACGAGCTCCAGGTCTACCCGATCCGATATCGGACGGGGGCTATTCCAATGGACAGGCCGTCCGGAACGCGCCGTCCGGGGTCGAGGGTGTCTACCCGACCGCGCAGACTCGCCGATTACCGGCCTCCCCTACGGAAGCCGGCCACGCCAACGGGAACGCTCACCGGCTACCGGCTTCGCCATCGGAAACCAACGGCGCCAACGGACATGCGCCCCGACTACCCGCGTCACCGCCGGAATCCAACTACGCCAACGGACAAGCCTTCCGACTGCCCGCTTCTCCGTCAGAAGCCAACCGCACCAACGGACATGCGCCCCGATTACCGGCCGCCCCGTCGGAAGCCGACTCCACCAATGGGAACGCTCCCCGACTACCCGCCTCGCCGTCAGAGGCCAACTACGCCAACGGCCGGACAGCCCGGCTCTCTCCCGCCCCGACGGAAGCCGACTACAGCAACGGGTACACCGCGCGACTGTCCCCCTCCCCATCGGAAGTCGGCTACACCAACGGGCATACGGCCCGGCTATCCCCGTCGGAAGACGACAGCAACCGGTATACCGCCCGCCTGTCTTCCTCCCCTTCTGAAGCCGGATACGCCAACGGCCAGGTCGGCCGGGCGCCGGACGACTGGTCCGGTAACGGACAGGCGCTTCGACTGCCCGAGCCGACCACGAACTATGCCAACGGACAGTCCCACCGACCACCAACCGACCGCGGCCACCCCAACGGACAGCCGGTCCGGCCGACCGCACCCGCACCCGACCGTGACTACATCAACGGACAGTCCACCCGACTACCCGCACCCGACCGCGGGTACCCCGGTGGACAGCCGATCCGCTCGTCCGCACCGGCCCCGGACTACGACGACATACAGACGCACCGACTACCAGCCGCCGTGGCGGAACCGGTCTCCGACAGCGGACACCAGACACACCGTTCGACTCCCGCGATAGAGAAGGCCTATGACACCGGACAATCCCGCCGAAACCCGGTTTCCGAACTCGAAGAGTCCTATGACAGTGCGGCAGACGAGCCGGTGGCTCCCGCGGCGGAACAGCCGCACGACACCGGCGCGCACCGGCAGGTGGTCGAGGTGACCGAAAGGCTGTACGACACCGGACAATCCCGCCGGGGCGCGGCCGCCGAGGAGGAGGCATACGAGACCGGCACCGTGCGGCGGCGCCCGCACGCGTCCGAGGAGGACGAGTCGTACGAGTCGAGGAGCCGCCGGCGGTCCGGGCGGGTGCGGGTCGAGGCGCCGCCGATCGTCAATCCGTATTCGATCGTCGCGCTGGTCGGCGCGCTGCTGGGATTGTTCCCGGTGGCGATCGTGTTCGGGCTCATCTCCTTCGGCCATCCGCGCGGCCGCATCATGGCACTGTTCGCGATGATGATGGGCGTCGCGGAGGTGATGATCGTCGGCGGGCTGCTGGTCATGTCCGGATTCACGGTGCCGCACAACCCGTTCCATACGCAGGCGGCCTCGGGTACCCCCACGGTCGCGCCGGCGACGCAGAGCGCCGCGCTCGCACCGTCGACCGCGCCGGTCACCGCCGCACCGGTCACCACGACCACGACGGCCGCATCCAACAGCGCGCCGGTCGGCGTCGTCCAGGGCGAGACGTGCACCGCCGCACAGGCCGCACTCATCGGCACCGCGGCCGACAGCAGCACCCTGTTGTGCCTGCAGGGCAGCGGCGGTTACCGCTGGACCGGGCCGTACAACGTCTCGACCGCCGTGTACACCAACGGCACCGCCTGCACCCCGGCCACCGACAAGAGCGCGCGGACCTCCGACGGCCGCGCCCTGGTCTGCCAGGGCAGCGGCCACAGCGCCGTCTGGACGCTGTGGACCTCGTGAGTTCCCCGGTTGTGAACTGATACCTACTCTCCGGTTCGTATGCTGCTCAGTGGACTGGCCCACAGCAGACGACAGGAGCACACCACCATGGCCGATAAAGTTGCCGTAGTTTCCGGAGCCGCCCGCGGGATCGGCGCCGCGGTCGCCAAGCGCCTGGCCGCCGACGGGCTGGCCGTGGGCGTGCTCGACCTCGATGCGGCGCACTGTGCCGACACCGTCGCGGCCATCACCGATGCGGGCGGGAAGGCGGTGGCGCTGGGCGCGGACGTGTCCAACGAGGCCTCGGTGGCCGCGGCCGTCGAGGAACTGGCCGGCTCGCTGGGCGGGCCGACCGTGGTGGTCAACAACGCGGGCATCCTGCGCGACAATCTGCTGTTCAAAATGAGCGTCGATGACTGGGACGCGGTGATGGGCGTGCACCTGCGCGGCGCCTTCCTGCTCACCCGCGCGGTGCAGTCCTACATGGTGGAGGCGAAGTGGGGCCGCATCGTGAACCTGTCGAGCACCTCGGCGCTGGGCAACCGCGGGCAGGCCAACTACTCCGCGGCCAAGGCGGGCATGCAGGGATTCACCAAAACCCTCGCGTTCGAACTGGGTAAGTTCGGCGTCACCGCCAATGCCATCGCCCCGGGCTTCATCGTCACCGATATGACCGCCGCGACCGCCGCGCGGGTTGGCGTCGGATTCGAGGACTTCCAGAAGGCCGCCGCCGCTCAGATCCCGGTCCAGCGGGTCGGACGTCCCGAGGATATCGCGCACACGGCATCGTTCCTGGTGAGCGAGGGCGCGGGCTTCGTCTCGGGGCAGGTCATCTACGTCGCGGGCGGGCCCACCAACTGATCCGCCGTCCCTCCGCTCGCGGTCTCGGCCGCCTGGATGACCTACAGGTACGCCGACGGCCAGGTCCGGATTCTCCGACGGGAAGCCGCACCGGGGTAGATCGCATCGGGCGGGCTGAAGTCGACCGGCAGCACTGCGCGCGCAGTCACCCGCCGTGCGATCGATCCTCACCCGCTGATCGGCGGAAATCCATGATCGATCGGGAGGATGTCGGCGTGCGCCCCATCGGGTCGCGCCCCGGGATCAACCAACAGCGATGTCCGAGGGCCAATTCAGCGAGAGCGGGACAGACCGCGTGCGGCTCACCAATCGCGGCGATGTGCACCGTCAGCGCGAGGCACACAACACACCTCGCCGACGGTGGTAAGCGAGCGCGGCGGTGCACGGGTAGGTTCGCACGGTGTGAACCGACGTGAGATGCGTCGTGCGCTGACAAGTTATGCGCTGCTGCTGCCGAGCCTGGTCGGGGTCGGCTGTTTTCTGCTGCTGCCGATCGCGGTCGTGGCCTGGCTGAGCCTGCACAGCTGGAATCTGCTGGGGCCCATGCGGTTCGTGGGCCTGCGCAATTGGCGTGCGGTACTGGGTGATCGGGATTTCGGGCATGCGCTGCTGGTGACGCTGGCGCTGGCGGTCATCGTGGTGCCGGTGCAGACCGTGCTCGGCTTCGCCGTCGCCGCGCCCCTGGCCCGGCGGCGCGGCGGGACGGCGCTGCGGGTGGTCTTCGCGTTGCCGTGGATGTGCGCGCCGGTCGCGGTGGGCGTGGTGTGGCAGTGGCTCTTCGCGCCGACCGGCGGTGCGATCGATGCGCTGCTGGGGCGCCGGATCGAGTGGCTGTCCGATCCGGCCCTGGCGCTGCCCTCGGTTGCCGCGGTGAGCATCTGGTCGAATTTCGGCTATGTGGCGCTGTTCTTCGTGGCCGGGCTGCGGGCCATTCCGCAGGAGATCCTGGACGCGGGCGCGCTGGACGGGGCGAGCGGGTGGCGGCGGATCCGCTGGGTGCTGCTGCCGCTGCTGCGACCGACCATGTTCTTCGTCCTGGTCACAGGGGTTCTCACCGCATTCCAGACCTTCGATTCGGTGTATGCGCTGACCCGGGGCGGGCCCGGGAACCACACCGATGTGGTGGCGATGCGGATCTTTTCCGAGGCCTTCGACGCGGCGCGGCCGGGGCGGGCGGCGGTGATGGCGATCGTGGTGTTCGTGGTGATGTTCGCGATCACGCTGGCGCAGCACCGGTACTTCCGGAATCGGACCGCGTATGAGTTCTGAGACCGCGCCCGGTTCGGTGCGTGAGTGTCGCGCCCGCTCCGAACGAATCACCGCCCCAGGCCTTTTCCGCACCGGCGCGGTATATCTGCTGCTCTTGTGCGGCGCGTTGCTCACGGTGGCACCACTCGTGCTCAGCGCGCTCACCGCGATCAAGACACCCGGGCAATTCGCGAACGAGTCCGCGCTGGCTCTGCCGGATCCGCCGACCTGGGACAACTTCTCGACGGTGCTGCAGCATGGACTCGGCCGGGCGGTACTGGTCACCGCGCTGATGACGGTATTCATCACCGGGGGACAGCTGTTCACCTCGATCCTGGCCGCATACGCGTTCGCCCGCACCAAATTTCCCGGCCGCGAGGCGCTGTTCTGGGTCTATCTCGGCACCATGATGGTGCCCTCGATGGTCACCCTCATCCCGCTGTACCTGATGTTCGCGAAGCTGCACTGGCTGAATACGTTCTGGGCGTTGATTCTTCCGTTCGTGCTGGCCTCCCCGTACGCAATCTTCCTGTTGCGCCAGTACTTCCGCGGGATCCCGGAGGAATTGCTCGGCGCCGCACGGCTGGACGGTGCGAACACGCTGGACATCCTCGTCCACGTGATGGTCCCGATGAGCCGCCCGATCCTCGCCACGCTCGCGCTGATAACCATCGTGTCGCAGTGGAACAACTTCATGTGGCCGCTGGTGGCCTCGAGCGGGGACACCTGGCGGGTGCTGACCGTCTCCACCGCGAGCCTGCAGACCCGGTACAACGCCCAGTGGACCCTGGTGATGGCCGCGACCACGCTGGCGATCGTGCCGCTGGTACTGCTGTTCGTGGTGTTCCAGCGACAGGTGCTGCGGTCGATCGCGTGGACGGGGCTGAAATGAAGACCTCGACACGAGTCGTCCTGGGCCTGGCGCTCAGCGTCGCACTGCTCGTCGCGGCGGCGTTGTGGCTCGGGCACAGCGGCGACGGATCGGGCCGCACGGTGCTGCGCATGCGGATCTGGGATCAGAGTTTCGTTCCCGCGTACCGGGCCTCGCTCGATGCCTTCCAGCGCGCGAATCCGGACGTGGAAGTGCGGATCACGGTGGTGCCGTGGGCCAACTACCAGGAGAAGCTGCGGCTGGACGTGGCCGGGGGCACCGCCGACGACGTGTACTGGTCGAACCTGTACGAGGACTACGCCGACGCGGGCCGGCTCATGGACATCGGCGCGCTGCTGGGCCCGAATGCCGCGCGGGCCTGGGATCCGGCCGCCGTGGCGCAGTACACCCGCCGCGGAAAGCTCTGGGCGATACCGCAATTCGTGGACGGCGGCACGGCGGTGTACTACAACCGGGACCTGCTCGCGGCCGCACACGTCGACCCGGACGAATTGTCCACGCTGCGCTGGGGTCCCGCGGCGCAGGACACCTTCACCCCGCTGCTGCGGCGGCTGGCGGCCGTTGCGCCGTGGCCGTACAACGCCGCCAACGATTTCCAGTCGATCATGCTGCCGTTCCTGGGTTCGGCCGGTGGGCGTCTACAGGGGCCGGACCAGCGATTCGTCTTCGACAGCCCCGAGGGTGCCCAGGCCTTCGACTATCTGGTGCGGCTGATCGCCGAGCACCTCTCGCCTTCGGCGGCCGACACCAACGACAACACCGATTTCACCAGAAATGCCTTCCTACAGGGGAAGCTGGCGCTGTTCCAGTCCGGGACGTACAACCTCGCGCAGATCGCCCAGCAGGCGAAGTTCGCATGGGGAGTGGCGATGATCCCGCAGGGTCCGGCAGGGCGGGTCAGCACCGACAACGCGATCGGCGTCGTGGCCAGTGCCGCGACGCCACACCCCGAGGCGGTCCGCCGGCTGCTGGCCTGGCTCGGCGGCGCGCAGAGTCAGGCCTACCTCGCCCGGGACGGCGCGAGCATTCCCGCCGTCGTCGCCGACCAGGGCATCTATCGAGATTACTGGGCCCACAAAGGAATCGATGTCTCGCCCTTCTTCGATGTGTTGCGCGGTCCCCGCATCCCCAGCGGCGGCGGACCGGGGTTCCCGGCCGCCTTCGACGTGCTCACCCAGGGACTGTCGGAGATGTTTCTGGGCCGGATCCCGGTGCCCGAAGCCCTGTCTCGCACCGAGGCCGCCGCGAACGCGGCGATGGATCAGCGCTAGCCCGGTCAGATGCGGGTGATGTCGACCAGCGGGGTGCGGGGGCCGAACTTGGGCTTGTGCGCCTGACCGGAGATCTCCAGCAGCCGCACGGCCCGGTAGCGGTGCGGGCGAAGGGGTTCGAGGTATTCGACCATCGCGTCGTCGTCGATCGGGTGGCCCAGCAGGGTCCAGCCGATGGTCGCGGCCAGATGGAAATCGCCGACCGACAGGGCATCCGAGTCGCCGAGGGCACGCTGGGCGGTCTCCGCGGCGGTCCACACGCCGATGCCCGGAACCGTACGCAGGCGTTGGGCGGCGGCGGCGGGATCCATCGTCGCGGCCTGTTCGAGCTTGTCGGCCATCCGCGCCGCCAGCACGATGGTCCGAGAGCGCTGTGGATCGACATTGGCGCGGTGGTAGTCCCAGGACGGGATGCGCCGCCAGGTCTGCGCATGCGGCGGCACCCGCATCGGGACGGGGGTGGGGCCCGGGGCCGGATCGCCGAATTTCCACACCAGCCGGCGCCACGACGCCCGCGCGGACGCGGTGTGCACGCGCTGTTCGAGGACCGCGGGCGCCAGCGCCTCGAAGATCAGGCCGGTGCGCAGCATCCGCAGGCCCGGGTGGCGCCGGTGCGCCTCGGCGATCTTCGGATGCACCGGGGCGAAGTCCGCGACGTCCTCGTCGAGGCAGAGCATCCCCGGCAGCCGGTCGACCAGTTCCGCCGCACCCGGACCCCAGGCCTGAGCCGTCACCGCCCGCGGCCCGGCCTGGGCCAGTCGGTAGGTGACCGGGCCGGTCGGCAGCCTCGAGGCCCGCCAGTGTGCCCCATCGCGCGCGACGGTGTGACAGGGATCACCGTGGCCGCGCCGCAGCGGCGCAACGGTGTTGGCGAGATCGATCGGGCGCTCGGCGGTCACCGTCCGCGCGGCATCGATCCTCGTATCCACCGGGACATTGTGCGCCGGGCGCGGATCGGCCACGATGCCGCCCCGTCCGTCCCGGGATCCGCGGCGCCGGATCCTGCTCCCGGGGCGGGGAACCGGGATCCGCACCGTTGATCCGTCGAACAGTACCGTGTAACGCGTCCGCCGAACCGGACGATTTTCAGCCCGATTGAGCTAATCGGCAATCGATTGGCATACGCAATGGAGGGCTCGAATGATTACCAACCTGCTGAATGCGATCCTCAACATCATGGGCGGGGTCTTCGCCGGCAGCTCCGGGTATCAGATCGCCCCGGGCACCCTGCCGTTCGGCAGCTGATCCCAAGCCCGTAAGCGCTCGCGCGACGGGCGCCTTCAGCGAAGGACTCAGTGCTCCAGCAGGAATTGGGCGAGATGTCGGCCGGTGCGCCCGTCGAGCTGGACCGCCTGCGTACGACAGGAGAAACCGTCCGCGAGGAATTCGGCCCCCGCACCGCCCCTCCGCAGGGCGGGCAATAGTCCGTTTTCCGCAACCGCGACCGATACGTCGTAATGTCCGGATTGCATGCCGAAATTTCCGGCAAGTCCACAGCAACCAGCAATTTCGGTGATCTTCGCGCCCGTTTGCTCGAGCAGTGCGCGGTCCGCGTCGTGACCCATGATCGCGTGCTGATGGCAGTGCGGTTGGACGACGACGGTCCGCCCGCGGCGGTCCGGCGCACGCCAGGCCGGGTCCCCGGTCAGGAATTCGGCCAGCGTCCGCACCGCACGCGCGGTCGCCGCCGCCCGTGGATCGTCGGGCAGCAGCTCGGGCAGGTCGGAGCGCAGCGCGGCCGTGCACGAGGGCTCGAGCCCCACCACGACACCGCCGGCGCGCACATGGGCATCCAGCGCGGCCAGCGTGCCGCGCAGCCGCCGCCGCGCACCGTCGAGCTGTCCGGTGCTGATCCAGGTGAGCCCGCAGCACACCCGGCGTTCGGGAATCGTCACCCGGTGCCCGAGCGACTCGATGAGTTCCACCGCGGCCCAGGCGATCTCGGGGGCGAACGCATCGGTGAAACTGTCGATCCAGAGCATGATCCCGGGATCGTCGCCCGTCGTGGTGTCAGCGCCCCGCTCGGCCCACATGCGACGAAAGCTCTTGTCCGCCAATCGCGGCATCTCCCGGCGCGGGTCCATGCCCGCCAGCCGGAAGCCGGCGCGGCGGAGGGGGCCGATCGCGGCGACGGCGTTGGCCGCGCGCGGCGCCCGGACGCCCACGGCGAGCCAGCGCGGTAGCCAGCCCAGGGCGTAGTGGTCGATCGGGCGGAGGCGATGCCGGTAGCGGCGGTGCAGGACCTCGGATTTGTAGGTGGCCATGTCGACCCCGGCGGGGCAGTCCGACGCGCATGCCTTGCAGGACAGGCACAGGTCCAGCGATTCCGCGACCTCGTCCGAGCGCCAATCCAGCGCGCCGCGTACCACCTCCTGCAGGACCCGGGCGCGTCCGCGGGTGCTGTCCTTCTCATCGGCGGTGGCCAGGTACGACGGGCACATGAAACCGCCCGTGGCGCGGGAATCGGCGCGGCACTTGCCGATTCCGACGCAGCGATGCACGGCCGCGCCGATGTCGCCGTCGGCGGGGTAGGCGAATCCGCCCGCCGCGGGCGCGGGGCGCAGGCCCACCAGCCGCAGGTCGGCATCGATTGCCTTGGGGCGCACCAGAACTCCCGGGTTCAGCACGTCGTCCGGATCGAACAGGGCCTTGAATCCGGCGAAGGCGTCCAGGGCCGCCGGGGAATACATGCGCGAGAGCAGTTCCGAGCGGGCCCGGCCGTCGCCGTGCTCGCCGGACAGCGAGCCGCCGTGGCGTACCACCTGATCCGCGGCATCCTCGAGGAATCTCCGGAACCGCTGCGGCGCATCGGCTATCGGCAGATCAAGCCGGACATGAATGCATCCGTCGCCGACGTGGCCGTACATCAGTCCGTCGACGCCGTGCGCGCGCATCAGCTCCTCGAACTCGCGCAGGTAGGCTCCGAGATGCTCGGGCGGCACCGCGGCGTCCTCCCAGCCCGGCCAGGCCGGATGTCCCTCGGGGGTGCGCCCGGCCAGGCCCACGCCGTCCGCCCGGATCCGCCACAGCCCCGCCGCCACACCGGAATCGGCGATGATCCGGGAATCCAGTGCGTGCGCGGTGCGGCACAGCGCGACCGCCCGGTCGAATGCCTCGTCCGCGGTGTCACCGGGCAACTCGACGAACAGCCACCCGCGTCCCTTCGGCAGGTCCGGGACCGTTCCCCGGTGCGCCCGGACAACGTCCACCAACCGGGCGTCGATCCCCTCGACCGCCGTGGGCCCGCTCGCCACCACCGCCTTGACATCGTCTGCGGCCGTGGGCATATCGGGGTATCCGAGCACCACGAGCACGGTGTTGCGGGGCACCGGCACCAGCTCGACCGTCGCCTCCAGCAGCAGCCCGCAGGTGCCCTCGGAACCGGCGAAGGCACCGGCCGCCGAGGGATTGCGTTCGGGCAGTAGCCGTTCGAGACCGTATCCGGAACCCTGGCGGTCGAAGCGGCCCAGCTCGGTGCGGATGACAGCGAGGTGCGCGTGGGTGAACTCCGTCAGCCTGGGCACCGACTCCAGGCCCGCGCCGAGCACCCGCTCGGCGCCGATTCCGTCGAGTATGCGCAGCTCGCGCAGGGTGTCGGAGGTGCGGCCCCACGCCATTGCGCGCGGTCCACACGCGTTGTTGCCGATCATGCCGCCCAGCGTGCATCGATTCTGGGTGGATGGATCGGGTCCGAAGCGGAGCCCGTGCACCGCGGCCTCGCGCTGCAGCTGCGCCAGCACCACTCCCGGCTGAACTCGTGCGCAACGGTTTTCGGGATCGATGCCCAGCACCGCGGACATGTGCCTGCTGAAGTCGATCACGATACCGGGCCCGATCGCGTTGCCCGCCACGGACGTTCCCGCACCGCGCGCGGTGACGGACACCCCCGCCTCGCGCGCCGCGGCCAGCGTCGCCGCCACATCGGCGTCACCGCGCGGGAATACGACCGCGGTGGGCAGCACCCGGTAGTTCGAGGCGTCCGAGGCGTACTCGGCACGACGTCGCAAACCACTGTCGATCTCGCCGTCGATCCCGTTCCGCAACGCCCGCAGCCACGTCTGGGTCATAGCGCCAGCCTATGCCGGGTCGGGGGAACCGGTTGCCGTCCTCGGCCATGCGGATCGGCCGGCCATCCCCGGATGGACGCGGCGACACCACCGCAAGCCGGTCGCCATCCCCGGCCATACGGACTGGCCGACCATCCCCCGACCGGCGGGACGCGCGGCGAGCCCACCCGACAGACCCGCATTCCCGCAGCTGACGACGACACACTGCCGGGCCCGGCCGCCGCGCGTACCGTCGAGCGCATGCAGACCTCGACCGAGCGCATTCTGTCCATCGGCCTTCATCCCTCCGCGCTCGACTACAGCAAGCTCCCCGGCCTCGACGAGGCGACCATGACGGCCCGGATCGAGGCCGGAAACGGCGCGCTGCGGGAGGCGGGCTTCGACGCGGTGCCCTGCTACCTCGGCAACGATCCGGACGAGGCCGAGCGGCAGGTCCGAAAGGCCCTGGCGGACGGGCCGTTCGGGCTGGTGATGATCGGCGCCGGACTCCGCGCGAACGTTGCCTATACGCTGCTGTTCGAACGCATCCTGAACGTCGTCGTCGAAGCGTCGCCCGGCATCCGGTTCTGCTTCAACACCTCACCGGAGACCACCGTGGACGCGCTGCGTCGCGGACTGGGTGCCTAGCCCGAATCAGCTCGGCAGCAGCACGATCTTGCCCAGGCCGTGGCCGGTCTCGCTCTCGCGCTGCGCCGCGGCGGCCTCGGCCAGCGGATAGGTGCGGGCTGGGCCGGTCAGCAGGAATTCGCCGGCGGCAACCCGCTGCGCGACCTTCTCGACCTCCTGCAGTGCCGGGCCCTCGGTCCGGGAATAGAACCGCACGCCCTTTTCCGCGGCGTCGCCGTCGGCGATGGTGATGACGCCGTCGGTGCTGCCGCGCAATTCGATTGCGGCATCGAGGAATCCGTGCCCCGCGCAGTCGAAGACCGCGTCGATGCCCCGGGGCGCCAGGGCGCGAACCCGCTCGACCACGCCCTCGCCGTAGGTCGTCGGGGCCGCGCTGAGCCGGGCCACCACCGCCTGATTCGCGGCCGAGGCGGTCCCGATCACCTCGATGCCCGCGGCCCGGGCCAGCTGCACGGCCATCGCGCCGACCGCACCCGACGCCCCGTTCACCAGCAGGGTCTGGCCGGACTCGAGGCCGAGCACCTCCAGGCCGCCGCTCGCGGTGTTGGCCGCGACGGGAATCGCGACGGCCTCGGGAAACGACAGCCCGGCGGGTTTGGCCGCCAGCCGCTCGGCGAGTGCGTAGTCGGCGTAGCCGCCGTTCTTCGACCAGCCCATGACCTCGTCGCCGACTCGCCACGGGGCCTCGGGGCCGACGGCGTCGACCACCCCGGCGATCTCGAAACCAGCCACGCGCGGGAGCTCCTGCGGGCCCATGAACCCCTGCCGGGTCTTCCAATCCGCGGGATTCACCCCCGCCGCGCGCACAGCCACCCGCACCTGCGCTCCCGTGGGCTCGGGCAGCGGTAACTCGACGAGCCGCAGTACCTCGGGGCCCCCGACTGTCTCGTACTGGATCGCATGCATGGCACCGAGCCTAGAACGATCTTGCGCAGCAGCCGGTCAGACGCGCACAGGCGTCCACGAAACCGGGGCGTCCAGGAGTGATCGCGAGTCCGGGCCGCAGCGCCGGACGCTCGTGCCGCCGTCGAGCCGATGGATCCGATCCGCAGCGGTGCGACGGCGGCCGGACCCGGGTCGATGTCCGACAACCCCACGGGCGCCGGGCGCGGCGTGGGCTCGGCACCCTCATGCGGTCTCGTCCAGGCAATTTCGCCGGACGCGAACGAGATCCGCCGCGGAAAGACTTGTCCTCAACCATTGTTCAGGTCTTAGTGTCGGTGCACCGGAGTTCAATGGGCCGGGACTGAAGGGACTGAGGATGACTATCGAATCGGTGGCGTGGAGCCAGCTGTATCGGCAGGCGAACGCGCCGCAGGAGCGTCGCTCGTTCCGGCGCGCCACCGCGTGGCGGATTCTGCGGTTCGCGCGACCGCACCGGGCCCTCCTGATCGGATTCCTCATATTCAGCGTGGTCTCGGCGCTGCTGGAGGTGGCCAATCCGGTGCTGGCGGGGCGGGTGGTCAACGACATCGTCGGGCATTCCGCGCCGCGCTCGGTCGTCACGCTGGCGATCGTCATCGGCCTGGTCGCGGTGCTGGACAACGGCCTGGGGATCCTGATCCGGTGGCTGTCCGCGCGCATCGGCGAGGGCCTGATCCTGGATCTGCGCACGGCGGTCTTCGACCATGTGCAGCGGATGCCGATCGCCTTCTTCACCCGCACTCGCACCGGGGCGCTGGTGAGCCGGCTGAACAACGATGTGATCGGTGCGCAGCGCGCGTTCAGCACGACGCTGTCCGGCGTGGTCACCAATATCGTCACGCTGCTGCTCACGGTCGTGGTGATGGTCCGGCTGTCCTGGCAGATCACCCTGCTGTCGCTGATCCTGTTGCCGCTGTTCATGATTCCGGCGCGGCGCATGGGCACGCGGATCGCGGGCATCCAGCGCGAGGGCGCGCAGCTCAACGCCGCGATGAGCACACAGATGACCGAGCGCTTCTCCGCACCCGGCGCGACCCTGGTCAAGCTGTTCGGGCGGCCGAGGCAGGAGTCGGCGGAGTTCGCGCTGCGGGCCGGGCGCGTACGCGATATCGGCGTGCGCACCGCGATGCTGCAGACCGTCTTCGTGACCGCGCTGACGCTGGTCTCGGCGCTGGCGGTGGCACTGGTGTACGGCCTGGGCGGCTGGTTCGCCCTGCACGGGCGGCTCGACGCGGGTTCGGTGGTGGCGCTGTCGCTGCTGCTGACCAGGCTGTATGCCCCCCTCACCGCGCTGGCCAGCGCCCGGGTCGACCTGATGTCGGCACTGGTGAGCTTCGAGCGGGTCTTCGAGGTGCTGGACCTGAAGCCGCTGATCGAGGACGCGCCCGACGCGGGTTCGGTTCCGGCGGGCCCGGTCTCGGTGGAGTTCGACGAGGTCCGCTTCGGCTATCCGTCCGCGGACAAGGTCTCGCTGGCCTCGCTGGAGGATGTCGCCACCCTCGACACCCGCGGCGGCACCGAGGTGCTGCACGGCATCTCGCTGCACGCCCAGCCCGGCCAGGTGATCGCGCTCGTCGGCTCGTCGGGGGCCGGTAAATCGACCATCGCGCAGCTGGTTTCGCGCCTGTACGACGTGGATGCCGGTGCGGTACGGCTCAACGGCGTCGACGTGCGCGAGCTCACCGGGAGCTCGATCCAGGACACCGTCGGCCTGGTCACCCAGGACGGCCACCTGTTCCACGACACCATCCGCGCCAACCTGCTGCTGGCACGCCCCGAGGCCACCGACGAGGAGCTGTGGGATGCGCTGGGCCAGGCCAGGTTGCGAGATCTGATCGACTCCCTGCCCGACCGGCTGGACACCATGGTCGGCGAGCGCGGCTACCGCCTTTCGGGCGGCGAGCGCCAGCGCCTGACCATCGCCCGCCTGCTGCTCAAGCAGCCGCGTGTGGTGATCCTCGACGAGGCCACCGCCTCCCTGGATTCCACCTCCGAGGCCGCGGTCCAGGAGGCGCTGACGGCCGCCCTCGAGGGCCGCACCGCGCTGGTGATCGCCCACCGCCTGTCCACCATCCGCAATGCCGATCAGATCCTGGTCCTGGAGGACGGCCGGATCATCGAACGCGGCACCCACACCGAACTCCTCGCCGCCCGCGGCCGCTACGAGGAGCTCTACCGCACCCAGTTCGCCGGCGAGACCGAAACAGTCGCGGTATGAATTGCGCCAGCTACGGACGGATCGCGGGACGAGGGACCTGCGATCCGTCCGCTCGACTGCCACTCGAAGAGCTCGTCCGCAGAGTCGATGGACTTGATCTCTCCCCCACGCCAATCACGCGAAGAGTTCGTCCGCGGAGGTGATGGTGTCGAGCCGGTCTGCCCAACGCTCGATCTGTTCGAGATCGGTACAGGCCATGATCCGGCTCACGACGTCGTCGGTGACAGTAATCCCGCGTCGACCCAAAAACCGCAGTAGCATTCGGGCTTCGCCCTGAGCGCGCCCCTCCTGGCGCCCCTCCTCGACATACTTGCGAGCAAGGTTGCTTTGATACTCGCGTGTCGTTGCCATGAGCTCCTCCAAACGGCGCTGACCGGCGTGGAACAGCACGGCAGTTACCAGGTCAGTGTACAGAAGTCGTTTCCGGCAGCGCCGAGATTCGCGGCCGCCGGAGCCAGGGCGAAGACCCGGCTGTTGAGCGTGGGATTGGTACCGAAACCGAAGGCGCCCAACAGGAATACCAGGACGTCCACCGCGACGGCCGGATGGGCGGCCAGGGCCAGCAGCACCGAGGTGACGCTCACCCCGGCGACGCCGACGACGAGGCTGCGCATCGGGTGCGCATCCGCAGTCCGGCCGCCGACCACGATGCCGCCGAGCGAACCCAGGCCGTAGAGCCCGAGGACAACCGGGACCCAGACCGCGGGCAGCCGCGTCGTCTCGGTCAGCAGGGCGCCGAGGTATCCGAAGGTGACCAGCAGCGCGGCGGTCGACAGCGCGATGGTGCCGTAGAGCAGCAGCACCGGGGCGGTCGCCGAGGCGCGCAACTCCTTTCGGATCGCGGAGACCTCGCCCGGACGCTCACCCGGCACGCACAGCGCCACGCCCACCATCGCGATCACCGACAGCATCGCCACGGCCCAGAACGACGCGCGCCAGCCGACATGCTGACCGATGAAGGTGCCCGCGGGCAGCCCGATGACGGTCGCCACCGTCAGTCCGCCCGCCACGATGCCCATGGCCCGGCCGCGCGCGGCGACCACGTGCGCGGCGACGAAGACCACCAGAAATGCCAGCAGCGCGTTGCGCCGCGACCAGCGCTGCGTGACCACGGCCAGGATCAGCGCGCCGACCAGCATGCCGACCGCGAACCCGGAGATCAGCAGGCCCGCCTGCGGGACGGAAACGCTCAGGTCGCTGGATATTTCGGTGAGCAGACCGGCGAGCATGAGCTCGGAGGTCCCCTGGGCGAAGATCGATAGGCCCAGGATGTAGACGGCCAGGGGCATCGGAGCGCCACAGCAGCGCCCGCACCTTGTCCCGGGCCGATCCGTCACCGTCGAGAATCCCGACGATGCCGGAGTTCTTCTCCCTCATGTACCGCCGCAGCACCCGTTCGAAAGATCGCGCTTGCCGGAGAAGGTGTTGTAGATACTGCTGCGCCCCAAACCGGTTGCGACACAGAGCTCTTGGATCGATGTGGCCTCGAATGCACCGGCCCGAACATGCTGCCCTGCACCTACGCGGTCTCACACGACGGACCCGGAGGCAGCATCCTCGTGGTCACGACCAATCATTTCCGCCCCGACAATTGGTTCCATACCCCGGCGCCACCGGTGCTTCCCGCGGACGTTGCCGCGACGATCCGGCTGGCGCTGGCCCGGGGGTGGGGACCCGCCACCGACGGATCCCCCTTCCACCTGGACCTACGCGAGAGGTCCGGACAGTGACTCAGAACTCCCCGGCAACTCCCAGCACCGTGCGGCCGGAATGCTTGCCCTCGCGGATCGCGCGCAGCACGGCGTCCGCCTCGGTGATCGGCGCGTAGTTCTCGAGCTCCGAAAGGTGTTGCGGTTTCAGGTCGTTGCCCAGGCGGGTCCACAGCGCGCGGCGCCGGGCGATGGGGAAGTTGACCGAATCGATGCCGATCAGGGCGACGCCGCGCAGGATGAACGGCAGCACGGTGGTGGGCAGTTCGGAGCCGCCGGTGAGCCCGCTGATCGCGGCCGCGCCGCCGTATTCGATCGTGCTGAGCACATGGGCCAGGGACTTGCCGCCGACGCTGTCGACCGCGCTCGCCCACACCGCCTTGCCCAGGGGGCGCGGCTTGGCATCGGGATCCTCGGGCAGGCGGCCGATCACCGACTTCGCGCCGAGGGCCGCGAGCTGCTCGCCCGCGTCGGTCTTGCCGGTCGAGGCGACCACCTCGAAGCCCAGGCCCGCGAGGATGTCGACCGCGACGCTGCCGACGCCGCCGGTCGCACCGGTCACCAGCACGGGACCCGAGCCCGGCGTCAGACCTCGCTCCAGCAGCGCCTGAACGCTCATGGCGGCGGTGAATCCGGCCGTGCCCAGGGCGGCGGCCTCGCGGGTGCTCAGACCGTCCAGCTTCACCACCCACTCGGCCGGGACCCGCGCCAGTTCGGCGAATCCGCCGTGATGCGAGACGCCGATCTCGTAGCCGTGCGCGATCACCGCGTCGCCGGGGGCGAAATCCGCACTCTCGGACGCGACCACTTCACCGGTGATATCGATGCCCGGGATGATCGGATAATTGCGCACCACCCCGCCGCGCGGCGTGATCGCCAGCCCGTCCTTGAAGTTCGCACTGGAATAGTGCACCTTGATCGTCACCGTGCCCGGCCCGAGGAAGTCGTCGCCGACCTCCTCGCGCACCAGCGCCACGCCGTTGTCCGTCTCGTGTGCCACCATCGCCCAGAACGCCATGGGTCCGAGCATATGCGCGAGGTACTCGCCGGGCGAGCGACCCGCGACTGGCGTCGCGCCCTCCATACACACGAATCAGCACGTCATCCGCGGCACGAGCAGGCCATTCCACGCGGCATTGTCAATGGCCGTATGACGCCACACCGATCGGGCCAACGCCCAGGCAGAGGTTCAAACCCGGTGTGGGAGAGCCGATTCGTAGCACGGATCCGTGGCCGATGATGCGGACGTAGACCGTGTGCAGTCCCTTCCGGACGGGGGCCAGCACGGTTTCGCCGTGCTCGAGGGCGACGGTGAGGTAGCCGTCGCGGCCGGCGAGGTAGTTGAGCTGGGCGGTCCAGGCGTTGTCGATCATCGGGCCGTCGAGGGGGATCGGAACCGGCTGGGCGGTGGCAATGCGATAGCCGCAGCCGGGGGCCGGTCCGGGCAGGATGCCCCGGTTCCACCAGACCGCGGCGTCGACGATCCGGCCGTCGTCGGCGATCATCCGCAGGTGCGGGGTGGCATGGGCGAACATTGTCGCGGGGGCGAGGGGCGAGAGCGCCACGCTGATCCGGTTCAGCGGATATGTCAATGGGTTCAGTACATCCCAGGGCAACTCCTGCTCGAGCAGGGGCGCGCCCCCGGCTGCGAGCGCGGATTTCACGTTGGTCAGATAGGTCCTGGTCGGGCTGGCCGACCAGGAGCGGCCGAAGGTCCAGGTGGACCACAGGCTGCTCACCATGAAGGCAACCGCCAGCGCACCGACGACCACGGGGCGTAGTGCCCGTGGCCCGGGACGCCGCGGCCGCGCCCGCAGCAGCAGCGCTCCGGCGATGGTCAGCGGCACGGTGAGATCCGCGAGATACCGCAGGGATTGCGACAGCTCGGCGGTCGTATTCGGCCCGCCGCGGATCAGCGCGATGGGCAGCTGCGCCGCCACGACGTACGCCACCACCGCCAGCAAGACGGGCAGCACTCGGAGCCGGGTCCGAATCGATTGCACCGCAACGAGACCCAGCACTATCCACGCCAGCCCGACGGTCCATCCGGGCGGCACCGCCCACGGCGTCGACGGCATCCACCGCTCCCAGCCCCACGGCCCACCCAGCAGCGCGGGCACGATGCCCCGCGAGATGGCGTGGTGCAGCAGCGCGCGAACGCCCGCGGGGGGGCTGCGCACCACCGAGATATGGTGCACCGCAGTGAAATAGACGGCGATCCAGCCGCCCAGCACCGCCGCGGAACCGATCCACAGTCCCGCGGCCCGCCGGATCACGACCCGGATCGCACGATCCTCGCCATCGACATATCGAGCCAGCGCCGCCGCCGCGATCGCGACGAACGGCACGATCACCGACTTCTCGAAGAACAGCAGCGCCACCAGCAGCACAAGGCAACCTGACACCGCATACCGCCGCCGCCCGCTGCGCACCAGCAGCACCGCATCCCCGGCCACCCACGCGAGTGCGAACTGCAGCGGCAGCGCGTTCAGCGACGCGGACCACCACGCGAAGGCGGGCAACGTCAGCGGGCAGAACAGATAGAAGACCAAGGGCAACAGAATCACCCAGCGGGTCCGACCCCCGAGCGCCGCCCAGCGTTCCGATCGAGATCGCGGACTCGCCCTGTCCTCCTCGACCGGGTGGCCTGTAACGAGCCCCTCGGCATCGTGGTCGTGCGAGGGGCCGCGAGGGGCGCGCTCCGCGGTAGGCCCCCCCGGCCCACGCACGACGACCTTGCGCGACCCATATCCGGGCACGCCGAGCACGAGCAACATCCGCAGCACCGCGACCGACGCGCCGAGCTGGAGCACCAGCATCGAGATCACCGGCCCGGCCCAGACGTACGGGGCCAGGCGGGTGATGATCCATGCGACGGCGAAGGCGGCGGGCATGAAATGGCCGTCGTGGTTGTACAGCAGCACGTCGGTGGAGAACAGCGGATATCTGCCCGCACGACCGGCGAGAATCAGGTCGTCCCAATAGAAGTAGCCGCGCCCGGCCACCCAGCCGCGGACCACCACCTGCACCGCGATCAGCGCGAGAGCCACGACCAGCGGATTCGCATATCGACGCAGCGCACCGCGCGAGGTTCTCGGACCGGACAACGGCTCCGGCGGTGCGGCCAACGCGGAATGCATGGCACCCGACCCTACGGCCTCGCGCGCGGTCCTGCCGGTCCGGTCGCGGCCACTACTTGGATCGCCGGCATCCATGCCCGTTGCACCATCGAACCCGCCCATCCACGCCGCGGAGCAGCGCCGGCCGGGCCGCCGCGATCACCTCGATCTCCGCCCGCCACGCCTGGCCACGAATCGGGTGACGACGGTCAGCACCTCGTCACGAAATGCGCGCGTTGGCCTCGGGATCGCCAGATCGCCGGGGATCATGCCGGTCCGGCCGCCGCGATCGCCTCGATCTCCAACAGCCACGACTCGTCGTAAATGCCCGTGATGATTACCGTCAGCGCCGGGCAGTGACCACCCAGCACCTCGTCACGGACGCGGGCGTTGGCCTCGCGATCGCCCCGATCGGCAAGAAATACGGTGATCTTCACGAGATTGCGGAGGGTCATCTCGGCTTGCGCCAGCACGTTCGCGACATTGCGCCAGGCCAGCCGAGCCTGTTCCTCGAAGTCCCGCGGTACTTTTCCGTCCGGCGATTCCGGGACCTGACCGCTGATGAACAAAAGCCGATCGGCGCCCGTCAGCAACGCTCCCTGACCATAGGAATTGTGCTGCGGCTCAATGCTGGTGATCTGCACGGCTTCGACGATATGTCCGCGTGACCGGTGGGGGCGTTGGTTTCGAGTGCGCAGGCACCGCGGCCGTCGCCTATCTGAACTCGGGGGATCGTTTGCCCAGGAAGGCGGCGATCCCCTCCTGGCCGTCCGCGTCGTCGGCGGCGGCGGAGATGAACGCGGCCTCGCGGGCCAGCTGCTCCTCGAGGGTGTGGTCCGAGCTGACCAGCAGGAGCTTCTTGACGTTGGCGTTGGCATGGCGCGGACCGGCGGCGAACCGGGCGGCCAGCTCGTCGGCCGCGGCGCGCAGCTCGGCGTCGGGCACGACGCGGTGCAGCAGGCCCCAGTCCAGGGCCTCGGCCGCGGTGAGGGTGCGGTTGTTGAGCATCAGCTCCTGGGTGCGGCGCAGGCCGATCAGGCGGGGCAGGTAGTAGGAGGCGCCGCCGTCGGGGCTGAGCCCGGCCCGGGTGTACGCCATCGTGAACGAGGCCGATTCGGCGGCCAGCACCAGGTCGCCGGTCACCGCGAGACTGAAGCCCGCGCCCGCGGCCGTGCCGTTCACCGCGACGATCAGCAGCGCGTCCATCCGGGCGAACGACGAGATCGCCTTGTGCAGATCGTGGGCCAGCCCCTTCACATAGGCGCCGGCACCGCCGCCCTGCGCCGCCATCGCCTTCAGATCGCCGCCGGCGGAGAAGAACCGGCCGGACCCGGTCAGCGTGACCACCTTCAGCGCCGGATCGTCGGCGCAGCGGGCGGCGACCTGCGCCAGCTCCCGTCCGAGCACGTGATCGATGCCGTTGGCGGCGGCCGGCCGGTTCAGCGTGATCCGGGCGATCGCCCCACTCTGCTCGAACTCGATCGTCTGGAACTGGCTCATGGACGACTCCTCCATCGTTGCGTCGGCCCACTCAGCATGACAAATGTCCGGAAGCGCCCGACCTCCGCCCGGATCCTGCCGAAGTCACCCGACGCGGACGCACGGGCGCGATACTGGACGCCGCCGAATCGAGGACGGTGCTATGGGGCCGCTGTGACGGGCCGCCGATGTCCGGGAGAGCAAGTGCCGCAACCTACTCCGGAACAAGCTCCAGGCGCACGCCGAGCAGCCGAATAGGACGATCAAGCTCGAAGCGCGCCAGCACCTCCAGGGCGGTGTGCGCGATCTCGGCGACATCGGTCGTCGGCGCGGGAAGTTTGCGCTGCTTGGTACGGGTGTAGAAGGTGCTGGTGCGCACCGTGACTCCGACGCGCTGGGTGATGCGGCCGGTGGCGGCGACCTCCTCGGCGACGGCGGTCGCCAACCGCACCACCGCGGCGTCGATGTCGGCGCGTTCGGTGAGATCCTTCGGGAATGTCTCGGATTTGCTGTGGCCCACTGGAATTCGTGGCTCTGTGACCACCTCGGTATCCCCCATGCCGTGCCCGAGGACCCACAGATACGGCCCGGTGTTGGGACCGAACTCCGCGGCCAGCAGCGCGCGGTCGGCGGCGGCGAGCTCGGCTATCGTCGTGATCCCCAGGGCCTCCATGCGTTTCGCGATGCGGGCGCCGACACCCCATAGCGCACTCGTCGGGCGATTCGCCATGAGTTCGGTCCAGTTGGCGGCGGTGAGCCGGAAGATGCCGGTCCCGGTCCTACCGTCGGCACCGACTGACTCCGGCGTCCCAGCGTCCGGATGCCGGGCGCGATCCCGGGTGCCCGAATCGCCGCCGCCGATCCCGCTTGCGGCAGTGCCATTCGAATCGCCGGCACCATCGCCGCCGCCGGAAACAGCCGCGCCATCGGTGCCATCCGTGCCGTCGGTGCTATCCGATCCATCCGAGCCACCGGTGCCATCCGAGCCTCCGGACGCATCCACGCCGTTCTGGGTGCCCGAGTCGTCGCTGCCGTTCGGGACGTCGGTACCGATCTTGTCGTCGATGCGGACGGGCGTATCGCCCTTGCCGACGGACTTGGCGAATCCGGTGGCCAGCTTGGCGCGAAGCTTGTTGTCCCCGATGCCCACCGCGCAGGTGAGATCCAATGCTGCGATGGCGCTGCGGATCTCGCGGGCCAGCCGTTCCGGGTCGTCGGTGTCGGCGGCGAGGAATGCCTCGTCCCAGCCCAGCACCTCGACCCGGACCGGGAAGGTGCGCAGCAGGTCCATGACCTGCTCGGAGGCCTCCTCGTAGGTGGGAATGTCCAGCGGCAGGAACACCGCTCCGGGGCATTTGCGCGCCGCGGTGCGCAGCGGCATCCCGGCCCGCACCCCGTAGCCGCGGGCCGGATACGACGCGCAGGTGACGACCTTGCGGGGCTCGGCCGGATCACCGTGGCCGCCCACGATGATCGGGCTGCCGCGCAGCTCCGGGTGGCGGCGGTATTCGACCGCCGCCTGGAACTGATCGAGATCGACGTGAAGCAGCCACCGGGGCACGGGTCCAGTCTTACCGCAGGCCACCGACAATTCCGGCCATTGCGCCGCATCGGCCGACAGAACTATATTCTGTCTGTGCAGATTCGAGATCGGTTGCTGGAGGCGGCCGAGCGGCAGTTCGCGGAGAAGGGTCCGCTCGAGACCACGCTGGCCGAGATTCGCGAGGCGGCCGGGGCGAGCGTGGGCGCGCTGTACCACCACTTCCCGGATAAGGCCGAGCTGTACCGGGAGGTCTGGGCCCATGCCCTGGCGGACTATCAGCGGCATTTCTGGGCCGCGGTCGGCGAGCGCACCGACGCCCGCTCGGGGATCGTCGCCGGGGTCACCGAACACCTGCGCTGGGTCACCCAGACACCGCATCGGGCGAGGATTCTCCTGTCCGCCCGGCCGCCCGGGGTGCGCGAGAGCGAGAGCAACCGCGAATTCCTGCGCGCCGCGCTGCGCTGGTGGCGCACGCACGCCGCCTACGGCGCGGTCCGCGACCTCGATTTCGACCTGGTCTACGCGCTGTGGCTGGGCCCGGCCCAGGAGTTTTCGCGGCTGTGGCTCGGCGGCGAAATCACCACCGCCCCACTCGATGTGGCTCCCGAACTGGCCGAGGCGGCCTGGCGGGCGCTGCGCGTTGTCCACCCCGAACCGGAGAGATGACCGATGACCACGACCCTCGATCTCGACACCGCCCGCACAGTTCTTGCGGCACAACCCTTCAGCGTGCTGGTCGGCGCGGAGATCACCGCGTTCGGCGGCGGCGAGGCCACCCTGGAGATCCCGATCCGCCCCGAACTCTGTCAGCAGTTCGGGTTCGTGCACGGCGGTGTGCTGGCCTACGCGGCCGACAACGTCATCACGTATGCGGCTGGCACAGTCCTCGGCCCGAACGTGCTGACCGGCGGTTTCACCATCACCTACCTGCGTCCCGCCAGCGGGGTCCGGCTGCGCGCACACGCCCACGTCACCGGTTCAACCCGTCGGCAAGCCGTGTGCTCCTGCGAGATTCGCGCCGTACAGGAGAACGGAGAGTCGGTGTTGTGCGCGGTCGCGCAGGGCACGGCGACGTCGGTGGAACGCACACTTCCCCGGTCGGACAAAAACCAGATCAGCGTACATATTCTGCCCGATTGACAACCGGGCAGAATCCCAAACTGAACGGCCTTGCGGGTTAGACGGCCGAGATGTCGAGGACGATCTTGCCCGTGGTTCCCGCTTTGGCGCGGAATGCCTCGGCGGTTTGCGGCAGGGGATAGATCGCGCCGACGCGGCTGCTTAGCCGGCCGGACTCGGCCAACCGGGCCAGTTCGGCGGGCTGGCGGCGGTCGGGTAGCCGAGGGAGTCGGGCAGCGGCGCGAGGTTGCGCGCCTCCACCGCGACATATTCGGCCGCCGCGCCGTCGCGCCGCCAATCAGTCGGGCCGAAGACCCGGTCACCGACGGCGAATCCCGCGGTGCCGTAGCCGAGGACGGTCACAACACCGACGACTTCATGGGTGGGATCGAGGGCGCGGTCGTGGCCCGCGCGGTCGAGCCAGGTGCCCGGCCAGTCCAGCTCGCCGGGGGTGAAGGCGGCGGCGTGGACGCGCACCGCCACCTCGCCCTCGTTCGGTCGCGGATCGGGGGCCTGCTCGAAGACGAGCCCGTCTATGCCGGTGCGCTGGTGAATTCTTATGGCTTTCAACGCTGCTCCGTTTCGGTCCGCCGGTGGCGGGCGGGTCAGGAATGACTCGGGCCGATGCCCGCACCGGATGTGATGATGGCGCCTGAGATCTCGTCCAGATCGGCGGCGGTGAGGTCGACGTCCGCCGCCCCGATCCAGCCGTCGACTTGCTCGGCATTGCGGGCGCCGACGATCGCGCCGGTGACGCCCGGCCAGTGCAGCACCCAGGCGATGGCGATATCGGCCACGCCGACTCCATGGCGGGCGGCCACGGGGCGCAGCGCATCGGCGAGAGCCAGGTTGGCGGACAGACCGGTGGTGAAATCGGCGTGGGCCGAACGCCAGTCGTCGGCGGGCAGCCGGGCCGCGCGCTCGGCGGTGAACGCGCCGCTGAGTAGACCGGACTGCAAGGGGGAGTAGGTGATCACTCCGGCGTTGTTGGCGTGCGCCCAAGCGATCTCGTCGGCCGCGGACCGGTTGATGGCGGAGAACGGCGGCTGGATGCTGTCGACGTGGGCGATCTTTTCGGCCTGTTCGATCAGGTCGACGGTATGGTTGGACAGGCCGATCGCGCGCACCTTGCCTTCGGCCTTCAGGTCGGCCATGACCTGCCAGTACTCCTGCAGCGGGGTGGCGTTGGGCGACACGGCGCCGAAGCCGCCACCGGCGTACTCCAGCGACTCGCCGGTGTCGGGATAGTGCACCTGGTACAGGTCGATGTGGTCGACCCCCAGCCGCCGCAGCGAGTCTTCGAGTTCGCGGCGCACGCTGGCGGGCTTCATGATCCGGCGAGGCGCGGCCGACGGATTCTCCGGGTCCCAGACCAAGCCGACCTTGGTGAAAATGTACGGGCGGTCGGCTTGCGGCAGGCCGGCGATGGCCTTGCCGACCAGTTCCTCGGAGTGGCCGAGCCCGTAGACGGCGGCGGTGTCGATCCAGTTGACGCCGGAGGTGATCGCGCGCCGGATGGCGGCCACCGACTCCTCGTCGTCGGTGGCGCCCCAGCCGAAGCGCCAGCCGGAGCCGGACACGGCCCAGGAGCCGAAACCGAGGCGGGTGATGTCCATGCCCGTGGTGCCGAGCGGGCGAATGGGCAGGCTGTCGGTCATTCTTTGTATCTCTCTATCGCGTGGAACAGGTGGAAGCTGTGGTGGCTCAGCGGAAGAGCCAGGTATGGAAGCGGCGAGTCAAGGCCGGCATGACGATCCACACCATGGCGGCCACCGCGATGGGGATCAGGACGGCCAAGCGCAGTGGTACGGCGAAGTCTTTCAACAGTGGCGCAGTGGCGGTCACGAGTGCGGTGATGATCGGGTAGATACCGCAGACGGTCAGTAGCCACAGTTTCCACGGCGTGGGCTTGGCGGGCGTTGTCATATTCAGGCGAGGCAGTCCAGCACCAGCCGGGCGGCTTCGGGCAGCTCGATGTGATCCTCCGGGTAGGCCCCGAGGTGCCCGCCCTCCGGCAAGACGACCGCGGTGGCGCCGAGTTCGCGCACCAGTACACCGATGTGCTCCAACGGATTCGGGGCGTTGACCGGGTCGTCGATGGCCGCCAACGCTCGGAACCGCGTGGCTCCGGCGCGGATTCGGGGCCAGTCGAATCCGCCCTCGAAGAACTCCGCCAGCAGGTCGTAGCCGACCTCGTGCACCGAGGTCGACACCAGCACCGCGCCGGCGAATACCCCGCTCGCGGGGTCGTACTGCTCGAGGAAGCGAAGGATGTTGACGGCGCCGACGCTGTGTCCGACCAGCACGGTGTCTTGGGCGGGTGCGCGGGACGCGGCCTGCGCCAAGGTCTCCCGCCAGGGTTTCACCTTGGGCGCCGCGGAGTCGGGCAGATCGGGAATGACGACCTGGTGTCCAGCCGCCTCGAGTTCGGCCCGGAACGTGGGAAACCAAACGCTGTCGCTGCGCGCCTCGAGTCCGTGGGATACGACGAGGGTGCTCATGTGATTCTCCATAGTGTCGGAAGGAATGTCAGAAAGGCAGGGCGGCGGGTGCGTCGGTCTGCTGCAACAGGCGCGACTGGGTGAAGAACCCCGGGTCCCAATGGCTGCCGAACCCGCTGTCGCGGAAGCTGCTGACCGGTGAGTACGGGTCCTCGTCCACGGTGTGGTGGTTGATCGGGTTCTTGCCGCCCAGCTCCAGCACCACCGGAGTGAGATGCCGGCCCGCCAGCTCGCCGACGATCTGTCCGACTCCCGTCTATCCGGTGAATCCCACGCGCCGGACCCGGGAGTCGGCGATCAAGGCCGCAACCACCTCGGCGGCGTCCGCCCGGTCGTTGGTGATCACATTCAGCACCCCGGCGGGCAGCCCGGCCTCGGCCAGCACATCGGCGAGGAACAGCCCGGAGGTGATCGGCGCGTCCTCGCTCGGGCGCATCACCACTGTATTGCCCACCGCCAGCGCGACGGTGACGGCCCGCACAGCC
This sequence comes from Nocardia sp. GP40, assembly GCF_050434125.1. Classification (NCBI taxonomy): domain Bacteria; kingdom Bacillati; phylum Actinomycetota; class Actinomycetes; order Mycobacteriales; family Nocardiaceae; genus Nocardia; species Nocardia sp. GP40. Next base: position 594,114 of record NZ_JBNPVW010000002.1, on the reverse strand, counting down.
AGCACCAGCGGCGCGTTCCACGGCACGATGGCCGCGACGACACCGGCTGCCTCGTAGGCGATTGCGGACCAATCACCGCCTGCGGCGGACCCTATGGCCTCGAGGTTCGCACCGGCGGCAGCCTTCGTGGCCTCCTGCATCAGCCGGGCAGCGCCAATGATGTTGAACCGCGCCCACTTCGCTGTCCCGCCCGTCTCGCGGCGAAGTATTTCGGTGAATTCGTCGAGTCTGTCCAGCAGCAGCTGCGCTGCTCGATCCAGGACGGCCCGGCGTTGCGCGGCGGACGCGCCCGCCCAGCTCGGGAAGGCCTGCTGCGCCGCGTCGACGGCGCGGGCCACGTCCTCGGCACGGCCCGCGGCAATATTTGCGTATACCCGCGCGGTATAGGGATCGGTATCAGTGGTCTCGGCGCCGGCCGCCGCAGGCAGCTCGACGCCACCGATCAGCAGTCCGCGCCGAATAGCCTGTGGTGCATTCACTGCGAGACTCTCCGTCACTCGATGTTTGCCGAACACGCCAAGTTTTGCCACGTGTCGGAGGTTGCGGGAGGTCTGGATGCGCCAACCGCGGTGCAAAAACGTGCCACAGTTCACCGGAGGCTGTCAGGCGCCCCAGCGTTGTACCGCGCGTCGGGCGGACCGCCGATCCTCATAGCGAGGAGCGCGGCCTGTTCCGAACGGGTGAGTGATCCACCGGCCGCGGCGTTTTCATAGCGCCTGCGCCGGGCCCGGGCGAGTTCGGAGCGCCAGGTGGTGCCGTTCTCGGCCAGTCGTCGTTGCAGCGAGCGGCCGTCCCCCGTCCGCCCGACGAGCAAATCTTCCGTCGCGCAGCGGCACGCCGAAGTTCCGGGAGGCGGAACGAGCCGTGCGCCTCCCGAAGGAGTGCGCACGGCCCCTGACGCACCGATCAGGCCGAGGCCGCGAGGGCCCCGTACGCCGGCTCGGCGACCGGCTCGATGGCGTAGCCCAGGATCTCGGCCACGTCGGCGACGGGGCGGACATCCAGTGCGGCAAGCACTTCCGCGGGGACGTCGTCCAGGTCCGGCTCGTTGCGGGCCGGGATGAACACCGTCTTCAGTCCCGCGCGCTGGGCGGCGAGCAGCTTCTGCTTCACCCCGCCGATCGGCAGCACCCGGCCGTTCAGCGTGACCTCACCGGTCATGCCGACATCCGAGCGGACCTGCCGCCCGAGGGCCAGCGACACCAGGGCGGTGACCATGGTGACGCCCGCGGACGGACCGTCCTTGGGCACCGCGCCCGCCGGGAAGTGGATGTGGATGTTGCGATCCAGCACCGAGGGCTCGATCCCGATCTCCTCGAGGTGCGAGCGGACGTAGGTCAGCGCGATCTGCGCGGACTCCTTCATCACATCGCCCAGCTGCCCGGTCAGGGTCAGCGAGCGCTCGCCCTCGGCGGCGTTGGCCTCGATGTAGAGGACGTCGCCACCCGCACCGGTGACCGCCAGGCCCGTCGCCACGCCGGGAACCGCGGTGCGCTCCACCGAATCCGGGGTGAAGCGGGGGCGGCCCAGGTAGTCCTTCAGGTCGGCCAGTCCGATCACCAGCTGATCGGAAACCACCGGTACCGTGCCGGATTCGGAATTCAGCAGGGCTTCGTAACCCAGATCCGGGTCGTAGCCCAGTGCCTGCCCGTCGATCCCGATCTCACCCTCGGGCGAGACACCGGAATCGACAATTCCGGCACCGGCATTCGCAGCGGTCCGAATCCCCGGGTCCTGCTCGGACAGCTTGGTCGCCGCCTTGCGCAGCGCCTTGGCGATCAGGCGCTCCATCTGCCGCACGCCCGCCTCGCGGGTGTAGTTCGCGGCGATCTCACGCAGCGCCTCCTCGGTGATCGAGACCTCCTGTGCGGTCAGCGCATTGCGCTCGAGCTGGCGCGGCACCAGGAAGTCGCGGGCGATGGCCACCTTGTCGTCCTCGGTGTAGCCGTCGACCGTGATCAGCTCCATGCGGTCCAGCAGCGGGCCGGGGATGGTGTCCATGACGTTCGCGGTCGCGATGAACAGCGTGTCGGACAGGTCCAGGTCCAGATCCAGGTAGTGGTCGCGGAACGTGTGGTTCTGCGCCGGATCCAGCACCTCGAGCAGCGCGGCGGCCGGATCGCCCCGGAAGTCCGAGCCGACCTTGTCGATCTCGTCCAGCAGCACAACGGGATTCATCGATCCCGCCTCCTTGATCGCGCGCACGATGCGCCCGGGCAGCGCGCCGACGTAGGTGCGCCGGTGCCCGCGGATCTCCGCCTCGTCCCGCACGCCGCCCAGGGCCACGCGCACGAACTTGCGACCCAGCGCCCGGGCCACGCTCTCACCGAGCGAGGTCTTGCCGACACCGGGCGGGCCGACCAGCACCAGCACCGCGCCGGAGCCGCGTCCGCCCACGACCTCGAGCCCGCGCGCGGCCCGCCGCGAGCGCACCGCCAGGTACTCGACCATGCGGTCCTTGACCTCGTCCAGGCCGTGGTGATCGGCGTCCAGCACCGCCCGCGCGGCCGAGACATCGGTCGAATCGGTGGTCTTCACCGTCCAGGGCAGTTCCAGCACGGTGTCGAGCCAGGTGCGGATCCAGCCCGCCTCGGGGCTCTGATCGCTACCGCGCTCGAGCCGGTCGACCTCGCGCAGCGCGGCCTCGCGGACCGACTCGGGCAGGTCCGCGTTCTCCACGCGGGTGCGGTAGTCGTCGGCGCCGTCGGGCTCGCCCTCGCCCAGCTCCTTGCGAATCGCGTTGAGCTGCTGACGGAGCAGGAATTCGCGTTGGGACTTCTCCATCCCCTCGCGCACGTCCTCGCTGATCTTCTCGGCGACCTCGGCCTCGGCGATGTGATCCTTCGTCCAGCCGATCAGCGCGGTCAGGCGCGCGGTCACATCGGGGGTCTCGAGGATTTCGCGCTTCTGCTCGTCGGTCAGGTACGGCGCGTAACCGGCGGTGTCGGCCAGGGCCGAGGGATCGGTCAGCTTGTTGACCGCGTCGATGACCTGCCAGGCCTCGCGGCGCTGCAGGACGGAGACGACCAGCTTCTTGTATTCGGCCGCGAGCTCCTTGGTGCGGCCGTCGGTCGCGGGGGTCTCGACCGGCTCGGCCTCGACCCACAGGGCCGCGCCCGGCCCGGTCACGCCGTGGCCGATCTTGGCCCGGTGCTCGGCCTTCAGGACCGCGGCGGGCGCGCCGCCGCGCATCCGGCCGACCTGTTCGATGGTGGCGACCACGCCGAAGGCGGCGTAGCCCTCGGCCAGGCGGGGGGCGAGCAGCACGGCGTCCAGCCCCGCGGCCCGCGCGGCGTCGATGGCGGCCTGCGCCGACTCGTCGAGCTCGATGGGCACAACCATGCCCGGCAGCACGATCGGATCGGTGAGGAACAGCACCGGCAGGTTCTGTGGTGTAGTCACGTTCGACCCTTTCCAAAGTTGAGCGATACCTGCTCAACCCCGGACCCGGCGGTTCTGTTCCGAACCCGTGTTCACCGACCGCGAACAGGTCAGCGATCCAAAGTTGAGCGTCACCTACTCAACAGCGATCGTCCGTGGATTGTTCCGATCTGAACATCCGGAGATTACAGATCGGGCCGACCGGCCCCCTCGCACGCCCGGACCTCTACCCTCATGCGATTAGGAGGTGCTGACTCATGTCGCCACGATCGGGTCTGACGACGGACCGGGTGGTCCGGGTCGCGGCCGAACTCGCCGACGAGATCGGGTTCGACAAGCTCACGCTCTCGGCGGTCGCCCGGAGGTTCGGGGTGAAGGACCCGAGCCTGTACGTCCACGTGCGCAATGTGCACGATCTGCGCGTGCGGGTGGCCCTGCTGGCCAGCGCCGAGCTGAACGAGCGAATCGGATCGGCCCTCGAGGGGCGGTCCGGCCGGGACGCGCTGGTCGCCTTCGCCGACGCGTACCGGTCCTACGTGCTGGATCATCCGCAGCGGTATGTGGCGACGCAGATCCCGATGGACCCGGCCGAGGTGGCCGAGGAACCCGCGCTGCTGCGCAGCATCGAACTCACCACCGCCCTGCTGCGCGGCTATGACCTGGGCGAGGCCGAGGGTTTGGACGCGGCGCGCCTGTTGCGCAGCACATTTCACGGATTCGCCACGCTCGAGGCATCCGGCGGTTTCGCGCACTCCCGTCCGGCCGAAGCGTCGTGGCCGCACATTGTCGACGCGCTGCATCTCACCCTGACGAACTGGCCGTCCTACGCGTAGGCAAGGCGTCGCGCCGGATCACCCTGGCCGCGAACCGTGTCAGGGTGCGGAGAGTTTCACGACGTGGGGAGAACAACCGATGCCGCCGCACGTATCCCGGTGGGCGCGAGCGGGTTTCGAGGGTGGAAGGGATTCGTCGTGAAGGCCGTCATCGTGTGCAGGTCGGTGTCGCACGGCAATACCAGGAAGGTCGCCGACGTCATCGGTGAGGTACTGGGGGCACGCGTCGTCGATCCCGCGGAGATCGATGCGACCGAGCTTCCTCGTGTGATTCGAACCGCGGCGGCACATCCTGATCCGTGCTACCGGGGCGCACTCGGATTCGAACTTCCCGGGTGCATTCGGGCCCGATCGCCGCGCAACGGGGCGGCATCTGCCCATATATTTCGGGCCGGTGTGATGAACAGTCCGTGCACCATCAGCAACGTAGGCGCATAGGGAGCGTGGCGCGTTCGGCCGAATCGCCGTACGGGGCCATCGTCCGGGCGGCGAGTATCCGACCGGCGGCACCGACAATGTAACCAGTGAAATCTACTGGGCGACAGCATGATCGGTTGTCATAGCAGTTTCCACGACGACGAGTTGCACGGCGTCCGGAGTCGATCCCACCGCCCTGCGGATCGGCGTTCGGACGGTTGACACCTGCGCCTGAGCGCCCATTCGACGCCGCGCCGAGGTCCTCGGTGCCGGATAAAATGTAGCTGCACGGTTTCCGGCCCCGGCGATCGTTGTTCAGCACAGGGGAGCCCGAGCGGATGGATCACCCGAGTAAGGGGATCGGCCGGCGCAAGGTGCTATTCGCCCTCGCGGGCTCCGTCGCACTCACCGCGATGACACAGCCGATGCAGGCGGTGACTATCGCGCGGAAGGCGCCGACAGGGCCCGAAGGCCCCGGGGAGCGGGCGCACCTGGCGGAGCGGGCGATCATCGAACGTCACGTGCACATGCTCTGGGGGCAGTCGGGGATGCGGCTGGGCACGCTGCACTGGCCATCGTCGCTGCTGGATCAACTGCTGCTGGCGCGATGGTGCTACTGGTGGCAGGCCCACCTGCTCGACTGCGCGATCGACGCCGCATACCGCGCCCGCACCCCCGAACGCATCGACCGGATCGGCGACCTCGCGCGGGGCATCCACACCCGCAATCTCACCGGCTGGACCAACGGGTACTGCGACGACATGTCGTGGCTGGTCCTGGCGCTCGAACGCGCCGACCGGCTACTGGGCGTCCGGTTCGGCGACGCCGTTCCGAGGCTGCGAAACGCCCTGGTCGACGGCTGGAATCCGGCCGTCGGCGCGGTGCCCTGGAAGATCGGCAACGACTACTACAGCACCTCCGCGATCGGCCCGACCGGCATCGCCATGGCGCGCCTGGGCAATGTGCCGCGCGCCGCCCAGCTCGCCGACTTCCTGAACACCCGGCTGCGCGACGCCGACAGCGGCCTCGTCCTCGACGGTGTGCACGAACCGAGCGGGCAGGTGAACCGGGTCCTGCTCACCTACTGCCAGGGCGTGGCCATCGGGCTGGAAACCGAATTGGCCGTCCGCACAGGCGATTCGGGTCATCGCGACCGCGCCGCGGCGCTCGTCGCCGGGACCGCGGACCGGCTCACCACCGCCGGCGTCATCGCCCCGGCCGCCGGGAACGACTCCGGCCTGTTCATGGGCATCCTCGCCAGATACCTCGCCCAGACAGCCCTGGCCCTGGGCGACACCACCGCCGCGAGGATCGTGCACGCCTCCGCCCAGGCGGCCTGGGCCAACCGCGCCGAGGTGGACGGGCTGCCGCTCTTCGGCGCGGACTGGACCCGCCCGGTAGCCGCACCCGGTAGCCTGATGACCCTCCCCGACCTCACGGACCCGCCCACGGGATCCGCGCCGAACCTCACCCGCGACCTGTCGATCCAGCTGAGCGCATGGATGCTGCTCGAGGCGGACTATCAGCTCACCGCCGCCGGACGCTGAGTCCCCGGCTTCCGGCGGAAGCGGGGTATTGCTGGTTGCCGGAATTACCAAAGATTATCGAGATTGAGCAATTCACCTGGATCAAGCGCAACCGGAAACGGTGCGTCGATGTGGAGCTTTTCACCGGCATAGAACGTCACCGGCCGACCGTATGCCCCGTCCACCAGCGAGTGGACTGCGATTTGGGGACGCGGATCCAGATCGATAATCCAATACTGCGGAATCCCGGTCTCTGCGTATTCGTACAGCTTGTCGACTCGCTCGGTCTGCTCGCTACCGCTGCGCCGCGAGACAACCTCGACCGCCAAAAGAACATCGCGTCCGTAATAGGTACGCATCCCGGTCTCCATGGCGACACGCGCGGCCTCACCATCTATCACCGCGACATCGGGTTTGCGGACTCCTGCCGAGGTGGAGATATCCATAGGTGCTTGAATGTAGACCTTGGCACCAGCACTACGTGCAGCCGCTCGGAAGTAATCCCTCAGGGCATCGGCGACCCTGTCGTGCAGAGGGCTCGGTGACAACGGAATCAACCACCCGTCGGCAAGCTCGTACCCCTTGCCCTCATCGGGCATAGCGTCCAGATCGTAGATCGTGTACGGCCCGAAGACATGGTCATGGGCAACACTCACGGCGTCCGGCGTCCTTCCTTTCGGCCGACTTCCTCCCGTCCACAGCGTACCCGTCGACACGGCACGCACAGGGTCCTCGGCGCCCCCGCTCCCCGCGGAAAACGTGTTGCTGACTTCGGCACTGTCCGACTACTTCTATCGTTGACGGCATGGGGTCGGTGTGCCGGAACGCGGTGGCCCGCGCCGAGAGGAGCATGGGTGAGCACGGGGCATGACTGGCGGCAGGCCGGGTTCGTGCTGGCGATCGTGGGCGCGTTGATCGCGGTGCCCGCGGTGCTGGCGGCGGTGGTACCGACGCGGGGGACTGCGGTGGGGGCGGGGGAGAAGATCGTGCTCAGCGCGCCGGGCGAGGCACCGGACACCATCGAATTCACCGGGATCGACGGGTGGACGCGGCGGCCGACGGGGGACGATACGACCGCGGTGCTGGACGGGCCGAACCGGCGGGTGCTGCTGGTGAATGTCGTCAACGGGGTGACCGATTTCGACGCCGCGGCGCGGTGGCGGCAGAAGGTGCTGGGGGTGCAGGCCTTCGACGTGGTCACCGACAACGAGCAGATCGGCAATACGCACGGGTTCTCCGGGCCGACCTGCCACGGGACGACCCACCCCGGCGTGTGCGCGGTGCTGGGCAATCACAATCTGGCGGTGTCGGTGCTGCTCAGCGGGCAGTCGTCGATGTCGGATCTGCTGCCGGTGATCTACTCGCTGCGGGCGAAGTCGTGAACGGCCCCCACGTCCCGGGAGGCGGGTGGCCGCCGCGGGTCGCGATGCCGAACCCGATGCCGGTCGCCAGGCCGCAATATCAGTACGCGGGCCCCGCCGGACCGAACCCGTGGTTCCTGCCCCGCTCGGCTCTGTGGTGGATCTACTGGCTGGTCTGCCTCGGCGGCCTGGCCGCGCTGGTGTTCCAGCTGCTGCCGGCCGCGGTGCTCACCTGGTCCGGGATTCTGGTGGGGTTGCCGTTCGCGGTGGTGACGCTGCTGGTGATCGCGACGCTGATCCTGTGGCTCGATCTGTTCCGCGCGCACGTGCGGATCGTGAACGTGCTGGCGATGGGCTTCGTGTGGGGTGCGGCGGGCGGCACGGGCATCGCAATGTTCGCCAACGACAACATCACTCGCATCATCCAGAACGTGTTCGGCGACGCGTTCGCGGAGAACTGGCAGGCCCCGATCGCGGCCACCATCGTCGAGGAGAGCCTCAAGGGCCTGGGCGTGTTCACGGTGGCGTGGCTGAGCCGTCCGCTGCTGACCCGGCCGATGCACGGACTGTTGCTGGGCGGATTCACCGGGCTCGGATTCCAGGTCATCGAGGACATCACCTACGAGGCCAATGCGGGATTGCTGTCCGCGCAGGGGGATATCGGCAGCGCGCTGATCGTCGGGGTGCTGCGGCTGTTCACCGGATTCGTCTCACACTGGATGCTCACCGGCATCGCCGGGATCGGCATCGTCACGGCGCTGGGCGCGCCGGGATGGTCCCGGGCGCGGCGTGCGGTGGTCTTCGCTATCTTCTATTTGCTCGGCGCCGCAATGCATTTCGGCTGGGACTCGCCGACCTCCGACGATTCGGGCCTGGGCGGTACCCTCCTGAAGGGCGTGCTCTTCGTCGTCATCTTCGTCGTGGTCTACCTGTGGGTGGTGCGCACCGAGCAGCGCTGGTTCCGCGCCCTGGTCGACTTCGTGGCAGCGCAGCGGATGGCCCCGCCGGACGAATTGAACACCTTGGTCTCCCGCCGCGCGCGGCACCGGGCCCGCAAGGCGCAGCGCGTGCCCCAGCGGATCGCGCGACTGCGGCGGCACGAACTGCTCGACTGGGCGCAGGCCGTGGACGCCCACCTCACCGCGACCGGCGGTGCAATACTCAGCAGGCCGACCGGTTCGATGATCACCGAGCCCGGCGCCCGCTGAGCTCACCGACCGCCCACTCGTGAGGAGCACCCGACCATGCTTGCCGCACGCCTGCATCTCGGCGCCGAACGCCGCCTGGAACTCGACGAGATCCCGACCCCGGAACCCGGCCCGGATCATGTGCTGATCAAGGTCGAGGCCGCGGGCGTGTGCCTGTCCGATGTGCATCTGATCGACGGCACGCTGACCCCGCTGTTCCTGGGGGGCGACGTGGTGACCCTCGGGCACGAGGTCGCGGGCACGGTGCACGCGCTGGGACCGGGCGTCACCGCGGCGAAGGTCGGCGACCGGGTGCTGCTACAGGCCGGCGAGCGGCGCGAGGAGCAGGTGTTCACCCGCGGGGTCGACTACGACGGCGGCTGGGCTGAATACGCCCTGGCCCGCGTGGACACGCTGGTGCCGATCCCCGACGATCTCCCGTTCGAGCAGGCCTGTTTCATTCCGGACGCGGTGTCCACGCCGTGGGCGGCGATCACCGCCACCGCGCAGGTCCGCCCCGGCGAGGCGGTCGGCGTGTGGGGCGTGGGCGGGCTCGGCGCACACGGCGTCCAACTGCTGCGGATGATGGGTGCGGCGCCGATCATCGCGGTCGACCCGCTGCCCGGCGCCCGCGACCGCGCGCTCGAATTCGGCGCGGACCTGGCCTTCGATTCGGCCGACGCCGCTCTGCGCGGCAAGATCTTCGCCGCGACCGGCGGTGCGGGACTGGCCGCGGCCTTCGACTTCGCCGGGGTGGCCGCCGTGCGCGAGCAGGCCATCGTCTGCCTCGGCGCGCGCGGGCGACTGACCCTGGTCGGCCTGACCAACAAGCCGATCACCATCACCGGCGGCACCGCGTTCAGCTTCTTCCAGCAGCAGCTGCGCGGGCATTACGGATCGGAGCCCGAGCACGTCACCGAACTGGTGAAACTGCAACGGCTGCACCGCATCGACTTCGCCCGCTCGGTGAGCGCGGTGGTGCCGCTGGCCGATGCGCACAAGGCCGTGCACGCCCTGGAGGCCAAAGAGGGCAACCCGATCCGGATCGTGCTGAAGCCATAAACGGGGATGGCACGCCGCCGGGCTTGCGGGGTGGGTAAGACGAGTGCGCGTCGGGCCGACCGGGTGGGTGAGGACTAGGGTGAGAACCTCGGTGCCTCGATATCTCAGCACCAGCTCGGCACAGCGTTCGACCACAGAGGGGGACCCCAGATGACGACGGTCGCCGGCGGGGTCTTCATCGACTGGGAGACTCTCACCCATCAGACCAAATTCGTCGTCGACCTGGTCAGTTTCCCGATCTTCAGCGCCGCCGCGGGCTGGCTCACCAACTGGACCGGCGTGCTGATGCTGTTCTGGCCGTTGCAGTTCCGCGGCGTCCGGATTCCGGGGCTGACGGTGCTGTATCCGTACTTTCCGCGGCGGGTGCAGGTGCTGCCGACGTTCTCCGGAGACGGCCGGCGGATCGGCTTCCAGGGATTCATTCCCGCCCGCGCCGAGAAGATGGCCAGCATCTGCGTCGACATGGCGATCATGCGGATCGGTAGTCCCCGGGACTTCATTCACGAACTGGATCTGCAGGGCATCGCGGACTACATCGCCGAGACCGCCCGCCCGCAGGTGCCTGAGCTGGTCGACAGCGTGATGCACCGGGAGAACCCGGAGCTGTGGCGGGCGGTGCCCCGGGCCGCGCGCCAGCTGCTGTACCAGCGGGTCGAGCGCGAGTTGCCCGCGCTGTGCCGGCGCGCGTTCGAGCAGCTGGGCGACAACGTCGATCAGCTCATCGACATCAAGATCTTCGTCATCCGTTATCTGCGCGAAAACCCTTACATCCTCGAGGATCTGACCACCACCATCGCGGCGCCGGAGCTGCGCTTCATGGTGCGCGTCGGCCTGCTGGGCGCGCCGTTCGGATTCCTGCTGGCGCTGTATATGAATGTGCACAAACACATTTCGGTGATCGGCTGGATTCCGGGCTGGGTAGTCGTGCTGGCGGCCGCGGCCGCGATCGGCGTGCTGGTCAACGTGATCGCGATCAAGATGGTGTTCGAGCCAGGAGATCCGCAGCCGCGCTACAAATACCTGTGGAAGCAGGCGCTGCTGGCCAAGCGGCAGCCACAGGCGGCCGGCGATCTGGCGCACATCCTGGCCTACGAGGTGCTGACGCTGCCCAATCTGGCCGGCGAACTGCTGGAGGGCCCGAACGGCGACAAGACCTATCAGATCGTGGAAACGCTGATCGCCGAGGAGATCCATCGCCAGCTCGGCATCACCACCGGCGTGGTCCGCGCGGCGTTCGGGCGCCGGCAGTTCGACAACCTGAAGACGGGCGCGGCCGGCGCCGCGGTGGGCCTGGCGCCGTCGCTGGTCGCGGACGAGGCCTTCACGATGGAGCAGGCCAAGAAGATCGAGGAGTTCGCCGCGCGCAAGTTGCAGCACCTCACCCCGGGCGAGTTCATGGAGATGTTCTACGCCTCGGTCGAGCAGGACGCCTGGCTGCTGTATCTGCACGGCGCGGCGCTCGGGCTGGTCGTGGGCGCGGTCCATCTGATTCTGTTCGGCTGGTAAACGCCAACGTTTCACGATAAACAAGCACTCATGCTTGCATTTTTCCGGGCGCGTTTGCGATGCTGGGTCGATGGCTGACCTGGTGACACTTCTCGACGACTTCGCGGCCGAATGCGCCGATCTGGATGCGATCGTCGCGGCGCTGCCCGCCGCGGAGTGGGCATTGCCCACACCCGCGCCCGGCTGGACGATCGCGCACCAGATCGGGCATCTGGCGTGGACCGACGACGTCGCCGCGCTCTCGGCGACCGACCCCGACGCCTTCGCCGAACTGGTGCGCCAGGCCCTGCCCAAGGCCCTGACCTTCGTCGACGAGGGCGCCGAGCAGGCCGCCGCGACCCCGCCCGCCGAGCTGCTCGACCGCTGGCGCCGCGGGCGATCCGCGCTCGTCGAGGCGCTGGGAAAGGTTCCGGCCGGGGTCAAGCTGCCCTGGTACGGACCGCCGATGAGCCCGTCGTCGATGGTCACCGCTCGCCTGATGGAGACCTGGGCCCACGGTCAGGACGTGGCCGACACGCTCGGCATCACCCGCACCCCGACCACGCGGCTGCGCAGCATCGCCCACATCGGCGTCCGCACCCGGAATTTCGCCTACACGGTGCACGAACGGCCCGCTCCCGCCGAGGATTTCCGGGTCGAACTGACCGCGCCGGACGGCGACCTGTGGACGTGGGGCCCGGAATCGGCACCGCAGCGCGTGACGGGAACGGCCCTGGACTTCTGCCTGCTGGTGACCCAGCGCAGGCACCGAGACGATCTGGCCCTGCGGGCGAGCGGCGCCGATGCGGACGAATGGCTCGGCATTGCCCAGGCCTTCGCCGGCCCCTCGGGAACGGGCCGGGCCGCGGGACAATTCGCCTGATACGAAGACAGGCGGGCGAGCGCCGACTTGGTTCGCGCCTGCCTGATGCCGACCGGACGCCTTTGGCCGGAAGCTCCGTGTTGGCAGTCGAAGCAGGCGCTCGCCTGCCGGTTTGCTGATTACCCTGTCTCCCACAACTGGAAACACGCGAAATAACGAGAATTTGACGTGCGTGCCGCATGACGGGCCAACGGGGGCGCCTGACGGCAGTGGGGCGATTCACCACTGCCGCCAGGCTTTTGGGGAGGCCGAGCTCAGAAGAGGGTCAGAGCATCGGCCGGTTCCGGTGCGGGCCGGGAGGATTTCGGGCGCAGGGCAACCTTTGCGACGCCGGACGCGAGCGCACGGTCGACCTGCACCCCGGGCTGGCCGACCAGGACCCTCGGATCCACAGGCTCGACCACCGGAATGGGCTCTGTCGTCGGCTCGATCACCGGGATCGGGTCGGTCGGCGGGGCCGGGTCGATCGGCCGAGCCGGATCGCCCAGCGACAGCGAGGGGAGGTCGGAAATACCCGTCGCGTTCGCATCGGGTGCGGCCTGGGCCTCACGGGCCGCGGCGCCGGCGAGCTGATCGGCCTGCTCGTTGTAGTAGTTGCCGACATGGCCACGGACCCAGCGGAATCGGACCGGGCCGGGGCGGGTGCAGATGGCGCGGTCGATGTGCCGGACCAGTTCGACGTTCTTCACGGGGCCGCCCGTGGAGGTGCGCCAGCCGTTGCCCCGCCAGCCCGAAACCCATTCCGACGCACACTTGATCGCATACAGCGAATCGCTCTCGATGAACAGCGGCTCCTCGCCCGGATGCGCGACGATCGCCTCGAGCACCGCACGTAGTTCGGCAACCTGATTGGTGCCGGCCGAGGCGCCCCCACTGGCGGAGGCACCCTGATGATTGACCCAGGCCCATCCGATGGCGCCCCCGGGATTGCGGAGGCAGGATCCGTCGGTGCTCACGATGATCATGCACGTACCCTACGCAATTCGGCCGACAAGATCCGTACCGTGGAAATCCTCGATAGCCCTTCGTAATTGCGATTCGCTGCGGCGCAGCATCCATTGCAGGGTCGCGCGGATCGGCGTGGCACACAGCCGGACCGAGCGTCGGCGCGGCGCCGGGTACTCGATCTCCGAGGTCAGCACGGCACGGCCGTATCCGAGGGGGTCGAAGCGCAGGGTCAGGGTGCACCATGCGGGTGCGGATCCGGATACCGCAGGCGTCACCTTCCCCGGGCGACGCCTGCGCAGCGTGTATCCGATGACCGCGTTGGGGCGGTACTGCGTGATCTCACACTCGACCGTGGTGCGCCACATCCCGAAGCGCAGGGTCGCGGCATAGACGGCGCCCGCCCCGCAGCCGGTCTCACCGGCCGGTTCGAATGCCGCGATGCCGACCATCCACTCCGGCACGAACGCGGGATTATCCGTGTACGTGAACGCGACCTCCACCGGTGCCCCGACGTCGCTCGCGTATCTGATGTGGCCCATAGGTGTGCTGACTTCCTGTTCCACGGCTGCGGATAAAAGTACTACAGGACTCCTATTTATTAAAAGGGAACCGGCGAACCGGGTCGACGACGAGCGGGCGATCGCGGCGATCAGTCCAGGAGTTGGCCGACGATGTGTTCGGCGATCGGATAGGCCGACGTCGCCGCCGGCGACGGGGCATTGAGCACGTGCACCGAACGCTGGGTGCGCTCGATCAGGAAGTCGTGCACCAGGGTTCCGTCGTGCAACACCGCCTGGGCGCGGATGCCGCACTCGCGCGGGCGCAGATCCGCCAGGGTGAGGTCCGGGCAGTATCGGCGGCACTGCGCCAGATACCCGCGCTTGAAGACCGAGTCCCGCATTTCGCGCAGGCCGGTCCGGACGTTGGCCGCCGCGACGCGGTGAAATCCCCGGTAGCCCAGTATCTCCCGGGCATCGCGCAGATCGACGCTGCCCTTGCGATAGCCCTCCCGGGACAGCCCGAGTACCGCGTTCGGGCCGACGGTCAGCTCCCCGTCGATGGTCGGGCTCAGATGCACGCCGAGGAAGGGCAGGTCCGGATCCGGGATCGGGTAGATGAGGGTGTTCACCAGATCGGCTCGGGTGGAGGGCAATTGGTAGTACTCACCACGAAACGGCACGATACGCAACGCGACCGGCAATCCCGCCAGCCGCGCCAGCCGGTCGGATTGCAGGCCGCCGCAGACGACCAGCCGCCGCGCTCGCCAGGACCCCGCCGGGCCGGAAATCGTGACGGCATCGGAGTTTTCGTCGATCGCGGTGATCTCCGCACCGAGCACGATCTGCGCGCCGCGGGCCCGCACCTGCTCGGCGAGCGCCGCGGTGATCCGGACGTAGTCGACGATGCCGGTGCTCGGCACGAACAGCGCGCCCGTCCCGCGCACGCGGGGCTCGCGCCGCACCAACTCGGCGGCATCGATCAGTTCCACCTCGACGTCGTTGGCGACCGACCGCTCGTACAGGTCCAGCATCCGGGCGTGCTCGACGGAATCCGTGGCCACCAGCAGTTTTCCGCACACCCGATACGGAATGCCCTGTGCGGCCGCGAACTCCTTGGTCCACTGCGCGCCGCGGCGGCACATCCGGGCCTTGAGGCTGCCGGGCGCATAGTAGATCCCGGAATGGATCACCCCGCTGTTGTGTCCGGTCTGATGGGCCGCGAGCGCCGCGGCCTTGTCCACCAGCAGCACGCTCGCCCCGGGGCGTTCCTCGAGGAGCCGGTACGCCGTCGCCACCCCGACGATGCCCCCGCCGATCACGCAGTAGTCGTACACCCGGAAAGTGTCACACGCCGGCATGCGAACAAGAAGCACGGCCGCGGCGAGCGACCGCACCGGAGCCGAGCACCACCCGAGCTCAGTCCGTACCGAGCCGACGATCCGGCCGCACGCACGGCGGCCCAGTCCCTGACCTGCGCGGGAGCAGAACGCCGGTCAGGCTCAGGCCTGTGCGATCTGGTCTTGATGGTCCGCCGACGCGGGCTCGGTGTGCCGCGGGGACAGCTGCACGGCGTGCTCGCCGAGGGCCGGGTCCGAGACCGCGAGGGTGATCCGGCCGTGCCGGACGTCCAGGTCGGTGCGGAGCTGGGTGTCGCCGACCTGCGTGCCCGATGCGTCCGCCCCTGCGATCAGCTCCGTGAACAGATTGGTATTCACGGTCATCGACAGCGAATCCGGTTCGGTGCGACTCACTTTCGCGCCCAGATAGGCATCACTGAGCGACGGCAGCCGATCGCCCATGGTGGGATTCGTCTGCACCGCGACGACAGTGGGTGAGACGGCCGGCTGGGTAGTGGGGGCGGCGGGCCGCGGGACGGCAGCGACTGCGGGGTAGACCCGGGCCTGCGCGGTGAATCTCGCGGTGACGACCGGTTGCTGCGGCGCAGCGGCCTGCTCCGCGAGCGGCCCGTCCATGCCCGGCGGGCCGGGTTCGACGCGGACCGGGCGCGCGGCTGCGTCGCGCTGATTGGATGCCATCTCATTGACGATGTAGGTACCGGCCGCGACGGTGAACCCGATGCTGGCCATTCCGGCGAGCACCACGGCGGCGTGCCTGGCGATCTGCGGCGATTTCACGGTGCGTCTCCCTCTCCCTGGTCCTCCCTGCCCGCCCGACCCACACCGTTGAAAATCGGACGCACGTCCAGGTTACTGTGTCAGGGGGTACCGCACCGGACCGATGATCAAGATCACAGCACCGATCAGGGAAGACGACCCGGCGCATCCGACGCTGCCGTCAGCCGGAGGATCGGATCAGGCGCAGGATGGGCACCCCCTTGGGCGGTTGCCGACCACGTCCGTGCACGAACGGCCGGTCGGCATCGGCAGACGCAGATCGCAGACGCAGGGACTATTGCACGCGCATGACCAGGGCCGCGCCGGTCGAACCTGATCGGCGCGGCCCCGCTACTGGTTCAGTTACCAGGCTGCTGACTGTCGCCGGGCGCGGGCGCGGTGTTGGCACCCGGCGCCGGCGCGTTGTTCTGCATGTCTTGTGTCATCGGCGACTGGAAGTTGTCGACCAGCCACTTGCCGTCCTTCTTCTCCAGTGACGCCACCACACCGATGGTCAGGTGCTGCGGCTGCGGGGTTGCGGCCTTCGACTGGATCTGGGTGATCAGCATGACCACGGACGCCTTGTCGGAACCGCCGGACTCCCACGCGCAGTGGATCTCGCTGACCGACGAGCTGGCCTGGGCCTGCTGGGTGATCTGCTTCAGCGCGGTCGAGGCGCCGTCGAACTGGGTGAGCCAGTCACCGGCCGAACGATCCTTGACCCGCTTGACGTAGTCGTCGAAGTTCTTCGACTCGTAGGTACCGACCTGCCGGCCGAAATCGCAGGCCGCGGCCACGGCGCTGTCGCGCGCGGAGAGCTGATTGCCGCGGTCGTGGGCCTGCAGACCGAACCAGGTCACCGCCGCGGCCGCGGCGACCACCACGACGCCCGCCGCGAAGGCACCCGCGATCGGCACCCAGCCACGCTTGCCGCCCTCGGCACCGGCAGGTGCCGCGGCGACGGAATTCGCCTCGGCGGTAGGAAGTTTCACGGTCGGCTCGGCACCGGACTGCGATGCGGCCGCGGACTCCAGCTTGACCGTGGCGTCCTCGGCGGACGCGGCGGCCGGGAGCTTGACCGTCTTGTCGCTGTCGGCCTTCTCGCTGTCGATCTTCGCGGTCGCGGCATCGTCCGCCGCGCCGGCCTCGGTCTTGCCCGCGTCGGCGGCATCGCCCGGCGCGGCGGCACTCTCGGCGGCGGCACTCTCGGCGGCGGCACTCTCGGCAGCCTCGTCCGCCGAAGCCTTCGCCGTCACGTCCGCCTCGGTGCTGTCTTGCGGCTGATCGACCTGCGCGGACTCCTCCGCGCCGGTATTCGTCTTGTCTGCAGCGTCATCGGACATGAATGAAGGTGTCACTTTCTCGGTGCGCGGCCGCGCACCGTATTGCCGGATCGGGCCGGGTCAGTGCCCCGGCCCGCGCGAACTGTCGGCGAGTATGCCCGCTCGCCGGGGTCACCGTCGAGTGGCGTGCATCACCGTACGGGAGGCAGGGTCCGAGCGTTCGGGTCGACTCCCGCCGGCATCTGGGCGCCGTTGTTGGGGACAGCGGGCCGCGGTGCGTTCGCCGACCCGCGAATCTGCTGGTCCGGCGGCGGATTGGTGCAGTAGTTGTACCTGTTGACGGTACCGTCGCCCGCCTTCCACGGATCACTCGTGGGGTGGTTGTACGAGCAGTACGGGCGCGGCCAGATGTCCACGATGGTGTTGAACTCGTTGTCGTGGGCCGGCACGCCGAGGGCGGAACTGCCCACCACGAGCGCCGGAAACAGCGCCTGCAGCGCCGGGGTGCGCAACTGCGCCGCCTTGGTGATGGCCGCGAAATTGGCCGCCAGCTTCGTGATCGGATCCGCGGTCTTGTCCAGCACCGCGCCCAGCTCCTGCATCTGGGCGGGAGCCTTGTCCAGAATCCTGTTCAGCTCGGAGTTCGCCCTGTTGAACTGGTTGAACAGCGTGGACGAATTCCGCACCAGGGTGCTCAGATCCGGCTGGGCATTCGAGGTCGTGGCCGCGATCGTGCGCAGATTCGCCAGCAGATTGGTGGTCTGCGGCGCCAGATTGTCCAGGCCCGCCGTCACCACGCTCAGCGCGTCGATCAGGCTGCGCATCTGATCGGGACCTCCGCTCAGCGCGGTGTCGAGCTCGGTCAGGATGGTGCTCAACCGGGCCGGGTCGATCTGGGAGAAGAAGGCGCTGGAGTTGTCCAGCACCGCCCACACCGGCGTGGGGGTCGTAACCCGCTGCGCATCGAAGGGAACCACCGAGCCGTCGCCCAGGTAGGGCGCCTGATCGGTGTTCGGCCGGAAGTCGATGTACTGCTCACCCGCACCGGACAGCGCCTGCACCGCGACCGCGGTGTCCTTGGGAATGCGGTAGCGGGAATCGATCGCGACATCGGCCTTGATGCCGGCGCCGTGCTCGGTGATGGTGATGTTGTTGACCTTGCCGATCCGGAAGCCCCGCAGCGTCACGTCGTTTCCGGGCTGCAGGCCGCCGGACTGGTCCAGATCCACCGCGACCGAGTAGGTGCTCCGCAGCGGATTCACCCGCATCACGCTGACGGCCAGGTAGGACGCGCCGATCGCCAGCGCGATCAGCAGCCCCAGATTCGACATCAGAGCCTTGTGCTGCCGGACCCAGTTCATCGGTGACCCCCCTGCAGGCGGTGCTGCACGACCTGCAGCACCTGGATCAGGCTGCCCGTGAAGTCCTGCGCGTCGCGCAGATCGAAGAACTTGCTGTGCGCCGGATCGGTGATCAGGCCGACGTCGAGATTGGTCAGCGTGGCCGCCACCGCGAGGCTGTTGCCCTTGAACGAGGCATCCGCGCCGGGGCGGATCTCGCGCAACGCGTCCAGCATCGGGCCGAAACTCCGCTGCGAGGCCGACAGCGCCGACATCAGCTTGCGCAGATTGTCCAGCAGGCTCGACAACTGGGCGGAGGTGGTGTTGGAGTAGTCGCCCAGTGCGGCGCTGGTCACGGACACCTTGGCGAGCAGATCGCCCAGCGACCTGTTGTTCTCGGCGATGGTGCCGATCATCGAGGGCAGGGTGTCGGCCACCTGGCCCAGCTCGTTGTGATGCTGCTGCACGGTGTTGACCATGGCGTCGAATCCGTTGAGCACGCCGTCGATCCGGGCGCTGTCCGTGTGCAGGGTGGTCACCACGCTCGTCATCTGCTTCAGCAGATCGGCCAGCTGCTGCGGGCGCCCGCCCACCACCGAGTCCAGCTCGGAGGTCAGGTTGCTCAGCGCCGCGACGCCGCCGCCGTTGAACAGCATCGAGACCGACAGCAGCAGCTCCTCGACCGAGGCACCGGCCGAGGTCCGGTCGATGCCGATCGTGTCGCCGCCCTTCAGCGGCGGCTGATCGGCCGAGTTCGGCGGCCGGGACACCGCGACGAACACATCACCCAGCGGAGTGGCCTGGCGCAGTTCGGCGGTGGTGTTCTCGGGCAGATCGATGTCCTTGCGGATCGTCAGGTCCACCACGGCCTGGAAATTCTTGGTCGTGATGTGCGAGACGGTGCCGATGTCCGAGCCGCCGATCTTGACCTTGGCCTGATCGGGCAGGTTCAGCGCGTTGGCGAATACCGCGTGCACGGTGTAGCTCTCGCCCTGCGTGCCCGGCTTGGGCAACGGCAGGCTGTCGACCGTGAGCCCGCAGCCCGAGGCCACGGTCAGCACGCCGGTCGCGACCGCCGCGGCAATGAGGCTGCGCCCCACTCTGTTCCGGATCATTTCGTCAGTCCCAGCATCGCCGCGGTCAATCCGAAGTCGGGTCCCAGATCCTGCACCTTGCCAGTGCGGCAGCCGTCGGCCCGCATCTGGATCTTCTCGCAGAAGGAGGTGATGATTCCGCCGTCCAGGACGGTGCCGATCAGGGCGTGCAGCCTGATGATGCCCCGGTTGCGGTCCATCGAATTGTCGATGTTCTGCAGCGCCAGCGGCGCGACGTCGATGACCTCGGTGAGGTTGGCGGCATTGGCGCGCAACTGATTCGTGACGTTGGTCAGCCCGGTCAGGCTCGAGGCCAGCTGATTCTGGTACTGGCCGAACACGCCGCTGGTGTTGGACAGGAAGGCGTTGATCTGATCGAGCGTGGCCTGCAGGCCCGGCGCCTGCTGGGCCAGCAGGGCCGAGAGCTGGGTGAGGCGATTGCTGAACTCGCGCACCGATTTGTCGTTGTCGGCCAGCATCGTGGTCAGCTCGTTGAGCTTGGTGATGATCTCCGCGACCGCGTCCTTGTTGTTCACCCCGACCTTCAGCGCGCCGGACAGGGCGTTGAGTGTGTCGCGGATCTTCTTGCCCTGGCCGTCGACCATGTCGTAGAGCAGCGAGCCGTCCAGCGGGCCCTTGGTGCTGCCCTTGGCGGGCGAGAGCGCGGCGGTGAACTGATCGATGGTCTTGATCAGCGTGTCCAGCTCGACCGGGGTGCGGGTGGACTCCAGGGTGAGGTACGAGTTGTCCGGCAGCGTTGGCCCGCCGGTGTAGACCGGGCTCAGCTCGATGTGCCGATCGGTGACGATCGAGGGCGAGATCAGCGCCGCGATCGCGTTCTTCGGGATCTTCACGCCGCTGTCGATGGTTATGTGGACCTCGGCGTACTGGTCGTGCGGCACGATCTTGTCCACCTTGCCGACCTGCAGGCCCAGCACGGTGACCGGATTGCCCTCGAACATGCCCGCGATATTGCGGAATTCGGCGGTGATGTGGGTGGCCCCGCCGACCGTGTTCTGCACCGAGGTCGACAGCGAGGAGCAGCTTCCCACCACCACGGCGGCGGCGCCGATCGCGATCGCCTGCGTGGCGCGGCGAAGTGAGATCATCCCTGGCACCCCTCGATCACTCGGGCGAAGCACAACCAGTTGTCCGGGAACAGCCACGGCACACCGACATCGCCGTAGGGGCCGTTGCCGAGCGCGTTGTTGAGCTGGCGCAACGAGACCGGCATGATCGACAGCAGCCGATCGAGGTTGTCCTTGTTCTTCTGCAGGCCGGCGGCCATCGTGTTGAGCTGATCGATGGTGGGGCCGATTTGATTCCGGTTCTCCGCACCGATCTGCTGCAGCTGCCTGGTCAGGTCGGCCACGTTGTTCAGCAGCTCGCGCAGCAGCGCCTGGCGCTCCATCACCCGGTTGGCGATGGCCTCGCCCTGGGTGATGACCAGCAGCAGGCTGTTGCGGTTGTCGGCGAGGATCTTTGTGACCTTGTCCAGATTCTTGAGCAGGCCGTCGACCTGATCCCGGCGGTCGTTGATGGTCTTGGCCAGCGCGCCGACGCTGTCCAGGGCCTGCGCGGTCAGCTGCGGTGAGCCGTCGAGCTGATCGCCGATAACCTTGAACGACTGCACCAGCTGCTGGGTGTTCAGCGCCTCGAACTTCGGTGTGCCGACCTGGATCACGTCGTTCAGGTCATAGGGAACCACGGTGTTGTTCTTGTGGATCCGGTTGCCGCTCAGGCCCGATCCATCGCCCGGATCCAGGCTGATGTAGCGGGCGCCGAGCAGCGTGGCCATCTTGATCGAGGCCTTCGCATCCGGGCCCAGCTTCAGATCGCCGTTGACCTGCAACGTGATCAGGACGTGGTCGCCCTCGAGCTTCTCACCCGAGACCGCGCCCACCGGTACGCCCGAGACATCGACCTTGTCGCCCACGCGCACGCCCGCGGTCTGGGCGAATTCGGCGTCGATGGACTGCTTGCCGACGCCCAGCTTGTTGAAGCCGGAGGAGCCCACGAGCAGCACCACGATCAACGCGGCGCCGATCATGCCCAGCCAGAAGTTGCGGTTGCTGTTGAAGCGCGCCTTGATTTTTCCCATCATGGCCGGCACACCGCCGACTGGGAGTGACCGCCGATCTGGGTGAGCAGGCCGCGCGGCAGCAGCACCCCGTACAGCGAGACGTCGAGGCTGCACACGTAGGCCTGGCCGTACGCGCCGTCCTGGGTGAACTTCTCGACGTCGGCCAGGATGTTCGGAAAGTCGATCGCGGCCTGATCGAGCTTGGCGCCATTGGCGATCAGCATGGTCAGCGCGTCGACGGTGGCGTTCTGCGCGGCGGCGATCTTCGGCTGCACGCCGCCGACCATGTTCACCAGCGAGGTCGTGGCGTCGGCTATCTGCACGGTCGAGCGCTGCAGCGACTGGCCCTGTTCGTACAGCCCGCCGATCAATGCACGGGTCTGGGTCACCAGCGTCTCCAATTCGTCGCCTCGTTTCGCCAGCCCCTGCATGACCCCGGACAGGTTGACGATGACATCGGACAGGATCGCGTCGCGGCGCTGGAAGTCGCCCGCGAGCGCGGCGGCCTGGGTGATGAACGCGCTCAGCGAGACGCCGTCACCCTGCAGCGCCTGGATGAAGGTGTTGGACAGGTCGTTGACCTGCTGCGGGTTCAGCGTCTGGAACAGCGGCTGAAAGCCGTTGAGCAGCCCGGAGATATCGAAGGACGGCTCGGTGTGGTTCAGCGGGATCGAGGCCCCGTCCCGCAGCGCGTTCCCGTCTCCCTCGGTGCCGGGGGCCAGCGCCACGTACCGCTGGCCGATCAGGTTCTGGTAGCGGATCAGGGCCTTGGTGGTGCCGAACAGGGTCTGTTCGCGCTGCACGATGAACGTCACGACGGCGTGGTGCTGCTTGTCCAGGTCGATCTTGCTGACCTTGCCCACGCGCACCCCGGCCATCCGCACGTCGTCGCCCGGACGCAGGCCCAGCACATCGGTGAACGTCGCGGAGTAGGAATTGGTGGAGCCGGAAACGCTGCGCGCCAGCGTATTCCAGATGACCACCGTCACCAGCACCGAGACGATCGCGAAGACGCCGAAGCCGATCAGCGGTTTACGAATACTCACGACTGCGCCTCGCTGGCGCTCGGCTCCGTCGTGCCCGAGGCGTGCTGGCTCATTGGTTCACTCCGCTTCGCTCCGTTCACCGGCCCGCACCGTTTTCGGTAACTTGCAAGGTTCCACCGTTCAATATCGAGCTCAGCAGCAGGTATTCGGCGATGGTCGGCTGGCGTCCCAGCAGCGCGGTGACGGCCGCGTCACCGGTGTAGTCGACCGTCCCGGCGATCGGCGCGGCGGCCGGTTTCGGCGAGACCGGAAGGGCGGCCGGGCCATTCGGCGCGGCCGGCTTCGGCGCGGTGGGCATCGAAAGGCCCGGGATGCCGCTCGGGAACAGGCCCTGCAGCGGGGTCCCGGCGAAGGGAACCGCGGGCGCGACCGGGGCCGCGGGCGCGGACACCGTGAGGCCCGGGATCGCGGGCAGGCCCGGAACCGCCGTCAGCGGCGGCAGGCCCCGCGCGGAGTCCAGCGCGCGCGGCTTGAGCGCCGGGGTCGCCGGACCCGGATCCGACACCACCGGTGCGGTCCCGCAGCTCGGCCCGGCCATGGTGCCGTAGCGCGGGCAGTTGCTGCGGTCGTAGGGCTTGTACGGGGTGAAGGTGAGGCCCACATTCCAGACCATCTGCCGCTGCGGACCCCAGTGGAAGGTCGTGTTCAGCGCCCGGATCGAGGTGTTCAGGCTCGCGATGGCCGCGGGGATCGCCTGCGGATCGGCCGAGATCGCGCCGAACACAGTGCCGGTGTCCCGGGTGAGCCGCTCGCCGGCGTCCCCGTTGGCCGCGAACAGGGCGTTGACCTTGTCCACGGTGCTCTCGCTGCCGGTGATCAGTGCGGCCACCGCGGCCCGCTTGTCGGAGATGGTCTTCGCCGTCTTCACCGACTCGGCCAGGGTCTGCACCAGCTGCGGCGCGGACTGGTTCAGGGCGTCGAAGGAGGAGGAGAAGTTGTCCAGGGTCTGGCCCACGTTCGGCACGGCCGCGCGGACCTTGGTCAGCCAGTCGTTCAGCCGCTCCACGGTGGAGCCGGGCACCCGGCTGCCGCTCTCCAGCGCATAGGACAGCGTGCCGAGCACCCGGCCCAGCTGCACCGGATCGATCTTGTTCAGGATGGTGCGAACCGTGGTCAGCGTGTCCTGCAGCGCGATGGTGCCCTGGCTGCGGTCCTCGGCGATCTGCGAACCCTGGTGCAGGGAAGCCTGATCGGAGCCGTTGTAGACCAGCTCGACCGAGGTGACGGCGAACAGGTTGCTCGGTACCACCCGGGCGGTGACGTTGGCCGGGATCCCGTCGGTGTACTCCGGCTTCAGCTCGATATGCACCTGCTGTTGGGTGCCCTGTTCGGCGACGGCCACGTCCTTGACCGAGCCGACCAGCACGCCGCGGAACTTCACATCGGCATCGGAGGGAAGTCCGTCGCCCGTGGTGCTCAGGTTCGCGGTGACGTCGACCTTGGGATGCAGGATGTAGCCCTTGTAGCGGGCCATCAGGAAGGTCAGGATCAGCGCGAAGACGACCACCCCGGCCACGCCCGCCACCAGCAGCTGCCGCATCGTCGGTCCGCGCCCACTCGGATCGATGATCATGCCCGGCCCCTATCCCGAAATCCTGATGCCGGGGTTGACTCCCCAGACGGCCAGCGTGATGAACAAGTCGGCGAAGACCACGGCGATGATGCAGTACTTGATGGCGCGCCCGGCCGCGACGCCGACGCCCTCGGGGCCGCCGGAGGCGAAGAATCCGTAGTAACACTGGATGAAGGTGGTGATCGCCACGAAGACAATGGCTTTCAGCAGCGACCACAGCACGTCGTGCGGTACCAGGAATTGGTAGAAGTAGTGCTGGAAGGTGCCGCTGGCGGTGCCGCCGTAGAGCCGGACCGTGATCGCGCAGGAGATGTAGGCGAACGGCAGGGCCAGGCAGTACAGCGGTACGATCGCGATCATCGCCGCGATCATCCGGGTGCTGACCAGATACGGCAGCGGGCGAATGGCCTGAGATTCGAGGGCGTCGATCTCCTCGGCGATGCGCATCGAGCCCAGCTGCGCGGTGAACCGGCAGCCGGCCTGCGCGGCGAACGCCAGGGTCGCGAGCATCGGGCCCAGTTCACGGGTGGTGGCGAAGGCCGAGATGGCGCCGGTGATCGGGCTCAGCCCCAGCAGATTCAGCGAGGTGTAGCCCTGGATTCCCACGGTCATACCGCCGAAGGCGCTCAGGATCAGCACCACGCCCACGGTGCCGCCGCCGACGATCAGGCTGCCGTTACCCCAGGTGACGTCCGAGAGCAGACGCCAGATCTCCTTGGGATAGTGCTTGAACGCCAACGGCATCGAGCCGATCGACCGCAGGAAGAAGAAGACCTGGTGACCGATGCGGGCCAGCCAGTCGCGCGGCGCGCCGGCCGACGACTTGAGGCGCTCGAGAGGCCGCAGCAGCGGCGGTACATAGGTTGACGACACCGCTCAGACCATCTGTGGGGGGAACAGGGTGTTGTAGATCTCCGTGACGATCAGGTTCACACCGAACAACATCACCGCGGACAGCACCACGGCCGTGTTCACCGAGTTCGCAACTCCGCCCGGGCCACCACGGGTGTTCAGCCCGGTGTCGCAGGCGATGATGGCCGCCAGCAACCCGAAGATCAACGACTTCACCAGTGCCACAAGCAGGTCCGTAGTGACCGCGAAGGAGGCGAAGGTTCCGATGTAGGAGCCCGGCGTGCCGTTCTGCGCAAAGATATTGAAGATGTAGCCGGTCAGGAAGCCGACGAAGACGACGAACCCGCACAGCAGAACCGACACTAACATAGCGGCGCCCAGGCGGGGCGCTACGAGACGGCGCATCGGGTCGACACCCATCACCTTCATCGCGTCGATCTCCTCGCGGATGGTGCGGGAACCGAGGTCGGCACAGATGGCCGAGCCGACCGCGCCCGCGATCATCAGCGAGGTGACCAGCGGGGCGCCCTGCTGGATGATGCCCAGCCCGTTGGCCGCGCCGATGAAGGAGGTCGCGCCGACCTGCCCGGCGACCGAGCCGACCTGGATCGAGACGATGACACCGATCGGGATGGCAACCAGCAGCGTCGGCGCGGCGGCGACGCTGGACATGAACGCGCACTGGCGAACGAATTCGCCGAAGGGAAACCGGCGGCGGAAGATGCTGACGAACAGCTCGGCGACGGCCGCAATGCCCATGGTGATCTGACGGCCGAAGGTTTCCAGCGAACGCTTCGGATGGTCCTGCCAGTACCCTCTGGTCCAGTCGAGCGCGCCGCTCATTCGCGACGCCGGACGCGTGGCCCCCGACCCGCCCGGACCGTCGGTGGTGACTTGCACTGGCTAACCCCTCTCGACGCCGGTTACTCGCCCCGACGACTGTTTGCTTGACGCACCCTACTACGGAGTTAGGAAAAACACATCACCATCAGTGACTCCAGCCATAGACCCACATCACGGCCGGTCCGGGGCTGTGAAATGGGCCAATTGGTTGGGAAATGCAACAAAAATGGCGGATGACTTCTAGAGCAGGTTCTACACTCCTGAACGAATGTCCAACTCTTCTCGGTCGCTCCGCGAAATAAACCGGAACGAATTAATCTAAATAATGGCTCGCCGTGTAAACTCGGAGCCTATCTCCCGAACCCGCGAATCGTGTATCTTTGCGGGCCGTGTCGCGGCGCCGACGCGCCGGTCACGACGCCGCGTGCGCCCCGCGCGCCGCGCCCGGCCCGACCTCACGATCCGTGGCAGCCGACCAGCAAACTACAGTCCCGTAGAACGCACACCGGAGCGCGAATACTGACAGGATGTAGTAACTACATGGATTGATATCGTGCGGGCTTCCGACGTCTCTGGAGGGACATGTTCAATACACTCGCCAAGGCGGCGCGTACCGCCTTCGCAGTCGCCATCGGCGCGGCGCTGCTCGGGACGGGCGCGGGAGTCGCGCAGGCCGCGGCCGGACCGGCGGTCATCGGTGGCGGTTCCGGAATCATCATTGACAACCAGTTCGAGTGCACGGTCACCACGATCGGCCACGACGGGGCGGGACGGCTGGTCGGCCTGACCGCCGGCCACTGCGGCGAGGCGGGCGCGCAGGTGTGGGCCGAACGGGATCGCGGCGCGGGTGTGATCGGCCGCTTCGTGTATTCGAACCACGATCTGGACTACGCGGTGATCCAGTTCGATCCAGGCAAGGTCGTCCCGGTCAATCGGGTCGGCAACGTGACGATCACCCGGCTCGGCGCCCCGGCGCAGTTCCCCAACATCGTTTGCAAGGAGGGCCGCACCACCGGCAACACCTGCGGCATCGCGTGGGGCGACATCTTCCAGACCGATGAGACCTGGTCCCAGATGTGTGTGGTGGAGGGCGATTCCGGCGCACCGGTGGTCATCGGCTCGACGCTGGTCGGCATGGTGAACGCCTACCTGGCGGTGTCCTGCTTCGGTCCCGAGGTCGGCACCAACATGAGCGCGATCGTGCGCGATCTGAACACACGCGGCGGCGCCGGCGCGGGCTTCCGCCCGATCTGACCGGTTCTCCCTCGTTCGGAGCGCGGAGTGAAACCCGCACCGCGGGGCGGCAATTCGAGTGTTCGACTCGGACAGCCGCCTCGCGGTTTTTTATTGCCCGGAAAGCTTCGGCTGCACGGCCGGTCCGGTCACTCCGCAGTTCGGCAGGCAATCCACGTCGGTCGGCTGGGCGGGCAGCGCGTCGCGCTGGCGCGGGCTGCCGAGCAGTGCGGCCGCGATGACCGCGCCGACGACCAGCAGGCCCGCACAGATCCACATTGCCACCCGGAAGCCGTGATCGATCACGGCGGCGTCCCCGATCGAACCCGAAATCCCCGCCAGCCCCGGCAGCGCTGCCACCGCGAGCAACTGCGCGGTACGGGCGACCGCGTTGTTGACCCCCGACGCGATCCCCGCCTCGCCCGCCGGAACCGCGCCCAGCACCGCCCCCGTCAGGGGGGCGACCAGCGCCGAGAGCCCCAACCCGAACACCAGCACACCGGGCAGCACGTCCCGCAGATAGCCGCCGATGCTGCCCGAGCCGGATCCGATGCGCAGCAACAGCACCAGCCCGCCCGCGGACAGCAGCGGTCCGATCGTCATGAGCGGGCGCGGGCCGTGGTGCTGGGCCCAGCGCCCCGCGCGGGAGGACAGGACCAGCATGAGCAGCGTGATCGGGAGCGTGGCCACGCCCGACATCAGCGGTGAGAAGTGCGCGACCTGCTGCAGCTGCAGCACCAGCAGGAAGAACACCCCGCCCAGCGCGGCATAGACGGCCAGGGTCACCAGGTTCGCCGCGGTGAACACCCGGGACCGGAACAGCGACGGCGGCACCAGCGGATGATCGCTGCGCAGCTCGATCACCACGAACACCGCCAGCAGCACCAGACCGGCGACCGCGAGCACCGGCATCTTCTCGATCAGGCCGAAGGTCAGCGCGCCCAGCGCGAGGGCCACCACCACCGCGCCCGGAATGTCCAGCCGCGTCGAGGCGTTCGGATCGCGGCTCTCGGGCACGTGCCGCAGCGAGACGGCCACCACCACCGCGGCAAGCGGCACATTGATCAGGAAGATCGAGCGCCAGGTGGCCACGTCGATCAGCCAGCCGCCCAGGAACGGGCCGATCGCGCCCGCGATCCCGCCGAATCCGGACCACAGGCCGATCGCCGCGCCCTGGTCGCGCCGGTCGATGGACGCCGAGATCAGAGCCAGGCTGCCCGGGGTGAGCAGCGCACCGGCCACCCCCTGCACCACCCGCGCGGCGATCAT
This sequence comes from Nocardia sp. GP40, assembly GCF_050434125.1. NCBI lineage: Bacteria > Bacillati > Actinomycetota > Actinomycetes > Mycobacteriales > Nocardiaceae > Nocardia > Nocardia sp. GP40. Next base: position 565,801 of record NZ_JBNPVW010000002.1, on the reverse strand, counting down.
CATCTCGATGTTCACCGCCGCGCCGCACAGTACCGAGGCCGCCGCGAAACCGATTGTGCCCCAGACGAATACCTTACGACGGCCGAGTTTGTCCCCCAGCGATCCGCCGAGCAGGATGAACGAGGCCAGCGTCAGCGTGTAGCCGCTCAATGTCCATTGCAGCCCGGAAACCCCGGTGTGCAGGGCATTCCCGATGCGCGGCAGCGCGATGTTGACGACCGTGGCATCCATCGAGGCCACCGCGGAGCCCAGCACCGTGGCCAGCAGAATCCATCGCCCGGTCGCCGAACGCAGGCGCGGGGATGCAGAATCACTCATTGCTCTCACGCTACGGATCGCGACGAGAATCGGTGTCGTTTCACATGCGGGAATCCGCCACGTGAAACGGTCGCGTACCGAATTACTGAGTCATAGCAACCATCTGGGTACAGTGGTCTCGTACGTCAGGATGGAGTTTAACCATGAAGCTGATCAGCATGATTGCGTGTTCCACCGCAGCAGTCGGTATATATGCAAATGGAATTAGCAACGCATCAGCTACCGCAGTGAACTGCGATTCCGACCGGGGCGAGGACGTCACGGTCGTCGACGGGCACACGGCCTGCCGGGCCGCGGTCTCCGATGCCGGATACGCCCGCGCCGGCGCCTACGACGGGGTCGGATATGCCAGGGCCAGTTCGGGTGCGATGGCCTTCGGATTCGGCGCGAGCGGCGGCGTCGGAGCCAGCGACGGGGCCGCGGGGGTGCCGATCGCGATCGGCCTGGGTCCCGACGCGTTCGCGTACACCTCGCTGCGCGCAGCACCGGCCGGCGACCTGATCGCCCTCACGATCGCGATGAACGGCTCACAGGCACAGGTGATTTCGGGTGGGCCGACGGTCGTCTGCCTGGGTTCGGCGGCCCTGGCCTGGGATTCGCACAGCGGCGCGGCGTGCCTGGCCACACCGTTCGGCCGCTGGCAGACCGCCTCGCCGCCGGGCTGCCCGGCTCCCCAGGAACGGTCGGCGGCGCCCGCCCGCCCGGAGGACTTCCGCATCGGCTGAAGGCACGCCCGCGGCGGATCGAGGCCGTGAATGTGCCTGATCACACCACGTTACCTGCGAGTAAGGTCGGAGCGGGCAGAGTTAGGCTGGCTGTCGGGCCGTCGTCGCCCTGACGAGGCCCGATATCGGAGCAGGGCGAGGAGGTTCGGCAGATGGTTGCGGCGATGCCAGATCAGGACGACATCACCCCGGAGCCGGGCGCGCCGCGGATGCTCATCGACCCGCGCTTCGTCCCGGTCGTGCACCACTTCCTCCGGATATACGACCGGCCCACCCGCGGCGGCGGCGCGCTCGCGATCTATCTGGACGGCCGTCCGGTGGTGGACGTGTGGGCGGGATGGGCCGCGCCGGACCGGCGCTGGGCGGCCGACACGGTCGCGCTGAGCTTTTCCACCGGCAAGGGCGTCGCGGCCACGGTGCTGCACCGGGTCGCCGAGCGTGGGCTGATCGACTACGACGCGCCGGTCGCCGAGTACTGGCCGGAGTTCGCGACGAACGGCAAGGCCGCCATCACCGTCCGCGAGGTGCTCGCCCACCGCGCCGGGTTGCACCGGGTGCGCGGGCTGGCCCCGGCCCCGGCCGACCTCCTGGACTACGACGCCATGGTGGCGGCGCTGGCGGCGGCCCCGCCGGACCCGCGGCGCCTGCACGCCTCGGGATACCACGCGGTCACCTTCGGCTGGCTGGTGGCCGAGATCGTGCGCCGGGCCACCGGCGACGATTTCACCGAGGTGCTGCGCCGCGAGATCGCCGAACCGCTGGGCACCGCCGAATTCTGGTATCGCGTACCGGAATCCGAGCGGTTCCGCATCGCGCCGACCTTTCCCCGGCTGAAGATCCCGGGGATGCGGTGGGATACCGCGGCCGCACAGTTCGAGCGCAACCACGTGATGCGCGGTGTGGCCGAGGCCGGAATGCCGGACGGATTCGACACCCTGGCCGCGGACCCCCGGGTGCACGACGCGGTGATGCCCGGGTTCAACGGCGTATTCACCGCGCGCTCGCTCGCGCGCATGTACGGGGCCCTGGCCAACGGCGGCCGGCTGGCCGGTGCCGCCCCGGATGCCCCGCCGCTGCTGCGGCCGGAGACGATCGCGGCGATCAATCACGTGCAGCGCGCGGAACGTCGCGACTACGTGCTCGGCGTTCCGTCCCCGTTCACCCTGGGATATCACCGCCCGCCGGTACTCTCGCGCCGCCCGCCTGGCAAGGCGTTCGGGCACTACGGTGTCGGCGGTTCGGGCGCGTTCGCCGATCCGGAGCTGCGCCTGTCGGTCGCGTTCGTCACCAACCGGCTCGGCAACGCGCTCAACACGATCGGCGACGGTCGCATGGCCCGGCTCGGGGGTATGGCGCACACCGCGGTGCTGGATGAGGCCAGGTTGGAGTGATGTCGTCTCCGACGCCGGACAGCCACGGACCGCGGGCGCCGCGGCCCGTCCTGCTGCACGCACTGTTCGCGGGGGTCGACTTCGAGCGGTATTTCCGGTGGCGCCGCGCCCGCGACGGGGATCCGTTCCTGGTCCGATTTCCCGGGTTCGGCGGCGGCCTGTTCACCGGCACCCCCGCCGGGGCGCGCGAGCTGTTGCGCGCGCCGATCGAGCTGGTGGTGCCGCCACTGCCGAATCCCATTGAACCGATGGTGGGTTCGGCGTCGCTGATCCTGGCCCGCGGGGAGCGGCACCATCGCGAGCGCACGCTGCTCGCACCGGTCTTCCATCGATCCCGAATGATTCGCTACGCCACCATCATTCGCGATTCCGCCCGGAACGAATTGGACGGCCGCCGCACCGGAAAGCCGTGGGCCCCGGGCACCCGGGTCGATGCCCGCGCCGCGGCCCGCGCCATTACCCTGCAGGTCATTCTCGAGGCGGTACTCGGCATCGAAAGCCCTTCCCGCCGTGCCGAATACATCGATGCAGTGACCCAATTTCTGAATGCCTTCGGCGGCCCGCTGATGCTCGTTCCCGCATTGCGGCGCGGCGTATTCGGCCGTTCGCCGTGGGACCGGTTCACCGCGGCCCGTGCGCGCCTGGATGCGCTCATGTCCGCCGATATCGAAACCCGCCGCGCCACCGGAATATTCGGCGAGGATGTGCTGGCGATGCTGCTCGAGGCCCGCTACGACGACGGCGAGGCGATATCCGACACCGATCTGCTCGAACAGCTGCGCACCCTGCTCGTCGCGGGGCACGAGACGACCGCAACCACCCTGGTCTGGGCGCTGTACCGGCTGCACCGCCATCCCGAGGCGCTGCGGCGGCTGCGCGCGGAGCTGGCGCAGGTGGATCCGGCAACCGCACCGCACGACCTGGTCCGGCTGCCCTACCTGGATGCGGTCTGCCAGGAGACGCTGCGCCTGCATCCGCCGGTGCCGATTGTGCTGCGCCGCTTGACCGGGCCGTACACGTTGCGCGGCGTCGAGCTCGGCGCGGGGGACACCATGGGCATCGCGGTGCCGCTGCTGCATTCGGATCCCGAGGTCTGGAGCGATCCCGCGCGGTTCGCGCCCGAGCGTTTTCTCGAACGCCGTTACGGCCCCTTCGAATTCGCGCCGTACGGGGGTGGGCACCGCCGCTGCGTGGGCGCCTCGCTCGCGGACTACGAACTGCGCATCGTGCTGGCCACCGTGATCGCCCGGACCGAACTCGCGCTCACGCCCGCATACGCCCGGGGGCCGATGCCGCTGTCGGTGCCGCACAACATCGCCACCGGACCGCGTTCGGGTATTACCTTCAAGGTCATCTCTCGCCCCGGCCAGGACAGTGATTTGCCTCACAATGATGTTTGAGTAGGCATCGTTTCTCTTATCTGCGACCACGTCGCAGTTCCGGTCCGGCAAACCGCCCCGAGCGGCGCAGACGACCCGGATCGATACCGCACTCCGGGATCGGTGATCGATCGCACATCGCGCGCTGCGAGTTCATAACTGGCATTGGACGATTGGATCGCATCGCCCGGAGATGTAGTAATGGAATACGAGCAGGGGGCGATACACATTTCGCTGTGGATCGTGAGCGAGATCTTCCGCGCGTTTTCGCGCGTGAGTTTGTGAGATTGAGAGGACGAACGGCTTTGCGCATCACCACCTGTCGGAAACCCCTGCGGGACAAGACACCCCGGACAATGCGGATCGGAGTCCTATCCCTCGCGGTAGCCGCCGCCGGTGCGCTGGCCGCAGGCACGGCCGCCGCCACGCCGCTGTGGCCGGGTGGCCCCGATATCCCGGGTGCGCCCGCGCTGGTGCAGAGCCCGCAGCCCGCACCCGGCGCCGCGCCGATGCAGAACCCGCCGGCGCTCCCGCAGGCCAACTTCGCCCGGCCCACCCTCAGCCCCGGTGACGGCGACGTCGTCGGCGTGGCCGAGCCGGTCTTCATCAACTTCAAGGATCCGGTCACCGACCACGCCACAGCGGAGAAGGCCATCCGGATCACCTCGTCGACCCCGGTGAAGGGCCACTTCTACTGGTACGGCGACAAGCAGGCGCGCTGGCGGCCGGAGAACTTCTGGCCCGCCCACGACAGCATCACCGTCGAGGCCGGCGGCACCAAGGTCGCCTACAAGACCGGCGACGAGGTCATCACCACCGCCGACGACACCACCCACACCATCACCATCACCAAGAACGGCCAGGTCATCAAGACCATGCCGACCTCGATGGGCAAGACCGCGCACCCGACGCCCAACGGCATCTACTACGTCGGTGAGAAGAACCGGAAGATGATCATGGATTCGGCCACCTTCGGTGTGCCGGACACCTCGCCCGAGGGTTACAAGGTCCCGGTCGAGTTCGCCACCCGGCTGGCGAACAACGGCATCTTCCTGCACGCCGCGCCCTGGTCGGTGTCCCAGCAGGGCAACTCGGACGTCAGCCACGGCTGCCTGAACGTCAGCACGGCCGATGCCCAGTGGTTCTTCGAGAACGCGCAGAAGGGCGACCCGGTGGTCGTGAAGAACACCAACGGTGGCGCCGCCAGCCACAGCGACGGCATGGGCGACTGGGCTTGAGAGTGAAATAGTTGCTGGTCACGCGGCCCCGGACATCGAGTCCGGGGCCGCGTTGCATCTATTGATCTACCAGCATTGTTGTCCGCTGGGTGCCGTTTCCCCCATGGCACCGTCCGCCGAGCCGACATCATCGGTGGGCGTTGTGTTGATCTCCGACTGAAGTTCATTGGCGATTAACCACGCAATCGAGATCCGTCCCTTTACGATTCGGCGCATGTCTGGTTTGCCCGGGGAGACGTCGGCGATAGGTGATCCACCGCGCGGACTGTTCAGCAGGCGGGCAACGGCGATTAACCGACTGTTCGCCCGAAGGCGTAAGGCTGCCACGGTGCGACCGCGACCCGAACGAGTTCTGCCTGGCCGCGGGCGTGGCCTGCGGGGGCGGCCCTGGAGTGACTATGGGCTGTTCCTTGTTCTGGTGGTGCCCAATCTGGTGCTGCTCGGGGTGTTCGTCTACCGGCCGCTGATCGACAACATCCGGCTGTCCTTCACCGACTGGAATCTGGCCGATCCGCTCGCGAACTACATCGGCCTGAGCAACTACCGGGAGTGGTTCGGCCGCGGCGATTCCTGGCAGATCGTGGGCAATACGGTGATCTTCACCGTGGCCGCGGTCGCGGGCAGCATGATCCTCGGACTCGCGCTGGCCATGCTGCTGGATCGGAAGCTGTTCGGCCGCAATGCTGTTCGGTCGGTGATCTTCGCGCCGTTCGTCATCTCCGGTGCGGCGATCGGGGTGGCGTTCCAGTTCATCTTCGATCCCAGCTTCGGCCTGGTGCAGGACGTGCTGCACCGGCTCGGGGTGTCGAATGTGCCGGACTTCTATCAGGATCCGCACTGGGCGCTGTTCATGGTGACGATCACCTACATCTGGAAGAACCTCGGCTACAGCTTCGTCATCTACCTGGCCGCGCTGCAGGGCGTGCGGGCCGAGCTGTCCGAGGCCGCCAGGATCGACGGCGCGGGCGCGTGGAGCCGGTTCTGGCACGTGCTGCTGCCGCAGCTGCGCCCGACCACCTTCTTCCTGTCGATCACCGTGATGCTGAATTCGCTGCAGGTCTTCGACATCATCAACGTGATGACCCGCGGCGGACCGCTGGGCACCGGTACCACGACGATGGTCTACCAGGTGTATCTGGAGTCCTTCCGCAACTTCCGGGCCGGCTACGGCGCGACGGTCGCGACCATCATGTTCGTCGTGCTGCTGATCGTCACGCTCGTGCAGGTCCGCGTCATGGATCGGGAGGCATAATGACCATGACATACCAACGCCGCCGGTTCGCCGCCACGTTCCTCGGTTACGCCGCGATGGTGTGCGTGCTGATCATCGTCGGGGTGCCGCTGTTCTGGATCCTGATCACCTCGTTCAAGGCGCGCCCGGACATCTACACCCAGCCGGCGACGTACTGGCCGCACAGCTGGCATCCCGAGAACTACCACGTCGCCACGACCGCCCTGCCGTTCTGGCATTTCCTGCGCAATTCGCTGATCGTCACCGCGATCGTGGCGGGGGTGAAGTTCGTGCTCGGCGTGCTCAGCGCGTACGGGCTGGTATTCCTGCGCTTTCCCGGCAAGACAGCGATCTTCCTGCTGATCATCGCGGCCCTGATGGTGCCCAACCAGATCACGGTGATCTCCAACTATGCGCTCGTCGCGCAGCTGGGGTGGCGAAATACCTTCCAGGGCATCATCGTTCCGCTGTGCGGGGTGGCGTTCGGAACGTTCCTGATGCGCAACCATTTCCTGTCGCTGCCGAGCGAGGTCATCGAGGCCGCGCGGATCGACGGCGCGAACTGGTGGCGGCTGCTGACCCGGGTGGTGCTGCCGATGTCGGGGCCGACCATGGTCGCGTTCGCCGTCGTCACGCTCGTCAACGAGTGGAACGAATATCTGTGGCCGTTCCTGATGGCCGACGACTCGCGCGTGGCCACCCTGCCGGTCGGGCTGACGCTGCTGCAGAACACCGAGAATCCGAGCGTCACCAACTGGGGTCCGGTCATGGCCGGAACCCTGCTCACCATGGTGCCGATCCTGCTCGTCTTCCTGATTCTGCAACGCCAGATGATCAAGGGCCTCACCTCCGGTGCGGTCAAAAGCTAACCATTACAAGGAGTTTGCCGTGTTCAGTTCGGATTCCCTTCGGCCCGCGCTGTCGCGCCGCGGCTTTCTGGGCCTGACCGGGATGGCCGCCACCGGCCTGGCGCTGACGGCCTGCGCCGGAACCGGCGGCGGGACAAAGCAATCCGGTGATGCCAAGACGATCACCTTCTGGTCCAACCATCCCGGTACCTCGAAGGATCAGGAGACCGAGCTGATCAATCGGTTCCACGCCAAGTACCCGGATCTGACGGTCAACCTGGTCGACGCCGGCAGCAACTACGAGGAGGTCGCGCAGAAGTTCAACGCCGGGCTGACCGGCGGCGAGCTGCCCGATGTCGTTGTGCTGTCGGATGTCTGGTGGTTCAACTACGCGCTGACCAACGCGATCGAGCCGCTGGACGGCCACTTCTCCGCGGCCGGGGTGAACGTCGCCGACTACGTCGACTCCTTCGTCAACGACTACAAGTTCAACGGCAAGACCTGGGCGCTGCCATATTCCCGCTCGACCCCGATCTTCTGCTACAACAAGGACATCTGGGCCAAGGCCGGGCTGCCCGACCGCGGCCCCGAGTCCTGGCAGGAATTCGACCAGTGGGGCCCGGAGCTGCAGCGCGTGGTGGGCGACGGCAAGTGGGCGCATGGCTGGGGTAATGCCAAGAACTACCTGGCGTGGACGTTCCAGGGGCCGAACTGGACCTTCGGCGGCGCCTACTCCGATCAGTGGACGCTGAAGTTCACCGATCCCCACACCATCGAGGCCGGGAACTACCTGCGCTCCTCGATCAACGACAAGAAGTACGCCAGCATTCGCCCCAACATCGCCACCGATTTCGGCACCGCCGTCGTGGCCTCGGCCATCACCTCCACCGGGGACCTGAAGGGCATCAACGCGAACGCCGTGGGCAAGCTCAACTTCGGCACCGCCTTCCTGCCGCACCCCAACGGTCCCGGCTGCACGACCGGCGGCGCCGGCCTGGCCATTCCCGCCCGCATCTCCGATGCGCGAAAGGCCAACGCGCTGAAGTTCATCGACTTCATCACCAACGCCGCGAACACCTCGTTCTTCTCCCAGGCCACCGGCTACATCCCGGTCCGCAAGTCGGCCGTACAGGAGCCGAGCGAGGCTGACTTCCTGGCGAAGAACCCGGTCAACAAGACCGCCATCGATCAGCTGGCCCTGACCAAATCCCAGGACTACGCCCGCGTCTTCCTCCCCGGCGCCGACCAGATCATCGGCACCGGCCTCGAACAGATCGGCCTCCAGAACAAGGACGCCGCCGCGGCCCTGGCGGGCGTCCAGGACCAGCTCCAGGCCATCTACACCCGCCAGATCCAGCCCAAGCTCCCGAAATAGCGCGCACGGGATCCCCCACCGGTAGACGATCGAACGCTGCGCGACGATAGGTTGACTGCGACCACACTCGACACCGCACCGATCTCCGATGGGGGACATCCGTATGCCCCGGCACCGCCGCGCCCGAATCGTATCGATCCTGATCGCGGTCATGGCCATCGCCGGATCATCGGTGGGGTGCTGGAGCGGAGGCGGGCAGCCGGGTGCGCATGCCGCGCCGGCCACCACCGCCTCCGCAACAGGGGATTTCGCGCATCCAGGGGTGCTGGTATCGCGCGACCAGCTGGATTTCGTGAAGAAACAGGTCGCCGCGAGGGCGCAGCCGTGGAAGCAGGCCTACGATGCGATGCTGGCGACACCGTCTGCTGCGGCGGGTTATCGGACCAAGCCGCGTGCTGTCGTGGACTGCGGTCCGTACGACCATCCCGACAACGGATGCGGTGACGAGCGCCGCGACGCCGCCGCGGCCTATACCGACGCGCTTGCCGGGTACATCTCCGGTCAGGCGCGATTCGCGCAGAAATCCATCGAGATCATGGATGCCTGGTCGCAGGCGCTCACCGGACATACCGGTAGTAATGCGCCGCTGCAGAGCGGGTGGGCCGCCTCGGTGTGGACCCGGGCCGCGGAGATCGTGCGGTACACCTACACCGGCTGGCCGGGCGCGGAAAAGTTCGCCGAGCTGCTGCGAAAGGTGTACCTGCCCAAGGTGATCACCGGTTCCCCCTCGAACGGGAACTGGGAGCTATCGATGCTCGAGGCGAGTCAGGGCATCGGGATATTCCTCGACGATCGCGCCACCTACGACAAGGCCGTCGCGATGTATCTGAACCGGGTCCCGGCCTACGTCTACCTCAGCTCCGACGGCCCGCTGCCCAAGGTCTCGGCCCGCACGCACGCGCACACGCCGGCGGAGATCACCAAGTACTGGTGGGGGCAGTCCCAGCTCGTCGACGGCGTGGCACAGGAGACCTGCCGAGACTTCGCCCACACCGGGTACGGCCTGTCCGCGATCGCGCACATCGCCGAGACCGGCCGCATCCAGCATCACGACCTCTATCCGCAGGTTGCCGACCGCCTGCGGGCCGGCTTCGAACTGCACTCGAAATACCAACTGGGCGAACCCATGCCGGCCTGGTTGTGCGGCGGACACCTCGAGCGCGAGCTCGGCCCGGTCACCGAGGTCGCGTACAACGCGCTGCACAGCCGGATGGGCATGGACATGCCCTACACCGGGCAGCTCACCGATAAGCAGCGCCCGGCGGGCATGGACCTGTTCACCATGTGGGAGACCCTGACCCACGCGAGTAATCCCGCCTGAATTCCCCGCCGTCGTATCGAGGGTCGACAGCCTCGGCGCCCGATGCCGAACCAGATGCAATAGCCGACAATTCTGTACGCATTGACGTAATTAATGTATCTATATATCATTTATACATGCTGTATCCAACCCCCACGCTGACCGCAGCTGATACCCGCGTCTTGGCCGATGTGGATCGGATACGCGACGAGCTACGCAATCAACTTCAGGCTCATCCAGGAAAATGGACTAGTGGTCTGCGTAAGTTCCTCACCGCAGACGCTGTGGCAGCCTCCAATTCGATCGAGGGTTTCAAGGTCTCCACGATCGACGTGGAGGACCTGATGTCGGGCGAACGTGACGTCGAAGTCTCCGAAGAAAACCGGGCCGAAACGCTCGCATACGAGCGGATGATGACGTACATCCAGACCCTGCATGATGCGGACGACTTTGCCTACAGCAAAGGTCAACTCAACGCATTGCACTGGATGTTGCAGGGACACAGGCACACACGGAACAAGCCCGCCGGACAATGGCGGCGGGGCCCGGTCTATGTGACCAGTGCCCGCAATCCGAGGACCGCCGCATACACCGCACCCGATGCCGACAGTGTTCCCGCTCTGATGGCCGAACTCGTCGACTGGCTGAATACCCCAGATGACACCCATCCATTGATCCGGGCCTCGATGGCGCATCTGCACCTGGTGTCGATCCATCCGTGGCCTGACGGCAATGGCCGATTGTCACGCTCCCTACAGACCCTGTTGATCTCCCGCGAAGGAGTGCTGGCTCCTGAGTTCTCGTCCATCGAGGCATGGTTGGGTGAGCCCGGCAACACCTGGGAGTACTACCAAGTACTCAGTCGACGGGGCAGCACATACCAGCCGGAGCAGGATGTATCCGAATGGATCCGGTTCAATCTGCTCGCCTACCATCAACAAGCGCAGACCGTGCATGCCAGGTGGAAGCAATCCGGGCAAGTATGGGCACTGCTGGACGAGTTCGCCGCGAACGCCAAGCTCGACGAGCGTGTCGTGGCGGCCCTGCACGATGTAGCGATGTCCGACCGGGTACGGCGCACTCGTTATGAGCAGTCCGAGGGATTGAGTCTGCAACAGGCTCAGCGCGATCTACGCGACCTCGTCAATCTGGGGATACTCCAGCCCGTCGGTCGCACCCGTGCGCGCTACTACATCGCCGGACCGCAATTCCCCGCCGACGTCCTCGATGTTGCACAGACACCGACCGTGTTGTCCGACCCCTACGGGGAGAGGTGATCCGCCCGTTGGCTGGTTATCGACTCGGCACGTCCTACGTCAGATCTCCTGGCCGACAACAAGTCCCGAGTTCCAGGTAGGTACCCGCGCAGAGAGCAGTACTCCGAAAGGTACCGCGCTCTGCGCGAACGACGGTCCCGCACGCCTACCAGATGCGGACGCGCTCGGCGGGGGCGAGATACAGCTCGTCGCCGGGCTCGACCTCGAATGCCTCGTGGAAGGTGTCGAGGTTGCGCACGACGCCATTGCAGCGGAATTCCGGCGGGGAGTGGGGGTCGACAGCGAGGCGGCGGATGGCCTCCTCGGCGCGAGCCTTGGTGCGCCAGACCTGCGCCCAGCCGAAGAACACGCGCTGCAGGCCGGTCAGGCCGTCGATGACGGGAGGCTGATCGGCGCCCAGGGCGATCTGGTAGGCCACCAGGGCGATCGAGAGGCCGCCGAGATCGCCGATGTTCTCGCCGATCGTGAACTCGCCGTTGACCTTGTGGTTACCGGCGAGAGCCTGGGGGGAGAACTCGTTGTACTGGTCGATCAGAGCCCTGGTGCGCTTGCCGAATTCGGTGCGGTCGGCGTCGGTCCACCAGTCGACCATGTTGCCGTCGCCGTCGTATTTGCTGCCCTGATCGTCGAACCCGTGGCCGATCTCGTGACCGATGACGGCGCCGATGCCACCGTAATTGGCCGCGTCGTCGGCGTTCATGTCGAAGAACGGCGGCTGCAGGATCGCGGCGGGGAACACGATCTCGTTCATGCCCGGGTTGTAGTAGGCGTTGACCGTCTGCGGGGTCATGAACCACTCGTCGCGATCGACCGGGCCGCCCAGCTTGTTCATGTCGCGGTCGTGATCGGCGGCATGCCCGCTGCGGTAGTTGCCGACCAGATCCGACGGGTCGATGTGCACCTCGGAGTAGTCGCGCCACCGATCCGGGTAGCCTATCTTCGGGGTGAACTTCTCCAGCTTGGCCAGCGCCGCCCGGCGGGTGTCGGGCCCCATCCACTCCAGCTCGGCGATGTTGCGGCGGTACGCCTCCTGCAGATTCTCCACCAGCACCTGCATGCGCTGCTTGGCCGCGGGCGGGAAGTGCTGTGCCACATAGAGTTTGCCGACGACCTCGCCGAGCAGGTCCTCCACCAGCGACACCGCGCGCTTCCAGCGCTCCCGGTTCTCCTGGGTGCCGGACAGGGTGCGGCCGTTGAAGTCGAAGGCCTCCTCGACGATCGCCGCGGTGAGATATGGCGCCCGCGCCCGCAGCACGCGCCAGCTCGCCCATGCCTGCCAATCCGCCAGCGGCTCCGAGGCCCACAGCCCGGCGAAGGTGCGCACGTAGTCCGGCTGGCGCACAACGAGTTCGGCGAAGAGCTCCGGACCGGACTTCTCCACGTTCTCGGCCAGGGCGGAGGTCCAGGCATCCCAATCGAATTCGGGATGCTCGGCGGACAGGTCCGCGAATGTGGTGAGGTTGTAGCTCAATTCGGCATCGCGGCGGCGCACCACGTCCCAGTGCCCGGCGGCCAGCTTGGTCTCGAGCTCGAACACGCGCTGCGGATCGAGATCGAGCCCGGCCAGGGCGAACATGCGCCCGATGTGCTCGACGTACTTGGTGCGGATCTCGGCGTAGTCGTCGCCGCGGTAGTAGGACTCGTCGGGCAGTCCGATGCCGGCCTGGCTGGCATGCACCAGATAGCGCTGGGAGTTCTTGTCGTCGGTGTCGACATAGAATCCGAGCGCGCCGCCGACGCCGGTGCGCTGCAGCCGGCCCAGCAGCGCCGCGAACTCGCTGCGATCGGCGACCGCCGCCACCGCGGCCAGTTCCTGCGCAATCGGGGTCAGCCCGGCCGCCTCGGCCGCGGCCTCGTCCATGAAGCTGTTGTACAGATCGCCGATCTTGCGCTCGTCCGAGCCGGGGGCGGCATCGGAGGCGGACGCGGCCTGGATGATCTTGCGCACGTCCAGCTCGGCCTGGTCGTACAGCGTGCGGAAGGCGCCGTCGACCGCGCGGTCCGCGGGGATCTCGTGGGTATCCAGCCATTGGCCGTTGACGTGCGCGAACAGGTCGTCCTGCACCCGCACTGCGGCGTCGCGGAAGGAGAGATCAAGGCCCGAGGAACTCGTCACGTCTGCAGTCACGCTGTCCAGTATGCCGATGCGAGCTGACCTCCGCGACGAACCAGCACATACCGGGCACATCGCCCCGCGGCGCCGTCGTGGCTCAGACCGACAGCGGGGTCCGATCGAATTCGCCGTCGCGCGCGCCGGCCACGAAGGCCGCCCACTCGCCCGGGGTGTAGGTCAGCGAGACCGCGCCGTGCCGGATCGTGGTGTGACCGTCGGCCCCGCGCTCGGCCACCGGCCCGGCGGGATCGGCCACCGCCACCCGGCCCAGCACCGCGTCGAGGAAGGCCATCCATTGGCCCGCGCTCACGGTGATGACCGGCTCGTCCTGCGGCCGGTTCGCCGGATTGCGCCGGAACTTGCTATCGCGGACGAGGACCGCCGCCCAGTCGAACCGGACCTCGACGCACTGGTTGCCGTTGTTGGTGCGGGTCGAGGCGAACCAGCCGGTGACCTCCGGCCGATACAGGACCTGTGAATACGGCATGGGCAGGATTTTACACGCGAGCGTACTTTCTGATCATGGCCAATGAGTCAGTGCGACTGAGGGATTGGTCCAACGCTCGCACATATGCGAACGCAAGATCGCGAACTTGTTCCGGATTGTCGACCGCACCCCCGAAGACCGCGCTCTCGGACCATCCGAAAGTCGGCAGGGTCTCCCCGGCGAAATCGAGCAGATGGAAGCTGGCCGCGCCCAGGATCGCGCCGGCGGGAGCGCTGAACGGGATGACCCGCAGCTCGACGGTGTCGACCCGATCGAGCAGGTTCACCAGATACTCCAGCTGCCCGCGCAGCACCTTCGGCCCGCCGATCTGCTGCAGCAGCGTCGCCTCGCCGACCACGGCGGTCAGATTCACCGGATCCGGGCCGTGCACCCGCTGCTGTCTTCGCATCCGCACCGCCACCAACTGCTCCACCTGCACCGGCCTGATCATCACATCCGCGCTGATCAGCGCCCGGGCATAGTCCTCGGTCTGGAGCAGGCCGGGTATCACCAGGCTGTCGTAGCTGCGAATGCTCTCCGCGCCGTACTCCATCCCGTAGTAGCGCTGCAGCTCCACACCGGTCAGGGCCGAGGTCTTGGCCCACCAGCCGCGCTCCTTGCTGGCCTGCAGCAGGGCCAGCAGCTCCTCGCGCTCCTCGTCGGAGACATCCAGCAGTTCCAGCACCGGGCCGATGGTGTTCACGGTCAGGACCCTGCGGCCCTTCTCCACGTGCGACCAGTTGGCCGCGGTGAATCCCACCCGCCTGGCGAAGGTCGCCGAATCGAATCCGCGTTGTTCACGCAGTTCCCGCAGGCGCAGAACCAGTTCCCACCGGGCCACCGTGGGGGACATAGGTGCCATGTGCGCCGATGGTACGCCGCCGAATTCGCTGGCGTGTGACTATTGTCATTTCGATTGCGCAGGGCTAGCGTCGATCTATCGGTGCACCGCCATCCAATGCTGGGAGGCTCGCCATGGGCACGCTCGACGACCCGGCACCCGCCGCGCCGGCGCCCGCGCTCGCCGCGCCGGTGGCATCCTTCGTGACCACCCAGGAGGCGCTCGAGCGCTGCCGGCGCTACCGCAAGGAAAACGGTCTGTACGGCATGGTCGAGCCGCACCTGGGCCGGATCATGCTGGAGATCGGGGCCATCGGAGCGGTCACCGTCCCCGCGGCGCTGGGCACGCGGGTACGCGAACGGCTGCGGGCCAACGGCGAGCCCGGCGCGGCCCCACACGGTCGCTGCGGCCCGATCATCGGACATCCGCGCTCGAGCCGCTGGACCTTCCTGACCGCGCACGCCGACGAATCCGTGCACGATACGGCCGTGCTGGCGGCGCTGTACCGGGAGTATGCGGGGTTGGCGCTGCCGGGCACGAGGATCGTGCTGCCCTCTCCGGCCGACGAACGCACCGGCTACCGGGTCTGGATCGACTCACCCGAGGGCCATTTCCGCCCCGACCTGGCCGAGGTCATCGCGGCGATTCGCGACAGGCACTGAGTCAGCGCACGGGCGTGGGTGTGTTCTGCAGGCTCGACTTCCATTCATCGGCACACTTCTGAACCTGCGACTGGTCGTTGCCCGCCCGCTTCACGCAGTCCATGTAGTCCCGGCCGCCGTGATCGGCGAGCCAGTTACCCGCCACGATGCCGACCACGATGCCGCCGGCCAGGCCCAGGACGGCCAGGATCAGCCCGGTGATCGCCATCCCGCCGCCCGTGGCGGTACCCCGGCGCGCCTTGACCGTGGCGATAATGCCGAAGAGCAGGCCGAGCAGGCCGAAGAACACCCCGCCCAGCACCGTCGGGGTGCTCAGCAGCGCCAGGACGCCCAGCACCAGCGCGGTGACGGCCAGGCCACGGCCGCCCTGCGGCCGGTACTGCTCGCCGGGCGGCATCGGATAGCCCTCGGAGGGCGGTGGGGGATAGCCGCCGCCGGGGCCCTGTGCAGACGGGTACTGACCGGGCGGGGGATACTCCGTCATGGCTGTCCTCTCGTCCACCCGGACGCACGGCCGGGTTCGCTTCGGCTGCCGATGGTATTGCCCGGTGCGGCTATTGCCCACCCAGGCGTGCGTGCATCTCCCACACCAGCATCTCCGAGGGTCTATTCGCCGTGATCCGCTGGCCGCCGCTGCGCGTCAGGCGCACCGCATCGCCCGCGTACAGCACGCCCAGGCCCTCCATCTCGACCTCGCCCTCGGTCACGAACAGGTGCAGATAGGGCGCCGCGGGCAGGTCGACGACCGCGGGCTGACCGGGCAGACCCAGGCGCGCGACGTGCATGGCCGAATGGCTGCTGTTGATGGCGATCGCGGTGCGATCGCGGTAGCGGGGCAGGCCGGAGGCCACCGTGACCAGGCCCCCGCCGGCCAACTCGTCGTCGATCTCGAGCTGCTGGTAGCCGGGCTCCAGACCGGGCTCGTCGGGCACCACCCACATCTGCACGAAATGCACCGGATCGTCGTGCTCACCGGTGCCGCCCTGCTCGGGCGGCAGATGCCAGGAATCGTTCTTCTCCGAGTGCAGGATTCCCGTGCCCGCGCTCATCCGCTGCGCCAGTCCGGGATAGATGACGCCGGCGTGCCCCAGCGAATCCTGATGCACCAGTGAGCCACTGAGCACCCAGGTCACGATCTCCATGTCCCGATGCGGATGGGTCTCGAAACCCTCGCCGGGCCGCACGACATCCTCGTTGTTGACGAGTAACAGTCCGTGGTGGGTGTTTTCGGGATCGTAGTGTTCGCCGAAGGAGAAGGAATGCTTCGAATCCAGCCATGCCACACGGGTTTTCATGCGATCGCCGGCGCGATGGACATCGATGTGCGGGGTTGTGAGTGTGGACACCGCGGTCCTCCTCTCGGGCCGAGCAGCGATCGCCTTTCAGGGTAGGAGCGGATACCGCACCGGACCCTGAATTCCTCTTGAATTCTAGCGTGCCACAGCATTGCCCAGGGTGACGCGGTATCCACAGCAACAATCCCGCATACACACCGGGGCGCGGCGGGCGGCAAATGACCAGGGTCGGAGGGGTATCCAGTACCCTCGCGGGGTGTCCGGTGGACCCGATGACGAGGTAGCCGCGCCCGGCCGGTCCGCCGCGCGGCACGAGCTGCTCCGCGCGCTGCGGCAATCCGGTGCGGATCTGCCGCGGTTGGCGCTGGTGCGGTTCGCCGGGCAGTTCGGGGACGGGATGTTCCAGGCGGCGCTGTCGGGGGTGATCCTGTTCGATCCCGCGCGGCGGACCGATCCGCTGGCCATCGCGGCCGGGTTCGCGGTGCTGTTGCTGCCGTATTCGGTGATCGGTCCGTACGCCGGTGCGCTGCTGGACCGCTGGGACCGGCGCATGGTCCTGCTGGTGGCAAATGTGTTGCGCGCCTTGCTGATCGGCGTGACGAGCGGATGCCTGCTCGCCGGCGCGCCGACACCGCTGCTGCTGACGCTGGCCCTGTCGGTGGTCGGGATCAGCCGATTCGTGATGGCCGGGGTGTCCGCGGCGCTGCCTCGGGTGGTGGATCGGCGGTGGCTGGTGGCGATGAATTCGGTCCTCGCGACGGTGGCCTCCGGCTGCGCGGGCGCCGGGGCGGCGGTGGCGGTCGCGATCATCGGGGCCATCGGCGCCGGGGACCTGTCCGGGGCGGTCGCGGTGGCGGCGAGCGCGAGCGGGTCGGTGATCGGGGCGGTGTGCGCGATCGGATTCGGCGCGGGGACACTGGGGCCCGCGCCGGACGAGCACGCGGGCCGGCGGCCCAGCTCGGTCCGGGCGATTCTGACGGGGCTGCGCACGGGCGCCGGGGCGGTCCGGGAATCGGTGGAATGCACGACCGCGATGATCGGGATCGGCGTGCACCGGATCGTCTTCGGCGCGGACACGCTCCTGATGGTGCTGGTGCTGCGGCGCTCGACTCGCGGCGGACTCTCGCTCAGCGGCGGACTGGTCGGCTTCGGGGTGGCGATCGCC
Organism: Nocardia sp. GP40; assembly: GCF_050434125.1. Taxonomy (NCBI): domain Bacteria; kingdom Bacillati; phylum Actinomycetota; class Actinomycetes; order Mycobacteriales; family Nocardiaceae; genus Nocardia; species Nocardia sp. GP40. Next base: position 548,156 of record NZ_JBNPVW010000002.1, on the reverse strand, counting down.
GCGACCGCCTCCGGCATGCTGGTCGCCGCCGTGATCGCGCCGCTGCTGATCCCGCGCCTGGGCCGGGCGCGGACCGTGGTGGTGGGGCTGTTCACCGCGCTCGTGGTGCAGGTCGTCCTGGTCACGCCCATCACGCTCACCACCAGCGCCGACGATCGGCGGGCCCGGGCACTGCTGTTGGCGGGCGCCTTCCTGCTCGGTCTCGCCGGGCAGACCATCAAGCTCACCGGCGATGCCGCAATGCAAATCGATATCGACGACGCCCGGCGCGGCCAGGTGTTCGCGCTGCAGGACACCGTGTTCAATATCGCCTTCGTGCTGGCGATCGCGGTGGCCGCGGCGGTGATGCCCGCGGACGGGCGTTCGGTCGGGGTGGTACTGGCGGGAGCCTGCTGTTACGGACTGGGGATCGGGGTCGTCGCGGTGAATTCGCGGCTGCGGCGCGGGCGCAGGCTCGCCTGAGGACACGACGGAGGCCTCATCCCGCGACGTCCGTTCGGGCGAGTTCGGCATCCGCGGGCCAGATCTGGTGATCCCAGGTGCCCAGGCCGCTGGGATCGGTGAAGTAGTGGTCGAGCACCCCGTCGCCGTCCAGGTCCAGAGCGGCGATATCGGCGACGCCGTCGCCGTTCGAATCCCAGAGGGCGTCGTCGGCCCGGCCGGAACCGTCGAAATCGAGCCGGACCGCGTCGCACCCACCGGATCCGGACAGCGCCAGGTCCGCCGGCGACGACCAGGCGTGGACGGTGCCGTCGCCGGTGCCGAAGACGTAATCGATATCGGTCATACGGATTTCGACGCACCGTACTGCCTGCGGGTTCCCGGCAAATCGGGCCGGATTTGCCCGCCGCGCCGGGGTTTACCCGGCACCGGGGCGAGTCGGTCGGCTAGATTGAACCCCGCTGTGCCGACGCCCGGTGATGGCCGGGACCAATGCACTGCCATGACGGCGCGGCGAATACCGGAGCGGACCGAGAGAGGCCACTGGCTTGCTGGCGAAGTACTCAGGCGCTGCGCCCGCACTCCTCGGAGTATTGCTGACCGGCACCGTACTGCTGCCCGCCCCGGCGCAGGCTACCCCGGCGCCCTGGGCTCCGCCGCCCGTGAATACCTGTGGCGAAACGGGTTTCGATCCGCTTGCCCGCCAGCCCGACCCGCATGCACCGCCGGCGCCGCTCTTTCCGCCGACCATCCAGATCCCCATCCCGGTACCGAAGATCACGCCCGTGCCGATACCGGGGCCACCGCCGAACAACACGCGGATCGCCCCCGCGCCGCTGCCGCGCAACCCCTGCCAGAATCCGTGCCCGGACATCCGCGACACTCCCAAACCCGTGCCGTCGACCCCCGCACTACCGCCGGCGCCGGGCAACTCCGGCTCCGCGTCGGGGTCGGGCACCGGCTCCGGCACGGGATCGGGCACCGGCTCGGGGATGTTCAACCTGCCGCAGATCCAGATCACGCCCGATATCGAGCCCATTCCCATCCCGGTGCCCGGCGGACCGGCGCCGAAACCGGAGACCCCGCCGCGCCCGGCGGTGCATCCCGCCCAGCCGGGACCGATCGCCGCGCCGCCCGCACCGCGCACTGTCGGCTCGGTGCATCTGGTCGATCAGGTGACCGGCCACGGATCCGCCAACCGCACCGATATGCGCTGGCAGCTCGACGGCACCGATCTGGGCATCATGTGGCAGACCAAGCCCGGCCAGGTCGCGATCATCTTCGGCGATACCTTCGGTAAGGGCTGGAAGCCCGGCGGCGCCGGTCAGGACGACCAGGACTGGCGCAGCAACGTGCTCGGCTACAGCACCGATCACGACCTGTCCAAGGGCATGAAGATCGACACCATGGTGCAGGACAGCCGCTGCCACGCCGCGGAACTGCTGGACAGCCGCAAGATTCGGAACTTCGAGACCACCGTCATCCCGACCTCCGGGTTCGCCTTGGGCAAGCGGCAGTATCTGAGCTACATGTCGGTGAATCACTGGAGCAAGATTCCCGGCATGTGGTGGACCAACAACGGTGGTCTGGCCTACTCCGACGACGAGGGCAAGACCTGGGTCAAGGACCAGTACGCCCAGTGGGACAACATGTTCGGGATCGACCGCTTCCAGGTCGCGACCATGGTGCCGCACGGCAAATACGTCTACATGTTCGGCACGCCCAACGGCCGCGTCGGGGTGATCGGGCTGGCGCGCGTACCCACCGACCAGGTGCTCAACAAGACCGCCTATCAGTACTGGGTCAACGGCACCTGGGCTCCGGCACAGGAAAACGTCGCCACCCCACTGGTTCCCGGCATCGCCGGTGAGCTCTCGGTCCGGTACGACGATTCCAGCGGTCAGTGGCAGATGGTGTACCTCGACCCGCTGCGCTCGGCCATCGTGTTGCGCACCGCCGCCGAGCCGCAGGGCACCTGGACCGACGACGTGCCGCTGGTCAGCACCACCGACTATCCGACCGCGTACGGCGGGTTCATCCACCCCTGGTCCACCGGCAAGGACCTGTACTTCACCATGTCGGCCTGGAACAGCTACAACGTGTACCTCATGCACGCCACCCTGAACGACCCGCACACCACCGCTCAGCACGGATAGACCTGCACCTCACCGGCTTTCACCGAAAAGTACACCTCCTCGCCGGGGACGATCTCCAGCTCGGCGACGGCCGCGGGCGTCAGATCCGCTACCATACCGGCGGTTCCGTCCGGACGGTCGGCGCTGTGCACCCTGACCACGCCGCCACGATCGGTCAGCTCGGCGACCCGGACGCGAAAGACGTTGCGGGGGCTCCCGATCGGCCGCTGCTTGTACACCGCCACGGCGGCGGGGGAGAAGACCGCCGCCGCCCGGACTCCCGGCGTCCACGGTCCGGCACACCGGCCGTACACGGTGTCCTCACCACAGCGAACGGCGCCCGCGGCCGAATGGATTTCAGGCTGTTCCCCAGCAGCCGAGCCCTCGGCGCGCACCGAACCCGGCGCAACCGCATCGTGCTGCCACGCAGCGGTATCGGACGCCAGGTCGTCACGGCGACCGGCGCTCGGCGCAATCTCGTGTCCACCGCCGAACACACCGGGCAGGGCATCGCGTTGCAACACATCGTCTTCCCGGGCCGCAGTGCCGAGCGACGCACGCTGACGCCGGCCCTCTTCCACGCCGAGCGGGGTGTGCGCGGATTCTGTTTCCGGGGCGACGGCGGCGCCGATCATGAGGTTGACCCCCGCGATCCGGGCGGCGAAGGCGCTGCGGGGACGGGACAGGACCTCGGTCACGGGACCCTGTTCGACGATGCGCCCGGATTCGACAACCACCACCCGATCGGCGAGGGTAAGGGCATCGACGATGTCGTGAGTGACCAGAATTGCGCTGCGGGCGTGGGTGTTTTGCTGCGAGAAAGCGCCTGCCGAATCGCGTAGCGCACGGCCTAGCAGGATGCGCATGGCGGGGGCGGCGGCCACGTCCAGGGCCGCCATCGGCTCGTCCAGCAGCACCACCCGCGGCTGCACGGCCAGCGCCCGCGCCAGCGCGATCCGCTGGGCCTGACCGCCCGACAGCTCGCCGGGGCGTCTGTCCGCCAGCGCGGTCGCGTCGACCGCGCGCAGCCATTCCCGTGCGACGGCGACCGCGGCGCGGCGGCCGATGCCTCGGCTGCGCGGGCCGAAGGCGACGTTCGCCGCGGCGGTCAGGTGCGGGAACAGCAGTGGATCCTGTGCGAGCAGCGATATCTCACGTCGATGCGCCGGAATCGCCACTCCGGCAGTGGTATCGGTCAACGCGCGCCCGTCCAGCCGGACGTAGCCCGCGTCGGGACGTACCAGCCCCGAAATGATCTCCAGCAGTGTCGATTTACCCGCGCCGTTCGGACCCAGCACCGCCAGCACCTCGCCCGGCTCCACCGCCAGCTCGACGTCCAGGCCGCGCTCGGCCAGCCGGACCGAAACCGCCAGCCCGGCGTCACCGTTCGACAAAGGGGTATTCACCACCGACCGTCCTGCGCCACTTCGGTTGTCGCTCCCAGGCGTTCGACCATGACCGGGCCTGCCGTACCCCGCACAGCTCCGGAGCCCGCCGCGCGGCGGCAATCAGCCAATGCCACGATGGATTCGGCGACCGCGTTCCCACTCGCAGCCACATCGATCACTGCCACTACGGATCCGGCGGCCGCGCTCCCAGCCGTAGCCGAGGGGGCGGCTCCGGAACGCGTCAGGAAGCGCCAGTCCACAGGTACCGCGGCGGATCGGGCCGCGTTGAAGTCGGTCATTCAGGCACCCGCACCCGGCCCGAACCGCCCCACCGCCAGAGCCCACCCGCCCACTCGCGCCCCTCCGGCACCCCGACGCGGCGGTACGCGACCAGCACGATCAGCACGGCGATCACGACCAGCAGCAGCGAAAGCGCCACCGCCGCACCGGGATCGTTCTCGCGCCGCAGGTAGATCTCGAGGGGCAGCGTGCGGGTGCGCCCCTGCAGGCTGCCCGCGAAGGTGATCGTGGCGCCGAATTCGCCCAGCGCCCGCGCGAAGGCGAGCACGGCGCCGGAGATCAGCGCCGGACGCAGCAGCGGCAGGGTGATGCGCACCCACACCGTGGTCGGCGCGGCCCCGAGGGTGGCGGCGATCCGCTCGTAGCGCTCCCCGGCGGTGCGCATCGCGCCCTCGAGCGTGATGACCAGAAACGGCAGGGCCACGAACGTCTCCGCCAGCACGACCGCGGTGGTGCTGAAGGCGATCTCGATGCCCATCGCCTCCAGCCTGCGTCCGAGCAACCCGTACCGGCCGAAGAGGTACAGCAGCGCCAGACCGCCGACGACCGGCGGCAATACCAAGGGCAGCAACACCATCGCCCGGAATACCGGCAGCACCCGCCACCGCACCCGGGCCAGCAGCACCGCCATCGGCACCCCGAGCACCACGCAGAGCACGGTGCTGGCCAGCGCGGTCTTCATGCTGAGCCACAACGCATCCTGCGACGACGGACCGGTCACCAGCGAGAAGAAATGCGACCAGTCCACCGCATCGGTCAACGCCACCAGCGGCAGGATGACGAACGCGAATCCCACAAAGGCGGGCAGCAACGACCACCGCGGCACCGCGGGTCCGGGCGCTCGCACGATCGCCCGAATCCCGCGCCGCACCGGATTCGGCACCCGTCGCGCGGCCGCCTCCGCCTCGTCACGACCGTGACCGCGCCCCTGGTCAGCGGTCACGACGGCACTCCCGCCCGAATCGCCCCGGGCGCCAGCCGGTCCCGTAACCGATAATCGGCCGAGTGGACCGGTTTCGAACCCGGCCGGACGGCTCGAGGCAGCAGTGCCCGGGTATGGGCCGCCTGCCTCGGCGGCCGCCGCCGGCGTCGAGTAGAGCGTCCGGACCGCCCGGAGATCAGCTCGGACCGCGCAGGTCCGCACGCTGAGAACGCCGATACCGCAGTGCGATCCGACGCCCATCCGCGACCTGCGGCCCTTTGTGCGCACGGAAACCGCACGGGAACAGCGTCATTCGCAGCACGGCGGACACCGCTCGGCCGCGCCGCCCCGCGGAAGTCCGCCGTACCCGGGTTTTTCACGGCGCGCCGAATCCCGCCTTCGCCAGGGCCGCGCGACCGTCCGGGCCGGTGACCAGCGCATCGAACTGCTCGGCCAGGCCGGCATGCTTCGAATCGGCCACCGCGGCAATGGGATAGGTGTTCACCGCGCCGGCGGACTCCGGGAACGAGACGGTGGCGACCTTGTCACCTGCACCGGAGGCATCGGTCACGTAGACCAGCCCGGCGTCGGCATCCCCGGAGGTGACCTTGGCAAGCACGTCCGTCACGTCGGACTCCTCGCTCACCGGCGACAGCTTGGTGTGCGAGGCCGCCTCGACCTTCTTGGTCGCCGAACCACACGGCACCTGCGGCGCGCAGACGACCACCTTGATCCCCGGCTTCGCCAGATCGGCCAGGGTGGCAACGTGCTTCGGGTTGCCCGGCGGCGTGACGATGGTCAGCACATTGGTCGCGAAGTTCCGGGGCTTCTCGGCGATTCGCTTGGTCTTGACGACCTTGTCCATGTTCGCGGTGTCGGCGGAGGCGAAGACGTCAGCCGGTGCGCCCTGATTCAGCTGGGCGGCCAGGTCCGAGGAACCGGCGAAGGAGAACGCGACCTTCGTGCCCGGATGATCGGACTCGAACTTCTTGCCCAGATCGGCGAACACGTGGTTGAGCGAGGCCGCCGCGAAGACGGTCAACGTCGTCGTGGAACCGCCCGAACCGCCCGAACCGCACCCCGCCAGTGCCGCCGCCAGCGCGCCGGCGGTGATCAGCACGCCCGCGCGACGAGCGTGGCTCATGCCGGTGGCGTTTCGACCACCACCGTGGTCGCCTTCACGCTCGCCACCGCGACGCTGCCGGGCTCGAGACCCAGCGCTCGCACCGACTCGCTGCTCATCAGGGATATCACCGTGAACGGGCCGCATTGCATCTCCACCTGTGCCATCACCCCGTCCGCCACCACGGTGGTGACCAGTCCGGGAAACCGATTGCGGGCCGAACTGGCGCCGCCGAGTGTCACCTGCGGCGGCCGCGCCTGTGCGACCGCCCATGCCGCGAGAGCCTTGCCGTCGATCACCATCCGTCCGGAGGCGTCCTTGTGCGCCGCGAGCGCACCGGTATCGATCCACCGGCGCACGGTGTCGTCGCTGACGCCGAGCAATTCGGCGGCTTCACGAATCCGCAGGTTGGGCATGCAGTGAGAGTAGTTCCGCATTCACGGTGGAAACAACGTGTGATCCTCCGAATCTGCGGATCGAATGGGCGCGTTATTCGCCGGATCTCACCAGGGACAAGAGCCACGTGTCACCGCGTGCCGGTACCCTTGAGCCAGTTATGGCCGCCTACTTCGATCCCAAGGCCTGGTCGCCGATGCGGGCGGTCGATCTGGGCAGACGCCTGCTCGACCCGGTCTGGCTGGATCAGTGGAGCGGCTTCACCACCGCCTGGCTCGACCCGGTAGCGGACCTGAGCGCGGGCGCGGTCACGGCGCTGATGCCCGATGTGCTGATGACGCTCCTGAGCGAGGGAATCCTCAGTCAGTTCGGCGGCCGCGAGCTCAACGCCGCCCTGCTCGGGCACGACCTGCGTGCGGTGCTGCGGACCCTGAAGGTGCGCCGCCGCGGCGCCCATTTCCAGACCAAAGCGGTGCTGGAGGAGCTGCGGTGGAACGGTCACCCGATCGAGCAGATGTCCGTCGTCGCCCACGGCGTGCGCCTGATACCCGGCGTGCCGACGAAGCTGCGCAGCTCGCACCTCGACATCACCGGCACGGTGGGACTGGCGGCGCTGGTCGAGTGGCTCAACACCTGGGAGCTGGACTGGGAACTCGGCGTGCATGCGGACGGGCTGATCACCGCCCGGCACCGGCGCCTGCGGGTACGCGCGCTGGTCGAGGCCGCGGTCGCGGACGACCTGCTCACCATCACCGTGCACCGGGCGGGCTGGTCCGGGGTGCGAATTCCGCGGCGGTGGATCGCTCTGGCGCCGATTCCGCTGACCGGCCTCCCGAAGAACCTCCGGGTGCACAGCGCCGACCGTGACGGGGAGCGAGTCCGGTTCCACGTGGAACTCCCCGAAATCACCGGATCGTTCGACCTCGCGCAGATCCGCTCCGCCATTGTCGCGGGCACCACGCTCATCATCTTCTGATCGCGCGGGGCTACTGCGCGCCCGAATCCCACCAATCCCGCAAGGCGGCTTCGGCTTCCGCGCGCGACATCGGCCCACGGTCCAGCCGCAATTCCTTCAGATACTTCCACGCGCGGCCCACCTGCGGCCCGGGCTCGAGGCCCAGCAGTTCCATGATGGCGTTGCCGTCCAGGTCCGGGCGCACCCGGGCCAGATCCTCCTGCTCCTGCAGGCGGGCGATGCGCACCTCGAGATCGTCGTAGGTGGCGCGCAACGCGGCGGCCCGGCGCTTGTTGCGGGTCGTGCAGTCCGCGCGCACCAGCTTGTGCAGCCGTGGCAGCAGCTCACCGCCGTCGGTGACGTAGCGCCGCACCGCCGAATCGGTCCACTGTCCCTTGCCGTAGCCATGGAAGCGCAGGTGCAGATACACCAGCCGGGCCACGTCCTCGGTGAACTGCTTCGGATACTTCAAGGCGCGCATGCGCTTTCGGACCATCTTCGCCCCCACCACCTCGTGATGGTGGAAGCTGACCCCGCCGCCGGGCTCGTTGCGCTTGGTCGGCGGCTTGCCGATGTCGTGCAGCAGCGCCGCCCAGCGCAGCACCAGGTCCGGATCGCCCTGCTCCTGATCGATGGCCTGGCGCAGCACCGTCAGCGAATGCTGGTAGACGTCCTTGTGCTGGTGGTGCTCGTCGATCTCGAGCTGCATCGCCGGCACCTCGGGCAGCACGCGCTCGGCCAGTCCCGTCTCGCACATGATGTCGATGCCCTCGGTCGGATACTCACCGACGATCAGCTTGTCCAGCTCGGTGTGCACCCGCTCGGCGGTGATGCGGTCGATCTCCGCGGCCATGGCGGCGATCGCGGCACGCACCCGGGGCGCGAGCGCGAAGCCCAGCTGCGAGACGAACCGCGCCGCGCGCAGCATCCGCAGCGGATCGTCGTTGAACGAATCCTCCGGCGCGGCAGGAGTATCCAGCACGCCCGCCAGCAGCGCCGACATGCCATCCAGCGGGTCGACGAACTCCAGCGTCCCGTCCACCCCGACCCGCACGGCCATCGCGTTCACCGTGAAATCGCGGCGGATCAGGTCGTCCTCGAGGGTGTCGCCGAATGCCACCGCCGGATTGCGGGAGACCCGGTCGTAACTGTCGCTGCGGAAGGTGGTGATCTCGATCTGCCAGCCCGCCTTCGACGCGCTCACCGTGCCGAAGGCCAGGCCACCGGTGTCCCAGAGATTGTCGGCCCAGCCGCGCAGCATCTCCTGCACGGCCTCGGGCCGTGCGTCGGTGGTGAAGTCCAGGTCGGTGCCCAGGCGTCCCAGCACCGCATCGCGCACGCTGCCGCCCACCAGATACAGGTGGTGTCCCCGTGCGGCGAACATCTCACCCAGCGGAGCCAGCACGTTCGCCACGCGCCCTAGCGTGATCGCCGCCGAGGCGAGCAGGCGCGTTCGCCGATCCTCGAGTGCTGGATCGGGGGCGGGCACAGCTACATCCTCGGACTTCGGTGAAACCACAGAGACGCAGCTTACTGGGCCACACCGCGACCGAGTGCGCCGCGCCGGAGCCTGGGCGGGAAGGAAGGCCCTTCCACGCAGCTAGACTAACCGGGTGTCTCCGGCCGATCGCGCGAACAGTCGACGCCGCCAGCCCCGGCGCCGCGGTTCGGCCGGTAATGCGGCCAAGCCGAGGATGCGCACTGTCCGGGAAACCTCGGCCGGCGGGCTCGTCGTGGACGGCTTGGACGGGCCGCCGGACAAGCGCTGCGCCGCCCTGATCGGGCGTACCGACCGGCGGGGCCGGCTCCTGTGGTCACTGCCCAAGGGTCATATCGAGACGGGCGAGACCGCCGAACAGACCGCGGTCCGCGAGGTCGCCGAGGAGACCGGGATCAACGGCCTCGTCGTGGCGGAGCTGGGCAGCATCGACTACTGGTTCGTCACCGACGGCCGCCGGGTACACAAAACGGTGCACCACTATCTGATGCGCTCGGTGGGCGGCGAGCTGTCCGACGCCGACGTCGAGGTGACCCAGGTCGCCTGGGTCCCGCTCACCGACCTGGATTCCCGGCTGGCCTACGCGGACGAGCGGCGGCTGGCGGAGGTCGCGAATCGCCTGATCGACCGGATGGAGAACGGCAGACAATGACGCATGCGGGTCGGAGGCGTCAATGAGCCAGCTCATCGACGCCCCGCAGGCGCGGCTGCGCACAGCACACCATCGGCGCCGCTGGGCGCCGCTCCTCATTGTCTTGGCGCTGGCTGCGCTCGGCCTGCCGCTGACCGGCCCCGCGGCGGCGGACCCCACCGGCTCCGGATCGACGACGACACCCAAATTTCTCAAGCTCACCCTCGATTCGGTGACCCCGAATGCGGTTACCACCAGCAGCGATTCGGTCCTGACGATCTCCGGGACGGTCACCAACATCGGCGACCGGGAGGTGGACGACATCGCCGTGCGCGCGCAGCGCACCGCCGCGATCAAGGATCCGCGGGGCCTGCGCTCGGCGCTGCGCCTGGACCAGTCCGACTACACCATCCCCACCCCGTTCCAGGACGTCGCCACTCGGCTGGAACCCGGGCAGCGCCAGCAGTTCGCGCTGCGCGTCGGGGTGCGCGCAGGCAGCAGGGGCGCCGCGGGCAGCGCGCCGATCACCGCGTCCCTGGACATCACCGAGCCCGGCATCTACCCGCTGCTGCTGAACGTCAACGGCACCCCCACCTACGGTGGCCAGGCCCGCCTCGACGATGCCCGCTTCCTGCTCCCGGTGCTCGGCCTGCCCCCGCTGCCCAGCGACTCGGACCAGAAACCCAGTGGATCGCAGCCGGTTCCGGCGCCAACCGACGCGCCGGTGGCGACCACGATGCTGTGGCCGCTGGCCGATCGGCCGCGACTGGTCGCCGGTATTCCCGGCTCGGTCACCGGCAAGGCGCTGCTCACCGACGACGAACTGGCCGGTGAACTGGCCACCGGCGGGCGCCTGGACCAGCTGCTCGGCGGGCTGGAATCGGCGGTGCGGCCCGACACCGCCCGGACCGGGCCGAATGTCGCGAGCGCGCTGTGCCTGGCGGTCGACCCGGATCTGCTGATCACCGTGTCGGACATGACCACCGGGTACCGGGTGCTGGCCAGCCCGTCCGATCCCGACGGCCCGACCCGCGACGGCACCGGGACCCAGGCCGCGAAGGCGTGGCTGGACCGGCTGCGGGCGCTGGCACCGTCGATATGCACCGTCGCCGTGCCGTTCGCGCAGGTCGACCTCACCGCCCTGGCCGCCGTGCACGACGATGCACTGACGGCCCGCGCCATCCAATCGCCCGCCGACGTCGTCGATCAGATCCTGTCGGTGCGGTCGTTGCGCGGGGCCGCCCTGCCCGACTCCGGAAGTATCGACACCGCCGCCGCGACCATGCTCACCGGACACGGCTTCACCAGCGCCGTGCTGGCCGACAACGCCGTCGCCGAGCCCGGAAGCGCCGCAACGGATTCGGAACCGACCGCACACAACGCCGCTGCGGTGTCCGCGAATTCGCCTACCGGTACCCCGGAAATGGTTCGGCTACCAGGTGTTTCGTCCACGGGCGCGGCCACGCCTCCCGCCGGCGGCACGACCGCGCCCGATCCCGGACTGAAGGTGGCCACCTTCGACATCTGGTCCGCGACCGCGCTGGCCGCGGTCGGCTCGAATCCGCCGACCCCGGCGTTCACACCCGAGCGGGTGCGGTACGAGGTCGCGAAGGATTCGCGTGCCGCGCGCCTGCAGGATGCGCTCGGCGCGATGTCCTGGACCGCGCTCAATCCACAGCCGAACCGGCCGCGTTCACTGGTGCTGATGCCGCCCCAGCAGTGGAGTGCCAACCACGACGAGGCCGCGGCCCTGCTCGGCCAGCTGGATGCGATGTTCCGCAACGGCCTGGCCACGCCGCGATCGTTCCAGGATCTGCTCGCCCTATCGCCGAACCCGCACCCCTACGCGCCGAGTCGTCTGCCCGACTCGTCCGACAGCGCGCCTCGGCAGTACACCGGCCCGGTCCGGCAGCAGACCGGGCGGATCACCGGTCTGATGAACGCGCTGGTCGAGGTGCCACAGCAGGAACCGACCCCGCACACGTTCCTCACCCCGCTGCGCGACGACCTGGTGCGGGCGCTGTCGCTGTCGGACCGCACCAGCCCGGGAGCCCAGGCCGATACCGCCGCACAGCGTCGTCTCGATCAGACCACCCACGCCCTGGACGGGCTCTATCACTCCGTGACGGTACTGCCGCCGGGCGGGGTGTACACACTGGCCTCGGAGCAGAGCCCGCTGCTGCTGGTGGCGCGCAACGAGCTGCCGGTCGCGGCCCGGATCCGGTTCCGGATCGAGGCACCGGCCGGCGCCGACATCACCGACATCGGCGAGCAGACGCTGCCCGCGGAGGGCACCCGGTCCTTCCAGATCCCGACGAAAGTCAGCGACAGTCGCAACCTGACAATCCCGATCTCCATTACCACACCTGACGGAATCCCGCTGGGCAACGCCGCGTCGGTCAAGGTGCGGTCGAACGCCTACGGTTCAGCGTTGGCGATAATTACCGCATGTGCCGGTGCACTGCTGTTCCTGTTGGCCGGTCGCCGCTTGTGGCGCCGCTTCCGGGGCAAGCCCGATCCGGCCGACGAGGGGTTGGACCCGGGAAAGCGGCGCAGGCTCAACAGGTACCTGCGCGCGCGCAAGCGGGTCCTGCAGCGACAGGAGACATCATGACCAAGCGCAGCGGCCGAGTGGACAGGACCGGCCACGGCACGGCCGCGTCCGCTCGCGGTGCCTTGTCGCGTCTGGTCGGTGCCGGGTCACACCGGGGTTACATGGCGTCGCGGGGTGCTGCCCCGTCACACCCGAGCAGTGTCTCGACGTGCCCGGTCGCGGTCACATCGCGCTCCGAGGCCGTCGTTCCCGGCCGCAGCGGCGGGTCGTCCCGCCCCGGTGCTGTCGTGTCACATGGAGGCAGCGAGTCGGCTCGTCTCGGTGCGGTCGCATCACACCGGAACCACGGGTCGCCCCGCCCGGACGCTGTCGTGCCGGGCCTAGTCACTCTGTCCTCCGGCACGGGTGCTGTCATGGCACACCGACACCGCACGTCGTCCCGCGCTGTCTCTGTCATGTCAGGCCGAAGCGCTCTGTCCTCGCGCCCGGGCGCTGTCGCGTGGCGCCGGAACAGTCTGTCGCCCTGCCTGACTGCCACCGACTTGTGCCCGACGAGTGTCCTGTCGCGCCCCGGCCCGAGTGGAGCCGTGCGTGGGCTTGTCCGCCGAGCGCAGGGGGCTCGATGAGTGGCTACGAAGACCCCCGGCGTACCGACCCCGCGGAAGACGATCCGGGCTTGCGACGGCATCCGGCCGCGCCCTGGGAGCGCGGTGGTGGCCGCCCCGGCGAGCAGGACGATTCCGGCGCGCCGCTGCGAGTTCCGTTGACCGGTCCGATTCCGGTGATCCCTCCCGCCGATGCGCGCCGGCCGGGTCCGCCCAACGGACCGGTCCGGCAGCCGCCGCCGAGCGGGACGATGCGACAGGTGCCACCGAACGGGCCGGACCGCCGGATGCCGCCGCCGGACCGGTCCGCAGGCGGTCCGGTTCGACCGGACCAGGCGCCGCCCAGCGGCACCATGCGCCGGGTACCGCCGGGCGGACCGGACAACCGGCGCCGCATGCCACCCGACCGCCGGGGCCCCGAAGGAATGCCACCCGGCGGCACCATGCGACAGGCGCCAGCGAGCGGACCCGATCGCCGAATCCCACCGGAGCAGGCACCGCCGAGCGGCACCATGCGCCGCATGCCACCGGACCGCCGGGGACCCGAGGGGATGCCGCCGAGCGGCACCATGCGGCAGGTACCGCCGGACCGCCGGTCACCCGAAGGAATGCCACCCAGCGGCACCATGCGACAGGTACCACCTGGCGGACCGGCACGCCGGATGCCGCCGGACCGGTCCGCGGGCGGTCCCGCCCGCCCGGACGGGATGCCGCCGCGCCCCGACCAGACACCCCCGAGCGGGACCATGCGCCGAGTGCCACCGGGTCCCGGAGGCGGCCCTGTCCGCCGGATGCCGCCCGGCACCGGACCCGATGGCGAGTCGGCGGGGCGGCCGAAGCCGGCGCAGTCCGGTAGACCGCCGCGTCCGGCCGGACCGCCCAGTGGTCCGCAGCCGGCGCGACGTCCCGGGCCACCCCCGCATACCGAGAACCGAGCGATGCCACAGCGCATCCCCGCGGGCGCGCGGCGGCGCCCCGCAGGCGAGCCGGACGAGTACGAGCGCTCGGCCCCGGAAGCCCATGAGGAGGCGGGCACACCCGCGAGCGCGAACTCCCGGCTGCTGAGTGCGACCGGTTCCATCGCGATCGCGACGCTGATGAGCCGGATCACCGGCTTCGCCAAGCAGGCGCTGGTGCTGATGGCGCTCGGCCCCGCGGTCGCCAGTGCGTTCACCGTCTCCAGCCAGATCCCGACGATGATCGAGCAGCTGGTGCTGGGCGCCGTGCTGACCGCCTTCGTGGTTCCCACGCTGGTCCGCGCGCAGAAGGAAGATCGCGACAACGGCGAGGCCTTCATCCGGCGACTGTTCACCGTGGCGGTCGTGGTGCTGGGTGGGGTCGCGTTGATGTGCACCGCCGCGGCGCCGGCGCTGACCAAGCACCTGTTCCTGACCGACGACGGCAAGGTCAGCGTCGGACTCACCACCGCACTGGCCTTTCTGCTCATCCCGGCGGTGCTGTTCTACGGCATGTCCTCGCTGCTGATGGCGGTGCTCAACACGAACGAGATCTTCAAGCCGGGCGCGTGGGCGCCGGTGTTGAACAACCTCACGGTGCTGCTGGTGCTGGGGCTGTACCTGCTGTTGCCGGGCGGGATCACCCTCGACCCCTTCACGATGGCCCAGCCGAAGGTGCTGCTGCTGGGCGGCGGTATGACCTTCGGCGTCTTCGTCCAGGTGGCGAGTATGGTCCCGGCGATCCGGCGCGCGGGGATCAACCTGCGTCCGCTCTGGGGGTTCGACGACCGGCTCAAGCAGTTCGGCGGTATGGCCAGCGCGGTCGTGCTGTACGTGGCCATCAGCCAGATCGGCTTCATCTTCGCCACCCGGGTCTCCTCGCACTGGGACGTGGCCGGTCCGGCCATCGTCAACCAGGCATGGAATCTGTTGCAGCTGCCCTACGGCGTGCTGGGCGTCACCGTGCTCACCGCGATCATGCCGCGGCTGAGCCGCAACGCGGCCAATGACGACACGCCCGCGGTGGTCGACGATCTCGGCACGGCCACCCGGTTGACCATGATTGCCCTGGTCCCGGTGGTGCTGTTCCTCACCGTGGCCGGCCCGCAGGTCGGCGAGCTGCTGTTCGGCTACGGCCATTTCGGTCACGACAACGCGCATCGGCTGGGCGAGGCGGTCAGCTGGTCGGCCTTCGCGCTGATCCCGTACGCGCTGGTGCTGATCCATCTGCGCGTGTTCTACGCCCGTGAGCAGGCCTGGACACCGACCTGGATCATTCTCGGCATCACCGCGGTCAAGATCCTGGTGTGCGCGATCGCTCCGATGCTGGTCCGACCGGACCAGATCGTGATGGTGCTGAGCATGGCCACCGGTCTGGGCTTCCTCACCGGCGCGATCGTCGGCGGCTGGCTGCTGCATCGCAGCCTGGGCGACCTGCGCATGTCGAACGTCGGCCGGACGGTGACCAGGGTGGTCCTGGCCTCGGTCGCCGGCGCGGCGGTCACCCTGATCGTGGATCAACTGCTGGGTCTGCCGCGCCTGCATCACGGCTTCGGCGCGATGTTCCGGGTCGGCGTCGACGGCATCCTGATGTTCGGTGTCGCCTTCGGACTCATGCGCCTGGTGGGCATTCCGGAGATCGTCGCCATCACGGTCGCGATCTCCCGCAGGCTCGGCCTCACCCCGCCCGCGCCGGATCTGGATCTCGACGGCCCGGCCGGCGAGGGCGACACGACCTTGCTGCCGCGACCCGAACTCGCCTCGCCGTACTACTACCGCTACGACCCGTACGCCGACTCGCAGCAAACGATGGTCCTGCCGGTTATCCGGCCTGAAGCGGTTGACCGTACCGGCGGGGGTGAGTTCCCGTACCCTGTTCGGCAGAGAAACGCAAATGCCGGTCCCGGCGATCGCGGGCAGGCCGATGCTGCTTCCCGCGCGGAGCGGGGTGTCGGCCGGGTGGGCGACGGGCCGGGTGCGCCGTCGACATATCGGACTTCGACACACCACGGTGAAGGAGGAACGAGGGTGAGCGACGACGCGGCGGGCGGCGTCCCTGCCGCAGATGCTGTCGGCAGTGCGGCAGGCGCAGTGCGCACCGATGACGTCGTGCCCGGCAGGTTCGCGCCTGATGAGCCCGGCGACGACAGGTATGTGGCCGAGGACCTGGCCGATCTGCATGCCGAGGCCGGGCCGGACTACACCGGCCAGCACGACGACGACACACCAGTGCACGATCCGACCTACGACACCGGCATGCTGCCGGTGGGCGCGCCGGAGATGCCGCCGATGCGGGTCGAATCGCCGGGTCGGCGCGCCCAGCGCGGCCCCAAGTTGATTCCGGGCGCGTCGGTCGCCGGCGGCCGCTACCGGCTGCTGGCCGGTCACGGCGGCGCCCGCGGGCTGCGGTTCTGGCAGGCGCTGGACGTGAAGCTGGATCGCGAGGTCGCGCTGACCTTCGTCGACGCGGATCAGAAGGCGGCCGACAACGCCGGCCACGACGGTCCGCAGGCGATCCTGTCGCGCACCCTGCGCCTGGGCCGGATCAACTCCCCGGGCCTGGCCCGGGTGCTCGACGTGGTCCGCGGCAGTTCCGGCGGCATCGTCGTGGCCGAGTGGACACCCGGGCGTTCGCTGCGTGAGATGGCCGAGACCGTGCCCTCGCCGATCGGCGCCGCGCGGGCGGTCCGGGCGCTGGCCGCGGCGGCCGAGATGGCCCATCGCGGCGGCGGCTCCCTCTCGATCGACCACCCGGATCGGGTGCGCATCAGCGCATCCGGCGATGCGGTGCTGGCCTTCCCCGGCACCCTGTCCGATTCGGATGCGCAATCGGACGTGCGCGGCCTGGGCGCGATGCTGTACGCGCTGATCACCGCGCGCTGGCCGATCCGGACCGCCGGTGTCTCGGGGACCGCCGCCACGATCGGTGGGCTGCGGCTGGCCGATTTCGGCCCGGACGGCACCCCGGTCGAGCCCCGGCAGATCCGGCCGGAGACGCCGTTCGAGATCTCCGCGGTCGCGGTGCGATCGCTGGAGTCGAACAAGGGCGTCCGCACGGCCGCGACGGTGCAGCACGTCCTGGAGCAGGCCTCGGTGGTCGATCAGAAGACCGACTTCATCCCGGTGCTGCGGCTGGGTCAGCGCGCGAATGCCACGGCGGCCGACGAGTCCCTGGCCGATCCCGAGCTGCTGGCGGCGGAGAAGGAACGCTCGCAGCGGATGATGTGGATCCTGGTCGGGCTCGGCGTGCTGGCCGCGCTGGTGGTCGGCGTGATCATCTGGTGGCTGCTGAGCGTGTTCGCACCCGCGAGCTCCAACGCCCCGCTGGACGAGCAGCGCAAGCTAGGTCTCACCACCGCCGCCGTGGCCCCGGTGAGCCACGGCGCGGCCACCTCCGCGCCCACGACCCCGGCCACGGGCGGGGTCCCGGTGCCGATCACGGCGGCCACGGTGTTCTCCCCGGAGGGCACCCCCGACGATCCCGGGCACGTCACGGCGGTGCTGGACGGCAACCCCACCACCGCATGGCGCACCGACCAGTACTTCCAGCAGTTCCCCGCGCTCAAGAAGGGCGTGGGCGTCATGACCACCCTGGGCAGCCCCAGCAAGCTGACCAAGGTGGTCATCACCTCGCCCAGCCCGGGCACCGTGGTGGAGCTCCGCACCTCGCCGACCGCCTCGCCCACCCTCGACCAGACCCAGCTGATCGGCCAGGCCACGCTCGGCAACGGCAATACCGAGATCTCCGTGAAGACCGATCAGCCGGTCAATTACATACTCATCTGGATCACGACGCTGGCCCAGTCGGGTGGTCAGTTCCAGTCCGCGATCGCCGACATCCGCTATCAGGCGGCGCCCTGATCGGCGTACCACCGGCCCGTCGCGGTGGCACAGCCGCGCCCCGCCCGAGTTCCCACGGTCTGGTTGCTCGAGGTTCGAACCAGCCGATATGATTCTCAGCGCGCTCTCAGCAGGGGAGCTTCCCGGGATCTGACAACGCGGTCCCGGACGAGCGAAGTACCGCCGGTGTCCATTTGTGGACGCGTATGCCATCGTGAGCGCTTTTCGAGGGGTATGTGTTGTCGTTTGAAGCGATCGAGCGATCCAGTGGGGGGACGTCGGGGGCGTCCGTTCAGCGCAGGCGCCCGATCGAGTTGGATACGGCCACCGATGTCGAACTCCTCGATGCCCATGTCGCCGGCGATCGTGATGCCTTCGGCACGCTGTTCCGCCGTCACTACAACCATCTGTGGCAGCTGGCACTGCGAACCTGCCGCATTCCGGAGGATGCCGCCGATTCGCTGCAGGACGCGCTGTGGTCCGCGCATCGCAATGCGGCCCGATTCCGCGGCGACGCGGAGGTCCGCAGCTGGCTGCACCGGATCGTGCTGAACGCCTGCCTGGATCGCATTCGCCGCAACAAGTCCCGCTATAGCGTGTCGCTGTCGGACGAGACCGTCACCGAGCCCGCGGCCGAACGCGACGACATCGCCCAGCTCGAGGTATCGATGCTGGTCGACGGCGCGCTGCTGCGCCTGCCCGACGATCAGCGCGCCGCGCTTGTGGCGATCGATATGGAGGGGTATACGGTGGCAGAAGCGGCGCAGTTGCTGGGCGTCGCCGAGGGGACCATCAAGAGCCGGTGTGCCCGGGGCCGCAAGCGACTTCAGCAGGAGTTGGAATTCCTGCGGAATCCGGGGAACCGGAAGTAGTCGAGATGCGTCAGTACTAGTGACGAACAAATTTCGCCGGACTCGCAAGGCCCTCACCCGCACTGCGAGGTCCGCGGGTACTACTTGCTCAGCACGGCCTGATCCGGAGAGACGATGGACGACAAGCGCGAGAGCGCCGCGCGTCGGCGCCATCCCGGGGCACCCGGTGACAAAGAGGAATCAGGAGGTTCGATGGTAGCCAGCTCGGCTCCCAAGCCTCCCTTCTCCACCGATCTACTGGCCGACCTGCATGCGGACAATGTCACACCCGATCTGTCCGAACAGCTGTGGCCGCAGGTCCGCAGCGATCCGGAGGCCCTGCGGTTCCTGCGCTCGCTGGACGATGTCACCGCCGAATTACACACGCTCGGCCAGGACTCGGCCGTACTGCACGCCATGCCACCGGATGTCACCGCGCGCCTGGACCGGCTGCTCGACGAGCTTGCCAGCGGCACCGCACAGCCACCGGCCGAGCGCGTCGCCACCGTGCATCGTCTCCGGGTCGCCCGTGCCGCCACGCAGCCGCCGGCGACACATCCGTTGCCCGCGGTCGATACCGCGGCCCTCGAAGCCATAGACCCCCTCGAATCGGACGAGCCCGTCCCCGCGCCCATCCGGATCGACCGGCGCCGATGGCGCTGGCTCGCCGCGGCGGCCGCCGCCATCGCCCTCGTCGCGGGCACCCTCGTCGGAGTGGACTCGCTCCGGGGGCACCAGGCGGCACCGAATGCGCTGCCCACCAAGCAATCCGACGATGTCGTCAACCTGTCCGATGATCTGCCCGTCTCCCAGTTGCTCGGCGCCATGGGCCGCCGCGATCTGAGCGGCCCGCTGCAGAATCCGGGCGCGCTGAACGGCTGCCTCGCCGCCGTCGGCCTGGATCGGACAGTGCTGGGCGCGATGAACGCCACCTATCGCAGCCAGCCCGCGGTGCTCGTGCTGCTGACCGGACCGAACCCGCCGAAGATCACCGCGCTGATCGTCGGGAAGGACTGCGGGGCCGGTCACCCCCACAAGCTTGTGATGCAGGACATCGGCTGAGCCTCGGGCGCGGCGGGCGGCGGCACCACCGGCAGTAACGCCGTGTCCGGCCGTAACGCCGTGAGTACTGCAGGACACAGTGCGGGAACAACAGCGTTTACCCTGTTGTTGACCGACACGCCTGTTGAGACATCTTTCGAAAGGGCCTCATGAGTACGCCAGTTCGCGACCTGATCATCGTCGGCTCCGGCCCCGCCGGCTACACCGCCGCGGTCTACGCCGCGCGCGCCGAGCTCGAACCGCTGCTGTTCGAGGGCACCCAATTCGGTGGCGCGCTGATGACCACGACCGAGGTGGAGAACTTCCCCGGCTTCCGCTCGGGCATCATGGGCCCGGACCTGATGGACGAAATGCGTGAGCAGGCAAAGCGTTTCGGCGCCGACATCCGCACGGAGGATGTGGACGAGCTGGACCTGTCCGGCCCGATCAAAAAGGTGACCGTCGGCGGCGAGACCTACGAGGCCTACGCGGTCATTCTCGCCATGGGTTCGGCGGCGCGTTATCTGAACGTTCCGGGGGAGCAGCGGCTGCTGGGCCGCGGCGTGAGCGCCTGTGCCACCTGTGACGGATTCTTCTTCAAGGGTCAGGACATCGTGGTGGTCGGCGGCGGCGACTCGGCGATGGAAGAGGCGACCTTCCTCACAAAATTCGCCTCCAGCGTCACCATCGTGCACCGCCGCGAGGAGTTCCGCGCCTCGCGCATCATGCTGGAGCGGGCGAAGGCGAACGAGAAGATCCGTTTCCAGCTCAACTCCGAGGTCGTCGAGGTGCACGGCGACAGCAGCGTGACCAGCCTGACCCTGCGCGACACCCGCACCGGCGAGACCTCCGAGCTCGCCGCGACCGGCCTGTTCGTCGCGATCGGCCACGATCCGCGCAGCGAATTGGTCCGCGGGCAGGTCGATCTCGACGGCGACGGCTACGTCAAGGTCAGCGAGCCGGGCACTGCGACCTCCCTCGCCGGCGTCTTCGCCGCGGGCGATCTGGTCGATCACACCTACCGCCAGGCCATCACCGCCGCGGGCACCGGCTGCCGCTCGGCCATCGACGCCGAACGCTGGCTGGCCGAGCAGGGCGACATCACCAGCAACACACTGAACCACGCCGGTCAGCCGGTCGAAGTCACCGCCCACTGATCCGCAGTTCGAGGAGTTACACCACCATGTCCGAATCCACGAAAACCGTCACCGACGCCAGTTTCGCGCAGGACGTCCTGGCCAGCGACAAGCCAGTGCTAGTCGACTTCTGGGCGGACTGGTGCGGGCCGTGCAAGATGGTCGCGCCGGTGCTGGAGGAAATCGCGGCCGCTCATGGCGACAAGTTGACGATCGCGAAGCTCGACGCGGACGCCAACCCGGCGACCTCGCGCGATTACAGCGTCCTGGCCCTTCCCACCATGATCCTGTTCACGGATGGCAAGGAGACCAAGCGCATCGTCGGCGCCAAGGGCAAGGCCGCATTGCTTCGCGAACTCGAAGGCGTGATCTAACCGGCGATCAGCATCACGACGGCGGCGGCGCAGGGTACGATTTCGGCGCCGCACGCTGGTGGTGTGTCTCGATCACGCCGTCAGCGGAGCCTCCGTCGTTGCGCAGTGTGGCGTCGACAGCGGGGTAGGATCCTCTGCACTCGCCAGAATTGCCGAAATTCGGTCCGGGTCTGAGACAATCGACCGGCGCTCCGGTCGTGTGCCCTGCGGGGGGCGGCGCCCTCGTACATCCTCGGAAAGGTTTCGGGGTTGGGTGGTCCCACGAATGGGTACCCGGGTTTGGCGGAAGGAAAGGGCTCTCACGCATGCACCGACTTCGTCACGGCGATACCGGTCCAGCCGTAGCAGAGGTTCGGAGCACCCTTGCAAGTCTGGGTTTCCTACATATGCATCCGCGCATCGGGGATGGCGAGTCGGGTGAGTACTGGAAGGATGCCGACGCCTCCTTCGATCACGAACTCGATTCCGCAGTGCGCGCCTTTCAGCAGCACCGCGGCCTGCTGGTCGACGGAGTGGTGGGTCCCGCCACGTACCGCGCCCTCAAGGAGGCCTCCTATCGCCTGGGCGCCCGCACGCTGATCTATCAGCTCTCCGCACCGCTCTACGGCGACGACGTGGCCACGCTGCAGCGGCGCCTGCAGGACCTGGGCTTCTATGTGCACCGCATCGACGGATACTTCGGCCCGCACACACACGACGGGCTGACCGCGTTCCAGCGCGAGATCGGCCTGTCGGCGGACGGCATCTGCGGCCCCGACACACTGCGCTCGCTCGATCTGCTGGGCGCCCGCGTCACCGGCGGCAATCCGCACCGCATCGCGGAGGAGGAGGTCGTGCACCGGGCCGGGCCGCAGCTGACCGGCAAGCGGATCGTCATCGATCCGGGCATGGGCGGGCCGGACAAGGGCGTCACCGTGCCCACCGAGTTCGGCGACGTGTACGAGTCGGAAATCCTGTGGGACCTGGCCAACCGGCTGGAGGGCCGGATGGCGGCGACCGGCATGGAGACCTTCCTGTCCCGGCCGTGGGGCGCCAATCCGACCGATGCCGAGCGGGCGGAGATCTCCAACACCTTCGACGCGGATCTGATGATCTCGCTGCGCTGCGCGACCAATCCCAGCCCGCTGGCCAGCGGTGTCGCCAGCTTTCACTTCGGCAATTCGCACGGCTCGGTGTCGATGATCGGCCAGGTGCTGGCCGGATTCATCCAGCGCGAGATCGTTGCCCGCACATCGCTGCAGGATTGCCGGACGCACTCGCGTACCTGGGATCTGCTGCGGCTGACCAAGATGCCGACCGTTCAGGTCGATATCGGCTATCTCACAAACGATTACGACTCCTCGGTGCTGACCAACCCGCGGATGCGCGACGTGGTCGCCGAGGCCATCCTCGTCTCGGTGAAGCGGCTGTACCTGCTCGGCCAGGACGATCAGCCCACCGGCACATACACCTTCGCCGAACTGCTGGCGGAGGAACTTGCCGCGGCGGACCGTATGTGAGGAAGGGCGCGCAGACGCCCCCCGGCACCGAAAACGGCGGCCCCCGGTTATCCCGGAGGCCGCCGTCTTTGCTGTGTGCCGTTCGCTACCGGCAACCGACCTTCGTCGGCGTCACGGTCAGTGCCGCGGTGGCCAGCAGCTGATCCAGCGCGCGCTCGACGTCTTCCTTCCAGAGGTGGTCACTGTCCAGCTCGAGGCGGAGCCGGGGGAAGCGCTGATGCGGCGCGACGACGTCGAAGCCGACATCCTCGAGGAATTCGGCATCGATCATGCAGCCCTCGGGGGAGCAGGCGCCGTTGGCTCGCGACGCGGACGGCGTTCCGGGCGAGGTAATTCCGAAGGCCGGGGTGTCGATGCGCTCCATGAGCATCATCGAGCTGATCGAGCGGGTCGGCAGCAGCGTCGCCGAGGGATCCTTGCGAATGCCGAATGCCTCGATCGCACGCACGCCGCGACGCATCAGATCGGCCACCACGGCCTGCATGAGCCGGTTGGTAACGTCGGTGTCCTGATACTGGAATTCGGCGCGCAGCGTGGTCAGCAGCACGGCGTCCGGGCTTACCGGTGAGGTCGGGAAGAGCCCGGCCCGCGGCACCACGCTCGGCGGCGAGTACAGCGCGCAGCCAGCGGGCTGATCGTTGACTAGTGCGACCTGACCGCAGGAACCCCACTCGAGCATGACCGTGGACAGCCATGCTTCCTTTTCGAAGACCGGATCGCTGAATTCGCGAGAGTCCTCGGCCACGGCGGGGTCGATCTCCCAGAACACGCATCGCCGTGCGTGCGCGGGGAGCTTGTCCAGTCCGCCGAGGGTCAGTGCGGTCACGCTGGTCGACACCGCTCTGCTCAGCCTCCAGCTGTCGGATTCATCCACACTCACGTCGCATCAATATCTTCTCGCCAGCAAGAATAAGCGATCAACGCCAACCGCCTCATTTCACATCGTCACACCCGGCGCCCCGACGCTGTCACAGTGACGTTTCTACGCCGGGGCAATACTCATCAGGTGTTCGCGGGTGTTTGCCCGCATATTTGCGCTGTCAGGGCTACCGCTGCTGTTCCATCAGACTCACGATGCGTTCCAGGTCCGCCAGGTCCCCGAACTCCACGGTGATCTTTCCCTTCTTCTTACCCATGCTCACGGTGACACGGGTATCGAAGGAATCCGCGAGCCGTTCGGCGAGGCGATCCAGTCCGGGGGAGTAGACGGGCTTGCGCTCCGGCCCGGGCTTGCGCTCCTGTTCCGGATACCGGTTCGCGAGCGTGACGGCCTCCTCCGTCGCCCGGACCGACAGGCCCTCGGCAACGATTCGCTCGGCCAACTTCTCCTGAGCCTCCGCGCCGGAGTCCAGGCCGAGCAGGGCACGCGCGTGGCCGGCGGAGAGAACACCGGCCGCTACCCGACGCTGCACGGGAATCGGCAGCTTCAGCAGTCGGATCATATTCGTGACGACCGGTCGGGACCGGCCGATGCGGTTCGCCAGCTCCTCGTGGGTGACGTCGAACTCCTCCAGCAGCTGCTGATAGGCCGCCGCCTCTTCCAGAGGATTGAGCTGCACGCGATGGATGTTCTCCAGCAGAGCATCGCGCAGCATCGCATCGTCGGTGGTCTCCCGGACGATCGCCGGGACCGTCGTCAGGCCGGCCTCCTGGCAGGCGCGCCAGCGACGCTCGCCCATGACGATCTGGTACTGCACGGGGGAGTCGGAACCGATCGCGGTCACACCGGACAGGGCGCGCACCACGATCGGCTGCATCAAGCCGAATTCGCGAATCGAGTGAACCAGCTCGTCCAGCGCCTCCTGCTCGAAGACCTGACGCGGCTGCTTGGGGTTGGGCTGAATCTGCTCCGGCGGGATCTCGCGGTAGGTCGCACCGGCGTCCGATTCGCTGACCGGATCGGGTACCCGATGCAGATACGCCTCAGCCGGATGCGGACCGATCGGATCGAGTCCGATGACGGCATTTGCCGCGGCGCTTCCGAGCCCCTGCACCTCGGTCGGTCCGGTCGGGATCAGCGCGGCCAGCCCGCGCCCCAGTCCACCCTTCTTCGCCTGACTCATCGGCTTATCGGCCCCTTTCCTCGTTATCGCCACTCTCCACCGGCGCCGCGGCCACCAGGTCCGACGCATGTCCGGAGCCGGTCGACCGTGCGGCCATCTCCCGACCCGCATCCAGATAGCTCATCGCACCGCGAGAGCCGGGATCGTAATCGAGAACCGTCATACCGTAGCCGGGCGCCTCGGACACCTTGACGCTGCGCGGAATCACCGAACGCAGGACCACATCGCCGAAGTGTCCGCGCACCTCCTCGGCGACCTGGTCGGCGAGTTTGGTGCGCCCGTCGTACATCGTGAGGACCACGGTCGACACGTGCAGTTCTGGATTGAGATGCGACTGCACGAGCCCGATATTGCGCAACAACTGCCCCACGCCCTCCAGCGCGTAGTACTCGCATTGGATCGGGATCAGCACCTCCTTGGCCGCAACGAGCGCGTTGACGGTCAGCAGGCCAAGCGAGGGCGGGCAGTCGATCATGACGTAGTCGATGTCGTAGCCGGCCAGATTCGCCTCTTGAATCGCGGCCTTGAGCCGGCCCTCGCGGGCCACCATCGAGACCAGCTCAATCTCGGCGCCCGCCAGATCGATAGTGGCGGGGATGCACAGCAGGCGCTCGTTGTGCGGGCTCTGCTGAATCGCATTCTGGACCGAGATCTCGCCGATGAGTAGCTCATAACTCGACGGCACACCGGAGTGATGCTCGACGCCGAGGGCCGTACTGGCGTTGCCCTGCGGATCGAGATCGATGACGAGCACCGTCATCCCCTGCAGCGCGAGCGCGGCGGCCAGGTTGACCGCCGTGGTCGTCTTACCGACCCCGCCCTTCTGGTTGGCGATCGTGATGATTCTCTGCTCGCGGGGCTTCGGGATGTTCATTCCTCCAGGGTGTAGGACCTGGCTCGCGCGCTGAGCCTCGGCCGCGATCGGCGTATCGGCGGAGATGCCCGAAAAGGCAGAGCGGCCGAACTCATCTGGATCGAAGCCGCTACCCTCCAGCATTCCAGGGACCCGGGACGTTGTTTCCCGTGAAACGTTCGACATACAGGCTCCTAACCCCGAGAACTTCAGACACGCGCCGGAGCGGCTTCAGCGCCGCGTGGCTCGAGCAAGCGGAGCGTGGCGCCTAGGGTGAGAACGATGCCCTTCCGGCGAGCCTGTCGGGCATCACATTCCGCGCTCACGCTCAACGCCACTTAGCTTGCCAGCACCGGACCGAATACGGAAGTTGAACCGCGGCAATCCTTCTACGACACGCGCAGAATGACCGATTCGCGTCCACAGATCCGGCTCCGCATCAAATTTCGGGATGTTTCACATGAAACCTCGACGCCGAATCAGCGGGCCCGCCATGGGGATCGGGAGGGCGATACCGATAGACATGAGGTACGACACCGGGATGGTCGACAGACCTTCGTCACCGTGACGAAGCGATCCGAACTGGAGCAATAGGGCATGAGCGCATCAATTCACGCGCACCGCGAGGCATCTCGATCGGACACACGACCGAACGGGAACTCCCGGTCAGCCACCCGGCCGGAGGGACAGCTCATCGCGAACAGCTGCACTCGAACACCCTGCGCATCGATGGGGGTACACCCCGGCGTGGGGACGACGTAAGCGGCCGAGCATGTTTCATGTGAAACACCACGATCGTCGCTCAGCGCGACCCGATTTCGATCATCGGGTTTCATGTGAAACATCGCACCCCCGCGGGGTTTCACATGAAACACCCGAGCGAACATCCCGACGCAAACCCGGCGGCGCAGCCCACCAGATGGCCGCGAGCGCGCCGCCTGACATGATCAGCGGGCGCGCTGCTTTCGAGCTCCGCGCCGATTCTCCCTCTCGGAGCGAGGGAGTCGTTCGACGCTCAGGACGACCGTCGGCGGCGTGACGATCCCCGCGCCACATTCGAGCACCTCCGCATTACCGCCGCCCGCGCGCGTCAGCTCCTCGCGATCACGCTCGAGTTCCTCAGCGACGCTCGAACCCTTCAGCGCGAGCATGCGCCCGTGATCGTGCACCAGCGGCAGCGACCACTGCGCCAGCTTCGCCAACGGGGCCACCGCGCGCGAGGTCACCACATCCGCGCCGCCGGCCTCCTTCCGGACACCGGGCTGTTCCGCACGACCGCGCACGACGGTCACGTTCAGCCCTGCGGACTCGATGAACTCGGCCAGGAAGATGGTTCGACGCAACAGCGGTTCGACCAACGTCACCCGCAGATCGGGCCGGGCGATGGCCAGGGGGATTCCCGGAAGTCCGGCACCGCTGCCGATATCGACCACCGTGGCCCCCTCCGCGATGAGCTCTCCGAGTACTGCACAGTTGAGGATGTGCCGATCCCACAGCCGCGGAACCTCTCTGGGCCCGATCAGTCCACGCTCGACGCCGGCGGAGGCCAGTGCCGCATGGTACTGCCGAGCGAGCGGCAGCCGGTCGCCGAACACGCGTGCCGCCTCGGCCGGCGGCGGCTCGACATCCGAACCGGGGGAGGGGTTCGAGTCGGTCACGCCCGCGCCCAGCCGATTGGGCATGACCGGGGAGCCTGCGTGGTTACGCTCCGCTGCCGCCTCCCGCGCTGACCCACTCATGCCTCGTTCCACGTGAAACTTCCTTCCGGACCGATGGGACTCAGTATCCATTGACGATGTTTCCGGCCGTGCGACTACCTCCGTACAAGCGTAGGGCCCCCGGTTCCAGGGAACCGGGGGCCCTCTCGCACGCTGGTGCTCGCGGTGCTGGCGTCCTACTGAGCGGGAACAACCACCACGTGCCGATTGGGCTCGACGCCCTCGCTCTCACTCTCCACGCCGTCCACGACCGCCACCGCGTCGTGGACGATCTTGCGCTCGAACGGAGTCATCGGCGCGAGGGACTCCGGCTTGCCCGACTCGAGCACCCGCTGGGCGGCCGCCGCACCGAGGGCACTCAACTCCTCGCGGCGCTTGGCCCGCCATCCGGCCACGTCCAGCATCAGTCGGCTGCGCACGCCGGTCGCCTGCTGAACCGCCAGCCGGGTCAGCTCCTGGAGCGCGTCCAGTACCTCGCCGCGGCGCCCTACCAGCTTCGACAGATCGCGACCGCCATCGATGCTCACCACGGCGCGATCGCCCTCGACATCGAGGTCGATATCGCCGTCGAAGTCCAGCACGTCCAGCAATTGCTCGAGGTAGTCACCGGCGATCTCGCCCTCCTCGATCAGCTCCTCCTCGGCGTCGCCCGCGTCGTCGTCCTCCGTGGCGGCAACCTCTCGTCCGGCCCCGTCTTCCGCGGGTGTGTCCGAGGCGGGCTCTGCGGGGTGCGTCTGTTCCGTCGTGGCTTCCTCCATGGTTCCGTTCGCGCTCAGCGCCACAGTGGCGTCCCCTCCGTCGGTCTCAACAGTCATGTTGTCGTTTCCTTCATTCCAGCCGCGAGTTATCAGCGACGTCGCTTCTGATTCGGGCGGCCACGATTACCGGATCGCTTGCGATTGCCCTGCCCTGCCGATTTACCCGCCGAGGCCGGACTCTTCCCGGACCTAGCGGTTCCGTTCTTCGACTGCGCCGTGACCTCGGTGCCGGTGACGGGTGCATCCACGGGCTCGTCCACGGGAGCATCGATGGGCTCGTCCACGGGAGCATCGGTCGCCGCACTGCCGCGCTTACGCCGGGCATCGGGCTTGGCGCCCGGCTTGGGGGCATTCTGCGCACGACGCTCCAGCGCCTCCTGCTTCTTGGCCGCCTCTTCCCTGTCGATCTGCTTGAAGACGACGTGCTGCTGACCGAAGGTCCAGATGTTGTTCGAGACCCAGTAGAACAGGATGGCGATCGGCAGGAATGGTCCACCGATGATCACACCGATCGGGAAGACATAGAGCGCGAGCTTGTTCATCATCTCGGCCTGGTTGGGACCCATCGGGCTCGTCGTGGGAGCGGCTCCCATGCCGGTCGGATCGACGCCGCCGACGCCGGTCGCACGCTGGCGGGCAACCGAGGCGCGAGCGTTCAGGTGAGTCGCCAGACCCGCGATGAGCATCAGCGGGACCGCGACCGCGATCATGTTCGCCACATGGGGGATGCCGCCGAAGTCGGCGAACGCGGCCAGCTGCGACTTGGGGGTCGTGATGGCCGCGGAGATCGGCGCACCGAAGATGCGGGCCCGCAGGAACGACTGCACGTCGCCGACGCCGAAGGCGTAGTTCGGGGTGTGCGCGTTCGCATAGGGAGTCATGCCGCCGCTGTGGCCGAGTCCGGGCAGACCGCTGACCACACCGACACGGTTGAACGAGCGCAGCACGTGGTACAGGCCGATGAAGACGGGGATCTGCACGAGCATGGGCAGACAGCCCATGAGCGGATTGAAGCCGTGTTCCTTCTGCAGCTTCTGCATCTCGACCGCCATTTTCTGGCGATCGTTCTTGTACTTCTTCTGCAGTTCCTTGATCTTCGGCTGCAGCGTCTGCATCTGCCGAGTGGTGCGCACCTGCTTGAGGAACGGCCAGTACAGCACGACGCGGAGGGTGAACACGAGGAACACCACGGCAAGCGCCCAGGCGAACCCGTTGTCCGGGCCCAGCGCGAACCCGAAAACGCGGTGCCAGAACCAAAAGATCCAGGACACCGGATAGTAAATGAAATCGAGCACGGCTCTATGCACTCCCGTCGGTCGTGTCGCCGGTCACCGCGGGCGGCGACCCCTTCAAAGGCTTCTGTTCGGCTGCCTCACCGGTCGCCGGGCTCGGCGCGGGCGCGGAGCTCTCGGGCACAACCAGATCGGCGGCAGCCCCCTTCCGCTTCCGTTCCGGAACGGGGTCCCACCCACCAGGGTGCCAGGGCGCACATTTAGCCAGACGCACGGCCGTCAATCCGAGGCCGATGAACAGCCCTCGGGTGCGCAACGCGGTCACCGCGTACTCGCTGCAGGTGGGGGTGAACCGGCACACCGGCAGCCGGGTGGGGGAGATGTAGGTGCGGTACAGCTCGATGAGGAAGATCAGGAGTTTGGCCGGGAAATGGCCCGCGGCGCGAAGGTACTTCATGAGAGCCTGCCGGATTCCAGCGTGGGCGGCTCGGACGGACTCGCCTCGGGTAGCAGCCGGCGCAGCGCGGACCGCAGCTGCCGATCCAGTTCGGCGCTGTCCACGGTCGCCGCGCCCGGCAAGGCCCGGATAACGATATCCGCCAGGACGGGAAGCTCACCCGCCACACCGGCGCAGATATGACGCAGGCGGCGGGCCACGCGGTGACGCACCACCGCATTGCCCACCGCCTTGCTGACGATCAAACCGAATCGCGGGCCGCCGGAGCGGACATTCTCGATCGACACAGGTGTCAGGAGCGCGTGCACGACAAGATCATGTCTCCCGACTCGCCGGCCATGCCGCACCGTCCGGGAGAAATCGGCACGATGATGCAGCCGATACGGCTCAGGCAACACCTGGGTGTCCGAGCACGTATCGGGTGGAGAGGTACGGACCGAACGGCGAACAGTTCACGACGCTCCATCCTCCGGCGCCGCTTCCGAGGGCCCTGCGTAGTTACGCAAGCTGCCTCCTTCGGGCCCGCCGGTGCGCGGCGCGATGCCGGTACCGATCGATCAGGCCGTGAGCTTGGCGCGGCCCTTGCCGCGGCGCGCCGACACGATGGCGCGACCCGCGCGGGTCCGCATCCGGAGACGGAACCCGTGGACCCGCGCCCGACGACGGTTGTTCGGCTGGAACGTCCGCTTGCCCTTGGCCACGGTCAACACTCCTCGAGTTGGTGAGCGCCAGGCGGCGCCCGAAGTTAGTCGGTGAAACATACTGTGTTCGCAATGTGGACCTGGAGGCCGCATCCGAACACGCCCATCGGGGTGCAATGACCTGTCCGTGTGGAGACAGCAGGCACTGCGCACCGCGTCAATGGGTGACTGTACGAGGGTACTGATCAGCTCGTACAGGGTCAAACTCGGGTCCCTCGATGCGATCTGCGCCACTACCGAGGCCCCGCGGCGACTCGCCCAGTGCCCCTGCCGGACGGTCACGGCAACGAGTACAGTGCGTTGCTGGGGGATTGCCAAAGAACGCCTGGTCTGGGCATCGTCCGGGGGATGTGTACAGCCCTACGCGCACTGATGCGCTTTTCCACATCTGTGGATAATTGTGTGGAAACAACCCTGGGGTGGCATATTCTTATGGCCCCCAGCCCACCAAGACGGCCTTGCCGACGCCCATGCTGCGGGGGACTGCGGGCGATGCCGACCGTCTGCTCCAAGCGAGATGTTCCGGGGAGGAAGTATACGTGGACGACGAGCAGAACGTGTTGACCGCAGTCTGGCCGGAGGTGGTCGCCGAACTCACCATGGGCTCGGCCGACGGTGCCATCCCTCCGGTGAGCAACGCCCAGAAGGCATGGTTGGGCCTGGTCAAACCGTTGACGGTGGCACAGGGATTCGCCCTGCTCTCGGTGCCCTCCTCACTCGCCCAGGAGGCGATCGAGCGCGATCTGCGCGAACCGATCCTGCGTTCCCTCGGCCGACGGCTCGGCCCACAGGTGGAAGGACTCGGCGTCCGGATCGCGGCGCCCGCGGCCCCGCCCGCCGATCGTCTCGGCGGCCAGCCCCGGCATGCGCGCCTGACCTCCCGCCCGGACCGGCTGCGTGAGCATCCGCGCGCTCCCCGCGAGCCTGTGAATTACCCCGCACCACCGGAGTACCAGGCACCACCGGACTACCCGGCGCCGCGCTATCACACCCCGCCCGAGTATCCGGCCGGCGACGACTATCCCCAGCCCGAGTTTGCGGCCGTGCAGATGGCCGGAGAGTTGCCGAACATCCCCAACCACGGGGTGGCAACCCCGGTGCGCCACGACATGGAGCTGCCCCCGGTCCGCAACGCCCCGAGCCCGCCCGGACAGGAGTCGCTTTTCGCGCCCGAGTCCGAACCCATACCGGTGCGGCGGCCACAGCCGGAGAAGCCAGAGGACGACGAACCGGTCGTGCAGGGCCCCAACTCGTGGCCGACATACTTCGCCAAGCCCCCCCAGCCACCCGCGCCGGCGCCGGCCGCCTCCTCCTCGTCGGCGAGCCTCAATGCCAAATACACGTTCGAGACGTTCGTGATCGGCGCCTCCAACCGGTTCGCCCACGCGGCCGCGGTGGCGATCGCCGAGGCGCCCGCGCGCGCTTACAACCCGCTGTTCGTCTGGGGCGCTTCGGGTTTGGGCAAGACGCACCTGTTGCACGCGGCCGGCCACTACGCCCAGCGGCTGTTTCCGGGGATGCGGGTGAAGTACGTCTCGACCGAGGAATTCACCAACGACTTCATCAACAGCCTGCGCGACGACCGCAAGGTGGCCTTCAAACGCCGCTACCGCGAGACCGACATCCTGCTGGTCGACGACATCCAGTTCATCGAGGGCAAGGAAGGCATCCAGGAGGAGTTCTTCCACACCTTCAACACTCTGCACAATGCCAACAAGCAGATCGTGGTGTCCTCGGACCGGCCGCCCAAGCAGCTGGCGACGCTGGAGGAGCGGCTGCGGACCCGGTTCGAGTGGGGCCTGATCACCGATGTGCAGCCGCCCGAACTCGAGACCCGGATCGCCATCCTGAGCAAGAAGGCGCGGATGGACCGCCTCGACGTGCCGCATGACGTGCTCGAACTGATCGCCAGCCGGGTGGAGCGCAATATCCGCGAGCTCGAGGGCGCGCTGATCCGGGTGACGGCGTTCGCCTCGCTCAACGGGCAGCCGCTGGATCTGTCGCTGGCCGAGGTGGTGCTGCGGGATCTGATGCCCGACACCACCACGCTGGAGATCACCGCCTCGACGATCATGGCCGTCACCGCGGAGTACTTCAACACCACGCTGGAGGAGCTGACCGGTCCGGGCAAGGCGCGGCCGCTGGCCCAGGCGCGGCAGATCGCGATGTACCTGTGCCGCGAACTCACCGATCTGTCGCTGCCCAAGATCGGGCAGGCCTTCGGCCGCGACCACACCACGGTCATGTACGCCGAGAAGAAGGTGCGCAAGGAGATGACCGAGCGCCGGCGCGTGTACGACCAGGTTCAAGAACTCACAGCCCGAATTAAACAGCGCTCCCGCTGATTCGATCCACAGGGCCCCTTCACCCCGCTGACCTGGGTGAAGGGGCCTTTTCGCGTTGTGGATTCCTCGAGGAATTCTTGTGGAGTCCTCGAGGAATCCACCGGCTGTCCACCGAGTTGCCCACAGCGCTGGGGAGCAATCTGTGCATCGACCACTCACAGGGGTTAGTCCACAGATTGCACAGGCCGATTCATCCACGGGGGCTGACCAGTCGTGATCCCCGATTCGGGGTGTGGATTCCTCGAGGAGTCCCTGTCAGGTCCTCGAGGAATCCACGTGTTTTGCACCGGATTACGCACATGTGTGCACAACAGGGTGATCACCAGGGGAGAACTCGAGGATGGCTCGAGGATGGGGTTGGGACAGATCTGTGAACTCCACAGTGGCTCCCCGTTCATCCTCGAGTCACCCTCCGGACATCCCCATGCCGCCACGCCTCCCTAGCAGGGAGTTCGCCCGGACTCCACAGATTCCACAGCGCCTACTACTACTTCAGTTCTCTCTCTAGAGAGATCTCTTTTAAAACAGGGTGTGTGGAAACTCGGTTCGGGGATACATCGGCACGACGGCACCATCCCCAGGACCGAATCGAAGGCAAGGAGAAGGGCAGGACCCGGAGCGGTGCCCATCCGGTATCGGCACCGCCCACGGATGGGCCCCCGGCATCCCATCCGACGCACCGGAGGGGGCGGCGTGGTCTTTGCTGTCGTTCACGGGTACGGTTTGGTGTCGGTCGCCTGTGTCACACTGCGGTGAGAGGGAATGCGGGAGGCCGATCCAGCACCTCATGCATGAACCCGCGCACGTATCGAACAGGTCGCGACCGACCGAGACTGGGAGAGGAAATACCGGGCGATGGAGCTTGCAAGCATGAAGTTTCGGGTCGCTCGCGAGGATTTCGCGGAGTCCGTCGCCTGGGTGGCGCGCAGTCTGCCGTCGCGCCCGCCCGTGCCGGTGCTCGGCGGCGTCCTGCTCGTCGCGAGCGAGGAGGGGCTCACGGTCTCCGGTTTCGACTACGAAGTCTCCGCGCAGATGCGAGTGGCCGCCGAGGTGGCCGGTCCCGGACAGGTCCTGGTCTCCGGGCGCCTGCTGGCCGACATCACCAAGGCGCTGTCCAACAAGCCGGTCGACGTCTCGGTCGACGGCACCCGCGTGCTGATCGCCTGCGGCAGTGCCAAGTTCTCGTTGCCGACCATGCCGGTCGAGGATTATCCCCAGCTTCCCGAACTGCCCCCGCAGACCGGTGAGCTCGGGGTCGATCTGTTCGGCTCGGCGGTGAGCCAGGTGGCCGTCGCCGCCGGCCGCGACGACACGCTGCCGATGCTCACCGGCATCCGGGTCGAGATCGAGGGTTCCAAGGTGGTGCTCGCCGCCACCGACCGCTTCCGCCTTGCCGTGCGGCACCTGGAGTGGCAGCCCGGCCGCCCCGATGTGGAGACCGCGGTGCTGGTCCCCGCGCGCACCTTCTCCGAGGCCGCCAAGACGCTCGGCGCCACCGGTGCTCCGGTGCAGCTCGCCTTCGGCACGGGCACCGACGGTCTGCTCGGTATCGTCAACGGCGGGCGCCGCACCACCACCCGGCTGCTGGACGCGGAATTCCCCAAGTTCCGCCAATTGCTCCCCAAGGAGCACACCTCGATCGCCACGCTCGAGGTCGCCGCGCTGATCGAGGCGATCAAACGCGTTGCGCTGGTTGCCGAACGCGGCGCCCAGGTTCGCCTCGAATTCTCCGATCAGGGCCTGCTGCTCTCGGCGGGTGGCGACGACGCGGGTCGCGCCGAGGAGTGGCTGCCGGCCGATTTCCGTGGCGATCCGCTGACCATCGCCTTCAATCCCGGCTACCTCAACGACGGTCTGTCCGCGTTGCACGCCGACCGCGTGACCTTCGGATTCACCACGCCGAGCCGGCCCGCGGTGCTGACTCCGGTCGGCGAGGCCGAGCCGGAGGTCAACGAGTCCGGCGCCTTCCCCGCGCTGTCCACCGACTACATCTACCTGCTGATGCCGGTTCGCCTGCCGGGCTGAGTCCGCGCCTTGTGGGGCGAGCTGTGGATACTGTTGACAACTCTGTGAAATACCCTGGGCGGGTGGGCCGTTCGGTCCGCCTCCCCAGGTTTTCCACAGGGTCCCCGGCGGGAGCGGTGGACTGAGCGATGTACGTGCGGACGTTGACGCTGCGTGATTTTCGCTCCTGGGACCAGACCGATCTCGAATTATCCAGCGGTCGCACGGTTTTCCTGGGTTCCAACGGAAACGGCAAGACCAACCTGATCGAGGCCGTCGGATATCTGTCCACACTCGGCTCCCACCGCGTGGCCGCGGACGCACCACTGATTCGCTTGGGCGCGCAGCGATCCCGGATCGGTGCGACGGTCGTCAACTCCGGGCGCGAGCTGCGCATCGATATGGAGCTGAACCAGGGCTCGGCCAACCGCGCACAGATCAACCGTTCGCCCGTGCGCCGCACCCGCGAGATCCTCGGGATCCTGCAGACGGTGCTGTTCGCACCGGAGGATCTCGCGCTTGTCCGCGGCGATCCATCCGAGCGTCGTCGTTTCCTCGACGAGCTGTGCACCGCGCGGCTGCCCCGCCTGGCCGGCGTGCGCTCCGATTACGACCGGGTACTGCGCCAGCGTTCAGCCCTGCTGAAAACCGCTGGCAGGCACGCACGTTCGCGCTCGTCGGCGGATCTGAGCACGCTGGATGTCTGGGACGGGCATCTGGCCGTACACGGCGCCGAACTACTGGCACAGCGGTTACGCCTGGTACACGAGCTGCATCCACACCTGGAGCAGGCGTACCACTCGATCGCGCCGGAGTCCCGCACCGCCGCCATCCGCTATCGCAGCGGTTATCTGCCGCCGGAGTTCCTGGAACCCGGCCGGTCTCCGGATCCCGATGACGCGCAGGCCCTCGAGGAGATCATGCTGCGCGAGCTGAGCGCCGCGCGCCCGCGGGAACTCGAACGCGGTGTCTGCCTGATCGGCCCGCACCGCGACGACCTGGAGCTGATGCTGGGCTCCGCACCGGCGAAAGGCTTTGCCAGTCACGGGGAATCGTGGTCGTTCGCGCTGGCGCTGCGATTGTCCTCCTTCGAACTGCTGCGCGGTCTCGGCACCGATCCGGTCCTCATGCTGGACGATGTCTTCGCCGAGCTCGACCGCCGTCGCCGCACGGCCCTGGCCGCCGTCGCGGCCACCGCGGAACAGGTGCTGATCACCGCCGCCGTGCCTGAGGACGTGCCCGCGGAGCTCGAGGCGCGGCCGTTGCGCGTGGAGACCAGCGGTGCGGCCGATCACCGCATCTCCCGCATCGTGGATCCGGCCGTTGCCACTGCCGCTGCGTCGACCGTTGCCGATGTGTTGGCCACTGCCGGTGCGCCGGACACTGCCGCTACGTCGGCCACCGCGGCTGCGCCAGACGTTGCTGCTGCGCCCGAAATCTCCATGGATCCGGGCGCCTCCACGGACCCGGACGTCCCCACGGACCCGGACGTCCCCACGGACCCGGACGTCCCCACGGACCCGGACGCCCCCCTCGGCGCATCATCCGGTGGTGATTCCGCGCACTGATCGATGAGCCTGTGATATTGCCCATATCCGTCAATCGTCACGTGTCGTAATTGGGTTGCATGACACTGCTCGCCGCATGGGCGTGTCATCGATCCCACCCGCTAGCCTTTGTGCAACACCGGCACCCGGAGCCGATTGCGAGCCTGTCCCTTGCCCGCACGACCGGGCCGCACCGGCAGTGCAGGGAAAGGCGATGGCGATGGCGGACGATCTCGAGCACGGTTCCTCCGCCGCCGAATCCACCGGCCCGGAGACCGAACTACGGGGGATCGACCTGGCCCGTCGGGCGCTGGAGGAGGCGCGCGCCGCGGCCAAGGCCAGCGGCAAGGCGGTCGGGCAGGGCCGGGCCTCGCCGCGCAAGGGCGGCGTGCGGGCGCTGCGGCGCCGCGGCTGGTCGGGTGCCGGGCCCGACGAGCGCGATCCCCAGCTGCTGTCCGCGGTCGCCGGCGCCCTGGCCAAGGGCCGCGGCTGGTCCGGAAAGGTCGCCGAGGGAACGGTATTCGGCCGCTGGTCGAGCGTGGTCGGCGAGGACATCGCCAGCCACGCCACCCCCGTCTCGCTGACCGACGGGGTGCTCAGCATCCAGGCCGAGTCCACAGCCTGGGCGACTCAGCTGCGCATGCTGCAGGCGCAGCTGCTGGCGAAGATCAATGCCGCCGTCGGTCAGGGCGTGGTGAAACAGCTCAAGATCAGCGGCCCGGCCGCTCCGAGCTGGCGCAAGGGGACGCGGCACGTGAAGGGGCTGGGGCCCCGCGATACGTACGGTTAGGCGTACCTCCGCATTCGCTCCGGCCATGCGCGGTTTCGGACGGCTTCACCGACGGCGCCCATTAGGTCGGGCGGTTGGTGAAGCGGGGTCGTTTCACGTGGAACCGCGCACCGGCCGATGACAAGATCCGCTCAACCATCCGGCAAACCGCCGCGCGGGTATCCGACGGGCCGCGCAGGCTTGTGACGGATTCAAACCTACAAGCCGACCCGTTGCCATCCGAATTAACGCACTCACGACGCCGTCAGGGGTGTCATAGGTGGGTCCTGGGCTGGGTGTACCAGTAGGATGGGGGAGTAACTAGCGGCGATACCCCCGGCACGTTCCGTGCAGCCGCCCGCTGGACCCGTAGTTCTCGAGCCGTTCGTCACCTCGAGCAGACACCATCTGGGGTCCGGCGTGTGCCGCGCTGTGCTTCGACATCGAGCCGGGAGATCAGCAAGTAAGGAGAGCTACCGAGCAGTGGCTGCCAACGACTCCAATGCAAGCGGCTCCAAATCAGGTAAGCAGACCTACGGCGCGGAATCCATCACCGTGCTCGAGGGGCTCGAGGCGGTACGCAAGCGCCCGGGCATGTACATCGGCTCCACCGGTGAACGCGGTCTGCACCACCTGATCTGGGAGGTTGTGGACAACTCCGTCGACGAGGCGATGGCCGGGTACGCCACCCGCGTCGATGTCACGCTGCTGGCCGACGGCGGCGTCGAGGTCGTCGACGACGGCCGCGGCATCCCCACCAGCATGCACGCGCAGGGCATCCCCACCATCGAG
This sequence comes from Nocardia sp. GP40, assembly GCF_050434125.1. Classification (NCBI taxonomy): domain Bacteria; kingdom Bacillati; phylum Actinomycetota; class Actinomycetes; order Mycobacteriales; family Nocardiaceae; genus Nocardia; species Nocardia sp. GP40. Next base: position 510,272 of record NZ_JBNPVW010000002.1, on the reverse strand, counting down.
GTGGTCATGACCCAGCTGCACGCGGGCGGCAAGTTCGACTCCGAGTCCTATGCGGTGTCCGGCGGTCTGCACGGCGTCGGTATCTCCGTGGTGAACGCGCTGTCGACGCGGCTGCAGGCCGATATCGACTACGACGGATATCACTGGAGCCAGGAGTACAAGGACGCCAGGCCCGGCAAGCTGCTCCAGGGTGACCCGACCAAGCGCACCGGGACCACGATCCGCTTCTGGGCCGATCCGAACATCTTCGAGACCACCGTCTACAACTTCGAGACCGTGGCCCGCCGGCTGCAGGAGATGGCGTTCCTGAACAAGGGCCTGACCATCACGCTGACCGATGAGCGGGTGGCCGACACCGACATCACCGAAGAGGTGGTGAGCGAGACCGCCGAGGCGCCCAAGCACGCCGAGGAGGGCGCGCCCGCCGAGCACAAGGTCAAGACCCGCACCTATCACTACCCGGGCGGCCTCGAGGATTTCGTCAAGCACATCAACCGGACCAAGCAGCCGATCCACAACACCGTGGTGGCGTTCACCGGCAAGGGCACCGGCCACGAGCTCGAGGTCGCGATGCAGTGGAACTCGGGCTATTCCGAGTCCGTGCACACCTTCGCCAACACTATCAACACCCACGAGGGCGGCACCCACGAAGAGGGCTTCCGCGCGGCGCTGACCACGGTGGTGAACAAGTACGCCAAGGACAAGAAGCTCCTGAAGGAGAAGGACGGCAACCTCACCGGTGACGACATCCGTGAGGGCCTGGCCGCCATCGTGAGCGTGAAGGTCAGCGAGCCGCAGTTCGAGGGCCAGACCAAGACCAAGCTCGGCAACACCGAGGTCAAGTCGTTTGTCCAGCGCACCTGCAACGAGCACCTGGCGCACTGGTTCGAGGCCAATCCGGCCGACGCGAAAACCATTGTGAACAAGGCGGTCTCGTCGGCGCAGGCGCGCGTCGCCGCGCGCAAGGCGCGTGAGCTGGTGCGCCGCAAGAGCGCGACGGATCTGGGCGGGCTGCCCGGCAAGCTGGCCGACTGCCGCTCCAAGGATCCGACGAAGTCCGAGATCTACATCGTGGAGGGTGACTCCGCCGGTGGCTCGGCTAAGTCCGGGCGCGACTCGATGTATCAGGCGATCCTGCCGCTGCGCGGAAAGATCATCAATGTCGAGAAGGCCCGCATCGACCGGGTGCTGAAGAACAACGAGGTGCAGTCGATCATCACCGCGTTCGGCACCGGCATCCACGACGAATTCGACATCGCCAAGCTGCGGTATCACAAGATCGTGCTGATGGCCGACGCCGATGTCGACGGCCAGCACATCTCGACCCTGCTGCTGACGCTGCTGTTCCGGTTCATGCGCCCGCTGGTCGAGCACGGGCACGTGTACCTGGCCCAGCCGCCGCTGTACAAGCTCAAGTGGCAGCGCTCGGATCCGGAGTTCGCTTACTCCGACCGCGAGCGCGACGGCCTGCTCGAGGCGGGCCTGGCCGCGGGGAAGAAGATCAACAAGGACGACGGCGTCCAGCGCTACAAGGGTCTGGGCGAGATGAACGCCAAGGAGCTGTGGGAGACCACGATGGACCCGTCGGTCCGCGTGCTGCGCCTGGTCACCCTGGACGATGCCGCCGCCGCCGACGAGCTGTTCTCGATCCTGATGGGCGAGGACGTCGAGGCGCGTCGCAGCTTCATCACCCGCAATGCCAAGGACGTTCGCTTCCTCGACGTGTAGTCCGGTGCGAAACACACTGCCGCACACCCGGACTACTTAGGAGACTTCATGACTGAAACAACGCTGCCGCCCAGCGGCGGTGGCGACCGGATCGAACCGGTCGACATCCAGAACGAAATGCAGAGCAGTTACATCGATTACGCGATGAGCGTGATCGTGGGCCGCGCGCTGCCCGAGGTCCGCGACGGCCTCAAGCCGGTGCACCGCCGCGTGCTGTATGCCATGTACGACAACGGGTATCGCCCCGACCGCGGTTACGTGAAGTCCGCGCGCCCGGTCGCGGAGACGATGGGTAACTATCACCCGCACGGCGACACCTCGATCTACGACACCCTCGTGCGCATGGCGCAGCCCTGGTCGCTGCGCTACCCGCTGGTCGACGGTCAGGGCAACTTCGGCTCGCGCGGCAACGACGGCGCGGCCGCCATGCGGTACACCGAATGCCGGCTCACCCCGCTGGCGATGGAGATGCTGCGCGAAATCGACCACGAGACGGTCGATTTCATCGCGAACTACGACGGCCGCTCCCAGGAGCCGACGGTTCTCCCCAGCCGGGTACCCGCCCTGTTGATGAACGGCAGCAACGGAATCGCGGTCGGCATGGCGACCAATATTCCGCCGCACAACCTCAACGAGCTCGCCGAGGCGATCTACTGGTCACTGGAGAACCACGAGGCCGACGAGGAGACCACCCTCGAGGCCTGCATGGAGCGGGTCAAGGGCCCGGACTTTCCGACGCACGGCCTGATCGTCGGCACGAACGGTATCCACGACGCGTACACCACCGGTCGTGGGTCGATCCGCATGCGCGGCGTGGTCGAGATCGAGGAGGACAACCGCGGCCGCACCACGATCGTCATCACCGAGCTGCCGTACCAGGTCAACACCGACAACTTCATCAACTCGATCGCCGAGCAGGTGAAGGACGGCAAGATCGCGGGTATCTCCGACATCCACGACGAGTCCTCGGACCGCGCGGGCATGCGGATCGTGGTCACGGTCAAGCGCGACGCCGTGGCCAAGGTGGTGCTGAACAACCTCTACAAGCACACCCAGCTGCAGACCAGCTTCGGCGCGAACATGCTGTCCATCGTGGACGGCGTGCCGCGCACGCTGCGGCTGGACCAGATGATCCGGTTCTACGTCGCGCATCAGTTGGAAGTCATCGTCCGGCGCACCCGCTACCTGCTGCGTAAGGCCGAGGAGCGTGCCCACATCCTGCGCGGCCTGGTCAAGGCCCTGGATGCGCTCGACGAGGTCATCGCGCTGATCCGGCGTTCGGCCAATACCGACACCGCGCGCACCGGCCTGATGCAGCTGCTCGACATCGACGAGATCCAGGCCACCGCGATCCTCGATATGCAGCTGCGTCGCCTGTCGGCCCTGGAGCGCCAGAAGATCGTCGACGAATTGGCCAAGATCGAGCTCGAGATCGCCGATCTGAAGGACATTCTCGAAAGGCCCGAGCGCCAGCGCGCGATCGTGCGCGACGAGCTGAAGGAGATCGTCGAGAAGTACGGCGACGACCGGCGCACCCGGATCATCTCCGCCGACGGCGACGTCGCCGACGAGGATCTGATCGCCCGCGAGGACGTGGTCGTGACGATCACCGAGACCGGCTACGCCAAGCGCACCAAGACCGATCTGTACCGCAGCCAGAAGCGCGGCGGCAAGGGCGTGCAGGGCGCCGGGCTCAAGCAGGACGACCTGGTCAAGCACTTCTTCGTCACCTCGACGCACGATTGGCTGCTGTTCTTCACGAACCTGGGCCGGGTGTACCGGACCAAAGCCTACGAACTGCCCGAGGCCGCGCGCACCGCCCGCGGCCAGCACGTGGCCAACCTGCTGGCGTTCCAGCCGGAGGAGAAGATCGCCCAGGTCATCCAGCTCAAGACCTACGAGGACGCGCCGTATCTGGTGCTGGCCACCCGCAACGGCCTGGTGAAGAAGTCGAAGCTGACCGATTTCGACTCCAACCGGACCGGCGGCATCGTCGCGGTGAATCTGCGCGATGGTGACGAATTGGTCGGCGCGGCACTGTGTTCGGCCGACGACGACCTGCTGCTGGTCTCGGCGCACGGCCAGTCGATCCGCTTCCCCGCCAACGACGAGGTGCTGCGCCCGATGGGCCGCGCGACCTCCGGTGTGCAGGGCATGCGGTTCAACACCGACGATGAACTGTTGTCGCTCAATGTGGTTCGCGAGGACACATATCTGCTGGTGGCCACCGCGGGCGGCTACTCCAAGCGGACCGCGATCGAGGAGTACACCGCGCAGGGCCGCGGCGGTAAGGGTGTATTGACTATCCAATACGACCAGCGTCGTGGCAGTCTGGTGGGCGCCCTCATCGTCGACGATGAGGACGAGCTCTACGCCATCACATCCGGCGGCGGTGTCATCCGGACGGCGGCGAAGCAGGTTCGTAAGGCCGGTCGCCAGACCAAGGGCGTGCGATTGATGAATCTGGGCGAGGGCGATACGTTGCTTGCGATCGCTCGTAACGCCGACGAACGCGACGAGGTTCCCGGCGAAGATGACACCAGTGGTTCCTAGAAGCAGTAGTTTCGACTCGAGCACCGGCGGCACAACGGATCTAAGGAATCCCCATTGACCACGAACCAGCCGAACGACGAGCGGCCTCACGCCAACGGTGTGACCGAGCGGATAGCCCCCTCACCGATTCCGCCGCGCCCGATTCCGCGGCCGGGGTCCACGGCTGAGGGCGGATCGGGCAATCCGTCCGAGAAAGGCGACAACTCAGCCGGTGTCGAATCGGGCGAATCGGCCGCGGTCGAGGGGAATTCCCGATTCGAGGAGGGTTGGTCGCAGTTGCCGCAACGTGAACCGCAGTCGAATCTGAACCGTCCCGGTCAGTCGCCGGTCGCGGGACGTCCGCCGTCGTCGGTGAACCTGGGCGGCTCCGGCAATGCCCGGACCACCGCCGACCTCGCGGCCAAGGCGGCCCGCAAGGAGGCCGCGATGGTCAAGTCCGTCGGCATCGACGGGCCCACCCGCAGCATCGCGCGCCCCGAGCTGATCAAGGACATGCCCGACCTGTCCGAGCTGCGCCATCCGCTGCCGCCGAACGAGACCATCGGATCGCAGCCGCCGATCTCGCCCGCGGTGCCGGCGGCGGTGGTCCAGGCCGCCGCCACGGGTGAGCCGCTGCGCGCGACGGTGCAGCTGCGTCACATCGACCCGTGGTCGACGTTGAAGATCTCGCTGGTGATCAGCGTCGCGATGTTCTTCGTGTGGATGCTGGCGGTCGGCTTCCTGTACATCGTGCTGTCCGGCATGGGTGTGTGGGACCGCCTGAACAGCACGTTCACCGACATGGTCTCCGACAACGGCTCGGGGTCCTCCTCGCTGATCGACGCCGGCACGGTATTCGGCTATGCCGCGGTCATCGGCCTGATCAACGTGGTTCTGCTCACCGCGCTGTCCACGGTCGGAGTGTTCATCTACAACCAGTGCACCGACCTGGTCGGCGGCATCCAGGTCACCCTGGCCGACCCGGACTAGCACTCGGCACCGGCCGGACCATGCCACCGCGGCGTGGTCCGGCCGCGCTGTCCCCGCCGCGCTGACCAGCCGTTTTGTCGATCGCGGGCAGGTCGGGTAATCTTTGCTCTCGGCTCGGGAGCAATCCTGAAAGTCATACGGGCCTATAGCTCAGGCGGTTAGAGCGCTTCGCTGATAACGAAGAGGTCGGAGGTTCAAGTCCTCCTAGGCCCACCCCGCACGCAAAACCCCCGACCAGCAGCCATGGTCGAGGGTTTTCGTCATTCAGGAGACCTTTCCTGGTCGGTTTCGCCGGGCGAGGCAGCGAAAAGGCAGCATCAGCCTTCCGAATCCGGTTCGTCGCCGAGGAATCCGCGGATCGTGTCGTGATTCTGCTCGGACATGGCGGCGGTCAGCACAAGAGTTCCGAGGCATTGGTTGCCCGGGCCCGCCCCTATGTCACGAACGGTGGTTTCGTCGTCGCCGCGATCGACGCGCCCGGCCACGGCGCCCGCCCGCACACCGAGCAGACCGAGCGCGGTCGGCAACTGCTCGCTGCGACGAGGGGGAACGCCGCCGCCGGGATGCCCAGCGCCGGCGATATACGGCGCTACAACACCGAACTTGCGGCACAGGCGGTCCCCGAATGGCAGGTTGCTCTGGACGCGTTGCTCACTCTCGGTGAAATCACCGTCTCGGTTTGGCCCACGGACAGGCTCTGCGCGCCCTCGCCGCCTCGATCACGATACCCATCGAATTCCTACTCCAATGGGACGACGAGGTAGTACCCCGCGATGCGGGTGTCGCACTGTTCGACGCGTTTGCCTCCTAGGCCCATCTCGTCTTTGCTGTTTCTACGCCCCGGGTTCGTCGCCCGCGACGGGGCGGATGAGGACGATCAGGAATCGGGGCAGGCCCTGGGGGAGCCGGGTGTGGTACAGCTCGACCGGTTGCCAGCCGCCGCGCAGGGTCAGCAGCCGGACGATACCGCGGTGGGCGTCTATGCGTCTCGCGGCCAGATCTCGCATGGCCCTGAGGTATTCGGGGTGGTCGTCGGGGTGGATCACATGGGTGGTGACGAGGCTGAATTCGGTTCGGTCGGTGGGGTCCAGGGCGCGCGGCGTCGGATGGTGCCGCCAGGCGATGTCGTGCAGCGGCGGGGTGAGCCATTCGATGATCTGCATGCGGTCCAGGTCGATCAGGGCGGTGGTGCCGCGCAGGAGTACGGCCGCGGCGTCGTTGCGGTACGTGGGCAGCACGACGCCCGGCTCGCTCTCTCGGTCGGCCCGCAGCATCAGTCCGTACAGCTTCTCCTCGGAGTGGTATCGGAAATGGCCGAAAACCCTGGTGGTGCCGGTGTTGTCGGCCGCGAGCACCCGCATGGACCCGGACCAGGAGGTGCCGGGGCGAGGGTTCAGGGCCGCGGTGATCAGCTTGTCGCGCTCCTCGCATTCGATGATCCGACTCAGGAACCACGCCCCGTGCAGCAGGGGGAATCCAGGGGGCAGGACCGGGCCGCCCACGCCGCTACTCGTGACCGTCCACTGCCGGCCGTCCCAGACGAACGCGTCGACGCCGGGCGCCGGTTCGCGCGGAACGTCCGGTCCGGCAACCCAGATCTGCACCGCCAGCGGCCGCTGATCGAGGCCGGCGACCGGAAGCGTTGTCGTCGTGTACATCTCGCCCCGGACCCGGATCTGCCCCGTGTACTCCCGGCCGGTGGCGATGGTGTATCCGATGGCCGAATTTGCCAGTGCTGCAATGGAGTTCGGTCTTACGGCCCGATGCAGCAGACGCTCACGCGCCACGCCTTCGGACGGTTGGAATCGAATGACCCGCTTCGGGTCGGCGGCATCGACCAAATACCACACGTGTCCTCCCCCTGATAATTTCCTCCAGCGCCCTGGCGTTTTTCGGGCAACGCGCCAGTCTATACAGCTACAGCGCAACTGCAATGACAGCCCGTCCGGTCCGGCCGCGGCTACGGCTCGGACGGATTGCCGCGGTTCCGGTCGTCCCGCAGACTCTTTTCTTGTGCGGAATCCAGCGTCCGAGCTCGTCACGGAACGGCGGGCACTCACCCATGGGCGGCGCCGCCGCACCTATACCGTCGTGCGCCCGCGGCAACCGGCCCCCGGTGCGGCCCTGGTGCTGGTACTGCACGGCACCATGCAGAGCGCCGACTCGATGCGGGAGTTCAGCGAGGATGCCTTCGATCGGCTCGCGCTCGGTGGCAACGTCGTGGTCTATCCCGATGCACTGCACCGCGAATGGAATGGGGCGCGGCGGGCGAAAATGCTGTTTCGCGACGTCAAGCAGGTGGACGACGTCGGATTTCTCCGGATGCTGGCCCAGGAGGTCGCCACGACGCTCGGCACGGGTCGCGTCTACACGATCGGATTCTCACTGGGCGGTCAGATGGTCATCAGACTGGTGCACGAGGCGCCCGACCTGCTCGCCGGGGCGGCCCTGCTGTCGGCCAACCAGCCGACACCCGAGGCCCTGGCGGTGCATCGGGGCTCCGTCGTGCCCGTGCCGCTGATCGCCATGCACGGCACCGCCGATCCGCTGTCCCGATTCGACGGTGGAAGCGTCAGCCTCCGCGGCTGGTTCCCCAAGGGTAATCATCTCGGCGCCGCCCAGACGGCGGCATATTTCGCCCGCCGCAACGGGATTCACACCTCCCCGGCCTTCCGATGGCTCGGACCCGAGGACGGGGTCACCGAGGGGCAGGTCTGCCGCACCGAGTATCGCGGGCCGGGCTGTCCGCCGGTCACGCTGTACACCCTCGTCGGCGCGGGTCATCAGATTCCCGGGGCCTCGCAGGGGGGTCGATTGATGTTCGGGTCACCGACGCGTGCGATCGACGCGGTGACCGTGATCGCCGAATTCTTCGGCCTCGCGGCGGGACGGTGACCGGAACGCGGCCATCCGCAGCGGCGCGGGCTGATGGCGCTGGAAGCGATTCTCCAGCGCCACGAGCCGATATAGGTAGAGCTCAGCGAGTGGTCACCTCATGCCACATGTCCGCATCGTTGCGCTGACGGAACTTGTTGATGGCGAAGATGACACCGACCACGACCCCGAGGGTGAGAAGAAATTTCATGATGCCCACCCTACTCGTCGTTCGAAGTTACTCTCCCGCAAGCACTCCCACACCGCAGTACCAGCCCGAGAACGATGCGGGCGCGCCGTCGGCGGGCTCCTCGGGTCGCCACGTGGACACGTCTACCATGCCGGGCTCGAGCACGGTGAATCCGTCGAACAGCGCCTCGATCTGCGCGCGACTGCGCGGCGTCGTCGTGGTGGGCGTCTGGCGCGACATGGCGACGATCCGTTGCGCATCGCCCTCGCGGCCCTCGTCGGTGAAGTGCGAGATCGCCAGGTAGCTCCCCGGCGCCATGGCCTCGCGCAGGCGCGCGATGCCCGCCGCGGGATCTGCCGACTCGGGCACGAAATGCAGGACCGACACCAGTAGCACCGCGACCGGGCGGCTGAGATCGAGCAGCCCGGCGACCTCCGGAGCTGCCAGGATCTCCTCGACATCGGTCAGATCGGCGCGGATCGCGGTCGCGTCGGGGTTGTCGGCCAGCAGTTGCCGGCTGGCCGAGACCGCCACCGGATCGATGTCGACGTACACCACCCGCGTGCCCGGACGCAGCCGCTGGGCGATCTCGTGCACGTTTCCCGCGGTCGGAATCCCCGAGCCCAGGTCCAGGAACTGGTCGATACCGGCCTCCTGTACCAGGAAGCCGACCAGGCGTCGCAGGAAGGCGCGGTTATCGCGGGCACCCTGCGCCACCTCGGGCATGGTCTGCTGGACCCAGTCCGCCAGTTTGCGATCGACCTCGAAGTTGGTGAATCCACCCAGCACGTAGTCGTACATGCGGGCCGAACTCGGGATCTGCGGGTCGATGTCGTCGGGCGACCAGTCGGGTAGGGCGGGCATACCAGCCATCATGACCGCTGCGTGGCCCGCAGGCCACTGCATCTAGGCCGGGTGGACCGGGCCGAACTCGCGCTCGCGATCATCGGTGGCGCCGAGCCCGGCCAGCAGCCGCAGGCCGTCGTGCGCCGCGCTGCTGGGTGCGGCCGACAGGATCACGAGCTCGACGCCGGCATCGTCCGGCACCGTGAAGTTCTCCTGATGCAGGTCCAGATTGCCCGACCAGCGGATGGGCGAAGGACTTGCGGCCGTGGGGCGGCAGCGCACGTGTGCCGGGCGATATTGTCCCGCGCAGCGGCCGCCGGCCGTACAGCAGCTCGGCCAGCGGGTTCGCGGCCAGCACCTCGAGCCGGTGGTCGGGGAGGAACGCGGGGGTGTCGGGCATGAGATCGAGCACGCGCAGCAGTTCGGGCCGCCGCTGGTCGGGCGGCGACTACGAGATGCCGTCGCTGCGGCTGCGTGCCGGGCTGGAGGACCTGGGGGACAGGGGATTCGGACTGCACGCCAGGGCCGCGCGCAGTCGACGCATCACACCGCGATCAGCGGCGGAGTATCCAGCCCGCGGCGGTATTGGCCGGGGGCCGAACCGTATTCGCGCTTGAATGCCTTGGCGAAGGCGAATTCCGATGCGTAGCCGACCTTTCCGGCTATCGCGCCGAGCGAGGCGTCGGTATCGCGGAGCATCCGGGCGGCGGTCAGCATGCGCCAGCGAGTCACGTAGGCCAGCGGCGCCTCGCCGACGGTGGCGGTGAACCGGCGCGCCAGGGTGGCCCGCGACACGTTCGCGATATCGCTCAGCTCCGGCACCGTCCAGGGATGGGCGGGGTTCTCGTGGACGGCGCGCAGGACGGCGGTGACGGCGGGATCGGCGAAGGCACCCGCCCAGCCCGACCCCGCGGACTGCTCGTCGAACCAGGCGCGCAGCGCAAACAGCAGCAGCGTTTCCAGGATCGCGGGCACCGCGGCGGCGCTGCCCGGTCGCGGCTCGGTCAGCTCGGCGGCCAGCAGGTCGACCGCGGCGCGCAACGACGGATGACGGCCCGGCAGCACCGGGAGATGGATGAATTCGGGTAGCTCGGCGAGCATCGGATGGTGCCGCTGCCGCCCCAATTCGTAGGCGCCGCAGAGCAGTACGGTGCGCGCGCCGGGCCCGGCGAGTTCGCGCGGCTCACCCGGGTGCGCGCGCTCGGTCACCTGGGTGTCCGGGTGATCCACCAGGTCGTGGTCGGCGCCGCGCGGCATCAGCAGCACATCGCCGACGCCCATCGCGAATGGTTCACCCGCCGCGCCGGGCACCACCCAGCAGGAGCCCTCCAGCACCACGTGCAGCCCGACGCTCGGCACTACCGGATACGTCCGCCCCCACGGCGCATGCCGGACGAACATCCCCGAGGTCGGATTCCCGGTGCGAATGGCCGAGATGGTGTCGCTGAGGATGTCCACATCGCCACGGTACCGGCCGTCCGCCCGGTTGCCGACCGTACGTTTTGACCCCGGACCAGCCCGGGGGGTACCGTCTTGAAGGTTGTTCACACTGTCTGTGGATAACAAGCCTGGGGCCTTAGCTCAATTGGCAGAGCACTGCCTTTGCAAGGCAGGGGTTAGGGGTTCGATTCCCCTAGGCTCCACTTCATATAAACCCGCAGGTCAATGATCTGCGGGTTTTCGTTTCTGATGACCAATCGAGTCAGGACCATGCTCGTACCTGTGGTTTGTGCCGCGGGACGCCTGCCGATCCTCGGCATCGCCCGCGTCACCGCCAGTGCCCTGGGCGAGCCCGAGCCGACATCCCTGCACGGGCCCGCCGCTGCTGGTCCACGCCGATGCTCGGGGCTGGGTCCGCCCGCCTGGAGCATCGGCCTGACACTCAATTGCTCGGCGGGAACTGCCCCTTCGCCATCACCTTGCCACCCGAGAGTGTGAAGGTCACTACGCTGGGGCCGCCGCTCGGGCAGCACAGGGCGTCACTGGATTTCGCCCACCTGTACCGCACCGATGTATGGGTGAATATTGCCCGATTCCACGGTCATCCACGACAGCACACCGTCACAGCCCGCCGAGATCGGGTCATTGCTCGCCGAAGGATTGCCCCATCCGCCGTTCGCGGACGGGGCGAGACTCTTGATCGCTGAGTTGGCGAGTCCGGAATTGAGGTCGAAACACAATCCGTGGCCGCTGCCGTTGGGCGTCGGATTCGTGGTCACCGGCACGATCGTGGGCTGCGGTGTGATGGTCCCGGTACTGGTGGCAGGTGCTGGCTGCGGCGAATTGGCATCGCCCGCAGATGGATTGCCGACGGGGGTCTGGGCGGGAGGCAGAGCCGACTGGTTGCCCTGCGCCGGTACGGTCGTCCCCTGGGATGCGGCGACTGTCGTGCTCGCTGTTCCCGCCTCACCGCGAACAACGAGCTCACTGCCAACTCCCAATCGAACCGACGGGCCAGTCTGCAGTCTGGCACCAGCGCCGACCCTGGTTTTGCCCAGGAGGTTGTTACCCAATTGGGGTGCTGGAAGTAGAGGCATCCGCCTCATACCGCCGCCGAGCGGCCGGTCCTATGTTTTTCCACGTCACAACGCACGAGGAGAGACATGCTCACCCCCATTGCCTACGGGCTCGCCATCCTGATCGATCTGCTCATCATCTTTGTCGGGCTACGGTTCTTCCTGGTGCCGGACGCCGCCGCGGCGGCCTTCGGCCTGCCTGCCGAATCCGCCGGGGACGCTGGCCCATATCTGACGGTAAAGGGCTTGCGCGACTTCACCTCCGGGGTTGTCGGCCTGGTCCTGCTAGGACTGGTCGGCGCGCACGCCGAGGCCTGGTTCATGGTCGCGGCCGCGCTGACTCCGTTCGGGGACGCCGGCATCGTGCTGCGCAATGGCGGCCGCAAGGCCGATGCCTTCGGCATTCACTTCGCCACCGCCGTTGTCGTTCTGATCAGCGCCGTCCTGCTGTTCCTCAGCTGACCACCCATCCGACGAATCGGGGAATCGACATGATTGAAAACACTGTGCGCACCGCCATCGAGGGCCGGGTCTGGCTGCCCCACGACGATGACTTCGACCGTGTGCGGCAACCGTGGAATCTGACCGTGGAGCAGCCGGCGGCGGCCGTGGCGGAACCTGCTGATGTAGATGACATGGTCGCGCTGGTGCGGTATGCGCGGAAGGAAGGCATCGCCCTGGCGTTGCAGCCCAATGGACACGGCGCTTCGGGCAATACGGATCGCGCGATCGTGGTGCGCACCAACCGCTTCGACGAAGTCAGCATCGACCCTACGCGGCGGGTCGCCCGGGTCGGCGCGGGTGTGGCGTGGGGCAGGGTGCTGGCGGCGGCCGAACCACACGGTTTGATCGGTCTGGCGGGCAGCTCGCCGGTGGTCAGTGTCATCGGTTACACCCTCGGCGGCGGCATGTCCTGGTTCGGCCGCGCGCATGGGATCGCGGCCAATAGTGTGCGAGCCTTCGAGGTGGTCGACTCGTTCGGCGATCCGGCACGGGTAACGGCCGACTCCGACCCCGACCTGTTCTGGGCGCTGCGCGGCGGCGGTGGTGACTTCGCGATTGTGACGGCCGTCGAGTTCGAGCTCTTTCCCGCGCCGAATCTGTATGGTGGGCATGTCATGTGGGACGCGTCGCGCACCCGGGAAGTGCTGGCCGCGTATCTCGACCTGGTGGCACAGGCACCGGCGGAGCTGACGGTATTCCTCAATAGGCTGCAGTTTCCGGGCGTGCCCGGTCTGGTTGGCATCGCCGCCGCCTATCTCGGCGACGCGGCCGAGGGCCGGGAACTGCTCCGAGGTTTCGATGCCATCGCGGGGGTGGTCAACGACAGCCGCGGGGCGTTCACCGCGTCACAACTCGGCGCCGTGACCTCGGAGCCGATCGATCCCGGCTACGCCATGATTCGCACGGAGCTGTTGACCGACCTGGACGAGCACGCCCAGCAGGTGCTCTTCGCCGGGCCGATCGATCCGCTGTTCGGGATACAGCTGCGCCAACTCGGCGGAGCGCTCGCCGAGCCCGGCACCGGCGCTCATCCCGCGGTGACCGAACCGTATGCGGTCTATCTTCAGGGCCTCGGTCCCACGGCGGAAGCACAGCAGCAGGTACGCGAAACCCAGCGGCGGGTGATATCCGACCTCGGCCACCGGGTGAGCGGCCGGAAGCCGTTCACCTCCCTGGGCGCGGGCGACACCCCCGCCGCGACCTTCGAGGCCGGAACCCTTGATCGGCTGGGCACTATCAAACGACAGCGGGACCCGCACAACGTCTTCCGGTCCAACTTCCCCGTCGCCCAAGCCGCCCTCCGCGCCATCTGAAGAGCCGTTCCCGCGCGACCGCCCCTTATCCCACCTTGGGGCGGCTGACATCAACCCGGACGCAACGGTTTTCACTCACCCGAGTTGAGCTGTCTCAGTCCAGGTCGAGGCGGGCAAGTTCGATTCGGTTGGTAACGCCCAGTTTTGGAAAAGCGCGGTAGAGATGATTGCCAACGGTCTTCGGGCTCAGGAAGAGCTGGGCGCCGATTTCCCTATTGGTCGCGCCTGTGGCGGCCAACCGAATCACCTGGAACTCTTGCGCGGTGAGCGTGGCCACCGAGCCGGAGGCGGCGCGCCCGGCTGTGTTCTCGCCCGCGGCGCGCAGCTCGCTGCGTGCCCGCTCGGCCCACGGTTCGGCGGCGAGGCGCTCGAACGTCGCCAGTGCGGCGCGCAGCTCGGAGCGTGCCTCGGTCTTGAAGCGCTCCCGGCGTAACCATTCCCCGTACAGCAGCCCGGTGCGCGCGTGATCCAGCCAGCGGCCCAGGTCGGCGTGCAAGGCCAATGCGGCCGCGAACAATTCGCCGTCGTTGTCCAGCATGGCCCGGCACCGGAGCTCGTGCGCCCGCACCCACGCCGAGTCGGTGGCGGCGGACCACTGCCGCAGTTCGGCGGCCAGCTCGGCCGCACGCTCCGGTGCGCGCAGGCGCACCGCGGCTTCCACGCCGTCACTGAGCAGATGAACCCATTGGCCGAGCGCGCGATTTGGGCTGCGGTACAGCGCCTCGATGCGGTCGAGTGCCGCCTCGTAGCGACCGTATCCGAGATCCAACAGCGCCAGCGCCCACCCCACGTGGGCGGTGGCAATGGAATTGACGCCGCCGGGCACCGAGCTCACGGCGCCTGCCGCGAGCTCGCGGCACAGGTCCTCGTCGCCGCGGTTGGCCGCGACAATGGACAGGATCGACCGAGCCTGACGAATCCGGTCGTGTTGCCCGATATCCTCGGCGATGCGCAGCGCGTCGCTGGAGATCGCTTCCGCCGCAAGCAGATTGCCGATCAACAGTTCGGCCTTCCCGAGGCCGCAGCCGACCACCGGCAGCCAGCCGACCATCGCTCGATCCCGGCACTCGGTGGTCAATTCGCGCAGCATGTCCCGCGCGTCGTCGACATCGCTGGCCAGAATTGCCTGCAACGCCAAGGCCAATCGCATCGACGGCGTGGCCGCCGGCATCGACCGGACCCGCGCGACACTGGCGCGGATCAGCCGCACGCCCGCGGCCGGGTCGGGCGAGTGCAGTCCCAGCGGACCCTCGACGAGGGGGAGTGCGGCATGCGCTGTGCCCGAGGAGATTTCGCTCAGCCGGGTTCGCACGGCGGCGACGCCGGCCAGATCGCCCTCGGTCCAGGCAGCATGGGCGGCCTCGATCAGCATGATGACCGCCATATCCGGATCGTCCCCGACCACCCGGGCAGCCGCATCCAGCAGTAGCTCGTATGCCACTGGTACCGCGCCTCGCTCGAACTCGATCCGCGCCCGCGCGGCGGTGAGCTGGGCGGCCGCGCGAGGGCCCACGGCCGACTGCTCGACCTCGGCGATCAGTCGCAGCGCGTGGTCGGTGCGACCCGCGTCGGCGGCCGCCTCGACGGCCAGGATCAGACGACGCGTTCGGTCGGCCGGATCGGGCGTCAGCCGGGCCGATCGCTCCAGCGCGATCGCGGCGGCGGCGTAACCGGTTCGGCCGCGCGCGTTCTCGGCGGCCGCCGCCAGCGCTGCGGCGGCCTGCTCGTCCGGGCCGGTCGCTGCGGCGGCGAGATGCCACGCCCGGCGGTCGGGTTCGCCCGTGAGGTCGGCGATGCGCCTGTGTACGGCCCGACGCTGACTCGAGGTGGCCAGGTTGTAGACGGCGGCGCGCAGAAGCGGATGTCGAAAGGCGACCGACTGACCCGACACCACCAGCATGCCGGTCTGCTCGGCAGCGGCCAGCGCCTCCTCCGTCATCCCGAATCCGGCGAGCACCTGCAGCACCAGGGTCAGATTTCCGGTTTCCTCGGCGGCCGCCACCAGCAGCGCCGTTCGCACCGACTCCGGTTGATCCACGATGTCGTGCTGGTAACCGGCCCGCAACTGATCCGGCAGGGGCAGCGGGCTCACCGAGAGGGCGTCCAGATCCATGCGCGGTAGCTCGAGCAGGGCCAGCGGGTTGCCCGCCGCCTCGGCGACCACTCGCTCCAGCTTCTCCGGCTCCAGTTCGGGTGCGTTGGCGGCGACCAACTCGCGCGCGGCGCCGGCCGCCAGCGGAGTCACTCGCAGCTGGGGCAGTCCGGTGGTAGCGAACTCCGCGCGTCCGGCGAACAGCAGGACGACGCCCTCGGCCCGCATCCGGCGTGCCGCGAAGACCAGGGCGCAGATGGACGCCTGATCCAGCCACTGGGCATCGTCGATCAGACACAGTACCGGCCCGGTGCCGGACATTTCGGCCAGCAGCGACAGGGTTCCCAGACCGATCAGAAAGCGGTCGGAAATAAGATCTGGGCTGTCACCGCCGAAGGCGCAGCGCAGGGCATCGGCTTGGTTGGCAGGCAGTGCGTCGAGGCTGTCCAGACCGGCGATGAGCAGCATCTGCAACCCCGCGAACGGCAATTCGGACTCGGATTCGACGCCGCAGCAGCGCAGCACCCGCCAGGAGTCGCCGACCAGGCTTGCTGCCAGGTCGAGCAGCGCGGATTTTCCGACGCCCGAGTCGCCCACGAGGACCAGCGAACTGCTCCAGCCCTTATCCGCTTCGTCCAGCAACTCGCGGATTCGGTCCACTTCGCCCTGGCGTCCGTACAGCACGCCCGCAAACGTATGCGCGTCACGCCCCCGGCGGCAAGAACCGCTCGTGTCGCTATCGGGTGTCCGAGCGGACCCGCTCGTAGCGGCCATCGGGTGTAGGTCCGAAGCGGTTGGGGAGCTCGTCGACTCGTTCGGGCGTTCGCTTGACCTGTGGTCTTTCCGGTCGGAAGGATTGAATCTCATCTCGTGCACCGGCAATCGGTCTGTTATTGTTAATGATAACGGTTTCCAGTTTCAAGATCTGATGAGGTAAGCACGATGAGCGGTCCGGGTTACGGCAAGCGTGTGATCGGTGTGGCGATGGGGGCGGCGGCGCTGGCCGCGATCGCGACGGCGTGCAGCAGTGGCGGCGCCTCCTCGCAGTCGGCTCCGTCGGGCGGCAAGCTCGAGGTGGTGGCGACGATCAACGCCTGGGGCAGCATCGCGGCGCAGCTTGGCGGCGACAAGATCCACGAGACCAGCATCATCACCAATCCGGACACCGATCCGCACTCCTACGAGCCGACCCCGGCCGACGCCCGCACCTTCGCGAACGCGAAGGTGGTGGTGGAGAACGGAATCGGCTACGACGCCTGGGCCGACAAGCTGCTGGCCGCCAATCCCGGCGCCGGCCGCACCGAGATCACGGTGGGCAAGGTGGTGGGCGTGCCCGACGACGGCAACCCGCACCAGTGGTATTCGCCCGCCTCGGTCGCGAAGGTCGTCGACACCATCACCGGCGATTACAAGAAGGCCGATCCGGCCGACTCGTCCTACTTCGATCAGCAGCGGCAGCACTTCCTGACCGAGAGCCTCGGCAAGTACAACAGCCTGGTCTCCGACATCAAGCAGAAGTACGCGGGCACCCCGGTCGGCGCCAGTGAATCGATCTTCGCCCCGCTCTCGGACGCGCTCGGCCTGAACCTGCTCACGCCCGCGGAATTCCTGAAGGCGATCAGCGAGGGCACCGACCCGTCCCCGGCGGACAAGTCCACCATCGATCAGCAGATCGCGGCCAAGGCCATCAAGGTCTACGTCTTCAACAGCCAGAACAGCACCCCGGACGTGCAGGCTCAGGTCGACGCCGCGAAGAAGCAAGGCATCCCGGTCTCCACCGTGACCGAGACCCTCGCGCCCGCGAACGCGTCGTTCCAGGACTGGCAGACGGGCCAGCTGTCGGCGCTCGAGGACGCGCTGCACCAGGCGACCGGCAGGTAGGTGACTGCCATGGAGACGAGTACCGCGTCGAACGGGATCACTTCCGCCACAACGCCTTCCGACGACCCCGTGGTCCGCATGAACGGCGCTGCGGCGGTGGTCGGCGGCAGGCAGATCTGGTCGCACGTCTCGCTCGCGGTGCGTCCGGGGCAGTTCGTCGCGGTGCTCGGACCCAACGGCGCTGGGAAATCCACACTGTTGCGCGCGGTGCTCGGGCTCACCTCGACTCCCGATGGCACGGTAGAGGTGCTGGGCGCACCGCCCGGACGCCGCAATACCGGCATCGGATACCTGCCGCAGCGGCGCGCCTTCGATGCGGGCGTGCGCATACGCGGCATCGACATCGTGAGCCTGGGCCTGGACGGCGCACGCTGGGGCACCCCGATGCCGTGGTTGTCGAAAATCGTTTCCCCCGAACGGTTCCGGGCGCGGCAGCAGCGGGTGCACGAAGTCATCGAGCTGGTCGGCGCCGAGGCGTACGCGCATCGTCCGATCGGGCAGTGCTCCGGCGGCGAGCAGCAGCGCCTGCTGATCGCCCAGGCGCTCATCCGGCGTCCGCGTCTGCTGCTGCTGGACGAGCCGCTGGACAGCCTCGATGTGCCCAGCCAGGCGGGCATCAGCGCGCTGATCCGGGACATTTGCCACCACGAACGGGTGGCGGTGATGATGGTTGCCCACGACGTGAACCCGATCCTGCCGTATCTGGACCGGGTCGTCTATGTCGCGCGCGGCGCGGCGGTGAGCGGCAGCCCGGAGGACATCATCACCGGGGAGAAACTCACTGCCCTGTACGGCATTCCGATCGAGGTGCTGCGGGACAGCGCCGGACGACTGGTCGTCGTCGGGCAGCCCGACGTACCGGCGGGCCACGGCATCGCCAACGCTGCCGCCGTACCGGGGATGACGCCGTGAACCCCGTGGCCACCTGGAATCTGGCGGACGACATCCGCCAGCTGCTGACCTATCCGTTCATGGTCAACGCGGTACGCGCGGGCACGATCGTCGCCGTCGTGGCCGGGGCGGTGGGCTGGGTGATGGTGCTGCGCCGCGAGAGCTTCGCCGGGCACACCCTGGCGATGATCGGATTCCCGGGCGCGGCCGCGGCCACCTGGCTCGGATTCGCCTCCGGGTACGGCTATTTCGCGGCCTGCATCGGTGCTGCGCTGGTGTTCGCCGCGGTCCCGGCATCGGTCCGGATGCACGGTGGTGGGGAGCGGTCCGCGGTCATCGGCATCGTGCAGGCCCTCGCGCTGGCCGCCGGGATGCTGTTCGTGAGCCTGTACAAGGGCTTTCTGTCCGGGCTGACCAACCTGCTGTTCGGCACCATTGACGGCGTCACCGATCAGCAGGTGCTGGTGCTCCTGATTGCCGCGGTGCCCTGCCTGCTGGTGCTGCTGCTGATCGGCAGGCGGCTGCTGTGGGCCTCAATCGATCCCGAAACCGCCGGGGCGCAGGGGGTTCCGGTGCGGCTCGTCGGGGTGCTGTTCCTGCTGCTGCTCGGAATCGCGGCGGCGGGCACCAGCCAGGTCACCGGCAGCCTGCTGGTCTTCGCGCTGCTGGTGGCCCCGGGGGCCGCCGCGCATCAGCTCACCGGTCGTCCCGGGTACGGGGTCGCGATATCGGTGGGCATCGCGCTCGTGGCCACCTGGGCCGGAATGGGATTCGCGTACTTCACGCCGTATCCGATCGGATTCTGGGTGAGCACGTTCGCCTTTGCCGCCTATCTGGCGTGTGCCGGATACCGCGCGGCGGTGGACCGGCTGCGAGCGCGCGCGCCACATCCGATGCCGCAAGTCGCCGCGCGAGAGGCGGTCTCGTCATGAGTATGCTGTCGCATCCCTTCATCCAGTACGCGCTGATCGCCGGGACCGCCGTGGCGATCCTGTGCGGGCTGGCCGGCTTTTTCGTTGTCCAGCGGGGCGAGGTGTTCGCCGGCGACGCGCTGGGACACGTGGCCTATACCGGGGCGATGGCGGCGCTCGCGGCCGGATTCAACCTGCGGATAGGGCTTTTCGCCACCTGCGTGGTGGTGGCGATCGCGCTCGGGGTGACCGGCGCCCGGGGCGGCGTCGGCGATGTCGCGATCGGGTCGTTCTTCTCGTGGGTGCTGGGCCTGGGCGCGTTGTTCCTGACCCTGTACACCACGCATCGGGCCACCGGAAATTCCACCGCGAACGTGAATGTCCTGTTCGGCAGCATCTTCGGGATCAGTTCTGCGGCCGCGACGACCGCCGCGCTGATCGCGGCGGGTGCGGTCGCGGTGCTGCTGGTGATCGCGCGGCCGCTGCTGTTCGCGACCATCGATCCGATCGTGGCCCGCGCGGCGGGCGTTCCGGTCCGGGGCGTGGGCGCGGTGTTCCTCGGGCTGGTGGGGGTCGCCGTCGCCGAGGCCACCCAAATCGTCGGTGCCGTGGTCGTTCTCGGCCTGCTGGCCGCCCCACCTGCCGCCGCCGCGCGGCTGACCGCGCGGCCCTGGCGGGCATTCTGGGTCTCGGCCGTGCTGGCCGTCGCCGCGGTGTGGGCGGGAGTCGCGCTGTCGTATGCGATACCCGCCGCGCCGGCCAGTTTCACCATCATGTCCGTCGCGGCGGCATGCTATCTCGCGGCCGTCGCGGTGGATCTGTTCCGTCGCTACCGAAACCTCCATGTCCGCACCGGATCGCTCGTCGGCTGAGCGCCGGCCCGAGCGCTACCGCACCACGGTGCGGCAGCGCGTGGTGCTGGATGTGCTGCGGCGCAACGATCGTTTTCGCAGCGCTCAGCAGCTGCACGCCGAATTGCACTCCGGCGCTACCATTCGCATCGGGCTGACCAGCGTCTACCGCATCCTGCACCGGCTCACCGAGCAGCACCTGGTGGAGACGCAGCGCGCCGAGGATGGGGAGGTCCTCTATCGGATCCGCGGCGGCAGCGAGCATCACCACAACCTGCTGTGCCGAATCTGCGGTCGTGCCGAGCGTTTCACGCACGCCGACCTCGAGCACGCCACCGAGCACATCGCCGCGCACTATCGATATACCGATGTGAGCCATCACATCGACCTCTACGGCACCTGTCCGGACTGTGCGGTCGGGTCCGAGGGGGAGTGATCGGATTTATCCACAGGCATCACGGGACAGTTGTGGATAAATCCGTCGGCACAATGTCATAGAAACCGGGTCAGGACACCGCGACTCGGGCGGCCTGCCGATCGAAGAACCCGGCGATCGCCTCGACGAAGCCCGGACCGTCCTCCGCGGGCAACCCGTGACCGGCGTCGAATTCCCGGTATTCGGCACCGGAGATCGCCTGGGCCACCTCGCGCTGGTCCGCGATGGGCACAATCTGGTCCTGTCCGCTGGCCAGAACCAGTGTGGGAGCGGTGATCAGCGGCAGCAGGGCGCGGATGTCGACCTCGCGGTCGACATCGGCCTGCACCGACTGGGCGGGTTCGAGGATGCTCGTGAAGTAGTCGACGTTCGCCGCGTATTCCTCCGCGGTCCAGGACGAGGTGACCTCCGGGCGCAGCGCGGTGAGCGTGATCAGCTGGGCGAGCAGGCGCTTATCGGTGCGCAGCAGAGAAGTCCAGAGCTCGAACTGGGTGCGTCCACGGGCATCGGTAGCGGCCCAGGGGGCGTGCAGCACAAGGGAGTCCACCCGATCCGGGTAGCGCGCGGCCAGGTTTGCGGCGGTGACGGCGCCCAGCGAATGACCGGCCAGGTGAAAGGTTTCGGCGCCGGCGTGATCGGCCGCCGCAAGGACCTGATCGGCCAGGTCGTCGACGTTCACCCGATCGGGCGCGGTGGTCGCGCCGGATCCGGCGTAGTTCGGCGCGATGACCGTGAAGCGGTCGGCGAGCTCCGCGATGAGGGGTTCGTAGTTCCCCTCGTTGGTAGCGAAGGTGCCGTGCACCAAGACTACGGCTGGACCGGTTCCGGCGACGAGGTACTCGACGTTGCTCTCACCGTTGCTCAGGGTGACGGGCGCAAAAGGCATGGGAGATCTCCACATTCGATCGTTGGGGTGGGACGGTGGACCGGCTCCCGGGTGTATTCGACAGTGCGGAACCGCTGGTTATTCCTGCTGCGGCCGACGGCGTCGAGCGGTGGCGCATGTGAGCCGTGTGGGGCGATCGCGCGAGATCGGCGGCGCCGCACGGCCTGCCGCGGGTGGTGCGTGAAACCTGGACCGCGGCGGACCGAACGGCCCCGGACCTACTTCTTCTTGTCCGCGGTCAACTCCCCGCCGATGGCCCAGCTGTCGGTGGGCACCTCCTGGATCCAGACCTGCACGGCCTCGGCGGGAATCTGCAGGGCATCGACGAACGCGTCGGTGATCCGGCGAACCAGATCGCGCTTGAGCTCGATGGTGCGCGGACCCTGCTGAACGGTAACGATGGGCATGACTGTCTCCTGGTGAATTCCGTTGGGATACAGGCTTTTCCGGCTCTTTGGCCGGTTCGCCGGGGTGTTCCGGCGGCCTGAGAACAGTTCACCGCAGAACCGGTGGCCGACCAATGGGCAGTCCGTTCGCGCAGGGATAAGGATTCGTTATCGTCCCTGATGGACTTGGGAATTGCCCTGTTCGAGAAGCTTGCGCACCAGGGCGAGCTGCGGGGTCGACGCGCCCTTGCGCACGGCTACCCCGATGGGCAGCGACAGGCCCGGTTCGAACGGCCGGAACACCACTCGCGAGTTCGCCGCCGGGTGGGCATTGGCCGCGTACACCACCGTCCACATGGGAGTTCCGGTGCCGATGGCGGCCAGGGTGTCCTGCAGGGTGCTCGATGCCTGCGCCGGTATCGGTTCGAATCCCGCGCGCTGGCACGCGGTCAGCACCAGATCCACCAGCGCCGGATGGTTACGCCGCTCGGTCAGCCGCAGCGGCAGGGCCGCCAGGTCCGCCAGTGTGACCGAGTCCTGCCGTGCCAGGGGATGCCGGGCGGGCAGCGCCACTACCAGTGGATCGTCCCAGGCGGCAAGGAATTCCAGCTCGGGACTGTCCTGCGGGGAGGGCGAGCGCAGGAAGGCCGCGTCGAGCCGCCCGTCGGATACCTGCGCCAGCCGTTCGTGCACCGGCAGCGAGATGAGTTCGACCTGCAGCCGGGGGAGTCGATCGGCCAGGCCGTCCAGGATCGCGTCCAGCCGCTCGCCCAGGCCGGTGATCGTGCCCAGCCGCAGCACCTCCGCGCGCCCGCCGGCCAGCTCGGCCACCGTGGCGCGCGCGGCGTCGGCGGCCGCGAGGACCGACCGCGCGGCGGGCAGGAATCGCTGTCCGGCCTCGGTGAGCCGGACCCGGCGCGGGGACCGGTCCAGCAGCTGCACCTTCAGTTCCCGTTCCAGCCGCCGCACCTGCTGGCTGACCGCGGGCTGGGCGATGTGCAGCCGCTCGGCCGCCCGGCCGAAGTGCAATTCCTCGGCGACGGTGACGAAGTAGCGCAACTGGCGCAGTTCCACGGCTCGGACTCCTCGATCTCGCTTCGGCCCATACAACCATCACCGGCGCGCATCGTCCCTGCTCGGCCCGTCGCGCGGGGGATCTGTGGGTTGTGACACAGCACAGTGCGGGGGCCCTGTGCCCGCTTCGCGCCGTATCGTCGTTGACCATGGACCAGGCGGAGTTGTCGAGGCTGATGCAGTCGGTCGTCGAGCCGTATCTGCTGGGCGGCCCGCGCAAGTACAGCCGGGCCGATCTGCGCCGTGATGCCGAGGTGCCGCGGGATGTGTCTCGGCGCCTGTGGGTTTCGCTCGGCTTCGCGGCCGATCCGGACGATGCGGCCATCGAGTACGCCGAGGGCGATCTGACCGCGCTGCGGGACTTCCACAGCCTGGAAGCGCTGGCGACGGACGACGCGCGTAAGCAGTCCGCCGCGGTGCGCACCATGGGCCAGTCGATGGCGCGGCTGGCGGAGTGGCAGGTCGATCTGGTGGTCGAGGAGATCGCGAACCGGATCGAGTCGATCACCGCGCAGGATCCGGGGGCGGACACCGAGGTCGTCGCGCGGGAGGCCACCGAGGAGGTGGTCACGACCCTGCAGCGCCTGCAGGCCTATGCGTGGCGGCGGCATCTGGCCGCCGCCCTCGAGCGGGCGCTGGGCGGCCCCGCCGACATCACCCGGGAACTGGCGGTGGGCTTCGCCGATATGGTCGGCTACACCCGCCTGACCCGGCACCTGATCGCCGAGGAGCTGTCCGAGCTGCTCGAGACCTTCGAGGCGGTGACCACGGCCGCCATCACCGCGAACGGTGGGTGGGTGATCAAGAACGTCGGCGATGAGGTGATGTTCGCCGCCGAGACGGCGGCGGTGGGTGCCCGCATCGGGTTGGACATCCAGCGGGACGCGGCGGCGCAGACCAGGCGCGGCGAGTCCGACGCCACGACGATGCCCGAGCTGCGGGTCGGCCTCGCGTACGGGGTGGTGCTGCAGCGTTTCGGGGACCTGTACGGATCGACGGTGAACGTCGCGGCGCGATTGACCGGCGTGGCCCGGCCCAGGACGGTGCTGATCGATGACGGCGCCGCGGCGCAGCTGGACGGGGAGCCGGAATTCGCGATGCGGCACCTGCGCAGCGTGCACGTGCGGGGCATCGACCGGCTGCGCTCGCATGTGCTGCGGCGCGCGACGGATCACACGGAAGATGTCGAGTACTACTACTGAGGGCTGCCTCGCCGGGGCCCGCCCATCGTGGCGGGCCGCCTCGGGAGAACCTACCCGAAAATTAGGAGCGGGCCTCGGCGAAGGGGGGGAGTTTGCCGAGGCCCGCGTAGGGTCGGCCCGGGGGGGAGGGGCCGACGTGAATGATCCTACGCGACGATTCGTGATTGTGTACGTATGAGGGCCGCCACTTTTCGGAAAGTTTTGCCGGCGGGCCTGCCGCTGCGGTAGCGCTACATTAGCTAGCGATCTTGAATGGCGATAGTTTCATGTGAAAGATGTTGCCGTGCAAATAGTTATGCCACGGATTGGCATCATATGAGGTGTGCCTCACGATTGCCATCGATCGGTTGATATGCGATATAGGCCACGATTCGGCGCCGAGGATTTCCCGCTGGATGGACGCCCGGGCGTGTCAGGGTAGGAGGTCGGCGGGCCGGCCGAGTACCGCCTCGCGGCAGACCCGGGTAGTGCGTTACTCGTGCCCGTAGACCCGTGCGCGAGCGACGATTGCATCGGCCGCATCCCGCCGGCACCCCCGAGCACCCGCCGGACCCCCGGGATGCGGCCTCCCTGTGTCCGGGACAACTCCGCGGCCCCGTGATCCTCACGCCGATCCTCACGCCGCAGGTGGCGGCATTATTCGGGCGAACTTGTCGGTGGTCTGGGCAATACTTGGCCGCGAAAACCATTCGTCACATGACCGTCACCCACGTCAGGAGTGTCATGCCCGACGCCATCATTGCCGAGGGTCTGATCAAGAAGTACGGCCGTCTGGTCGCCCTCGACGGACTCGATCTCACGGTGCCCGAGGGCACCGTGACCGCCCTCCTGGGCCCCAACGGCGCCGGCAAGACCACCACCGTCCGCGTGTTGACGACACTGCTCGTCCCCGACGCCGGCCGCGCCACGGTCGCCGGGATCGATGTGATGCGCGAGCCGCAGCGGCTGCGATCCCATATCGGCGCCTCCGGCCAATACGCGGCCGTCGACGAATACCTCACCGGATTCGAGAATCTCGAGATGGTCGGGCGGCTCTATCACCTCGGCGTGGCCCGCAGTAAGCAGCGCGCCCGCGAGCTACTGGACAGGTTCCGGCTCGCCGATGCCGCGGACCGCCCGGTCAAGGGCTACTCCGGCGGCATGCGCCGCCGCCTGGATCTGGCCGGGGCCCTGGTCGCCAACCCGCCGGTGCTGTTCCTGGACGAGCCGACCACCGGGCTGGATCCGCGCGCCCGGATGGATCTGTGGGACGTCATCGAGGAGCTGGTCGCGAGCGGCACCACGCTGCTGCTCACCACCCAGTACATGGAGGAGGCGGACCGGCTGGCCGATGCGATCGCGGTGATCGACCACGGCCGGGTCATCGCCCGCGGCACCGCCGACGAGCTCAAGACCCGCGTCGGCGGCGATCGCATCGAACTCACCGTCGACCGTGTGGACAGCCTCGGGGTCGCGCAGCAGGCCCTGGCAGGTCTGGCGGTCGGGGAGATCCACCTGGAACCGGGCCTGCGCCGCATCACGGTTCCGGTCAGCGACGGCTCGGCCGCGCTGGTCGACGCGATCGGGCGCCTGACCGCCCATGAGGTCACGATTCACGATGTCGGCCTGCGGCGTCCGTCGCTCGACGATGTCTTCCTCACCCTCACCGGACACGATGTGCAGGAGCTGGTCAACGGCGATCGCGCACTGGAAAATGCCACGGAAGGACAGCTGCGATGAGCTCACTCGTCATCGATGAGCCGACGCCGCTCGCGCGGCTGACCATGCTGGTCAGCGACTGCGTGACGATCACCAAGCGCAACGTCATCAAGATCCGCCGGGTGCCCGACGTGCTGGTCTTCTCGACCCTGTCGCCGATCATGTTCGTGCTGCTGTTCGCCTTCATCTTCGGCTCGGCGATCAAACTCCAGGGCACCTCGTACCGCGAGTTCCTGATCGCCGGAATCTTCGCCCAGACAGCGGTTTTCGGCGCGACGTTCACGGGATCCAGCCTGGCCGAGGACATGCAGAAGGGCATCATCGACCGGTTCCGCTCGCTGCCCATGGCGCCCGCGGCGGTGCTGGTCGGGCGCACGGTCGCCGATGTGGTGATCAACGTGGTCAGCCTGGTGGTGATGTCGGTGACGGGCCTGTTGATCGGCTGGCGAATTCGCGGGTCACTGCTGGACGGGGTGCTCGGCTATGTGCTGCTGTTGCTGTTCGCCTACGCGGTGTCGTGGATGATGGCCGTGGTCGGCCTGCTGGTGCGGGCCCCGGAGGTCTTCAACAATGCCAGCTTCGTGGTGATCTTCCCGCTCACCTTCATCGCCAACACCTTCGTGCCGAGCCGCGAATTGCCCACGCCGCTACGGGTTTTCGCCGACTGGAATCCCGTCTCGGCGGTCACCCAGGCCACCCGCGACCTGTTCGGCAACACCAGCCCGCTCATGCCGACCTCCGATGTGTGGTCGATGCGGCATCCCGTGATCACCACGCTGATCTGGGTGGTGGTGTTGCTGGCGGTCTTCATTCCGCTCTCGCTGCGACAGTTCAGGCGCGCGGTCAGCAGGTGATCCGGCCCGCCCGCGCTGACCTGTGAATACTGCACGAACTGCGCGGCTGTGACACAGTGGTCGCATGCAGTTGGGGACCTCTGGCAAGTCCGGCCGGTTGCGCAACCGGTTGATCATCGCAGTCGTGATCGCCGCCGCGGGCGGCTCCGCATGGCGGGCGCTCACGCGCCGCCCGCAACTCCCGGCGCCGGCCCAGGAGCCCCCGCGCCTGGGCTACTCCACCAACGGTGTGAGCCCCCACCGCGCAGTCCAGTCTTAACGCAAACCTCTTCGGGTCCTGTGATGCACCGTCCTGCACCGCGCGGCAATGAATATATGGGCATTCGGTCGGGCACACCCAGAACTCGAGTTGGCCACCCACCGCCGGTCCGCAAATCAGATCTCGCGCCACTCGCTGGTACGCAGAGGCGCGGAGAGGCGGGTATGCCACCATGTTCGGCGTGACTTCACCGAATCAGACCTCCGTGGCAACGCTGCACACGAACCACGGCGATATCAAGATCTCGCTTTTCGGTAACCACGCTCCGAAGACGGTGCGCAACTTCATCGGCCTCGCCGATGGCTCCGCCCCGTATTCGACGCAGAATGCGAGCAAGGGCACCAGCGGCCCGTTCTACGACGGCAGCGTCTTCCACCGTGTGATCGATGGGTTCATGATCCAGGGCGGCGATCCCACCGGCACCGGCCGCGGCGGCCCGGGGTACGAATTCGGCGACGAGTTCCACCCCGAACTGCGCTTCGACCGCGGCTACCTGCTGGCCATGGCGAACGCCGGACCCGGGACGAACGGGTCGCAGTTCTTCATCACGGTCGGCGCGCAGCCGCACCTGAACCGCAAGCACACCATCTTCGGTGAGGTCGTCGACCCGGATTCGCGCAAGGTCGTGGATTCCATCGGCACCACGGCGGTCGACCGCAACGATCGACCCAAGGATCCGGTCGTCATCTCCGGCATCACACTGAGTCAGTAACCGCAAGAAGCACACGGAGTTTCGTGAACCCTCAACCGCCCGCGCCGACCTGTTTCCGCCATCCCGATCGGGTCACCGGTTTGGCGTGCACTCGGTGCGGGCGGCCGGCCTGTCCCGACTGCCTGCAGCAGGCCGCCGTCGGTCAGCAGTGCGTGGAATGTGTGGCACAGGGCCAGCGCGACACGCGTCAGGCGCGCACCCCGACCGGCGCCGCGGTGGCCACGCGGCCCACGCCGTATGTGACCTACGCGCTGATCGCGCTGAATGTCGCGGTCTTCGCGGTCACCGTCGCGCAGGCGCACAGCCTGTCCCGCAACAGCTACTCCACGCTGTTCTACGACTGGGTGCTGGTACCGCAGGTGGTCGGGCACGGACAGTGGATCCGGGTGGTGGGCAGCGCCTTCCTCCACTACGGCCCGGTGCACCTGGCCGTCAACATGTTCGCGCTGTACGTGCTCGGCCGCGACGCGGAAACGGTGCTGGGCCGCTCGCGCTACCTGGCGATCTATTTGATCTCGATGCTCGGCGGCGCGGCCTCGGTCATGTGGTTCGCACACTCGAACACCGCGACCGCGGGCGCCTCCGGCGCGATCTTCGGCCTGTTCGGCGCGCTGACCGTGGTGCTGCTGCGGCTGCGGCGCAGTCCAGCTCAACTGCTGGTGGTGATCGCGATCAACCTCATCATCAGCGTGTCGGTGCCCGGAATCTCGCTGTGGGGACATCTCGGCGGACTGGCCGCGGGCACCCTGGCGACCGCGGGCCTGTTGTATGTGCCGCGGTGGTTGCGGGCGAGCACGCAGGAGATGGGCGTGCGCATCGGTTGGGCCGCCCTGGCGCTCGTCGCGGTGCTCGCGATCGTGCTCATCGGAGTGGCGCCGGCGGCGATCGGTTCGTGAGTCCGGCTCAGACCACGGCCAGGCCGTGGGCGACGAGCGCGTCCAGCACGTCCTGTGGATGAGTGCCGAGGTCCCAGCGACCGAAGATGAGCAGCCGGTCCTCACCGTGGTGGTCGATGTCGAGCTCGAGATTCGGCACCTTGCGGCCGAGACGGCGGAAACTCACCACGCGGGCCCGCACGATTCGCTCCCGTGGATAGTGCGTCGCCCCGAGCAGGCCGCGCACGATCAGCTCAGGCCGCTCACCGGGGACGATGGTCAGGCGCGGGCGTTGCCGCAGGCCCAGGGCGGCCAGCGCCAGCAACAGCACGGCCGCAATCCCGACCAGCAGCCGGCTCGGCGCGTCGTCGGCGAGCATGGCCGCGGCCGCCAGCGCGATCCCGCCCGCGCCCGACGCGGCCAGCGCGAGCGGCGGGGTGGACCATTGCAGCCGGGATACGGGCTCGGAAGTCACAGCTGCGCCTCGCTGGCGCTCGGCTCCGCTGTGCCAGGCCGTGCCGGGCTGATGGTTCCCTCGCTGCGCTCGGTCACAGTCCCCACTCGCTCCTCGAGTTGTCCACAGGCTCATCCACAGGTGTGTATGAATGACACGGATGTAATGACCCGGTCTGATCGATTCAGCGCCAGCGCATCGTCATGACCAGGCCGATGACCATGAGTCCGAACCCGATCAGGAAGTTCCAGGCGTTGAGGTTGGCCATCCAGCTGATCTTGTCGTTGGCCAGGTAGTACACCAGCAACCAGGCGAGCCCGGCCAGCATGAAACCGAGCATGATCACGACATACCAGACCGGGGACGGTCCGCCCTTGATCTTCACCGGGGTGCGGCTGGCGGGGTTGATCGTGTAATCGGTCTTCTTGCGGACCTTCGACTTGGGCATGACGTCCTCGTATTCGGGGTACAGGTGTACCGGCGGGGGCGCGCGCCCGGCGCTGCCGGTCTGTACTCAGGCTATCTCAGCTGGGTATTCGTGCGCGTCCCGGACCGTTGTCATCATGCCTCCCGGGTATTCCCCGCGACGGCGTGGCGGGCCACCCCGTACGCTTTCGGTTATGCGTGTTCTGGTCGTCGACAATTACGACAGCTTCGTGTTCAACCTGGTCCAGTATCTGGGGCAGCTGGGCGTCGAGGCGATCGTGTGGCGCAACGACGACGCGCAACTGGCGGATGTGGACAGCGTCGTCACCGCGTTCGACGGCCTGTTGATCAGCCCCGGTCCCGGCACGCCCGATCGCGCGGGCGCCAGCATCGACCTGGTGCGCGCCTGTGCCCGCCACGAGGTGCCGCTGCTCGGGGTGTGCCTGGGGCATCAGGCGATCGGGGAGGCATTCGGCGCCACCGTCACCCGTGCGCCCGAACTGCTGCACGGCAAGACCAGCTCGGTGTTCCACACCGGCGAAGGCGTGCTCGCGGGCCTGCCGGACCCCTTCACCGCGACCCGCTATCACTCGCTCACCGTGCTCGAGGAGACGCTGCCCGAGGAGATCGAGGTGCTCGGACGCACCGACTCGGGGATCGTGATGGCGATGCGGCACCGCACCCTGCCCATCCACGGGGTCCAGTTCCATCCCGAATCGGTGCTCACCCAGGGCGGGCACCGGATGCTCGCCAACTGGCTGGAGGTCTGCGGTGCCCGGCCTTCGGAGGGGTTGATCGAAACGCTGGAGGCCGAGGTCGCCGCCCTGGTCTGAGTGGCCGTGGTGTGATTCATACCGTGCGCCCCCATGTTCTGCTGTCCGCGGCGGTCAGCGTCGACGGCTATCTCGACGACGCGAGCCCCGATCGGCTGCTGCTGTCCAATCCGGAGGACTTCGACCGCGTCGACGCGGCGCGCGCGGACTCCGATGCGATCCTCGTCGGCGCGCGGACCCTGCGCCGCGACAACCCACGCCTGCTGATCTCGAGCCCGGCCCGGCGTGAGCGGCGGGTGGCCGACGGAAGACCCGAGCACCCGCTCAAGGTCACGATCAGCGCGAGCGGCGAGCTGGATCCGGAGCTGCGGGTCTGGCACGGCGGCGGCGACAAACTCGTCTACACCACCGACGCCGGCGCGGTGCGCCTGGGACGCACTCTGTCCGGACTTGCCGAGGTCGTATCCCTCGGCGCGACGGTGGATTTCGGTGCGCTCCTGGACGACCTCGGCCGCCGCGGCATCGGCCGCCTGATGGTCGAGGGCGGCGGCTGGATCCACACCGCGTTCCTGTCCCAAGACCTTGCCGACGAGCTACTGCTGGCCGTCGCGCCCCTACTGGTCGGGGATCCGGACGCGCCCCGGTTTCTGCATCCCGCCACCTATCCCGGTGGCTCACGGCGCAGAATGGAATTGGCCGACGTCGCGCGGATCGGTGACGTCGCCCTGCTGCGCTACCTACCCCGGCGCGTCGACCCGCCAGCGGACGAGAATCCTCGACGTGCGAACTGACTCGGTGCTCGGAGAGGCGGATGAGTTGAACCAGGATCGCCAGTGGATGCGGCACGCGATCGGCCTGGCGCGGTTGTGCCCGAAGAGCCCGACCGCGTTCTCGGTCGGCGCGGTCATCGTCGGGGCGGATGATATCGAACTGGCACACGGGTTTTCCCGCGAGACCGACGAGAAGGTGCACGCGGAGGAGTCCGCCCTGGACAAGCTCGGTGACGATCCCCGTCTCGCACACGCCACCATCTACAGCACGCTCGAACCCTGCTCGCAGCGCGCGTCGGTGGATCGCGCGCCGTGCACCGATCGCATCCTGGCGGCGGGCATCCGCCGTGTCGTCATCGCGTGGCGCGAGCCGGCCACCTTCGTCGCCGACTGCGTGGGGGTGGAGAAGCTGCGCGATCACGGCATCGAGGTGGTCGAACTGGTGGACATGGCCGACGAGGCCATGTCCATGAACCGCCACCTCGTGCTGAGCTGAGGCTAGGGCGGGCCGAGCACTCCGGTCACGATCGTGATCGTCGCGGTCTTTCCGACCGAGGTGCCCGACTTGGGCTGCTGATCCACGATTCGCCCGACGTTCCCGGCGTCGAAGGTGCCCTGGGTGGACTGGACGATCTGCCCCGCGCCACCGGTCCAGCCCGCCGCATGCAGCGCGTCCACCGCCTGCACGGGCGTCATCCCGTTCAGGTCCGGCATCGCGATCTGATCGCCGCCCGACACCTGCACCGTCACGGTCGAACCCTTGTCGGCCATCGATCCGCCCGAGGGGTTGGTCGCGATCACCTCGCCCTTGGGTCGGGGGGACGGCACCTGCTGCACGACAATCTTGAATCCGGCGCTGTCGGTCAGGTTGGGTTGCGCGACACTGATCGACTGCCCGACCACCTGCGGCACGCGCACCTGGTCCGGACCCTTGCCCAGGGAGATGGTGACCGCGGCGCCGGAGTCGATCTTGCTGCCCTCCGGCGGATTCTGGTTCACCACCTTGTCCTTGTCGTCGACGCTGGACGCGTCGTGGCCGACATTCGGATCCAGCCGCAGGCCGAGGGCGTTGAGCTGCTGCTCGGCCTGCTGCTGGGTGAGCTGCGCCAGCCGCGGCACGGGGATCTGGGCCGGTCCGGAGGAGACCTGCACGGTTACGGTGCTGCCCTTGGGCGCCCGGGTGCCGCCCGAGGGCTGGGTGGAGATGACGTTGCCGGTGGCCATCTTGCTGTCGGCCCGGTCCTGGGTCGCGACGGAGAAACCGGCCTTCTGCAGCTGGTTGACCGCCTGCGAGGCGGCCCTGCCCGTCATGTCGGGGACGGTCGCCTGATTGAAGCTGCCGTCCGGGCCGAACAACACCCAGTACAGCGCGACCAGCACCACCACGATGCCCGCCCCGACCGCGCCGATCAGCAGCGTGCGGCGCGGGTCCCGCGAACCGACGGCCTCATGTTCGGCGGTATCGCTGTCGCGGTCGCCGCCGCGGTAGCGCGGCTGCGCGTCGACGCTGCCCAGCAGGGTGCTGCGGTCCTCCTCGGTCATCACCATGGGCGCCTGCGGCCTCTGCCCGCCGAGCACCCGGATGAGGTCGGCGCGCATCTCGGCCGCGGTCTGGTACCGGTTGGCCGGGTTCTTGCTCATCGCCTTGAGCACGACCGAATCCAGCTCGCGCGGCACTCCCGGGTGCACGTGCGAGGGCAGCTGGGGATCCTCGCGCACGTGCTGATAGGCCACCGCCACCGGGGAATCGCCGGTGAAAGGCGGTTCGCCGGTGAGGATTTCGTAGAGCACGCAGCCGACCGAATACACGTCCGAGCGCGCGTCGACCTGTTCGCCCCTGGCCTGCTCGGGCGAAAGATATTGTGCGGTACCGATCACCGCCGCGGTCTGGGTCATCGAATTCGCGCCGTCCGCGATCGCGCGGGCGATGCCGAAGTCCATCACCTTCACCGCGCCGTGGCGGTTGATCATGATGTTGGCCGGCTTCATGTCGCGGTGCACGATGCCGTTCTTGTGGCTGAAATCCAGTGCCGCACAGACATCGGCGATGACTTCCATGGCGCGCCGCGGCGCCATGGGTCCCTTGCCGCGCACGATGTCGCGCAGGGTGTCGCCGTCGACGTACTCCATCACGATGTAGGGCAACGGCCCGCCGTCGACCTCCGCCTCGCCGGTGTCGTAGACCGCGACGATCGCCGGATGGTTCAGCGCCGCGGCGTTCTGCGCCTCCCGCTTGAACCGCAGATAGAACGTCGGGTCGCGAGCCAGATCCGCGCGCAACACCTTGATGGCGACATCGCGGCCCAGCCGTTCGTCCCGGGCCCTGTGGACCTCGGACATACCGCCGAATCCGATGATCTCGCCAAGCTCATAGCGAGAAGACAGATTCTTCGGGGTGGTCATGGCGTTCCTTGCGAGGAGGTAGCTGGGGCGCTGTTGTTGTATTGGCCGTGCGTGTAGGGGCCGTACGGGCCCTGCCCGTACCGACCCGGGGTGTTCTCGCTGCTCGTTCCGTTGGCGCCCGGAACCCCTGGATATGGTAGTTCCCAGGTGGGGTAAGTCTGGTCACCCGTGGCCCATGGCGGTACACCCGGACGGTGTTTGCGGGTAGTTGTCGGGGTGGTCGAATCCTCGGTGGTCGTCTCGGAGGGGGTGGTGGTCGCCGACGGCGTCGTGGTCGTCGTGGGCGGGGCTGTGGTGGTCGTGGTGACCGCAGGCGGCACGTACCGCCTCGTGGTCGTCGTTTCGGTGGTGGTCGGCGGTGCGGTCGTGGTGGTCGTCGGGGCGACGGTCGAGGTGAACGTCCGCACCGAGGGAGTCACGGAATTCTGCGGCGGATGCCCGCTCAACAGCACCCACGCCGCGGCGCCGCCGAGCAGCACGGCGCCGACCCCGAGGCCGATCATCGCCTTGGCCGCCCGGCTCAGCCCGGGCTCGTCGTCCAGGCCGGCGGCGGCCCGGGTACCGGGCGGAACGGTGCCGCGGCCGCCGGGCAGGCCCGTGGTGGCCCCGGGCGGACGGGCGGAATAGCGTGCGTCGTCGTCGAATTCGTCGTCGTAGTCGCGGTCGTAATCGCGGTCGTAGTCGCGGGGCAGCACGGTGGTCGCGCCCGTCGGCGGCAACACCCGTGCCGCACCGGTCGGGAGCGGTCCGCCGGGCATGCTGCGCGGCGTCGGCGGACGCCGGCCCGCCCGCACCGCGGCCACCGCGTCGGCGAACTCCCCGCCGCTGCGATAACGCCGCGCCGGATCCTTGGCCATGGTGATCTCGATCAGCTCGCGCACATTGGGCGGTAGATCCGACGGCATCGGCGGCGGGGTGTCGCGCACGTGCTTCATCGCGACGGTCAACGCGCCGTCGCCGGTGAACGGCCGCTGCCCGGCGAGGGCCTCGTAGCCGACGACACCCAGCGAGTACACGTCGCTGGAGGAGGTGGCGTCCTCGCCGGTCGCCTGTTCGGGCGCGATGTACTGGGCGGTGCCCATCACCATGCCGGTCTTGGTCACCGGCGAGGCGTCCACGGCCTTGGCGATGCCGAAATCGGTGATCTTCACCTGGCCGGTCGGGGTCACCAGGATATTGCCGGGCTTCACGTCGCGATGCACGACGCCGGCGGCATGGGCGACCTCGAGCGCGCGGCTGGTCTGCTCGAGCATGTCCAGCCCCTGCACGACAGACAGCCGCCCGAGCCGGTTCAGTACCGCGTTCAGCGGTTCCCCCTGCACCAATTCCATGACCAGGTAGGCGAGTTCGCCGCCCTGCGGGTCCATGGTCTCGCCGTAGTCGTAGATGCCGGCGATGCCCGGGTGATTGAGCTGCGCGGTCGTCTTGGCCTCGGTGCGGAACCGGAGCCGGAACGTCGGATCGGCCGAGAACTCCGCCTTGAGTACCTTCACGGCCACCCGGCGGTCCAGCACCGTGTCCAGCGCCTCCCATACCTGGCCCATGCCGCCGGTGGCGATCAAGCGTTGAAGTCTGTAGCGGTCCGCGATCAGCGCACCATTGGTCAGCATTCCAGCCCCCGTAGGCTCTGTTTCATAACGTTCAGCCCCCCTGCAGACCGGCCTCGAGCACGGCTCGTGCGATGGGGGATGCCACGAATCCGCCGGTGCCCCGCAGTCCCATGTTGCCACCGTTCTCGACGACGACAGCGATCGCGATCTTCGGGTTCTGCGCCGGGGCGAAGCCGATGTACCAGCAGTGCGCCGGAGTCGTGCCCGGATCCGCGCCGTGTTCGGCGGTACCGGTCTTGGAGGCGATCTGGAAGGGGGTCGTATTGCCCTGGAAGGTGTTCTTTTCCGAGTCGATCATCATGTTCGTCAGCGTCGAGGCCACCTGCGGGTTGATCGCCTGACCGGCCGCCACCGGCTTGGTCCGGGACAACTCGCTCAGGTCGGGCCCCTGGGTCTGATCGATCAGGTGCGGTTCCATCCGCACGCCGCCGTTGGCGACGGTGGCCGCGACGACCGCGTCGTCGAGCGGGGTGATCGCCACGTCGCGCTGGCCGATGCTGCTCTGGGCGAGCGAGGCCTGGTCCGGAATCGTGCCGACCGTGCTGTCGGCCACCGGCAGCGGAATGCCCGAGTGGGTGCCGATGCCGAATGCCGCCGCGGTGTCCTTGAGTTTGGCCGCGCCCACCTTCATGCCGATCTGCGCGAAGGCGGTGTTGCAGGATAGGGCGAAGGCCAGCTCCATCGTCGCGGTGGCGCCGTTGCCGCAGTGCTCGCCGTCGAAGTTCTCCAGCGTGGTGTTGGTGTCGGGCAACGTGATTCGCGGGTCGGCGGAGAACTGGTCGGTGGTCTGGATGCCCGACTCCAGCGCCGCGGCCGAGGTGATCACCTTGAACGAGGATCCGGGCGGATAGGTCTGCGAGATCGCGCGATTCAGCAGCGGCTGCTTCTGGTCCGAGCTGAGCTGGTCCCACGCCTTGGTGCTGGCGGCGCCGTCGTGCGAGGCCAGCTGGTTCGGGTCGTAGCTCGGGGTGGACACCATGGCCAGGATGCGGCCGGTGCTCGGCTCGATGGCGACCACCGAACCGGTGTAGCCGTTGCTGGTCAACTGGTCGTAGGCCACCTTCTGCATGATCGGGTTGATCGTGGTGACCACATTGCCGCCGCGCGGATCGCGACCGGAGATGAGGTCGATCAGCCTGCGGCCGAACAACTTGCTGTCCGATCCGTTGAGCACCGAATCCTCGGCGAGCTCGAGTCCGGTGCGCCCGTACTGCATCGAATAGAACCCGGTCACCGGCGCGTACGCTGCCGGATCGGTGGGGTAGGTGCGCAGGTACTTGTAGCGGTCGTCGGTGGCGACCGAGCTGGCCAGCACCGTGCCCGAGGCGGAGATCTGCCCGCGCTGGCGGGAGTACTCGTCCAGCAGCACACGCGAGTTGCGGGGATCGCTGCGCAGGCTGTCGGCCTTGATCACCTGGACGTAGGTGGCGTTCAGCAGCAGCGCGACGATCATCACCAGCACGGCCATGGCGACGCGGCGCAGTGGTGTGTTCATGCCGGTTCCCCCTCAGCCAGGCGGATCAAGTCGGTCTTGTCCGGTTTGATGATCTGTGTTTTCACCGCGCCGAACACCTCGGTGGGTGCGGGCTCGCGCTTGCGGACCGGCGCGGGGGCGCGCGCGGAGTCGGAGATCCGGATCAGCAGTGCCAGCAGCGCGTAATTGGCCAGCAGCGCCGAGCCACCGTAGGAGACGAACGGGGTGGCCAGGCCCGAGAGCGGGATCAGTTTGGTCACACCGCCGACGACCAGGAACACCTGTGCCGCGATGGTGAACGCCAGCCCGGCCGCCAGCAGCTTGCCGAAGCTGTCCCGCACCGCGAGTGCGGTGCGCAGCCCGCGCACGACGAATACGGTGAACAGCAGCAGGATCGCCGCCAGCCCGATCAGGCCCAGCTCCTCACCGGCGGTGGCGACGATGAAGTCGGTCTTGGCGAAGGGCACCTGATCGGGGCGCCCGCTGCCCAGGCCCGTGCCCGCCAGGCCGCCGGTCGCCAGCCCGAACAGCGACTGGGCGATCCGGTAGCCGGTGCTGTTGTACACCGCAAACGGGTCGAGCCACGTGTGCACCAGGGTCCGCATGAACCCGAATGTGTTGTAGGCGAAGGCAAGTCCGAGGATCAGCAGTGCTCCGCCGGTGACCAGCCAGCCCACCCGCTCGGTCGCGATGTACAGCAGCGCCAGCACGGTTGCGAAGATCAGCAGGCTCACACCCAGATCCCGCTCGAACGCCAGCACGCCGACGCAGACGACCCAGACCAGCAGGATCGGACCGAGGTCGCGCGGGCGCGGCAGCTCCACCCCGAACGCGCGGCGTCCGGCGGCGGTGAACAGATCGCGCTTGGCCACCAGCAATGCCGCGACGAAGACGACCAGCAGCACCTTCGCGAATTCGCCCGGCTGCACCGTGAATCCGGGCAGCCGCAGCCAGATCTTGGCCCCGTTCGTCTCCGAATACCTCTCGGGCAGCACGGCTGGAACCAGGAGTGCGGCCGCGCCGATCAGTCCGAGCGTGTAGTTGTATCGGGCCAGGGTGCGGTAGTCGCGCACCACCACCAGCACCGCGGCGAACACCAGGACCGCGCCGGCGGTCCAGAGCATCTGGTGGTCGGCGTCGCTGCCGCCGACGGTCGGCGGACCGGCCAGGTCCAGGCGGTGAATCAGCACCAGGCCCAGCCCGTTCAGCAGCGCCGCGATCGGTAGCAGCAGCGGATCGGCGAACGAGGCGAACCGGCGCACCGCCAGATGGGCGACCCCGACCAGGGCCAGGTAGGACAGGCCGAGTTTGGCCAGCTCCCAGGAGAGCCGCTGGTCCAGACTCGCCTCCACCAGCACCATCGCCACCATCGTGATGACGACAGCGACCACCAGCAGCAATAGTTCGATATTGCGACGGGTCGAGGGCGGGGGAGCGGGGGCGAACCCGCCCGGGGGGCTGGGGAAGGCCCCCGCGGATGGCGGTGCCGGTGCGGACATCAGTCCGCCTTCCTGCAGTTCTCCCCCGGGGTTTGCGGGACCGACGACGTGGTCGTCGGCGGGGCGGGTACGGCGCTGGCCGGTCCGGGAATACTGGGCCGGGCATCGCTGCTGGCGGGAATTGGAGCGGCGGAAGTGCCGGGCGTGCCGGTGCTGCCCGGGGCGCCGCCGGGAGCGGTGGGCGTGGGCGAGGCGGCGGTGGGAGTGCTCGACGGCGGCGTCGAGACCGGGACGGTGGTCGTGCAGGCGGGCAACAGATCCTGCTGGGCGAGCTTGTCCAGCTGGCGGTGCGCATCATCCAGCGCGCCGGGGGGCAGGCCGCTGTTCACCTTGTCGCGTCCGGTCTGCTGCAGATCGGCGACCTGGAGTTGCCGGCATCCGTCCGGGAAGTCCGCTCCCGGGCTCGCCAGGCCCACCTGGCCGTCGCGCTGCACGCAGGCGAGCTGATCCACGTCATGGATGGAATATCCGAGCACCGATCCGGGCAGCCCGCGCACAATAACCACGTTGCCGTTATCGGCGCCGACGTAGTAGTTGTTGCGAATCATCTTGTAGCCCACCACGAGTCCGACCACCACGGCGGCGATCAGCGCCAGCGTCAGCAGGATCCAGCGGAGCTTGTGACTCTTACGCGGCTCCGGTGGTTCCGGGGCCACCGCGGGCCGCCGCGGCGCCGCGCGCGGAGGGCGCATCGCCGCCGCGCGTCCGGCTGCCGTATTCGGGGGCGGGGTGTCCTCGTCCTCGCCGGAGGCGGCGCCGGCCACGATCGGGTGGCTCTGGCCGTAGTCCAGGTCGATGACATCGGCGACGACGACCGTGACATTGTCGGGGCCACCGCTGCGCAGGGCGAGCTCGATGAGCCGGTCCGCGGACTCGTCGGTATTGCCCTCGCGCAACGTATTCGCGATGGTTTCGTCGCTGACCACATCGGACAGGCCGTCCGAGCAGAGCAGGTAGCGATCGCCCGCGCGCGCCTCGCGCATGGTCAGTGTGGGATCGATCTCGTTGCCGGTCAGCGCCCGCATGATCAGCGATCGCTGCGGGTGGGTGTGCGCCTGCTCGGCGGTGATGCGGCCCTCGTCGACCAGTGACTGCACAAACGTGTCGTCGCGGGTGATCTGGGTCAGCACGTCGTCGCGGAACATGTAGGCGCGCGAATCGCCGATATGCGCGAGGCCGAGTTTCTTGCCCGCGAACAGGATTGCGGTGAGCGTCGTGCCCATGCCGTCCAGTTCGGGCTCTTCCTCGACCTGATCCGCGATGGCGGCATTGCCCGAGTGCACCGCCCGGTCGAGCTTGCCCAGCAGATCGTCGCCGGGCTCGTCGTCGTCGAGATGGGCCAGGGCGGCGATCATCAGCTGGGAGGCCACCTCGCCGGCGGCGTGGCCGCCCATGCCGTCGGCGAGCGCCAGCAGGCGCGCGCCCGCGTAGACGGAATCCTCGTTGTTACCTCGAACGAGACCGCGGTCGCTGCGCGCCGCGTAACGGAGAACAAGGGTCACGATCGCAGCTCGATCACTGTCTTACCGACACGGACGGGGGACCCGAGCGGAACCCGCACGGGGGTAGTGACTTTCGCGCGGTCGAGGTACGTCCCATTGGTGGATCCTAGATCTTCGACGTACCAGTCGTCGCCGCGCGGCGAGAGCCGAGCATGCCTGGTGGAGGCATAGTCGTCGGTGAGTACCAGCGTGGAATCGTCGGCACGCCCGATGAGCACCGGCTGCGTGCCGAGTGTGATTCGAGTGCCGGCGAGTGAACCTTGAGTCACCACTAGATACTTGGCGCCCTTCTGGCCACGGCTGAAGGAAGGCAGCACCGCGGAACCGCGTGCGGCCCGGGGCTGGATCCGGATGCCGGATGCCGCGTAGATGTCGCTGCGCAGGGTACGGAGCACCGCCCATACGAACAGCCACAACAACAGTAGGAACCCCGCACGGGTCAGTTGCAGGATCAGTCCCTGCACGGTGCTCCACCTCCTGTTCGACCGAGTCGAGTACGACGCCTTGTCCCCCAACCGGCCTGCTGGGTCAGCACGGACCTGCTGCCGGGGCGAGGGCTGGCAGCATCATAGGGCCGATGACCGGTTGCGATCACGATACGGGCGAGGATTTCGCGCCATAACGTGATCTGTATCGGCGAGCTTACGGGATCAGACGATCCGGATCAGGATCTCGGAATGTCCGGCGCGGATGATATCGCCGTCGGCGAGCTGCCAATCTTGCACCGGCGACCCGTTGACCAGCGTTCCGTTGGTCGATCCGAGGTCCGAGAGCATCGCGACCTGACCGTCCCACCGGACCTCGATGTGGCGGCGGGACACGCCGGTATCGGGGAGCCGGAAGTGTGCGTCCTGGCCGCGTCCGATGATGTTGCTGCCCTCGCGGAGCTGATAGGTGCGCCCGCTGCCGTCGTCGAGCTGGAGAGTGGCCGAATAGCTCGACCCGCCCGCGGGAGCGGCCTGTGCGGGCGCGCCGTAGCCGCCCCCCTGGGCACCGCCCTGCTGGCCGTAGCCCTGCTGCTGGCCGTACCCGCCCTGCTGCTCGTACCCCTGCTGGCCGTAGCCCTGCTGTTGCCCGTAGCCGCCCTGCTCGTACCCGCCGGGGGACTGGGCGTAGCCCTGGTCGTACCCGCCGGGGGCCTGACCGTACGCCTGCTGCTGGCCGTGGCCGCCCTGCTGCTCGTAGCCCTGCTGGCCGTACGCCTGGTCGCTGTACCCCTGCTGCTGGCCGTACGCCTGGTCGCCGTAGCCCTGCTGCTGCTGGCCGTAGCCGCCCTGCTGCTCGTACCCGCCGTGCTGGCCGTACCCGCCCTGCTGCTCGTACCCGCCGTGCTGCTCGTAGCCACCCTGCTGGCCGTAGCCGCTCTGCTGGTAGTCGTGGCCGTTCTGGTACTCGCCGTAGTCGCCGCCGCCCGGCGCCTGATATCCGCCACCCGCGGGAGCCTGGTACCCGCCCTGCTGGCCGTATTCGTCGTAGCCCTGCTGACCCGGGCGGCCCGCGGGCGGCGGCGCGTACCCGCGGTTGCGTGGATCGGACTCCGCGGGCTCACGGCTGGGGTCGTAGCCTGAGTTCTGCGTCATGGGGCCAGCTCCTGGTTGCGGGTGTGCGGTTCGTTGTCGGGGCGGTCCGGAACGGCCGGGAGATGGACCGCGGACCGTCTGTTCGCGACGGCCCGCGTCCGGGTCTACCCGTCCGCGTGTCCTGAACTGCCCGGTGTGCAGCGTAGGGGATGGTTCGAATTCGACATGCACATCACCGTAGGTCTGCCACCCTTGATCGCGGATGTATTCCTGCAGATGTTTGGCGAACGCCCGGGTGGTGAGGTCATGGTCGGCATCGAGTTGCCGCAGGTCCGCCGCGTTGATGGTGATGGTGTAGCTGTTGGGGGCCAGCAGATGGCCGCCGTCGAGTTCGGTGACCCGATCGGAAGCCTCACGCTGCAGTGCCGCCTCCACCTCCTGGGGGACGACACTGCCACCGAAGACACGGGCGAAGCCGTCGCCGACGGCATCCTTCAGGCGCCGTTCGAACCTGGTCACTATCCCCACAGCCGGCCCTCCCTTCGGTATGCGTGTGCGTCGGTCGTCTGTTCAGGATTCGCGACACGCCGGTAGGGCGTGTCGACGTTCGGACACGGTCATTGCATGATATCCACGATCGTCCACACCTGTAACTCCTGGCAACGCTCGGCGGTTCCCGTCTGCTGTCCATCCCCCGTGTAGGCCCGTGAACAGGCGATTTCGTTCCGATCGCGACCCCGTGCTACTGTCTCCAAGTCGCTCGGGCGAGTGGCGGAATGGCAGACGCGCTGGCTTCAGGTGCCAGTGTCCTTCGGGACGTGGGGGTTCAAGTCCCCCTTCGCCCACAGGTGCGGAAAGGCCGCAGACCGGATTCGGTCTGCGGCCTTTCTGTTTGTCATTGACCCGCCGTCGTCATGCTGTGTCTCTTCTCACCTCGGCCCGCGCCATTCCCGGTGCTGGACAGCGAGATCGGGCGGTTGTGTCCGGACCGGACACATGTTCCGCGTAACCGCGCGAGGATTGATTGCCGCTGTTCGGGGTGAGAGACGCGTCTCACCCCGACCGGGCGTGTCATCGGGTCACTCGTCGGCGGGAACCGGACGGCCGACGACCAGCTGGTCAGGCGTCGAACTGCCCAACGGGCGCGACCGGTGCTTCCATCTTTTGGTCAGTTGACTGTCGGGTCGGGTGCGGGCTGGTCGGGTACTGTGCGTCGAGTCGCGGCGTGACCATGCCGTGACCGCAGCGGAATGGGCAGGTGCACACCATGATTCGACGTCTTCCCGGGATGATCGCGACCGCACTGTGCACCGCCGGGCTGCTGGGGTTCGCCGCGCCCGCACAGGCCTCCACCGGATGGGGCCCGTTCGCCGCGCCGAACCCCTACCTGGGTCCGCTCGGTTCGGCGACGATGCATTCGGATGCCGGATCGTCCGATGCGACTCCGCTGGCCGGACCGGGTGCACGGCCGGTCTCCGCGACGGTCTACCCGCTGGCGGCCGCCTGTCCCACGCTGCTGCAGGGTACGGACGGGCTGGTCGTGGCGCTGTGCACCGCGATCGCCGACCGGGCGCCGACCGTGGAACTCATCGGTCCACGGGCAACCGGACCGCTCGGTTTCGGAACCGCCGCGGCGATCCTGACCCTGGCCGAGGGCGGACTGCTCGGCGGCGTCTATGCCTTCCTGGACAACGAGAACCGGCTGGTGGTCGTCGACGGGAACCGCCACCTGCTGCGCATCGGGCACGCGCGGGACGCGGCGGGACGATGGATCCTCGCGGTGACGTCGTCGGTCGATCTGTCCGGCGTGGTGCCCGCGGGCGACAGTGTCGTGGGACTGGTTCCGGATTCCAGCGGCGCGGTGTGGTTCGCCACCGAGCACGCGGTCGTCGGGCGGGTGGGCGCGGCAGGGGGAGTCTCGGCGGTCTCCCTTCCGGCCGGGGAGATGGTCGAGAACAGCATCTCCGCGACCCCGAACGGCCGAATCGCCGTCGCCACCACATTCGCGCTCTACGAATTCCACACCGGTGACTCCGGTCGCCCCGAGATCTCCTGGCGCCGCGCCTACGACCGTGGCCCCGGCCGCAAGCCGGGGCAGCTCAGCTGGGGCACCGGATCCACACCCGTGTACTTCGGCCCGAAGACCGGCGCGGACTACGTGACCATCGTCGACAATGCCGCCGGAGCCGCGCATCTGCTCGTATTCCGTTCCGGCACCGGGCAATTGGTGTGCAGCCAGCCGGTGCTGACGCGCGGCGGCCCGGGTAGCGAGAACGCGCCGATCGGCCTGGGCCGCACGGTGGTCGTGGCCAGCACTTACGGCTATCCGTATCCGACGCTGCCGCAGGGCGCGGGTCCGTCCGTGCCGTCGAGTGCGTCGTTCACCGGCGGCATGACGCGGGTGGATGTCGGCGCGGACGGCTGTCACACGGTCTGGGACAGCCCGGTGCGCAGCTCGGCGGTGCCGATCCTGTCCGCGGCGGACGGCCTGATCTACACGGTGGACCGGGTCGGCCTGCCGGACGCCACGCCGCTGGATGGTTTCGGGTTCGCCGCGGTCGACGCCGAGACCGGGGCGGTCGTTTCGCGCAGCCCGCTGCCCGGCACGATCGCCGAGGATCCCCTGCAGACCGCGCCGCTGATCACCCGGGACCACCGGATACTGCAGGGCACACTCAGCGGCATCCTGCGCATCGGTTAGCGACTCGCTCCCGGACCGATTCGCGTGTACCGGTGGTGAATCCCGGGCGAGGTCCGGGCGAAGGTTTCCCGTCGCGGTGTGATCTTCGCCGCATCCACGGTGAGGGCGCGGGGCGCGCGGGTTTGGTTGCGGGCGCGAACAAAATGATCACGGAGCGGTATCTTCGCTGCGTATTTGGGTGCCCGTACGCAGATAAGGCCCTATCACCTAACTGCATTCCGGAATTGGCCCGCATTAACAAACTTGAGGTTTGTTTACTATGTGGCAACCGTTCCGTCATCGGTAATTTCCATGGCATATGCCCTGGTTGTTCGGTGTTGATGTGCCTAGAAGGTGGCGATTCTACGAGGCTGGTTAACCTTGTGATGGGCGTTTTCGGACATATGCCGCAGCCCGTTCCGGGCCGAATGGGAGGGATCGGGCACAACGCCACGCTGGGTGTTCCGGA
Organism: Nocardia sp. GP40; assembly: GCF_050434125.1. NCBI lineage: Bacteria > Bacillati > Actinomycetota > Actinomycetes > Mycobacteriales > Nocardiaceae > Nocardia > Nocardia sp. GP40. The sequence continues at coordinate 466,191 of NZ_JBNPVW010000002.1, read as the reverse complement.
CTAAGCAACGGAGTGGGCGCTACGGATTTGCCGAAGGATCGAGTATCCCTGCCGGACCACCGCTTTCGGGCCGTGACCTACACACGCGCCAGGCGGAGGGGAGGTTGCATCGGGATAACGATTGTGTAGAGTTGACGGTAACGCTGGCCGCAGCTGAGCTGGACTCGCTGCGGCCAGTGGCTCTCAAATTATGCGACTCGATCTTGGGTCACCGCGCCTCGCTACGCAAGCCAATTACGCGCTGTTAGCCGATTGTGCGCCCGGCGGTAACTACACCGACCCCTTCGCGGCCCGACGGCCGACCCCGAACACGTAGACCAGAAAGCCCAGCTCGGCGATCAGCCCGATGCCGATCCGGACCGGCGCGGGCCAGCCGCTGGGCGTGATGAAACCCTCGATCGTCCCGGATACCGCCAGCACCGCGACCAGGCCCAGCGCCACGGTCGCCGAGGCCCGGCCCTGCCGTGCCAGCGCCTGCGCACGACTGCGCCGGCCCGGATCGATCAGCGTCCAGCCCAGCTTCAGGCCCGCGCCCCCGGCCACGAAGACCGCGGTCAGCTCGAGCATGCCGTGCGGGAGGATGAATCCGAAGAAGGCGTCCAACCGGCCCGCATCGGCCATCAGGCCCGCCGAGACGCCGACGTTGAGCGCGTTCATGAACAGCGCGTACACCGCGGGGAGGATCAGCAGCCCGGTGAACAGCGCGACCGCGGACACCCAGACGTTGTTCGTCCAGACCTGCGCGGCGAACGCGTCGTGCGGGTGCGCGGAGTAGTAGGTCTCGAACTCGCCGCCGGGGCTGGTGAGGCTGCCCGGATCGGCGGGCACGCCCAAAATCCTGCGCGCGGAACCGGATCCGGAGACCCAGACACCCAGCCCCGCCGCAATCGCCACGAATGCCGCGGCCACGCCGGTCCACCACGGCCAGATCCGGTACACCGCCGCGGGAAAGCTGTGGGTAAAGAAGCGCCCGACCGCGCGCCACGCCTCGACCCGGGTGCCGAGCACCCGGCCGCGTGCCCTGGTGAGCAGCGCGGACAGGCCGCCGATCAGCTCCGGATCCGGCGAATGGGACTGCAACCGGGACAACTGCTGGGAGGTGCGCCGATACAGCGCCATCAGCTCGTCGGCCTCCGCGCCGGACAGCCGGTGCTGCCGGGACAGCTGGTCGAGCCGGTACCACGACTGGCGGTGCGTGTATGTGTATGCGTCCACGTCCACTGTCTTCGTGCCCCTCCGCCGCGCTCCGGTTTCCGTGCGGCGTCCGGCCGCGTCTTCGCTCTCGCGGCACGCTCCGCGCGGGCCGCACGGGGATGGTATCTCTCCGGTCCGACGAATCGTTCGCTGTCGGTCCGGCCGGTCACGACGCCGGTTATGGTGAACAGATCATGGCCGTATTCACCACCGGCGAGGCCGTCGCCCTCGACCTTCCCATCGCGCGGATCCCAACCCGGGCCGCGGCGATGCTGATCGATCTTCTGCTGCAGGCGATGGTGGGCTGGATCCTGGTGCTCGCCATCGCCGCGGTCATGTTGCAAATCCAGCCGGACAGCGCGTGGTTCAACACCATCACCCTGGTCACCTTCGTCGCCATCCTGGTCGGATATCCGGTCACCTGCGAAACCCTGATGCGCGGCCGGACCGTCGGCAAGCTCGTGCTGGGCCTGCGCGTGGTGCGCGGCGACGGCGGCCCCATCGACTTCCGGCACGCGCTCACCCGCGGCCTGTCCTGGGTGATCGTGGACTTCTGGAGCCTGGGCGGCTTCGGCGCGGTCGCGGTCGTCACCTCACTGTGCTCGCCGCGCGCCCGCCGCGCGGGTGATGTGCTCGCAGGCACCGTCGTGGTGCACGATCGCACCACGATTCCGTTGCCCGCCTTGGCCGTTACGCCGCCTTGGCTGCAGGGCTGGGCGCAGCACCTGGACCTGTCCGGACTGGGTGAAGATCTGGCCCTGCCGATCCGTCAGTACCTGACCCGCTACGCCGGCCTCACCCCCGAGGTGCAGTACAACCTCGGCAACGCCCTGGTCGCCGCCGTCTGCACCCAGTTGCGGGTCGTCCCGCCCGCCGGCCACCCCCCACTGCAGATCCTCGGCGCCCTGATCTCCGAACGCCAGCGCCGCACCCTCACCGTCCAGCGATCGGTGGTCGCCGCGCCGGTCCTGGTAGCCCCGATGTCATTCGCGCCCACACCTTTCGTGCCCTCCACCGACTCGGGTTGGCAGCGCCCGGCCTGATCCCGAGGCCCGGCGGATCGATCGCCGGATGCCGACCTGATCTGGCATCGTCAGTGAATCCGCCGCGCGCATCATCGGCGCGCCGGCTCCATCTCCAACCCACCATAATTCGCGGGCGCTGCCGCTCGCGCTCGCAACGGTGTACGTGTGGTGCCCCCCGAAGTTCACGATCGCAGGAGGCGAAGGCGGATTGCACCTCATCAAGGCGCTGTCGGTTCCCGGCTGGCGATCGCCGATTTGTGGCACGGACTTGGGCGCACGGCCCATCGCGACAGTGGACTCCTGGTGGCGAGGCAATGCGCCCTCGTGGTGAGAGATGTTGTGGCGCCACGCGACTCGGGACCGGAGTGCCGGGATCACATGGCGCCGGAGCGCTTGAGTTCCAGGTATTCGTCGGCGAGGGCCTCTGGGAGGCGGTCGGGGGAGGTGGCCACGACATCGATCCCCTTGCGGCGCAGTGATTCCCGGACGAGGGCGCGTTCGGCGAGCAGATTTTCCGCGGCCGCCGCGGTGTAGATGTCGGCGGGGGTGCCGCGGCGGGTCGCGGCCGCGGCGATGTCCGGATCGGTGACCGAGACCAGCAGGACGCGATGGCGCTGCGCCAGCACGGGCAGCACCGGGAGCAGATTCTCCTCGACCATGGCGCCGTCCAGGCCGGTGAACCACACCACCAGGCTGCGGCGGCGCGCGCGCTGGATCGCTGCCCGCACCAGGCCCGCGGTGTCGGTATCCACGAGCGCCGGGACGACACCGGCCAGCGCGTGCATCAGCCTGGACTGCAGTCCCTTTCCGCCCGCGGTGCGCACCTCGGCCCGCACCTGGCGGTCGTAGGCGAGCAGGGCGACCGTGTCCCCGGCCGCGGTGGCGAGCCCGCCCAGCAGCAGCGCCGCCTCGATGCTCGCCTCCAGACGGGTGCCCTCGGCGGGGTCGACCGGACGCCTGTCGGGCGTCGTTGTGCCGCCAGTCACGAATCCCGAACTCGCGCCGACCAATCCGGCGCTGTACCGCCCGGTGTCCAACAGCATCAGCACGTGCCGATTGCGTTCGGGACGCCAGGTGCGCACCAGCACGTCGGTCGCGCGGGCGGTGGCTCGCCAGTCGATGGCGCGCACGTCGTCACCGGCGACATACTCACGAAAGGAATCGAATTCGGCGCCCTGTCCGCGGATGTTCACCACGTTGCGGCCCTCGAGCTGCTGGAGCTGCTTGACCTTCGAGGACAGCACCCGCTCGCTGCGGAACGCGGGCAGCGCGCGCACCCGGGCATCCACCGCCCGCCGGGACTGCCAGCCGGCCAGGCCCAGCGGGCCCAGCAGGCGCAGCGTGACCGGACCGGCCACCCGGTCGCCGCGATAGGTCGGGGTCAGGGTGGTGGTGATCCGGATCTTGGTGTTCGGTTCCAGGCGGAGGCGATGAATACGGCGGTCGGCGCGGGCGCTGTCGGGCCAGTCGTCCCAGAGGTACCCGCGGATCCGCCGCGCGCCGCGATTGACGACGGTCAGTTCCACGGCGGTCTCACGCCCGACCCGGACCGTGGACAGCGACGGGCGCGAAAGTTCCAGGCTCGCCGCCCTTCCCGCCGCGGCGCTATCGGCCATGATCAGCGCGAGCAGCAGCACACTCACGATGAGCACGCCCAGCCACGAGGGCGCCGCGACCATCACCACGAGCGCCGCCACCGCCGCGACCGCGGCCAACCGGCCGCTGACAACCATTGCGCTACACCGGAACCGGGACGGACATCAGCAGCGAGGACATCACGCCCTCGGCGGTCACCCCGTCCAGTTCCGCCTCCGGTCGCAGCTGCAAGCGATGCCGAAGCACAGCCACCGCAATGATTTTCACGTCGTCGGGAGTGACGAAGCCGCGGCCGTTGAGCCACGCGAACGCCCGTGCGGCGGCCAGCAGCGCGGTGGCGCCGCGGGTCGACGCGCCGTGCTGCACGGCGGGCGAACTGCGCGTGGCCCGGCACAAGTCGACGATGTAGGCCAGCACCTCGGGGCTGACCGTCACCTCGGAGACCGCGGCCCGGGCCACCGTGATATGCGACGGTCCCGCCACCGGATGCAGTCCCGCGGCGTCCAGGTCGCGCGGATCGAAGCCGGCGGCATGGCGCTGCAGGATGCGGAATTCGTCCTCGCGCTCGGGCAGGCGGATGTCGACCTTGAACAGGAACCGGTCCAGCTGCGCCTCCGGAAGGGGATAGGTGCCCTCCTGCTCGATCGGGTTCTGGGTCGCGATCACGACGAACGGATCCGGCAGCGGCCGCGGCTTGCCGTCGACCGAGACCTGCCGCTCCTCCATCGACTCCAGCAGTGCCGACTGGGTTTTCGGCGGCGTACGGTTGATCTCGTCGGCCAGCAGCAGGTTGGTGAAGACCGGTCCGCGGCGGAAGGTGAACTCCGCGGAATGCGGATCGTAGATCTGCGAGCCGGTCACATCGCCGGGCATCAGGTCCGGGGTGAACTGGACGCGCGAATGCTCGAGTTCCAGCGCCGTGGCCAGCGCCCGCACGAGCAGCGTCTTCGCCACGCCCGGAACGCCTTCCAGCAGCACATGGCCGCGGCACAGCAGCGCCAGCACCAGGAACATGACGGCCTGGTCGTTGCCGACGACGGCCTTGCCGATCTCGGCCCGCAGCGCGCCCAGTGCGCGATGGGCGTCCTGTGCGGTGGGGGTGTGGTCGATATCCGCCCGTGTCATGCGATCTCCGTCATACGATCTCCGATTCGATCAGGTCCAGTTGTGCGGCAATCAATTCCAGGGTGGCGTCATCGGGCACCGGGCCGTACAGCGCCGCGCCGTACCGATCCGCGGGGCCCCCGAGGCGCGCGGCGAGCGTCCCGACCACCCGTTCCGGCGGGGCATCGGCGGTTAAGCCCAGTGCGGGCCGGATCCGGCGCAACGTCGCCGCCCGCAGCTTCGCGGCCGTATGGTCCCGGTCCTTGGCACGGCGGTACAGCGCGGCCTGCCCGGCGAGCAGCTCGTTCGCCGCGACCTGCACCGGACGCGGCTCACCGACCAGCGCACCACGCCGGCGCGCTCGCCACCAGACCACCAGCACGGCACAGATCAGCCACTGCAATCCGCCGTAGGCCAGCCAGTGCGGCAGTCGCCCGAAGATCGAATCGCTGCCCGCGTCATTGATATTCGGCGGCGGGGGCTTCGGCTCGTCGGGCGGGACGATCGGTTCCGAGGGCATGGGCGGAGCCTTGGGCGCCCCGGACAGATGCAGCAGTACGTAGACGATCAACGCCACGAGCAGCACGCCGAACACCGCGGCCCAGAACTTGGGGCTGCGCAGCAGCTCGGGCAGGGGCGGGGGCCGCCACCGCGCGGTCCGGCGTTCGCGTTCGATCGTCTCGACGGGTTCGTCGGGAGGCGGCGGCGCGAGCGAGTAGCGGTCGGCCTGTTCGAGCAGGCGATACTCGGCCTCGGTGGCGGATCGCCCGCCGTATACGACCTCGTCGAAACTCCGTGCCGCGCTCGGCAGTTCGGTGGCCTGTGCGGTGGCGGCCGCGGCGTCGGCGGTCTCCCGCGCGGTGCGGGAGCGCTGGACCTCGAGCAGGCCGTTCTGTTCCAGTCCGCGGGTCACCGCGCGGAAGCGTTCGCGCAGCGCGGTGGTGAAATCGCGGTGCAGGGCAGCCTGATCCGCCGTGGCGCGGTGGGTGCCCGCCGGGCCCAGCGCGGGAACCGGGGGGACCGACGGCGTGCCGGGGCCGAAGTACTGTCCTCCCGATGCCGGCAGGTCGTGGAATGGGGCATCGTGCTCGCCCGCATCCATCGGCCGGGGTGGAGGTTCGGGTGCGGCGAATTCTGGACTGTCGCCGCGGTTCACCGTATCGTCCCCGGAATTCGCTTGGCGGGATCGGGAATCCGCACGTCCATGGCCTCGCGGCGGCAGCGCCGGTCGACATAGCCGACCACACTCGTGGCCGCGTCGACGACCTCGGTGAATGCCGCGATGAGCAGCACGCCGGAGGTGGCCAGGACGATGACCGCCCAGCGATGGGTGCCGGAGAAGTCCGAGATGAACAGGGGCACACCAAGCAGCGGCACCGCCATCACCAGAAAAAGTACGCGCTGCGCGAGCCACAGCCCGGCCAGCCGCCATTCCGCTCCGGCGGCAAGGATTTTCGCCCTCCCCACGGCACCACGATACGTCGCCTGCTCCTCGAACAGCGCCGGAACCAGGCACAGTCGCCGCGCCCGCAGCCACCCCAGCAGCGGTATCGCCCCGAGGATTCCGGCGAACACGACGAGCAGACCCATCGCCGGTACCGCGATACCCTGCAGCGTGTAGAACAGCCGATCGCCCAGCAGCGGACCGAGTCGGCGGCCGAGCTGCCGCAGCGCCCCGCGCCAGGTCATCGGTCGTCCGCGCACACCGGCCAGGCCGATCGGCACGGTCACCCCGCGCAGGAACAGTCGCAGCAGCCAGCCGGTGACGGCCGTGGAAAGTATTGCGGACCAGGCGGTTCCGGCATCCGAGCCCTGCGTCGCGGCGGAACCGGCGACGGTGATCGCGACGACGATGTCCTCGGCCAGCACCAGCCCGGCCAGGCCGAGGGCCGCCAGCTTCTTGATGTCCGCCTGGATCACCGCGAACGGCAGATCCAGCAGCTCGCGAAACGACAGCGGCCGGATCGGCACCGACTCGCCGGCATCGAGCCCGAAGTCCTGGGCATCGGAGCCGGGGACAGGCGCCATCGCGGCGGGCCCGGACGACAGACCGGCCCGATCGGCGGCAGCGGGAAGCACGTGGCAGAGTCTATCCGCCAACTGTCGGTTGTCCGCCTTTCAGGCAATAGGGTGCGAATCAGGCGATCCAGCCGAGCTGCTGGGCGCGAGACAGGTCGTCGCGCGCGGCCCAGTGCTCGACGACGAGGCCGTCCTCGAGGCGCATCCAGTGCGACTGCACCACTTCGAATGTCCGGCCGTACGAGGGAAACTCCCGGGCCACCTCACCCTCGGGCGTGAACACGACGAACGGCCCGACCTGACGCCCGCTCATCACGGTGTCCAGGCACACCAGATCCCCCTCGGCGACAACCGTGTTCACCCGGTGCCGGATGCCGGAGAACGCACCCCGCAGCCACAGCGCGGTCGCATAGAACCCGGCCGGTCCCGGTTCCCGGCACGCGAGCGGCTCCCGTCGAGCCTCCCGATTTCGCGCCCGCGGGTGATAAACGGCATCGAAATCGGCGCGCTCACCCGCCCCCATGATCTCCAGACTCCGCACAGCCACATCCCGCATGGGAACCACCAACTCCGAAACACTGGACACCGTCGAACGCGCCGACGCTACCGAGTGGACCTGTGCGCTGCTTCCCGCTTTTGGGAAGTGTGGGAGCGGGACAGCCCGGTGCTCGGGCCATTCCGAGTTGGCTGGTTCAGTTCGCGGCGGGCGCGGTGTGATCCTGGCCCGGGGTGAGTAGGCGGTCGATGACCGCGCGGTAGTGGTCCGGGGGGATCGGAGGGAGGCCGAGCAGGGCGCGCAGGTAGGCGCCGTCACCGACCAGGCGGACGATCTCGGCGTGCACCGGGTCGTCGAATTCGGTGTCCAGTCCTGATTTCCAGGCGTCCATTACCGCGGTCAGCGCGCGTTGTGCCTCATTGTCGCGCTGGTCGTGGGCGTCGACGGTCCGCATGGCCGCCATCATCGAGCGGTACAGGGCCAGCTCGAGGGCATCGGAATCGCTGTCGGTGCTGGGGCTCTGCAGATACCACTCGGCCACCGATCGACCCCGCGCGACGGCCTGCGTCAGCTGCTGGTCGGCGCGCTCGCCGAGGCGGCGGACCAGCCCGGCGAGCAGCGCGTCCTTGCTCTTGAAGTGGTAGAGCAGCCCGCCCTTGGAGACCCCGGCCGCCGCGGCGACGTTTTCCAGGGTGACCTGGGAGACGCCTTTCTCCAGCAGCAGGGTTTCGAGGGCGTCGAGGATGCGGTCGCGAGTCGCTGTCACGGGGATCACTGTACCGGCCGGACGGTTGTCTCTGATACTGTACCGTCTGGACGGTTTATTAGAGGAAGGGATCATGAACACCCATCGCGCGGCCACGGAAAGCCCCGTCGTCGACGGCGGCTCCCGTGGCGCCGCACCCCTGAACTGCGTCGCGCATACGGCAGATGCTGGATCGTCGGCGGACGGCGGCGCTGTGTCGCCGGCCCGTGGTCACCGATCGGATCCGGATCGGGACCTCCGTGCCGGCCGACGGCTTCCGGCACCCGGTGCCGATTCGGCGACCGATACCGCGGGTAGCGCGGAGTCGGTGTCCGCCGTCGCTGGTAGCGCCATGGCATCGGCCAAGGTCGCGACTGCCCCCGATCGGGCATCGCAATCCGGCGGAGTTCGCGGGGCGGGTATTCAACGACAATCCGACGGCGCGCGCGGAGACGGCACGCGCTGGGCGGGGCTCGGCGTGCTGGTACTCGCGCTGCTGCTCATCTCCGTCGATGCGACGGTGCTGGATATCGCGGTCCCCGCGATCAGCGCGCATCTCGCACCCAGCACGCCGCAGCTGTTGTGGATCATCGACGTCTACTCGTTCGTGCTGGCGGGTCTGCTGGTGACGATGGGTGCGCTGGGCGACCGCATCGGGCGCCGCAAGCTGCTGCTCATCGGCGCGGCCGGGTTCGGGCTGGCCTCGGTGCTGGCGGCGTGGTCGGTGAGCCCGGCGATGCTGATCGCCGCGCGCGTGCTCCAGGGCGTCGCCGGTGCGACCCTGATGCCCGCCACGCTCGGCCTGATCCGTGCCATCTTCACCGATCCGCGCGAGCGCACCACCGCGATCGCGGTGTGGAGTGCGGCGGCCAGCGGCGGTGCGGCGCTGGGCCCGCTGCTGGGCGGCTGGCTGCTGCAGCATTTCTGGTGGGGTTCGGTCTTTTTGGTCAACCTGCCGGTGATGCTGGTGCTGATCGCCCTCGGCCCACTGCTGCTACCCGGGTCCAAGGATCCGGAGCCGGGTCGCTTCGACCTGGTCAGCGCGGGGCTGTCGATGCTGACGCTGGTGCCGATCGTGTACGCGGTCAAGGAGATTGCCGCACACGGCGTGAGCGGGCTGCCACTGATGATCGCGGCGGTCGGTGTCGCCGCGGGCGTGCTGTTCGTGCGTAGGCAGCATCGCCTGCCCGATCCGATGCTGGATCTGCGGCTGTTCGCGCGGCCCCGGTTCCGCACCGCCGTGCTGACCAACCTGCTGGTGGTGTTCGCGCTGGCCGGTGTGCTGTTCTTCGGATCGCAGTATCTCCAACTGGTACAGGGCTGTTCGCCGCTGGACGCCGGGCTGCTGCTGTTGCCGGGGATGCTGGCGAGCATGGTCGCGGCCCTGTTCTCGGCCTGGCTGGTGCGCTGGTGGCGGCCGGGCCGGGTGCTCGCGGGCGCACTGGCGGTGGCGGCGCTCGGCGCGGCCGCATTCCTGTGGCTGGGTTCGGGGCCGGGCATCGCGCCGTTCGTCGCGGGCTTCCTGCTCATCGGCACGGGTGCCGGTGTGGCGCTGACGATCTCGTCGGATCTGGTGGTCGGTTCGGCACCGGCGGCGCGTGCCGGTGCGTCGGCCGCGGTCTCCGAGACCGCCTACGAGGCGGGCCTCGCACTCGGCGTCGCGGTGCTGGGCAGCGTGGTGATGGCGGTGTTCCGAAACGGTCTGGACCTGTCCGGTCTGTCGGACGCCCAGGCTGCGGCGGCCAGCGAATCCCTCGGCGGCGCGGCGGAAACCGCCTCGGCCCTGCCGGAACACCCGGCGGTCGCGCTGCTGAACTCGGCGCACGAGGCGTTCGTCTCGGGTGTTCACGTGGCGGCGATCATCGTCGGGCTGATTCTCGCGGTATCGGCTGTGATCGCCTGGCGCGCAATGGATCGTCCGGATCAGCCGCCGCGTGTCCAATGGTAGGACCGGCCTCCGGTGGGCTCGGCACCCCGTAACCTCCTCCGCTACTTGCCCGGATAAGCAACGACGCTTCGTGTCCTCGCCGCGGCGGGATCTCGGATGTGGTTGTCACCCCTTCCAATCCGTGCTGAAGGCGCGGGCGGGGTTGGTGACGAAAACAGCGGTGGCGATCTCGGGACCGAGTTCGCGTTCGATGCGGGGCCGCCAGGTATGGAGCAGGAAGGGCATCCCCGGGCCGTCGGCGGTCGAGCGCGCCGAGGGGGTGACGGTGTCCCCGCCGAGCAGGATCCGGTCGGCGTGCCCGCTGTCGACCAGGGCCGCGATGTTGTCGAGCAGGCGCCAGTCGACGGCGTGGTGGGCTCGCGAAGGTCCCTCGAACCCGACGAATGCGCCCGCGGCGGCGACTTGCCGGTGAATTGCGCTGTCCGGGAACCGGTGCAGATGGCCGAGGATGATGTGACGCGGTGCCACATCGTGGGTTCCGGCGAGTTCGTCGAGCACCGCCAGCGCGGCGGTGCCGGCCTCGAGGTGGACGCCGATCGGCGCTCCGGTGGCGTGATGGGCGGTCGCGGCGGCGGCCAGCACGTGCCGGGCGTGTTCGTCGATGTGGTGGAAGGCGCCCGCCACCTTGATGAGTCCAGCGCGCACCGGGCCCGAAGTGAGCTGGCGTACAAACAGCTCGGCGAGATCGTCACGGACGGAGGCCAATTCGGCGGGATCGTAGTGCTTGGCCTGATGCATCCCGGTGGCGGCCACCAGTTGCACACCGGATCGCCGGGACAGCTCGGGTAGGTCCTCCAGTCGCTGTCCCATGCCCCACGGTGTCCACTGCACCACCGCCTGCCCGCCCAGCGCCGCGAACGAATTCAATTCGGCCAGTGCGGCATCGGCGTCGTCGAGTTCCTCGCCGGGTAGCTGGGGGGAACGAATGAACAGGTGATCGTGTGCGTTGCAGACACCCAGGCTCTCGGGCTCGATATCGCCGAGCACGGTGCGGATCATGGCGGTCATCGGGCCTGCTCCTCGGTCTCGGCGAGCGCTGCGGTGGCCACTCGCAGACCGGCCAGCGTCTTGGGCACTCCGACGTAGGGCGCCAGATGCGCGAAGACCTCGAGGATCTCCTCGCGGGAAAGTCCTACCCGCAGAGAGGTTTTCACGTGTCCGTTCAATTGCGGATCCACCCCGCCGAGTGCGGTCAGGGCGGCCAGATTGACCAGCTGACGATCTCGCAGCGATAGCTGTCCGCGGAGATAGGTGCCGCCGAACAGTGCGGTGACAATCCAGTCGGCGAATCCGGGCACCGACTGCTCCAAGCCGGGCAATGCGGCGTGCTGGGTGGCCTGGTCCTGCAGCAGGTCCAGCATTCGGTACCCCTCCTCGCGGTCGAACCGGGCCGGGGTCAGCTGCTGAGACAGGTCATGGGTGTTCGTCATGATCGGGAAACCTCTCGTAACGGGTCAAGCGTTACGACCGTAGCAGATGTAACGAGTAAAGCGTTACAATTTTCCGGTGACGGAAGACAAGCACGCGTTCCGGTTCGATTGCGGGTCCACCTGGCTGAATCTGCTCGCCACCAGGGGCCGCAGCTTCAGCCCCGACCCGGTGGAGCGGCTCGACTCGCCCGCACGGTTCGCCGAGTGGCTAGACCGCAGTGAGCTGTTGCCTGCTCGCCCGCCCACCACCGACGAACTGGCCCAGGCGATCCGACTACGGGAGACCCTGCGCGTCCTGGTGCTGGCCACCATTGACGACACGACACCCCCACCCGATGCGATTACCGACCTGAGCGCATTCCTCGTCGCACACGACGCCCCGGTGCACCTGCTCGCCGCCGACCGGCTCCGGCGCGAACCCCCGCCCACCGCGTCCGACGCGCTCGCCCGCATCGCCCGCCAAGCCGTCGATTGCCTGACCGGCATCGAACGCGCCGCCCTGAAGGTCTGCCCGGAACACGATTGCCGAGGCGTATTCATCGACAACGCCGGCCGCCGCCGCTGGTGCCCGTCTCCCGCATGCGCGAGCCGGGGTCGGGTCCGGGCGATGCGTGCGCGGCGGGCGGCTGAGCAGGTCTCCGGTCAGTCGCCAACCGCGTAGCCGTTCGCACAGTCGATCAGCCACTGGATCAGCCTGCCGACATCTCCACTCCGGCCGGGCCGATCATGGCAGATCGGCACCCTCATGTCTGAGCGAAGTCCAGTACCACCGGGCAATCGGCATACCAGCCTCCGTCCTCGGCGAAGCGCACCACAGCGAACCCTGTCAGTACCCGACCGGTGAGCATCGCCAGACGTGATCCGTGCGCCTGCCGAATCGCCTCGATCCCGACCAGGAAGGACGGTTCGAAACCAGAGATCCCCATGTCCACAGCAGCTGAGTCTCCTGCTTCTCGCCCGGGCCGCACATATTCGAAGCCGCCGGATCCAGGGCGGCACTTGGCAGCCTTCAGCTGCGGATCCCGCGGGTGTGCCGGGCACGCCGTCACACTTCGGCCGTGTGGCTGGTCATGACGATATGACTATTGCGCACACCTGGCCCGGATGGGTCGCGACCGGTTTCCTTTGGTTCCTCGCCCTCGAGTTCATGATGGGGGCGGTGACCAAGTTTTGGCCTGGGCCTACGTTTTTCGGGCCCCCGTACTCGGTCAAGTTCGTCGAGTGGGGTTGGCCCGCCTGGTTCCGGTTTGTCGTCGGCGGCATCGAGGGCGTTTGCGCGTTGCTGCTGGTGATCCCGTACCACGAGCCGAGATTCCTCGGTGCCGCGGTGCTGATACTTGTGCTGACTGGCGCTGTGGTCACCCACATCATCAATCACCATGGGCCCAAGGAAAGCCTTGCGGCGCCAGTGCATCTCGTCATCATGGTGATCATCGCTCTCGCCACCTGGCCGACTCATTGGATCGACGTGATTCAGCCCGGGCAGTGGTCGTAGCTGGGTGGGCGAGCTCTTGGACTGCGCTCGCCAACTCGTGAGATGTGACCCCCGGCGGGCAGCGCCACCCCCAAGAGTGACAAAGGGCAGGAACGACGGGGGCGATGCGGACGCCGACGGCGTGCCGCCGATCGGTGCCGGACCGGGACACCCCACTGGCGCTCAGTTCGTCGCGCGCGCGCCGGCCGCCGCCTCCTCGGGTGACAGTTCGATGGGCTCGAGATCACGGCCGGTGACGATCTCTCCGCAATGACTACAGGTCAGTTGCGGATTCGCCAGTTCGCCGCAGGTGGTGTGCCGGACGCGGCGGTTCGGCAGGTCGGCGTGCAGGTGGGCGTGGCCCCACCGGGCCATGACGATCCACGCGGGGACGAGTTCCTGGGCACTTTCGCTGAGCTGGTAGTCGTACCACTCCTTGTCCGGGCGGTAGCGGTGGCGCTCGAGCAGGCCGAGTTCGACCAGCGTGGACAGGCGGCTGGTCAGTGTGTTGGGGCCGATCCCCAGCTTGCGCTGCAGTGCGCCGAAGCGATGCACACCCCAGTAGACCTCGCGCAGGATCGCGTTGTTCCATCGCTCGCCGAGGAGTGCGAACACCTCCTGGGCCGCGTGCGGTTCGGAATCGTCCTGCATATTCACAACGATACCTCACACTATTCTCATAGAAGTACTCCTAGACAGGATGTACTTCTTGATTGATAGTAGTTGTGGGGCGTCGCGGCGGATCGCGAAGCGCCCCATTCCGATTCGGGAAAGGAGGAGCGGCGATGAGAGTGATGGTCGATCTGGCGCGATGCCAGAGTTACGGGCAGTGCGTGTTCGCCGCGCCGGAGGTCTTCGAGCTGACCGGCCAGGAGGTCCTGGAGTACGACAGCGCGCCCTCGCAGGAGTGGCGGCTGCATCTGGAGAGGGCTCGCGCCGCATGTCCGGTGCAGGCGATCGTGCTCGGGCCCGCGGCGGGTCCTGTCGACGGGGCCGGACATGACAACTGACGTGAAATCCTCAGGTGCGCAACGACTTTTCGGCAATCGCTCCGCGGGTACCGAACACGTGGTGATCGCCGGTGCGTCACTGACTGGACTGCACGCGGCGGAAGCGTTGCGGGAGTACGGATTCAGCGGCCGGATCACACTCGTCGGCGCGGAGCCGCACCCGCCCTACGATCGGCCCGCGCTGTCGAAGCGAGTGCTGACCGGACGGCTGTCCGCCGACGACACCGGCCTGCCGCGATCGCGAGATCTCGACGCGCAGTGGCGACTCGGCGTCGCGGCGCAGGGGCTGGATCGGCAATCTCGGACGGTGCATCTGGCCGACAGCTCCTCGATCACATACGACAAACTCCTGATCGCCACCGGCGCCCGGGCCAGGTCCTGGCCGGATCCTGCCGAGGCAGCCCTCGATGGGGTGTTCGGCATCCGCACCAGCGACGATGCCCGAGCGCTCGCGGCGCGGCTCGCCGCGCGACCCCGGCGGGTGCTCGTGATCGGCTCGGGCTTCATCGGCTCGGAAACGGCTTCGGTCTGCCGGGAGCTGGGTCTGGAGGTCACCGTCGTCGAGCGATCCCCGGCCCCGTTGACCGGTGCGCTGGGTGTTCCGGCCGGGATCGCGGCCGCGCGGCTGCAGCGCGCACACGGTGTGGACCTGCGCACCGGCACGTCTGTGCTGGCGCTGGAGGGTGACGACGCCGGACGGCTGTGCCGCGCTCTGCTCTCCGATGGCACCGCGCTGGACGTCGATATCGCGGTCGTCGCACTGGGCGCGATCCGCAACGTCGAATGGCTGGACGGCTCCGGTCTGGCAGTCAGCGACCTTGGCGCACACTGCGATTCGTTCTGCCGCGCGATCGATACGAACGGTGTCCCGGACGACGACGTCCTGGTCGCCGGTGACGTCGCGTGCTGGCCGCACCCGCTGTTCGACGAGGGCCCGCTGGCGGTGGAGCACTGGGACAACGCGATCCGGCAGGCCCGCATCGCGGCCGCGACGATGCTGCACGGTCCCGTCCGCGCGCACACCGCGCTACCGACGTTCTGGTCCAACCAATTCGGGGTGAATATCAAGGTGGTCGGCGTGCCGAGCCGGGCCGATGAGGTCGCGGTGGTGCAGGGGTCCGTCGAGGACGGGGCCTTCGTCGCCGCGTACGGCCGCGGTGGCCGGGTCGTCGGGGCGCTGGCGGTCGATACGCCCCGGGCGCTGGATGCCTATGCCGTGATGATCGCCGAGCGGGCGAGCTTCCCGCCCGTGCTCAACGCCGCCGACGGACCCGATCCCGTCCGCGTCCTTCAGCTGCGATCAGCAGATGAGGGCGGCAATTCCCTTGCCCTCCACTAAGTTTCCTTGCGGTAATTCGAGAAGGTGACACATGTCCGCACCGACGACATCACGAAACGATCTGTTCGCCCGGGTCCTGGATCCGGAGAGCCGTGCCAATCCCTATCCGCTCTATGCCGAGCTGCGCGAGGAACCGGTGTCCCAGCAGGCCGACGGCACCTGGGTAGTCAGCGGTTTCGACGAAATCAATGCGCTGCTACACGATCCGCGCATCAGCTCGGATATGGACAATGCCGCGCAGGCGCCGCCCAGGCAGGTCCGCAAGTCGCTGATCTTCCAGGATCCACCCAGCCACGATCGGCTGCGCCGCGCCGTCATGACCACCTTCACCCCGGCGCGTGTCGAATCGTTGCGCGCGGAGGTACACCATCTGATCGACCGCCTGCTCGATGCCGTCGGGTCCCGGACCCGCCTGGATCTGGTCGACGAGATCGCCTATCCCCTGCCGGTCAGCGTGATCTGCGCGCTATTGGGCATTCCCGAGCAGGACGAGGCGCGGTTCCACGCCTGGGCCGACACGCTGGCCCGCGGCCTGGACCTCGACCCGAGCATGTCCCAGGCCGAACTCGCGGCCATCGCGCAGGCGGCGGTCGAAATGGGCGGGTATCTGGAGGGTTTGGTCGCCCAGCGCGCCGATGATCCGGGGGCCGACCTGATCTCGGGCTTGCTCGCGGGCGGCGATCGCAGTGCTCCATTGATCGGCGAGGAGCTGGTCACCACCACCCGGCTGCTGCTGATCGCCGGACATGAGACGACGGTCAACCTCATCACCAACGGAATGCTCACCCTGCTGCGCCATCCGGACATCCTGGCGCGCTTCCGGGGCGAGCCCGAGCTGGTGGTGCCGATGATCGAGGAGCTGGTGCGCTACGAGCCGTCGGTGCAGTTCCGGCACCGGGCGGCCCTGGCGGACATCGAGATCGGCGGCCGGACCATTCCCCGCGGCGCGACCGTCGTGCTGCTGTTCGCGGCGGGCAGTCGCGATCCGCGCCGCTTCACCGATCCGGAGCGTTTCATACCCGACCGAATTCCCAACGAGCACTTCGGTTTCGGCGGCGGGATCCATTACTGCATAGGCGCGCCGCTGGCCCGGATGGAGGCGCAGATCGTGCTTCCGCAACTGGTGCGTCGGCTGGACAATCCGCGCCTGGTCGCCGACCCGCCGCCGTACCGGCCCACCGCATCGCTGCGGGGTCCTCGTCACCTGTGGCTCGACGTCGATCGCATCCTGCCCTGAAGATCAGGGATCTCGGTCGAGGCACCGGGGGGTCGGCCCGTTGTACCGCCCCACCGCGCCCGGGCACGGGCCATAGGTACATGTTGTTCGAGGTCGACCGAATCCGGTCTGGGGTGGCTCGTTCGCTGCGGGACGGGCCGCCCCCGAGCGGGCATTTCACGAATCTTGTTCGAATGCAAGCGATTATGCGCGGCACTGCCCACCGGGTGTGTTCGACGTTCGGCGATGTGCTGGAGTGGTCCCGTGTCGTTGGATTTTCTGGTGGGGCTGGTCCGGCAGGCCGCGCATGCGGGCCTGCCCATCTCGGGGGCCTCGGATCCGGCGGAGCTGGAGTATCTGGCCGCGCTCGCTGCCGCGCCGAACGTGAAGCTCATCGGTGAGATCGGCTTCAACGCCGGATTTTCGAGCCACGCGTTCCTGACGGCGAATCCCGATGTGATGGTGTGCTCGTTCGACATCGCGGAGCACGTGTACGTGAGCGAGGCGAAGCAGCACATCGATCAGACCTTCCCCGGCAGGCACACGCTGATCGTCGGCAACTCGACGGATACCGTGCCGACCTTCCGAAAACTCAACCCGCACTTGACATTCGATCTGATCTTCATCGACGGCGGCCACACCTACGATCTCGCGATCCGCGACCTGGCCAACATGCGAGCCTTCGCGGGACCGGACACGGTGCTGGTCATGGACGACATCACCCCGTGGCACGAATGGGGAGTGGGACCGACGCTGGCGTGGCAGCAGGCGGTGGCCGGGGGTTACGTCGTGCAGGAGGAACTGATCAAGGACGGTGTTGCGGTCACGGAGATCGAGCCGCCGGGGCGCCGTAGCTGGGTCATGGGGCACTACGCTCGTGAGTCGGAATCACCTGTGCAGCAGCAGGTTTCGGTGTGAGCCGCGCGGTCGGGCGCTGAGCGCGCCGCAGGTTTCCTCGGGCCGGTAGGGTTCGTCAGGCCGGGCGGACCCGCCCGCCGATCTCGATTCGCCCGCCCGGCAGCGGCCTCGCCACGATCTGCGAGCCCTTCCCCTGAGTAATGGTGAGTGGGCGGTCGATTGCCGAGGCGAGAAGGATTGCCGCCGCTCCCGTCGCCTCGTCCTCGTCGATGCCGTCACCGCGCCCGGGAAATGCCCGGGCCCGCACCGTGCCCGCGGCCTCGTCTTCCCAGGCCCAGGCGTAAATCCACTCCCCGGGCGGCGGCACCTCCAGCGCATCCACCTCGGCGGCGGACCCGAATCGGCGCAGCGTGCGCGGTGGCGCCCACTCGGATTGCGCTGTGATCCAGCTGAATTCGCCGTCCCGGCGAGCGGTGACCCGGCCCGCGCGGGTGCCGAGCTCGTCCACTCCGAGCAGCCACGCGGTGCCCACACACGGATGCCCGGCGAAGGTCATGCGCACCGAGGGCGTCCAGATATCGATCTCGCCGGCGTCCACATCGTCGACGAACACCGTCTCGCTGAACCCCAGCCGCCGCGCGAACTCCAGCCGCTCATCGTCCGCGACGGTCGCGCCGTCGCGTACCACACCGAGCTGATTCCCGAACCGCCCGTCGGGCCCGCAGAAGACCCGAACCACCTCATAATCGACCACCCGAACAGTTAACCGTGCCGGTCCCTTGGTGCATCGGCCTGCCGTGCGGTTCGGCGGTCTACACCGTCCTATAGCTCGTCGCTGAAGTAGAGACCGCTCATCGCCGATGCGGGGGCCACCGCCGTCGCTAGGGTCTCGTCCTATGGCCTTGCTAGTGCACCTGACACCGGAGAAGAACGCCCGGCGAATCCGCCGTGCGGGCATTGCCGCGAGTGGCTCTCGGAAGGGAGTGTTCTGTTTGCCGGTGATGCCGTCTTATGTGCTGTCACACCAATGGTTGCGCGAACTGCGTCGCGGCGGGCAGCGGCTGATCGTCGCGGTGGATTTCCGGATACGCGATGACGAAAGGGTTCTCGTCGGACACTACTCGGCAGACCAGGTGGAAATGCGCGTGGCCGAGGCTGTTTCGGTCATTCTCCACGCCGAGGACGCGCGCGGGTACGAGATCCTGGTCCCTCGCGCGATCGCACCCGCTGAACTGCATCGGGTTCGGCATGTACGGCAGGTCACCGGGTGGCGGTATCGCCCGAACGCACACGGTCAGCGGCCCTGTGTGTGTCCGGTGTGCTTGGGACGCGGCGAATTCAAGGCCGCCGACCTTCGTCGCAGGTTCGCCACAGAACCCCCGGAGCTAACGAAACCTCAACTGCTTGGCCCGATTGCACAACCCGGACTGCGACGACGATCTGATCGACGCACTCTGCGGCTTGGGTCGCAAGAGCCGTGGCGACGTCGCCGACGTCGCACCCTTTTTCGTTCGCCTGGCCGCAGATACCGATCCCGATGTGCGTGACGCGGCGACGTGACCGGTGTGGGGGAGCTGGCTGCTACCGTCCGGGTCCCGGCGGAAGTTGGCGCGCGCCACGGTATTCCAGTTCAGTGTCACCGGGGCGGGGAGTGAGGGCGTTCAGGCGGTCCGAGGCAGACAGGCTGTTGTGCTCGCCGGTTCTCCGGGACAGGGCAGAGTGTTGTACGGCGTAGGGGGCGGCGTCGATGACGGTGTTGCCGTGGGCGGGATTCCCCGGGACGTCCAGTTCCGTCGAGTCGACGGTGACCTTGCGGTTGCGGCGGAGGGTGAAGGTGATCTCCTCGGATTCCTCGAAGACCTGCCGGACCGTGCGGAGGGGACTGGTGGCGGTGTCGATGGCCGTGTCGATCGCGTCGGTGACGAACGAGGGGACCAGGGGGCGGATCCAGCGGGCCGCGGTGTCGGTGAAGGGGACCGTGCCGATGATCGGGAGTTCCAGTCCGCCAGCCTTTTTCGCGGGTTCCAGTGTGCTCGGAGTGGCGGGGGCCAGGGCGTTCGAGGTCCGGGTTGCGGGGAGATTCGACGGTACGGACACGGTGCCCTCCTGGGTGTGGTCGGCCGGGTCGGCGGCCGGAAGTTCGGCCAGCGCCTCGAATTCCGCGACGGCGCGGCGCTGGGGTGCGGTGACACCGATCTCGACGCCGCCGATCGCGGCGATGATGCGGCGGCGCTGTTGCTCGCGATCGATGACGGTGTCGGCGTGCATGGCCAGGCGGGCGGCGGCCAATTCCTGGTCGGTGCGCAGTATTTCGGCCTCGGCGCGGGCCTGCGCCTGCCGGACGGCGATCGCGGCGGTGGCGTCTCGCTCGGCGCGATCGGCGGCGGCGTGCGCGAATAGCTTTCGGTCCAGGGTGGTTTCGCCGCGCCAGCGGCGCAGCAGCAGCGGCAGCAGGGCCAGGGCCACAGCGATCACGATGGTCGCCAGCCGCAGCGCCAGGGCGCCGGGGTGGGACAGGGTGTAGTCGTTCAGCGCGACCCAGCGCGCGCCCAGGCCGCGGTCGCCGGTCCGAAACGCGGTGGTGCGGGCCTGATCCAGCGCCTGCTGGTCCCTGGTGACGGCGTCATCGAGCGGCTGGACGCGGGCCTGCGCGGCGGCCAGCCGGGCGCGGGCGTCGTCGAGCATGCTGTTGTCGGTCTGGGTCTCCGGACCGCGGCCCGGCACGCCGGTGATCTTGTCCTGCGGGCAGGCCGGGGTCGGGTTGTATTCGCAGCGGGCGATGATCAGCGCCTGATCGATGTCCGTCTGTGCGGCGGTAATCGTGCCGCCGAGAGCCTGGCGGTCGGACTGCGCCCGATCCAGCGCGGCGCGGGCATTGACCACGGCCGGCGCGGAATCGGCTGCGCGGCGCGAGGTCTCGTCGAGCTGACGGCCGACCGTGCCGCCCAGCAGCACGGTGCTCGCGAGCTCGGCGACCACGATTCCCGCCACGGCGGCGATCGCGACCCGGCCGATCGTCCCGCGATCCCACCGGGCGCGCGATCCGTCATGGGTATCGGGCAGCGGCGCGGTCGCCAGCGCGCGGCCGACGGCTCCGAGCAGGAGGGCGGTGATCAGCGCCGCGAGGATGACCAGCAGGGCGGGCCAGTGCCCGGCCGCGCTCGCGAGCGTGACGACCACGCCGCCGATCACGGCGAACAGCAGCACGACCGCGCCGGTGATCGCATAGCTCGAGCGCTCGTGGCGCTCGGCGGCATCGGAACTCGCGCCGCCGAGCCAGGTCAGCAGATGCTCCGCGCGCGTACGCAATGCCCGGCCGAGTTCGTGGCGGCCGATCCAGATGCGGGATGCGCGGGTGGCCGCGGAGACCCGGGCGCCGGAAGTGCTGGTCCCTTCGCCGGTCGTCGCCGAGCCCCCGGCGCCGGAAGCGCTCGTCCCGCCACCGGATGCCGCGAAGGCCCCGGCGCCGCCGCCGACTGCGGACTGGTCCTCGCGGTCGGCGCCTGCCGCCGGGTAGGTCGAATCGGACGGTTCATGGGCGGTCATGGGAGCTCACATCCTCTGTGTCCCAAGCGTTTTCGCGGCTCGGCGAAACCCTCGAGTGTGTCTGTCACGCCCGCGCGTGGACTGATTCGGCCCCCAGGGTGACAGCGTGGCTCACTGCGCACAACCCCAGCCACGCGCTCGAGATTCAGACTGACAGGCTGACCCCGGATCTGCCGAGTGCGGGACAAAGGATGTGGTCAGCCTCACACGCGGCCTCGGTCCGCCCGCCCCGGATGCCAACGTGTGCGGGCGCGACGATTCCTGGTGCGGCTGCGCCATGCCGTGCCCTTCGGCGTGAATGCGCTTCAGACCGGTGCCGCTGTCGGCGTCTCCGGCCAGCGGCACGCCGTAGCTCTGCCCAAATATCAAATACAGGTGAGGTCTGCCCATCGTCGGACGCCGAGTGTCGATGCTCTCGTCTCCTGCCCCCGCACTCACGTGCAACGTGGCTTCGGTCCGCACCCTCGATGTTGCGGGTATGCGAGCCGGAAACCGCAGGTTGCGGCCGGGTGTGCGGCGATCACGGGGGTGCGTTTGGGGCCGGTCCCTCGCGAATCTCTGGGCCATTGGCGATGATTGGCGTCGGACACGGCCTTACCATTCGGAAACATGCCGCGTCCTCACACGGGCAGGACGGGAGGATCGAAAGTGCGTATATCCGCGCTGGTATTGGCGGCCACGGCCGTCTTCGGGGCGATGTCGGTGGAGGTGGCGCCAATGACGATCGACGGGATGGCTCCGGTCGCGCAGGCTCAGGCGCCTGCGGATGTGCAGGCTCCGGCGGGTCTGGATTCGCTGGTGGCGCTGGTGCTGCAGCGGCTCAACACCGCGGACGCCGTGATCGCGGCCAAGTGGGTGGGCGCGCGCGGGCAGGCTCCGGCGGTCGATGATCCGGCGCGCGAGCGCGAGGTCTACGACTCCATGGGGCGTGCCGGCGCCGAGCTGGGGCTGCCGCAGCCGTGGGTGCGGCAGGTGTTCTTCGGTCAGATCGAGGCCAACAAGATGGTGCAGCGCGGACTCGTCGCGCGCTGGCGCTTCGACCCGGCGGCCGCGCCGGTGGCTTCTCCGAACTTGGCCGCGGTCCGTCCGCTGATCGACCGGGCGAACGACGGCATCGTGCGACAGCTGGCGCTGCACCGCGCCGAACTCAGCGGTCCGGGGTGCGCGCCGCGCCTGTCGGCCAGCGTGTTCGCGATCTTCGGCGGGGGAAGGTCCGACGGACTGCACGAGGCGGCGCTAGTCCGGGCAGCCGCCGCGCTCTGCGCCTGAGTCTGGTCACCTCACTCCCAGCGCCCCGGCGACCGGAGCCCCGCACTGGTGACGGTTTCGGCACCTCATGCGGCCGATCGATGCGGATGGTTCTTTGCCGCGTGTTCCGCGGTGGGCGAAATGTGTGAGATAGTGCACAGTAGATTGTTTGCTGAAAGTGTGCTAGGGCGCAACTGGATGAACAAGTCCGTACGGTCTGAACGTTGCTCTGGCTCGACGTTTCCATGTCCGGAAGGTCTCGATCGTGTGTCCGGGAAGTTAGCCGCCTGACAGGCGGTTTGTCCGGTCCGCGGGCGGGGAATTCCTGATCGGTGCAGGTTAGAGGGCATCTAGCAGCTTATGTACACGCCACGCGGTCACGGACCGGTGGTTCTGGGCATCAGTGGGCTACACGACTGAGCGATCGCCAATCTCTGCTTTACACTGGAGAACGCGCAGGTAGTGGAGGACCGATGGAGAAGCCCAGGTAGGCGCCGTAATTAGGAGAGCCTGAGTTGGTTGGGCCACGGTCCTGACTTATCGTTTGCTCTTACGCCGGGTACGAAATGCCCGGCTATATCGCCCAATTCGGTCACGAGCCGATGGTCATAACGACGTTCGGCAGGGACCTCTCCGCCTGACGGGCGAACCCTTGGCGCCACGTGTACGGAACATGCTAGGGCACCGCTACCGCCGAGCACCCGACGATGACACCAGACGCGGGTGGACAACTGGAGAGTTGACTGCACGGGACGACCATCAGCGCCGCTGGTCTGACGAAAACCCTCCGGGCGCAGTCTGACGGAGGCGTTCGACGAAGGCCATATTTCATCGAAGGCCTGATTTTGAAGGCAGAGGCATGACGCAACTTCCTGGCCATAGGTCACCTGGACCCATCGGGCTCTACGACCCGGCGAACGAACACGATGCCTGCGGCGTCGCGTTCGTCGTCGACATGCACGGCCGACGCAGCCGCGACATCGTCGACAAGGCAATTACGGCATTGCTGAACCTGGAGCACCGCGGTGCCGCGGGCGCCGAGCCGAACAGCGGCGACGGCGCGGGCATCCTGATCCAGCTCCCGGACACATTCTTCCGCGCGGTCCTCGCCGAGGAGAACGCCGGTTTCGAGCTGCCCGCCGAGGGCGCGTACGCCTCCGGTATCGCCTTCCTGCCGCAGGCCCGCCGCGAGGCCGCCCGCGCCTGCTACGTCGTGGAGAAGATCGTCAAGGAAGAGGGCCTGGCCGTCCTGGGCTGGCGCGAGGTTCCGATCGACGAGTCCTCCCTGGGCGCCCTGGCCCGCGACGCCATGCCGACGTTCCGTCAGATCTTCATCGCCTCGCCGAAGAACGGCGACGAGCAGCTGACCGGCATGGATCTGGATCGCCGCGCCTACGTGGTGCGCAAGCGGATCGAGCACGAGCTCGGCAAGTCCGGTCCCGGGGAAGGCGCGGTCGGCCGCGAGACCGTGTACTTCCCGAGCCTGTCGGCGCAGACCTTCGTCTACAAGGGCATGTTCACCACCCCGCAGCTGCGGGCGTTCTACCTCGACCTGCAGGACGACCGGGTGGATTCCGCGCTGGGCATCGTGCACTCGCGCTTCTCCACCAACACCTTCCCGTCCTGGCCGCTGGCCCACCCGTACCGCCGCGTCGCGCACAACGGTGAGATCAACACCGTCACCGGCAACGAGAACTGGATGCGCGCCCGCGAGGCGCTGCTCAACTCCGACGTCTTCGGCCGCGACAACCAGGGCCGCAACCGGCTCGAGAAGATCTTCCCGGTCTGCACCCCCGGCGCGTCGGACACCGCCCGCTTCGACGAGGTGCTCGAGCTGCTGCACCTGGGCGGGCGCAGCCTGCCGCACGCGGTGCTGATGATGATCCCCGAGGCGTGGGAGCGGCAGGAGTCCATGGACCCCGCCCGGCGCGCCTTCTACCGCTACCACTCCTTCCTGATGGAGGCGTGGGACGGCCCGGCCTCGGTGTGCTTCACCGACGGCACTGTGGTCGGCGCGGTGCTCGACCGCAACGGTCTGCGCCCCTCGCGCGTGTGGGTCACCGACGACGGCCTGGTCGTCATGGCCTCGGAGGTCGGTGTGCTCGACATCGAGCCGTCGAAGATCGTCCGCAAGGTCCGCCTGCAGCCCGGCCGCATGTTCCTGGTCGACACCTCGCAGGGCCGCATCATCGGCGACGACGAGATCAAGACCCAGCTCGCCACCGAGCACCCGTACCAGGAATGGCTGGACAACGGCCCGATCAAGCTGTCCGACCTGCAGGACCGCCCGCATCAGCACATGGTGCACGACCGGGTGAAGATCCGGCAGCAGATCTTCGGATACAGCATCGAGGATCTGAACCTGCTGATCTCGCCGATGGCCACCACCGGCGGCGAGGCCCTGGGCTCGATGGGCACCGACACCCCGATCGCGGTGCTCTCGGCGCGCCCGCGGCTGCTGTTCGACTACTTCTCCCAGCTGTTCGCGCAGGTCACCAACCCGCCGCTGGACGCCATCCGCGAGGAGGTCGTCACCAGCCTGCGCAGCATGATCGGCCCAGAGGGCGATCTGCTGCACCCCAACGCGGAGTCCTGTCGCCAGATCACGCTGACCCAGCCGATCCTGGACAACGACGAGCTCTCCAAGCTCGTCCACATCAACGACGACGGTTCGCGCCCCGAGCTGCGCTCGGTGGTCGTGCACGGCCTGTACCCGGTGAAGAAGGGTGGCAAGGGCCTGCGCAAGGCGCTCGAGGCCATCAACGACCAGGTGTCGGCCGCGATCGACGGCGGCGCGCGGATCATCGTGCTGTCGGACCGCGAGTCCAACGAGAAGCTGGCGCCGATCCCGTCGCTGCTGCTCACCGCCTCGGTGCACCACCACCTGGTGCGCGAGCGCACCCGCACCAAGGTCGGTCTGGTCGTGGAGGCCGGTGACGCCCGCGAGGTGCACCACATGGCCCTGCTGGTCGGCTTCGGCGCGGCGGCGATCAACCCGTACATGGTCTTCGAGTCGATCGAGGACATGATCGAGCGCGGCGCGCTGCAGATGCCCGGCAGCACCGGCGTGATCTGCGACGACTACGACGCGGCGGTCCGTAACTACAACAAGGCAGCCGGCAAGGGCGTGCTGAAGGTGATGTCCAAGATGGGCATCTCCACCATCGCCTCCTACCGGGGCGCGCAGCTGTTCCAGGTCGTCGGCCTGTCGCAGGAGCTGTGCGACCGCTACTTCACCGGCCTGCGCTCGCCGCTGGACGGCATCGGGCTGGACGAGATCGCCGGCGAGGTCGCCGCGCGGCACCGGATCGCCTTCCTGGAGAACGACAACGAGCGCGCGCACCGCGAGCTCGAGATCGGCGGCGAGTACCAGTGGCGTCGCGAGGGCGAGTACCACCTGTTCAACCCGGACACGGTGTTCAAGCTGCAGCACGCCACCCGGACCGGCCAGTACAAGATCTTCAAGGAATACACCAAGCTGGTCGACGATCAGTCCGAGCGGCTGGCCTCGCTGCGCGGGCTGTTCAAGTTCCGCGGCGACGAGCGCAACCCGATCCCGATCGACCTGGTCGAACCGGCCAGCGAGATCGTCAAGCGGTTCTCCACCGGCGCGATGAGCTACGGCTCGATCTCCGCCGAGGCGCACGAGACCCTCGCCATCGCGATGAACCGTCTCGGCGGTCGCTCCAACTCGGGTGAGGGCGGCGAGTCGCCCTCGCGCTTCGAGCCGGAGGAGAGCGGCGACTGGCGGCGCAGCGCGATCAAGCAGGTGGCCTCGGGCCGCTTCGGCGTGACCGCGCACTACCTGACCAACTGCACCGACATCCAGATCAAGATGGCCCAGGGCGCCAAGCCCGGCGAGGGCGGTCAGCTGCCCGCGCACAAGGTGTACCCGTGGGTCGCCGAGGTGCGGCACTCGACACCGGGCGTCGGGCTGATCTCGCCGCCGCCGCACCACGACATCTACTCGATCGAGGATCTGGCCCAGCTGATCCACGACCTGAAGAACGCGAACCCGCAGGCGCGGATTCACGTGAAACTTGTTGCCGAGCCGGGCGTCGGCACCGTCGCCGCGGGTGTGTCCAAGGCGCACGCCGACGTGGTGCTGATCTCCGGCCACGACGGCGGCACCGGCGCCTCGCCGCTGACCTCGCTCAAGCACGCGGGCGGTCCCTGGGAGCTCGGCCTGGCCGAGACCCAGCAGACGCTGCTGCTCAACGGCCTGCGCGACCGGATCGTGGTGCAGGTCGACGGTCAGATGAAGACCGGCCGCGACGTCATGATCGCCGCGCTGCTCGGCGCCGAGGAGTACGGCTTCGCCACCGCCCCGCTGGTGGTCTCGGGCTGCGTCATGATGCGCGTCTGCCACCTGGACACCTGCCCGGTGGGCGTGGCGACGCAGAACCCGGTGCTGCGCGAGCGGTTCACGGGCAAGCCGGAATTCGTCGAGAACTTCATGCTGTTCATCGCGGAGGAGGTGCGCGAAATCCTGGCCTCGCTGGGCTTCCGCACGCTCGACGAGGCCATCGGCCGGGTCGACCTGCTCGACACCACCAAGGCCAAGGAGCACTGGAAGGCCGCGAAGCTGGACCTGTCGCCGATCCTGGACGACGTCGAGACCGCGTTCATGTACCAGGACCGCCGCAACACCAAGGGCCAGGACCACGGGCTGGACAAGGCGCTGGACAACCAGCTCATCGCCGAGTCGGCCGACGCCCTCGAGCGCGGCAAGCCGGTCAAGTTCGAAACGAAGATCACGAACGTCAACCGGACCGTGGGCACCATGCTGGGCCACGAGGTGACCAAGCTGTACGGCGGCGCGGGCCTGCCCGACGACACCATCGACATCACCTTCACCGGCTCGGCGGGCAACAGCTTCGGCGCGTTCGTCCCCGCGGGCATCACGCTGCGGGTGTTCGGCGATGCGAACGACTACGTGGGCAAGGGCCTTTCGGGCGGTCATATCGTCGTGCGGCCGTCGCTCAACGCGCCGGAGGCCTTCGTCGCGGAGCAGAACATCATCGCGGGCAACGTGATCCTGTTCGGCGCCACCAGCGGCGAGGTGTTCATCCGCGGCGTGGTCGGCGAGCGGTTCGCGGTGCGCAACTCCGGCGCCACGGCGGTGGTCGAGGGCGTGGGTGACCACGGCTGCGAGTACATGACCGGCGGCAAGGTCGTCATCCTCGGCGAGACCGGGCGCAACTTCGGCGCGGGCATGTCCGGCGGCGTGGCGTACCTGTACAACCCGAACGGGACCTTCGAGAAGAATGTCTCGCCCGAGCAGGCCGAGGAGGTCGAGCCGCTGTCCGGTGACGACTTCACCTGGCTGCACGACATCGTGGCCCGCCACCGCGACGCGACGGGTTCGGCCGTGGCCGAGCGCATCCTGAGCGACTGGTCGCAGCAGGTGACGCACTTCGTGAAGGTCATGCCGCGCGACTACAAGAAGGTGCTGCTGGCGATCTCGGAGGCCGAGAAGTCGGGCCGGGATGTCGACGAAGCCATCATGGAGGCCGCGCGTGGGTAGGCCAGTGGTCGCGTCTGGAATGTCGACGAAGCACTGTGACATATCAAAGATTTTGTTCGATCGTGCGCAGACACCGATGACTGACGCGCGACGCACCAGAACTGTTGGGTGCGCCGAGCTGGCGCGTACGTCGGGAGTCGAAAATGGGTGACGCACAGGGCTTCCTGAAGCACACCAAGCGGGAGCTGCCGACCCGGCGGCCGGTGCCGCTGCGGTTGATGGACTGGAAAGAGGTCTACGAGGAGGGTTTCTCGCACGAGACCCTGCGCAAACAGGCTAGCCGCTGCATGGACTGCGGCATTCCCTTCTGCCACAACGGGTGCCCGCTGGGGAATCTGATTCCCGAGTGGAACGACCTGGTCTACAAGGGCCAGTGGCGCGAGGGCATCGACCGCCTGCACGCGACCAACAACTTCCCGGAGTTCACCGGGCGGCTGTGCCCCGCGCCGTGCGAGGCGTCGTGCGTGCTGGGCATCAACCAGGATGCGGTGACGATCAAGCAGGTCGAGGTCGAGCTCATCGAGAACGCCTTCGACGAGGGCTGGGTGACCCCGCTCTACCCGACCCGCCTGACCGGCAAGAAGATTGCCGTGGTGGGTTCGGGCCCGGCCGGTCTTGCCGCGGCGCAGCAGCTCACGCGCGCCGGTCACACCGTGACGGTCTTCGAGCGCGACGACCGCATCGGCGGCCTGCTGCGCTACGGCATCCCGGAATTCAAGATGGAGAAGCGCTTCATCGACCGCCGCCTGGCGCAGATGGAGGCCGAGGGCACCATCTTCAAGGCCGGCGTGAACGTGGGTGTCGACATCACCGCCGCCGAGCTGCGCGAGCGGTTCGCCGCGGTGGTGCTGGCCGGCGGCGCGACGATCGCGCGCGATCTGCCGGTGCCGGGCCGGGACCTGGACGGCATCCATCAGGCGATGGAGTTCCTGCCGCTGTCCAACCGGGTGCAGCTGGGCGATGACATCGCCGACGCGGACGGCCTGCCGCCGATCCACGCCAAGGGCAAGAAGGTCGTCATCATCGGCGGCGGCGACACCGGCGCGGACTGCCTGGGCACCTCGCACCGGCAGGGCGCGGCCAGCGTGCACCAGTTCGAGATCATGCCGCGTCCGCCGGAGGAGCGTGCCTCCTCCACGCCGTGGCCGACCTACCCCCTCATGTTCCGGGTGTCCTCGGCGCACGAGGAGGGCGGCGAGCGCGTCTACTCGGTCAACACCGAGCGCTTCATCGGCGAAGACGGCAAGGTCACCGGGTTGCAGGCGCACGAGGTGAGCATGGTGAACGGCCGCTTCGAGAAGGTCGAGGGCACCGACTTCACCCTCGAGGCCGATCTGGTGCTGCTGGCCATGGGCTTCGTCGGCCCGCAGAAGCCGGGTCTGCTCGAGGATCTCGGCGTCGGCTACGACCAGCGCGGCAACGTCAAGCGGGACAACGGTTTCCAGACCACCGTCCCGGGCGTCTTCGCCGCGGGCGACATGGGCCGCGGCCAGTCGCTGATCGTGTGGGCCATCGCCGAGGGCCGCGCGGCCGCGGCGTCGGTGGACGCGTACCTCGAGGGCGAGTCGGCGCTGCCGTCGCCGATCCTGCCCTCGGCGGTCCCGCAGCGCTGAGAAGTGTTCGAGCGCGCCGACTTCCGCACCGGTGCGCGCGGATACCGTTGATCCACCAAAACGCCCGCGAACCTCGTGTTCGCGGGCGCTTCGGGATTTGCCGGGCCGCCGGGGGACGAATCGGATTTCCGACGGGTTTCGGACGCTGAATGGCACAGAAGCGTTTCGCCACCTATTCTTGATCACGGTGCGATGACGATGTGGACACGCGGTCTGTTTCTGTGCCCTAGTGGGCGCTGAAAGTTTGTTCGCCCCCGGTTAACCAGACTGCAATCCGGCTATCGCACCATTGGTCGAATCACTCGGGATTGCCCGTCGCCTGGGCAGGTTGGAACTGGAGCGGTATGCGGTTGAGAAGGGTTGTCGCGGCTGCGGCCGCGGTTGCACTGACGGCGGGGTTGTCCGGTGTGATGTTCGGGAGCGGTTCCGCGGCTGCGGATCCCGGTTGCCCGAGCCTCTACGTGGTCGCGATCCCGGGTACCTGGGAGACCGGTCCGGACAAGCACGAGGGCATGCACAACCCCGGCATGCTCGCCGGCGTGACGGGCAATCTGCCGAGCAATACCCGGGTCGACTACGTCTCGTATCCGGCCACCGCCTTCCCCTGGGAGGGCGATGTCTACGGCAAGTCCAAGCGGATCGCCGCCCAGAACGCGACCGGCATGATCAAGGCGATGGCCGCGCGCTGCGGTGCCACCAAGATCGCGATCGTGGGCTACAGCCAGGGCGCCGACGCCGCGGGTGATGTCGCCGCACAGATCGGCACCGGCCTGGGTGTGGTTTCGCCGACTCGCGTCTCCGGTGTCGGCCTGATCTCCGATCCCGAGCGCTCGCCGACCGATATCCAGGTCGGTCCGCTCGCCGGTGGCGCGGGCGCCGAGGGGCCCCGTCCGGGTGGCTTCGGATTCCTGACCCCCGTGGTGCGGACCATCTGCGACCCCCAGGATCTGTACTGCTCCACCAACTCCGACGACTTCGTCACCCGCTTCGCCGGTTTCCTCGCGGGCGCCTCGGATCCGAATCCGGTCAACATGTGGCGCTACCAGCTCGAGGCCGGTTCGATCGTCGGCGACCTGATGTCCCACGGCGGCATCGGTACCCTGCAGTCCCAGCTCAGCGACAACGCGAACAAGCAGCGGGCCAAGCAGCTCGAGAAGTTCTACGGGTCCGGGGCGCACACCTCGTACGGCAACTATCACGTGGGCGGCGGGGCCACCGCCACCTCGTGGATGCACGGCTGGCTCGCCGGTATGGCGTGAGATAGCTACCGGCGACAGCTATCCCGAGCAAGCGACGAGGGCCACTCCGCACGGAGTGGCCCTCGTCGTATGCTGCCTAGCCGGCCGAACCGGTGGACGGCATGAACCCGCCACCCTGGAAGCCGGGGAACTGCGGGCCGGGGTTCTGCTGCCACTGACCGCCGTGGTCGTGGTCGCGGTCGTGGTCGTGGTGCCAACCCTGGTTGTTGTTCCAGTTGGGGCCCTGGTTGTTCCAGTCGATCTGGGTCGCGCTGGGGGTGTCGGCGAAAGCGGGGACCGCGATGGCCGCGACGGGGACGGCGGCGATGGCGCCGGCCACGGCGACGCGGCTCACGATCCGGCGGGTGCGAGAGGTCTTGGTCTTGGAGAACAAGGGCTTACCTTTCGGTGCAGGGGCCGCCCGGCCGGGCGGTGTTGCCACCTCCTCGGTGGCGCTGGATTTCATTCAAGTAGCCCTCGCTAGGTATCGGTTGGGACCAGGCTGGCAATCGGCTGGGATACCGGGGACGGCTCAGCCGAGTTCGGTCAGGGCCGGGGCGAGCTCGAGGTATTGCTCTATTCCCGTTGCGAAGTCACTGCCGATCGGCAGCAACAGCGTGACGTGATCCGAGCCGGCCGCGAGGTGCTCGCGTACCTTGGCCGCGATCGCCTCCGGTCCGCCGTAGCCGTAGCTTGCCTCGACCAGCCGATCGCTCACCGCACCCGGCCGCTCGTCCGGGTACCCGAGCCGAGTGAGCGCCGCGGCCATGGTTGGGCGGGCGAGGTAGCCCGACAGTGCCTCCCGCGCAGCCTGCCGGGCTCGGTCGGGATCCGTGTCGGGGATGATGGACAGCCCAGTGACCAGCAGCTTGTCCGGTCCTAGTGCCTCGCGGGCCGCGGCGGTGAATTCGGGTGGGAGCATGGCGGGCATCGCCCCGTCCGCGACCTCGCCGGACAGCGCGAGCATCTTCGGGCCGAGCGCGGCGATGAGCCGGGGGTAGCGCACGTCGGGGGCCAGAAACCGCTGCGGGCCGTCCATCCGTGCGACGTAGTCGCGCATCGTGGTCAGAGGGCTGCCGAACGACCGCCCGACGGCCGCGGCCTGCTCGGGGTAACCGACGCCGAGGCCGAGGACGAATCGCCCGGGATACGCCTGGGCCAGCACCGCCGCCGCGGCGTGTGCCGTCTCGGGCTCGCGCACCCAGACGTTGGCGATGAAGGTGCCGAATGCCATCCGTCCGGTGGCCGCCAGAAGGACCGACAGCTGGGCGAGGGCGTCCTTGCCCGGCACCTCGTTGGTCCAGGCGGTGCGGTAGCCGGCGGCCTCGAGCCGGCGAACCGCATCGCGCTGCAGGTCGAGCGGCGGCGGCGCGGCAAAGTTGATCGGAAGCGCGATCCCGACCGGGCCGATCGCCGCGCGGGCCGCTTCGACGAGGGTGGCATCCATGAGACTCTCCTAGTTGGCGTTGTGCGGTCGTTGTCGGCCCGCAGTTCCACTGTGCTGCGGGGTTGGGATCGCAATCCAATGAATCTTTCGCAAGGGGCATCTCGATTTGCGCAACACCGCAGTTCAGGGCCATTCGATCGGATGCGGCCCGGCCGGACGGCGGCCTATTCTGACGGTATGCCCGACGCCGCATTGCCACCGGCCGACCTCGATCTGCGGCTGGTGCGATGCTTCGTCGTGCTGGCCGAGCACCGGCACTTCGGTCGCGCCGCGGAGGTGTTGCATCTGACCCAGTCCTCGCTCAGCAGGCAGCTGGATCGACTCGAACAGCAGGTGGGCGCGCGCCTGCTGGACCGCGGTCCGCGCGGCAGCAGGCTCACCGAGGCGGGCGAGACCTTCCTACCGCTCGCGCACGAGGTGCTGCACTCGACAGCCGTAGCGGCCGCGCGCGTCCGGTCGGTGGCCGAACCCAGCCGCATCGCGGTCGGATTCACCGCCTCGAACATCATCATCACGCCGGCCGTGCGCGAGTTGCGGCACCGATATCCCGACGCCGAGGTGTCCACCCGGCATGTGCACTGGGGCGAGACGCACTCGGCTCTGCGCGAGCATCGGGTGGACGTCGTCGTCACGCGGCTGCCGTTCCCGGCCGACGGGCTGCTGGTGACGGTGCTCTACGACGAGCCGCGGGTCCTGCTGGTCCCCAGCGACCACCGGCTGGTCGGCAAGGAGTCGATCACCCTCGACGATATCGCCGACGAGCCGATGCCCCTGGCTGCGGATCCGGTCTGGAATGCCTTCTGGCGGGTCGACCCCCGGCCCGACGGCCGCCCGGCGCCCGGTGGGCCCTCCATTACCGCCGTGGAGGACAAGATCGAGCTCGTTGCCGGGGGACAGGCCGTGGCGATCATCCCGGCCGATCCGGGGTTGCTCGGTATGACCTGCGTGCGACCCGGCCTCACCACGATCCCGCTGGAGGGCGTCGAGCCGAGCCACGTGGTGGTGGCCACGCGCGCCGACGACCGCAGCCGCCTGGTCGCGGCCTTCCGCAGATTCGCCCGGACGCACATCACCCGTCCGGGCGAATAACAAAGGGCCACTCCCGAAGTCGGGGAGTGGCCCTGCGTTGGCTCGGCGGCCGTGTCGTCGGCGGTCACCGAGGTGGTGGTAATTAACCAGCGGAGCCGGAGTCGATGTCAGGCATGCCCCAACCCGGGTTCCAGCCGCCGCCCCAACCGGGGTTCCAGCCGCCGCCCCAACCCGGGTTCCAGCCGCCGCCCCAACCCGGGTTCCAGCCGTGGTGGTGCCAGCCGCCGTCATGGTCCCAGCCGTGGTGCCAGCCACCGTCGTGGTCCCCGCCGTGGTTGAACCAGTCCCCGCCGTGGTCGTGCCAGTCGACCGGGGTCGCCGACGGCGCGGGAGTGGTGTCGGCGAGGGCCGGACCAGCGACCGCCGCAAGCGGGACCACTGCGAGCGCGCCCGCGACGGCGATGCGCGCGACCAGGCGCCGGGATCCTGTTGACTTCCTCGTGGAGAACAACGAAATGCCTTTCTCTGGAGAGCATGAACCACGTCCTGCGGCGGCTCACGGTGTCCCATCGAACGACCGATTTCTGAGACCGGCGTACGGCCAATCTGTCAATCTGCTGTGAGTTCAGCGGTTTCCGTGGGTCGGAAGGTTACGTGGCAGCAGATCCCATACGTGCCCGTTCTCGTTGACGGTGGCCACCGTGCGATGTCCGGTGCGTGAGTAGAGGATTCGCGTAATCGAACAATAATCGATCGGGAAGGTCAGCGGACGTCCCAGCGAAAGTAAGTGCTGCAGCAGGATGTTGATCACCCCGCCGTGCGCGAAGGCCACGACGGTATCGGTGGGGCCCGCATCGGCGGCAATCTCTTCGATGGCGGCCGATACCCGCGCGAAGAACGCGGCCTCGTCGATCTGCTCGGGCAGATGGCCGGCCTTGATCCGGGCGTAGACGGCCGCGATCGCCTGCTGGGCGGCATCGGCCTGCGCATCGCCGGGCGTGCCCGCACCGACCCGCGACGCCGCCTGCCGCGCATCCTCGATCGGGACGTACGCCGGCAGATCGCGATCGTATTCGGCCAGGCCGTCCAGGATGTCCACCGGCAGACCCAGTTTCGCGGCCGTCGGCGCGGCCGTCTCGCGGGCGCGCACCTGCGGACTCGAGACCACCCGGGTGATGCGGTGCCCGTTGCCCTCGAGCCGCGCTACGGCGTCGGGCACGCGCCTCGCCTGCTCGATCCCCACCTCGGTCAACCCCGGATCGGCGGAGCCGGAGGCTGTGGTGACCCGATGGGGCTGGGCATGACGCACGAGAACAAGCTGCACACCCCCACTGTGCCGTACCGGTGATCGCCGTCGTCAGCCCGGCCCGGAACGCGTGTGGCCGGGATCCATGGGTCATGGATCCCGGCCACCGCGGGACGGTCTAGGTGCGGGGTTTGACCAGTGGGAAGGGGAGGGTTTCGCGAATGCTGCGGCCGGTGATGAGCATGACCACGCGGTCGACGCCGACGCCCAGGCCGCCGGTCGGGGGCATGCCGTGCTCGAGGGCCTGCAGGAAGTCCTCGTCCAGTTCCATGGCCTCCGGATCGCCGCCCGCGGCCAGCAGCGACTGCTCGGTCAGGCGGCGGCGCTGCTCGAGCGGGTTGGTGAGCTCGCTGTAGGCGGTGCCCAGTTCCACGCCCCAGGCCACCAGATCCCAGCGTTCGGCTACGCCCTCGACGCTGCGGTGGGCGCGGGTCAGCGGGGAGACCGAGGTGGGGAAGTCGATGTAGAACGTCGGTTCCTGGGTGTGGTCCTCGACCAGGTGCTCGTACATCTCCAGCACGATCTGCCCGGCGTCCCAGCCGAACTGGTGCGGCACCCCGGCCTTGTCGCAGAGGGTGCGCAGACGGTCGGCGTCGGTATCGGGGGTGATCGTCTCGCCCAGGGCCTCGGAGATGGCACCGTGCACGGTCTTGACCGGCCAGTCACCGGAGATGTCGACCTCCCGGAGCGAACCGTCCGGATTCGGCCGCAGCGCAACCATTTTCCCGTTCGCGGCCAGCGCGGCGTCCTGGATGAGCTGACGGCAGGCGTGCATCATCCGCATGTAATCGCTGTGCGCCTCATAGGCTTCCAGGATCGTGAACTCCGGATTGTGGCTGTAGTCCACGCCCTCGTTGCGGAAGACCCGGCCCAGCTCGAACACCTTCTCCATGCCGCCGACGCACAGCCGCTTCAGGTACAGCTCCGGCGCGATGCGCAGGTAGAGGTCCAGGTCGTAGGCGTTGATGTGGGTCTGGAAGGGGGTGGCGTTCGCGCCGCCGTGCACCTGCTGCAGCACGGGGGTCTCGACCTCGAGGAAGCCCCAGCCGTTCAACGTGTCCCGCAGCGAGCGCACCACCGCGCTGCGCTTGGTCATCACCTCGCGGGTCTCGACGTTGATCGCCATGTCGACGAACCGCTGACGCACCCGGGACTCGGGATCGGACAGGCCCTTCCACTTGTCCGGCAGCGGATGCAGGCACTTGCCGATCATCCGCCAGTCCTGGGCCAGCAGCGACAGCTCGCCCCGTCGGCTGTTCCCGATCCGGCCGCTGACCTCGATCAGATCGCCCAGATCGAAGAACTCGTCGAATTCGCGCGCGAGCTTGTCCCCGACCCGGCCGCGGTCGATGAGCAGCTGGATCTCCCCGGACCAGTCGCGCAG
This sequence comes from Nocardia sp. GP40, assembly GCF_050434125.1. Taxonomy (NCBI): domain Bacteria; kingdom Bacillati; phylum Actinomycetota; class Actinomycetes; order Mycobacteriales; family Nocardiaceae; genus Nocardia; species Nocardia sp. GP40. The sequence continues at coordinate 430,399 of NZ_JBNPVW010000002.1, read as the reverse complement.
CACGGCGAACACCACGCCGCCGTAATCGCGGATCCGCAGCAGTCGTCCGGCCACGCGCACCGTCGTGCCCTTGGGGGCGCGCCGCGCGGAGTCCACCGTGTGGGTCGGCTGATAGGCGACCGGATATGCGTCCAGCCCCCTGGCCTCGAGCCGGGCCACCTTGTCCATGCGCACCCGCACCTGCTCGGGGCGGCGGGGGCCCTGGTTCTCCAGTTCCTCCGGCGGCAGCTCCGGCGGGCTGCCGTCCGGGTGCAGGCCGGTCATCGTCGGCGGCACCGCCGAACGAACACCGGTGTGCACCATCGGATCCGGCTGCTTGCCGAAGCGCGGCAGGAAGCCCTCGGCCAGGGCGCTCGCGACTGCGACGCGGACCAGCTGGCGGCGCTCCTCGAACAGCGAGAACCGCGGCACCCACTGCGGCTGATACTTCACGTTGGACCGGTACAGCGCCTCGAGCTGCCACCAGCGCGAGAAGAACATCAGCACCCCGCGCCACAGCCGCAGCACCGGACCGGCGCCGATGCGGCCGCCCTCCTCGAAGACCGCGCGGAACACCGCGAAGTTCAGCGAGATCCGGGTAATGCCGTACTGCTCGGAGCTCAGCGCCAGCTGGGAGATCATCAGCTCCATGACGCCGTTGGGGCCCTTGGGATCTCGCCGCATCAGCTCCAGCGACACGCCGGTGCGTCCCCAGGGCACCAGCGAGAGCATGCCCAGCACGCGCTCGTCGGCCTCCCCGGCGTTCGACACGGCCTCCACCAGCAGGCAGCAGCCGTCCAGTGGATCGCCGAGGCGGCCCAGCGCCATCGAGAAGCCGCGCTCGGTCTCGGTGTCGCGCCACGTGTCCGCATTGGCGATGACCTGGGCGAAATCCTCGCGGCTGAGCTCGTTGTGGCGGCGGATGCGCACGGTGATGCCCTGTTTGCGCAGCCGGTTGGCGGCCTGGCGGACCTGCTTCATCTCCGCGCCCGCCAGCGAGAACGCGCGCGTCTCGAGGATGGCCTCGTCGCCCAGGCGCAGCGCCGAGAGTCCGGCGCGGCGGTAGGCCTGCGCGCCGAGTTCGCTGGCGCCCATGACCGCCGGGGTCCAGCCGTACTGGTCGGCCTCGCGCAGCCAGGCGTCGATCGCCTGCGGCCACGCCTCCTTCGTACCGATCGGGTCGCCCGAGGCCAGCGAGACGCCGAGCTCCACGCGGTAGGTCACCGCCGCCTTGCCGCTGGGCGCGAAGACGACCGCCTTGTCGCGGCGGGTGGCGAAGTAGGCCAGCGAATCCTCGACGTCCGAGCGCTCCAGCAGGCCGCGAATGGCCGACTCGTCCAGACCGGTCAGCGCGTTGGAGGCGCGCTGCGAGCTGAACAGCACCAGCGTCGCGGCCATCAGCGCGATGAAGCCGAAGAAGCCCAGCAGCAGGCTGACCAGGTGCCCGGTGCGACCGTCGAAGTTGTCGGTGCTGACCAGGATCGCCGCGGTCACCTTCGACACCGCCCACGCCGGGCGTTCGATGCCGCGGGGCAGGGTGCCCGGGAACAGTTCGACCAGGCCCCAGCCCAGCAGGCTGCCGATGGTCAGCCCACCGGCCAGCACGCCCAGGGCCTTCCACAGCGCACCGCGGCGCACCCGGGTATAGAACTCCGGCCAGGCCGCGATCAGCAGCCCGATCACCACGACGTGGATGATCAGCGCGACCAGCGAGCTGACGCTGCGGTCGTCGGCGAACTCCAGCGCGTTCGCGACCGCGAACAGCGACAGGTAGCCGACCAGCAGCCACCACGCGATCCGTTTGCGGCTCGCGGTGGCGCCCGCGAGCAGGCCGATCATCAGCGCCCACACCAGCGAGGTTTCCGGTGCGTCGAAGTAGAAGTCGTCGATGTAATGGCGCGGCACCTGGGTGATGAACCGCAGGCCGGGAGAGATGCTCCACAGCGCGCACAGCACCGCGAAAACGCCCAGGACCAGCGCGGCCAGGTGCGGGACCTCGCTCAATCGGCCGTGCGCGCGGTGCGGGACCTCCGGCGACCGCGGTCTGTGGTCGTCGGAATGCTGCCGATCGGGTGTGGAGCGCCGGCGTTCGGAAGCCGCTACGCCGGATGTCGATGTCACCGCACCAGTGTGAATGTTGACCTCGCTCGAATGCATAACGTTCGCGGGCATGTCCTGTGTCCCCGGGCGTGTCGGTCCATCACCCCGGGGGCCGGATGCGCTGTCGCGGGCGCGATTGGTATAGATGTAACCCATGTCGGATCCAGTCGATGTGCCGGTCGATGACGAGGTCATTCGACTCGGGCAATTCTTGAAGCTGGCCAACCTCATCGATAGCGGCTCGGAGGCCAAGACGGTCATCGCCGCCGGCCTGGTCCGCGTGAACGACGAGGTCGAACTGCGCCGCGGTCGCCAGCTCCAGGTCGGGGACGTGGTCACCATCGCCGGGCACCGCGCCCGGGTCAGCGACGGGGGTTAGCGGTTACTTACTCGGCGCGCACGACGATGCCGTCGTGATCGCTGTAGAGCATGTCGCCCGGCGTGAAGGTGACACCGCCGAATTCGACGGGCACATCACGCTCGCCGGAACCGGTCTGGGTGCTCTTGCGCGGGTTGGTGCCCAGCGCCTTCAGCCCGATGTCCAGGGTGCGCAGGATCGCAGAGTCGCGGACCGCGCCGTTGACGATCACGCCGGACCAGCCGTTGCTCACGCCGCGCCCGGCGATGATGTCGCCGACCAGTGCGGTGTGCACGCTGGCGCCGCCGTCGACCACCAGCACCCGGCCCTCACCCGGCTCGCCCAGGGTCTGCTTGACCAGCAGATTGTCCTGGAAACAACGGATCGTGACGATGCGGCCGGCGAACATGTCGCGACCGCCGAACTGCGTGAACTGGGTGTCGCAGCTGCGAATCTCCGGGCCGATCTCGTCGGCTAGGTCCGCGGTGGCGACTAAATTAGCTGATTCGGTCACGGCTGCAAGCTTGCCATGACGCTCGTCGGCATTACCTGAGACCTTTCTGTCAGCTTCGTTCGGAAATCACGCGGTGACCGCGAGCGTCGCGGCCAGGCCGAACACCACCGCGATCACGATCACCTCGAAAGCCGCACGGCGCAGCGAGGATTCGGCGGACATGCGGTGGTCTCCCGCGATGGGAACCCAGCTGCGCCTCCACCACCAGCCCAGCGCCACCAGCCCCGCCACCAGCACCGTCTTCGCGAGCACGATGCGCCCGTAGCCGGTGCCGACCAGCGGCGCCAGCCCGCCGAGCTTGATCAGGGCGTTGATGACCCCGCTCACGACGACCGCGCCCACCGCCGGCAGCGCCCACGCCGAATACCGGGGCAGCGCCTGTGCCCACTCCCCGCGGCTGCGCAACACCAGCGCCAGCGCGAGCAGCAGCCCGAACCAGACGGCCGCGGCCAGCACGTGCACGGCCGCGAAGACCGCGCCCAGCGGTTCCTGGGACATGTGCCCGGTGATCGGGCGCAGCTCGATCGCCACGGCCGCGAACATCAGCACCAGATCCACCGTGGCCCGGTCGGGCCGGTGGTAGGCCACGGAGCAGTATCCGGCGACCACCGTGACGCCGATCAGGATCGCGATGCCGACCTGGCCCGCGCTGGTGTGCGCCAGGTAGTCACCGAACTCCCCGGCCCGCAGCCCGGTCACCCGCACCCCGACCACCTGCGCGGACTCGCAGGCCAGCAGCACGAATTCCAGCGCGGCCCAGATGCCCGCGGTCACCGCGAGGTGCCGCCACGGCGGCGCGATGCGCCGATGCAACCGCTGGAGCAGGCCGAGGCCGATGACGGTGGCCCCGGCACAGCCGGCCAGCGCCCGCACGGGCGCCTCCGACAGCACCGGGCTCGGCGCCGCCAGCGCCCAGGCCAGCGCGGCGCCGAGCAGTGCGGCCGGGACGACCAGCAGCAATATCGAACGCAGGGCGGTCGAACTGCCGCCGGTCGTCTCTCTCAACCGCTCGCCTTACTACCTCTTGCCGCCGGACTTCTTCTTGCCGCTGAACAGCACGAGGGCCAGCGCGCCGCCGAACACGACGAGCGCGCCCACGATGAAGATCCACACCGGAACGCCACCGGAACCGCCGCCGCTACCGGTTGCCTCGCCCACGGTGCTCGCCTTCGGGCCGGGCGTGCCGTGGCCGGCCACGGTGAGCGTGAAACTGCGGGTCCCGCTGACGGGGTGCCCGTCGGCGGAGGTCACGCGGTACGCCATCGTGTACTTGCCGGCCGGTCCCAGCTCACCCACCGCGATGCTCGCCTTCGGGCCGTCGACGACGGGCTTGCCGGTGGACCACAGATTCCCGTCCGGGCCGACCACGGTCACCGACGGGAAGCTGGGCTGCAGATTCTCGTTGAACGTGAACGTCACCCGGGACGGTCCGGTGGTGAGTTGCGCGCCATCGGGCGGATCCACGGAGATCAGCACCGAATGCGCGGCGGCCGGACCGGCGGCCAGCACGACGAAGCCGCCGAGCAGTAGCGCGGCCGCGAGCCCCGAGACGAGCCGCCGGATCACGCCGACCGCCGGCTCCGGGCCAGTGCGCCGACTCCCAGTGCCGCGCCGAGGGCGCCCAGCACCAGTCCGACGCCGCCCAGCCAGCGGGCGGTGCCGTCGGACTTGGACTCGGACTCGGCCGACGTGGATGCCGGCATGGACATCGACGAGTCGTCGTCCGAGCCGCCGGCGGAAAGGGCCAGCGTGGGCACCGGGGTCTCCGGTTCCTTGCCGTCGGGGCCGGGCGTCTGGTTCCAGTTGACGACCTTGCCGTCGCTGTAGGTCTGCACGGCGGGGAAGGTGGCCTTGTCCTGCTTGGGCAGCGGCGCCACCAGCAGCGGGAACAGCTGGAACTGGCCGGGAGCGATACCGGCGTTGCCCGGATCCGCGGTCCAGGTGACCGTCGTGAACTGGTTCTGGGCATTCTTGTCGAGCTTGGCGGTCCAGCCCGCCACGGGCTGGGTGCGCGCCTCGTCGACGTTGGGCAGGGTGATGCTGAGCGTGGTCGTCGAGGCGGTGTCGGACTCGTCCGGGACCCGGAAGGTCAGGACCGCGTCGCCGCCCTGGCTGGCATCGGGGGAGGAGACCTCGACGTGGGCGGCGGCGGTTCCGGCGGCCAGGAGGGTCAGGCCGGCGACGGCGCCGGTCGCGATGAGGGCGCGCGAAATGACGATGGACATGGTTGTGGTGTGTGCTTTCTCTCGAATGATGGGTGTCGGCCGATCAGGCCGGCACCGGCGGCGCCCGCGAGCCCAGGGCTCCGGCGCGGAGAAAGCGGTACGAGGTGGGGGAGCCGGCGGGCCAGCGACCGGACCCGCGGTGTGGCGCGATCGGGTGGGCCCGGCCGACGATGATGCGGATCGTCTGTGTGACAAGGCCGTACAGGCGCTCGGTCGCGAGGATGAGCGCGGTGCATACCAGCGTCGCGAGCACGTGTGCGATGGCCATCGGCCCGGTGGGCAGATGCAGCGCGGCCAGGAATGTGCCTGCGGCGCCAGCGGATTCGTCCCCCATCGCCATGGAACCCATGGAGTCGCCGCCGACCGCGACGGACAGTGCCGCGTGCGCGGCCAGCTGACCGCCGCCCAGCACGGCCAGCAGCGCTGCGCGCGAGGACATTCCGGCGGGCGCGGGCAGCAGGTTCGCGATCGCGCCGATACCGGCGGCCGTGAACAGGAGCAGGGTCAGCGCCGCGGAGCCGGGGTAACCGCCACCGGCCAGGCCGTGGGCGGCGACAGCCAAGGCCGCCACCGTCGGGCCGACCAGCACGCCGCGCAGCGATCCCTGAATGTCGCGCGTGGGAGTGCTGTTGCAACGCATGGCGGTTGTACGGTCCGCCCGGACATGCGGTTCACCCGGCCGGAATCCACGGGCAGAGTCCGGCGTCGAGGCGGTGGGCCAGTTCGGATGCCAGAGGCGCGGTACGCCGTCCGATCGTGCGGGGAGGTCTCGACCGTGCGGTACGGCCGCAACCCCGGAAGCGAATTCGCCTCCGAGGTTCCCCCCTGCCTTACCGCGGTCGAGCATCGTCGGGTGATCCCGGGCTCAGCGCACGCCCAGGCGCGCGAGCACATCGGCCTCGACGCCGGACAGCTCGCTGGAGATCGAGGTGTGCACCGCGCGCCGGCGCGGGGCGGGCATCTGCTCGGCGGTGCGGATCGCGGCGGTCAGGCTGTCGAGCCGGTCCCGCGAGGCAGTGACGAACTTCTGGGTCTCGGCGTCCTTACCGGCCTTGTCCGCGATCTCGGACAGCGCCGAGGACGCCCCGGAGATGCGGGCCTGCAGCTTGGCGCCATGGCCGCTGTAGTCGCCCAGCTGGTCCAGGCCGATGCCGAGCCGATGGGCGCGGCGGGCATCGATCTGCCCGCGCACGAAGGTCGCCGCGCGGTAGGCCAGCGGGGCCAGCACCGGGATCAGCACCCGCGCCACACCCAGGTACTTCTTGATCTGACCGGCGCTGAACAGCTCGCGCTCGGCCTTCTCCGCCGTCTTCAGCGCCGCCTTCTCCTCGGCCTTGAGCGTCGAGATCTGCTGTTTGGCCACCTCGCGCTCGTTGCGTGCCACGGCGCGGTCGCGCTTGCGCTCGTTGCGCGCGCCGAGTCTGGCCTCCAGGGCCGCCTTGTGTTTGAGGGCCTTGGCCTCGGCCTTGCGGTCCGTGCGCCGCTTGCGTTTGGTGAACAAACCCATTGCACCCTCCTGTACGTACGGCTGTTCCGCATAGTGCGTACTCGGTGAAATGTATACCCGACTAGTGACCGAGCGCAGCGAGGGAACCATCAGCACAGCACCTTCGGTCGCGGCGGAGCCGAGCGCTAGCGAGGTGGAGCTGTGACCGAGCGCAGCGAGGGAACCATCAGCACAGCACCTTCGGTCGCAGCGGAGCCGAGCGCCAGCGAGGTGGAGCTGTGACCGGGGCACCGCTGCACGGGGGTATGTGCCCACAACCCGCGAGCCGACCGGCCGTCCCCGCCGTGCCCCATCCGCGCGGTGCGGTTCACCGGCTTGTCGGTGGGGAGGACCATACTGCTAAGTGTGTATTCGGGCAGTGACGACCTGCATGGTCGCGAGGGCAGCGGTAATGGAGCGCAGCGGCAGAGCACCGCGGCGCACGACGGCCGACCGGTCAGCACCGATGCTTCGAGCACCAATTCCGATGTCACACATACCGATTCCGATGCCGACCGCGCCGGCCGGGCCGCTTTCCTCGATGCTCGCTCGCTCATCGGCTGCCGGCACCGCCTGCACCTGACCGCGACCCACCCCGAGGTGCTGACGGGCGTCGCGGAGGATGTGGGGGTCACCCAGCGCCGCGATGCGGCCGTGGCCCACCGGGAGCATGTTCGCGACACCCTGGTGTCCGCCGATCCCTCGCGGTGGGTGGTGATCGAGCACGCGCAGCCGGCCGCCGCGCGCGCCGAGGCCACCATGCGCGCGTGTGCCGAGGGCGCGCAGCGCATCTGGGGCGCGGTACTGCCCCAGGAGTTCGACACCGGCCGCCGGGGCGGGGTGGAAATCCTGCTGCGGGATGCCGATCGGGGCGGCTATATCCCGGTGATCGTGGTCAATCACAAGGTGACCGATCCCCGCCAGCCCGACCCGGCCGACTATCACCCGCTCACCTCGGACCTCTATCGCTGGGATCCGCAGCCGGACCGGTACGTGCGCACCCGCACACAGCCGCGCGATCAGCAGCGTCTGGCCCATCTGTACCGGATGCTGCAGCGGCACGGGCTCGCCAGCCCCGCGCTGGTCGGCGGCGCGATCGGACTGGCCTTCGATCGCATCCTCATACACGATCTGGGGTCCCTGCTCGACGAGTACGACCGTCGCTACGCCGACCGGATCGCGGTGGTGCGCGGCGAGCTGCCCACGGTGCCGTCCAAGGTGCCCGAATGCCGCCAGTGCCCGTGGTGGTCCCGCTCCGGCACCGCCGAGGACCCCAGCTGCGAGCGCTGGCTCACCGATCACCGCGACGTCAGCCTGGTGGCGCCGGGCTCGCGCGCGGAGCTGCTGCGGCGCCACGATGTGGAGACCGTCGAAGATCTGGCGGGGTGGACGGGGGAGGACCCCGACGACTGGCAGTACGAGCCGTTCTTCGAGACGGTGGTCACCGCGCGGGCCTGGATCTCGGGCGCACCCCTGGTCCGCCGCGTCGAGCGGCTGCGGGTGCGCCGGGCCGACGTCGAGGTGGACGTGGATCTGGAGAGCTACCAGGAGCACGGCGCCTACCTCTGGGGCACCCTGCTGGACGGGGTGTACCGGCCGTTCGTCACCTGGGATCCGCTGCCCACCGTCGACGAGGCCCGCTCGTTCGCCGACTTCTGGACTTGGCTGATGGGGGTGCGGGCCGAGGCCACAGCGGCCGGGAAAACCTTTGCCGCCTACTGCTATTCGCGCACCGCCGAGGACAAGTGGTTGTACGAGTCGGCGCGCCGGTTCGCGGGCCGGCCCGGCGTGCCGAGCGAGCAGCAGGTGCGCGATTTCGTGGACGGCCCGGAGTGGGTGGACATGTTCCAGGCGGTCTCCGAGCAGTTCATCTGCCCGAACGGCAAGGGCCTGAAGAAGATTGCCCCCGTCGCGGGATTCTCCTGGCGCGATCCCGAGGCCAGCGGCGAGGCCTCGATGAGCTGGTACCGCCTGGCGGTCGGCTTCGACGGCACCGAGATCGATCTCTCCCAGCGCACCCGGCTCCTGGAGTACAACGAGGACGACGTCCGAGCCACCCAGGTCCTGCGTGACTGGATGGTCCCCGCCACGCCCGGCGGGCGCAGCGCCGAGGCCGAGGTGCCCAGCATGGCGGACTTTCGCGGCGCCGATTACAACCGACGTATTATCGCCGAGTGACTGAGTCCACTCGCCCCACTGACTCCGCAAGCTCCGTCGACTCTCCATCCCCGGAGGTGCACGTCGAACAACTGGAGTTCCAGGCCGAAACGCATCAGCTACTGGAACTGATGATCCACTCGGTTTATTCGAACAAGGACACGTTCCTGCGGGAGCTGATCTCGAACGCCTCCGACGCGCTGGACAAGCTGCGGATGGAGTCGTACCGGGACAAGGATCTCGAGGTCGACACGTCCGATCTGCACATCGAGCTGGAGGTCGACAAGGACGGCCGGGTGCTGACCGTCCGCGACAACGGCATCGGCATGTCGCGCGCGGAGGTGGTCGACCTGATCGGCACGCTGGCCAAATCGGGCACCGCCCAGCTGCGCAAGCAGTTGATGGAGGCCAAGCCGGACCAGGCCGCGGAGGAGCTGATCGGCCAGTTCGGCATCGGCTTCTACTCGACCTTCATGGTGGCCGACAAGGTCACCCTGACCACGCGCAAGGCGGGGGAGTCCGAGGCGACGCGGTGGGAGTCCGCCGCCGGCTCGTCGACCTACACGATCGAGACCCTGGACAACGCCCCGCAGGGCACCTCGGTGTCGCTGCACCTCAAGCCGTCGGACGAGGACGATCACCTCTTCGACTACACGCAGGAATGGAAGCTCCGCGAAATCGTCAAGAAGTACTCCGATTTCATCGCCTGGCCGATTCGCATGCAGGTCGAGCGCACCGTCACCGAGGGTGAGGGCGACGAGGCCCAGGAGAAGACGATCCTCGAGGATCAGGTTCTCAACTCGCAGAAGGCACTGTGGACGCGCCCGCGCTCCGAGGTCTCCGACGAGGAGTACAAGGAGTTCTACAAGCACGTCTCGCACGCCTGGGACGATCCGCTCGAAATCATCCCGTTCAAGGCCGAGGGCACCTTCGAATATCAGGCGCTGCTGTTCATTCCCTCGACCGCGCCGTTCGATCTGTTCATGCGCGAGCACCAGCGCGGGGTGCAGCTGTATGTGCGCCGGGTGTTCATCATGGACAACTGCGAAGAGCTCATGCCCGAGTACCTGCGCTTCGTCAAGGGTGTGGTGGACGCGCAGGACCTCTCGCTCAACGTCTCCCGCGAGATCCTGCAGCAGGACCGGCAGATCCAGGCGATCCGCAAGCGCCTGGTGCGCAAGGTGCTGTCCACGGTGAAGGATCTGCAGGGCGCCGAGGACAAGTCCAAGTACGAGACGTTCTGGAAGGAGTTCGGGCGGGTCCTCAAGGAGGGCCTGATGTCCGACTTCGACAACCGCGAAACCCTGCTGCAGGTTTCGTCGTTCGCCTCCACCCACTCGGAGGAGAGGCCGACCACGCTGGCGGAGTACGTCGAGCGCATGGGCGAGGGCCAGGACAAGATCTACTACATGACCGGCGAGTCCCGCCGTCAGATCGAGAGCTCCCCGCACATGGAGGCCTTCAAGGCCAAGGGCCTCGAGGTGCTGATACTGACCGATCCGGTCGACGAGATGTGGGTCGGCTCGGTCACCGACTTCGACGGTAAGCACTTCCAGTCCATCGCCAAGGGCGAGGTGGATCTCGAGTCGGAGGACGAGAAGAAGGAGTCCGAGGCCCTGCGCGAACAGCAGGACAAGGACTTCGGCGACGTGCTGGGCTGGCTGCAGAAGGCGCTGGACGACAGCGTCAAGCAGGTCCGGCTCAGCGCGCGGCTGACCACGTCCCCGGCGTGTCTGGTCGGTGACGTCTTCGACTTCACCCCGCAGCTCGAGCGCATGTACCGCGCCTCGGGCCAGGCGCTGCCGGAGACCAAGCGGATCCTCGAGCTCAACCCGACCCACCCGCTGGTCACGGGCCTGCGTGAGGCGTACGGGAAGAACAAGGAGGCCGCGGACTCCGGCGAGTCGAACGATCTCACCGAGACCGCCGAATTGCTGTACGGCACGGCGGTTCTCGCCGAGGGCGGCGAGCTGAAGGATCCTGCGCACTTCGCCCAGATCCTGACCGACCGTCTCACCCGCACGCTGTAGGTCATCGAAACGGCAAGGCCCGCAACGGATTCGCCTAATCCGTTGCGGGCCTTGGAATTTGCGAACCAGCCGATCGTGGGACCGCGGTGACGAGGGGTGTTTCGACCTCCGCAGGACCGGTCCGCGGGCGGTCCTGCCCGCCCGGACGGGATGCCGTCGTGCCCTGACCAGACACCCCCGAGCGGGCCATGTGCCGGGCACCGCCGCGTCCGCCGGAAGGCGCCCGGCGCCGGACCCGATGGCGAGTCGGGGGTCGGCTGTTCGCGAGATCTCCCGCGGTACGCAGGGGTGAGTGCAGTGTTGAAACAGCGAGGCCCGCACCGTAATCCGGTGCGGGCCTAGTTGATTGCCGTACCCGGCTACCGCGGAGCCATGCGAAGGGCGCCGTCCATGCGGATGGTCTCGCCGTTGAGGTAGTCGTGCTCGGTGATGTACTGCGCCAGCTGCGCGTACTCGTCCGGGCGACCCAGGCGCGAGGGGAACGGCACGCCCGCCTCGAGGCCCTTGCGGTACTCCTCGGTGACACCGGCCAGCATCGGCGTGTCGATGATGCCGGGGGCGATGGTGTTGACCCGGATGCCGAACTGCGCCAGATCGCGCGCGGCCGGGATCGTCATGCCGGCGACGCCGCCCTTCGAGGCGGAGTAGGCGATCTGACCGATCTGGCCCTCGAAGGCCGCCACCGACGCCGTGTTGATGACCACGCCGCGCTGGCCGTACTCGTCCACGGCCTCGGTCTTGGAGATCGCGTCCGCCGCCAGGCGCATGACGTTGAAGCTGCCCAGCAGGTTCACCGTGATCACCGTGCGGAACAGTTCCAGATCGTGCGGGCCGTTCTTGGACAGAATGCGCCCGGCCCAGCCGACGCCGGCGCAGTTCACGACGATGCGCAGCGGCACGCCGGACTCGACGACGGTGGCGACCGCGGCCGCGACCTCGTCGCCGCTGGTCACATCGGTCGGGATCAGGGTCACGCCGGCGGGGACGTTGTCGCCGGCCCGCTCGATCGACTGCTGCAGGTCCAGGCCGAATACGGTCGCGCCCTGGTCGGCGAAGCGCTTGGCGGTCGCGGCGCCCAGGCCGGACGCAGCCCCGGTGATGATTGCGGCAGAGCCGGAAATCTCCACGGTGATTTGGTCCTCTCGTTTGTGACGGCCCTCGCTGGCCTTCCGTCAACACCGCACACTAATCGGCCGCCACATGGCGGGCGTGCCCGGCGTCGTTCGTGCCGGATCGCGGCTGGGCGAGAATGGAGCAAATCCGCTCGCAAGCACCTGGAGCCGCACCCATGTCAGACCCGGCCGCCACCCTGCCGGACCCGGACGCCACCCTGCCCGACCCGGACGCCCCTAGGCGCCGGCTGCCCCGGGGCCGGCACGGCCTGCCGCGGGAGACGGTCATCGCCTCCCAGCGCGACCGCATCCTGAGCGCGATGGGGGCGGCGATGGCCGACAACGGGTACGTGGGCACGTCCGTCGCGGCGATCATCAAGCGCGCCGGAGTGTCCCGCGAGACGTTCTACGAGCAGTTCCGTTCCAAGGAGGACTGTTTCGAGGCGTCCTACGAGCGGGCGGTGGAACTGCTGCTCGCGCGGATCGTGGCGGCCACGCAGTCGCCGGACGCACCGGACGACCGTGAGGGGCGCATCGAGGCGATGCTGGGCGCGTATCTCGCCGGGCTGGCCGCCGAACCGGCCGATGCGCGCCTGTTTCTGATCGAGGTGTACGCGGTCGGCCCCGAGGCGATCGCCCGGCGCGCGCGGCTGCAGGAGTCCTTCGTGGCGATGGTCGCGGACATTCTCGACGCGCACACCGAGGAGCAGTTGTTCGCGTGTCAGACGCTGGTCGCCGCGCTGAGCGCGATGGTCACCGCCCGGGTTGCCGCGGGCGATATGGACGGACTGCGCGCATTGCGCGAACCGCTGCTGGGGCTGTTGCGGCGCAGCGGGGAGCTGTTCGGGTCGGCGGCGGGTGCGTCGGCCGCGCGTTGAGACTGGCGGGCGTACCTGGCCAATGCCGGTGCGCGGCTACCGTTACCGCCGGCTGTGCAGCGGTTGGGGATCGTCCTGCTTCGGGTCGGCCTGCGTGATCGGCTCCGGGCGACGGGCATCTGCCCGGCCGAGCCCCCACAGCGCAACGCCCGCGACGGCCGGGACGACCACTGCGAGCGCGCACTCCGGCAGCCGTCCCAGGTGCGGTGCCACCGCCGCCAGCAGCGTCGCCGCGCCGATGTACAGGAACAGCAGGCCCGAGCCGATCGCTATCGCCCGTTCGGGGATGTGCTTGCCCACCGCGATGCCCAGGACGATGGCCAGTGCGCCCGCCGCGACCATCCCGGCGACCGAACCGGCCCAGACGGCCACCCAGTTCCGGTCCGAGGCCAGCGCGACGATAGCGAACATCGTCCGATCGCCGAGCTCGGCGAGCAGGAAGGCCGAGAGCACCACCAGGAACGCCTTGGCGGGGGAGCGGCGCGCGGAATCGTCCTCGGCGAGCTCGGGATCCGGCTCCGGTGTGCGCGCGCCGCGCAGGGTCCACAGGCCGACCGCGAGCAGCACGACGGCGGTGACGACGGCGATCGCGGGGGTGGGCAGCGCGGCCCCGACGAAGTGCCCGACGCCGACCGCGATCAGATTGACCGCCACGCTGGCGGCGGTGATGGCGGACAGCACGACCCACCACCGATAGCGCAGGGCAAAGGTCAGCGCCATCAGCTGGGATTTGTCCCCGAGCTCGGCGACGAATAGCACGCCGAAACTCAGCAATATCGTGGCGATCATGATTGCGCTCCCAGGTCTTCGGCCTGTCGGCCGCAGACGGGGATGCCTGTCGGCCGACAACGCATCCGAGAATTCGGTTGGTCTGCTATCGGCCGAAGGTCTCGCCCACCGGCGGCGCCGGGTGTGTTGACCCGCCGTGGTACCGGTTCGCGCGGCCGGATCCGATGGGATCAGCATGTCGACCGCGCGATTGGGGGCTACTCCCCTTCGCTGCGAGCAAGCCTACCCCGAGGTGCCGCGCGATGCCAACCGGGCGTGGGCGAAATCGCAATGCGCACAATAAGTTTGGCGATCCAACCCGAAGATTTCGGGTACCCGTCACACTTCGTGCGCATCGCCTTATGCGGCAATGAGCATCGCCAGCACCGCGGTGTCCGGGTCGCTGATCGGATCCACGCCGACCCGGCTGACCATCGAGGTCACCGTGCCGTCCAGCTCGGCCTCCACCCAGGCCGCGCGATGCTGCAGACCCAGGTGCGGCAGGCCCGGAAGCAGCACGCAGCCCGAGGCGGCGCCGCTGCATTCGGGCAGCGAGGGCCGCGTTTCCGAGGGGGGATGCAGCATCATCAGCGCCGACGGCACATGCTGGGCAAACCGTCCCGGCTCGAGGGCTCGTTCGCCCAGGATCGGGCCCTCCGCCAGGACCAGGCCCACGGTGCCGGGTTCGGGATCGTCGGGCAGATCCTCGCGCGCGCCGAAGACCGTGGTCGTGGCCAGCAGTCCCGGCAGGCTGGCGACCCGCACGGCCAGAGCGAGCAGCTGCGCCCACTCCTTGGTGGTATCCGGCCACCGGCCCCCGATGAGGAACCCCCGCAGTGATCCGTGCGCCTGGAACGGCGTGACTCGAACCGGATCGTTGGTGTGCATCGTGGCCTCCCGAGTCGTACCGGGATGGCTGCCGAAATAGCGAGCCGTCCTGAAGTTGCGAGTACCCGAGAATGGCCCGGACAATGTCTGGCACACAAGTACCAGAGAGTGCTAAGTCGCTGGTAACCGCGCTGAAACATGGCACGGACGCGGCGGGGCCGAAGGCGGCAGCGGAGTGTAAACACGCAGGTCCCGCGACAGGGCCCGTAGACATGGAACGGGTCCGCGAACCGCACGGGTTCGCGGACCCGTCGCCGATAGCTGGTCCGGCTCAGCCTTGGACTGACATTTGGGGGAAATTTCGGGGATGGCTACGTCGCACGGCGCTGCTGGACTTTAGCCTGTGGTTACTGGGCAACTTCTAGCTACCGCCGCCAGATTAGTTCTTGCGGTCCGGCGTGTCGGCCCAGAGCCGCATGGCGTGTCGCTTGTGTTCAGGAGGACGGAGTTCACCGCGACCGTCCGACGGCTCAGATCGTCCACGGAAGATTGTTGCGCCGGAGTCGAATCTGTCGCTATCCTGGCGCTTGCAGCTTATGCACTGTCGGTGATTCTCACCGCAGTTGCGTCGAGGGTCTAGATCGGCGCGGTTCCGGGCATAGCCGAATTTTGTTCGTGCAGTGCTCGCCTCTGATCTTATTTCCTCGTTCGTGCCATGCTGGCGCGAATAACGCCAGGAGGTCTGCGTGGCATCCCCATTTCAACTCGGTCACTATGTTTGTCAACAATCCGATATATCTCACGCTGATGGCACCGCTGGATCGGTGAGGTCTCACACTGAGTCGATCGACGTGACATTCGAAGAGTATGCGCATAAATGGGTAGAATGGCGGCAGCGGCATCTTGCCAGTAGTACAGTAGCCACTTACGTTGGAATAATTCAACGCCACTTTCTGCCCGCATTAGGTCATCTCAGACTGTGTGAAATATCCGACCGGATAGTTTCGAGATGGCGTGAGGAACTACGATCTGCAGGATGCTCAGACGCAAGTTTGCGAGCCTATTGGGCACTCTTACGGATAATTCTTGAGTCAGCAGTGAACGACCGTTGGATCGAACGCAATCCAATGAGCCCGATCTCTCTGCACGATTTGCGCTCTCATCAGGAGGGGTGAAGTGGGGTACGCAAATAAGCGCGGGGGTTATTGGGAGGCTCGTTACAAGACCGATGACGGGGCGTATCGGACTGTAGTTGGTTCTAACGGGAAACCGATTCGGTATACAACTAAAGATGACGCGAAACGCGAGGCTGATCGAGCGGAGCTTGAGCATCAGGTACGCGCTGAGATGAACGTATCTGGATCGCTCCCGGCTGTCACCAGGCAAAATGCTTCTATCAGCCGTTCTGGTCTCATCCTGCAGAACGATGTTCGCTCGGATGACATCACATTCGCCGAATACGTAAACGGATGGTTCGACGAGCAAGATCTTGCTGAGACCACGACAGCCAACTATGCGTCGTACATCCAGTGTCACCTACTGCCAAAATTTGGCTCCATGTACCTGCGCGAAATAACCAAGGGAACCGTGTCTGCATGGGAGAAGGAGGAACGCGCTGCTGGCTATGCGGTTGCAACTATACGAACAATTCGAGCGATCCTACATGTAATTCTCGAAGATGCGGTTGAGGAAGGACGGATTCTGCGTAATCCGGCAACGAAAAGGCGAAACCGCGGGCAGCGCATGGGTGCCGAGCGAGTTCAAGGCAAGGTTAAGGTTATCACTGACGCAATCGGTGCGCTCTTGATCGCTGAGCGTATGGCCTTGCTATCGGGCCGCGACGACGAATTCGTTTTCGAAATAATAAAGTGGTACACCGGAATGAGATTTGGTGAGCTGAGGGGTCTGGAAGTAGAATTCGTGAAGAACCGGCGTATCGAGGTTCAGTGGCAAATAGTCGAAGTGGGGGGAGAGTTTATTCGCCGCCGACCGAAGATGGGCAAGACTCGCACGATACATTTGCCGGAATTCTTATGGCAGATTGTAAACGGGTTCATTGTGCGATCGAGCCGTCGGCCGTGCGCGTGCCACGGCTTAACATATGTTTTTTGCGGCTACGGCAAGAAACAGCCGGAATCAGGAGTCACCGCGACTGCGCTGGCAAAGCATTTGGGTGTTTCGCAGACCTCGGTTACGAAATCGATGCAGGCACGAGGGCGGGTCTCCGACGCTATGCGGCAGCGGGTTCGCCAGGCCGCAACCGAGCTGGGATACATCCCCGAAGCTGACCGCGATGACGTTGACCACCACAGACGAGGGAGTTTCCACGAGTCCATCTTTGCACCGGCCGTGTCGGGCGTGTATCCAAGACGTGGGACATGTTTGTCCCATCCCGTGCCTGTTTCAGTCGATCCGTTTCCTGGCGTGCCGATTCGTGGCCGCGGTGCGAGCAAACGAGCAGACGGGGTCTGGCAGCCGATCGCCGACGGCATGACACCCCATGGGAACCGGCGTTCACACAGGACCAACCTGGTCGAGCTGGGTACACCGAACAAGTTGATCGACGCCCGTCTAGGGCACAGCGATCCGTCGGTACAGGCAATCTACACCGAGGTCACCCAGGTCATGATCGACAAGCTGATGGCCGACCTTACAGCCGTGTGGAACGACGCGCTGGATAAGAGGTTCGCCATGTGCCCCACATCGCCGGTTTCGATTCTGAACGGCTTGCTGCAGGTACGAGCACGCGAGACGGACCAACAGGAGCGCTCGATCGCTGCATGACTGCTGGTCGGGCCTCTATCGGATGATGGATGGCCCGGCCAGCGCAGATGTGACCTTGGGTGCGGGCTGCCTCGGCCTCGCCGCGACGGGAGGTCGGTGCCGTGGATGACGCCGGTCTCCGACGCCGGCGAGGTCAACTGGCGCGGGCATCAACACCTCTTACCCGCAGGCACTCATGGTGATGTTGCGTTCCGCCTTCGTGCCGGGATGCGAGCTTGCAGACGCATCGGCCGGGCACCTTTCGCCTGGCGCCGCCGAGGAGGTGCCGGTTGCTCGGGTGTTTGCTCCGACACCGTGAACAGGCCCAGCATCTGCTCGATCTGCTCGGCGGTGAAGAGCAGGCGCCGGCCGACCCGCAGGTGCGGGATGAGCTTCTGCCGAGCGGCTTCCTCGACCCAGTAGGCCGAATGGCCGAGCGCCTTTCCGACCACCTTCGACGAATAGGTCTTCGAGGTGTCAGGTACGGAATCTCCGGCTGATGACTGTGATCCTTCACTCATCATGCCGTCGCCCATTCTTGTAGGTGGGCGAGGATTTCGGCCGGCGTGACGGTGATCTTGCTGAGGCGGCGGCCCGTGCGGGTGGACAACACGACGGTGATCTTGCCGTTGCGAGCCATCCTCGGATTACCTTGCAGCCGATGTGTGAGCGCGCCCTGCTCCTCTAGACGTTCTCGGATCAGTAGCGCCGCGATGGCGAGCGCATCGCGGCGGTGGCGGTGCCCGGGGGCCATGCTCACGCGGGTCAGGTTCGGGCCGAAGGTGAATCTGTTGTAACCGGGCACCAGCTCAAGCGTCACAGGCGATTTGAGAGTACGTCCGTGCTGGTGGGCTAGTGCGGGGCCGTCAGGCCGATCCGGAGCAACGTTGTAGTTGATGATCACGGCCGTCGAGCAGAGCAATACGCCAATCTGAGTACCGCCGTTGTTACTGCCGAGGATCGCCGATGGGCTATCAGCGCGTTCCGAAACTTGAGATCGGGACGGGCATCCGGATTCTCCGCAGTTCGGGGCCGCAACGTATTCGGGGCCGGAGGGCGGTGCTGGCGGGCTGGTTCCTTCGAAGCTGGTCGCGTCCGATTTCTGTTGCCTAGCCTCGCCGTGGCGCGGCCCGCGTACACCTTCCGCAGGCGTCGCATGCGCCGCTGCCGAAGGCGTACGCGTATTGGGCGGCGAAGGCGATGTCAGCTCTGACTCCATGGAATTCCCCTCCTCCTACTTGTTGCTGGCCAAGATGCCAAGCGGCCATCGAGAGCCGTACATAGCCCAGGTTCTGCTGGACCGCCGCGATGCCGACTGATAGGCCACGACAGACTCACTTGAGCAGTCAACCGACCCGCCAACTTTGATGTTGCTGGTTGTTCGCGAAATCGTTGATGTGAGGGAACGTTCGCTGCGTTCGCGTCGCTCACCACGTCTCCTTCCGTGTGTGACGTCTCGCCGGATGTGGATCACGGTAGCGCAAGAAGAGAACAGATTCTATTCAAATTCTATTGACAGGCACATCTTGTTCTATCTAAATTCCTTTCTGAGGGGTGGGAGTCCGGCTCCGAGAGCCTTCGTCAGCGCACATCCGGTGCGCTGGATCGGCTGTCACGTCCTCGATCCCGGCCGCATCGTGCGGCTCGATCGACGAAAGGAACGAAAAATGAACATCGTTGGCGCGGCGATAGCGATATGGAACGCGGTAGTGGATCTGGTCGACATCGCCTCGTGGTTCATCCCCTGATCCTGTCCTGCGGGGCCGCGCAAATGCGTTGCGCGGCCCCGCTTTTCGATAGCGCTGCCGCTGGGGTCGCACCAGGGCGGTCAGTTCTGAACGCGTCCGGCCCCGGTCGAGGCCCGCGCGAGCGTCGATGATCACCGGCTATCACGACGGTGCACGCCCGCGGCCTGGACGCGAATTGTGAAGGGCGAGTGAGTATGACCATCTCTGTTCTCGGCAACCCTGCCGAGTTGACAAGCAGCACAACTAAATTGAAGGACCACAGCACCTTGTCGCCAATCGGCACGTTGACCGAGCGGCGGAGCCTCGCTGTACCGGGCGGAAGCCTGGAAAGGGCTGGCCAGTCGGGGGATACGTGGTGAGCAGGGCAAAGGTCGGAGGGGTGCTCGGGTCGGCTGCCGTGGTCGCTGCGGCGCTAAGCGTAAGTACTGGGACGGCCGCCGCGGATGCCGGTGCGGTGCCGCTACCGCAAGGCTGCCGCGCGCTGGTTGTGCTCGGGATCCAGGGGACCGGTCAATCGTCACTGGTCGCGGATCCGCAGGCCAATACCGGCATGCTCGGCAGCATCCTGGGCCCACTGGCCCACGACAGCGACATGACCCAGGTTTTCATCCCCTACCCGGCCAGTTTCGGCAGCGTGCCAGGCACTCCTCCGGGCCCGAGTTTCGCTTCGTCGGCACTCCAGGCGCAGTCGCGGCTGGATCTCACGGCCGCCGAGGTCGCCGCGCAGTGCCCCACCTCAAGGATCGCGGTCCTCGGATATTCCCAAGGCGCAGGCCCCGCAATGGATTTCGCCCGCCGCGAGGGCGCAGAGACCGGGCCGGTGCCATCGGACCGCATCGCGGGTGTCGCGGCGATCAGCGACTGGACCCGGCCACCCGGCCCGAATGCGATCCCAGGCCGCCCCGGGCAGCAATCCCCAGACCCGGTACCGGGAACATCCGGAACTGCGACCAGTTCCGTGCGCCTGGCGCCGGTGCCCGCCGATGGTGGAATCGCCTCGAATCCACAGGATTTCGGGGACATGGATGGACGAGTGGTAGAGGTCTGTGCACCCGGGGATCTTGCTTGCAATGCCCCCGAGGACGCCGATGCAGTGAAATTCGTGGCGGGAGTCGCGGCGCACACCGATTTCCGCGACCCGATCTCGGCGGTCACCTCGGCGGGGGCGGCGGTATCGGGGTCGGTGGCCGCGGCCATATCCCAGACGCTGCTGGACGACGTTCATGTCCAGGGCGGCCGAGTCGACTATTTGCCGCGTCGCACCATCTCGGACCGTGTGGCGCAGGCGGCAGTGTCACCGGATCCGGCTCCGCCGGCGCAGCAGACGCAGGCCGCGGCCGCGAAGATGCAGCAGGTGCTCGGGGCGGTGGTGGCCGATCCGATCGGGCAGCTGCCGCACCTGGCGGCCGAGCTCGCTGGCTCCATCGGCCCCAATCTTGCGGCGAACGCCGCCGACGCCGCGGCACTGCTGCGTCTCGCTGGATCCATCGGCCCCCACGATTCGTATGCCGCTAATCCACAAGTAACACAATGGATGTCGGCGATGGCCCGTGATTCTGCCGGAGGGCGCCGATGATCCGCCCGATGACACGGTCGGCCCGCGCTGTCGCGGTGGTAAATCTGATCACAGGACCCCCCAGGCTGGAAACATGGATCGCCGATTCGTTCCGGGCCACTCTGCGGACCCTCGACGCGGTGGTCGGGCTGACACGATTCGATCTTGTTCGCGTGTCCGGTGCGGATCGAGCGGTTCTCGCGTCCATCACCGTGTGGGACGACATCGCCGCGTTTGAGCGGTGGCGTACCAGCCCCGCGTTCGCTGCAGCACATCCACGCCGGGATGAGCGCGCTGGGGAATTCGCCGAATTACAGTCTGAACGCGTCGAATTCCCGGTGAAGGCGCGACGCGGCGGTCGCGATCTCACTGCCGAGCAGATCATGGTTCGGTTGCAGAACACGCATCCCGAACTCGTTCCCCGACGCGGGCAGTTGGTTCACGAGCTGCAATGGCCAGATGACCCGGGGCGAGCCGGTATGTCGCGGGCCTGCTGGATTCTTCTGATCGCTTGCAGTGCAACATTTCTGGCACTCCTGGATTCGGCCGTGGTGAATCTGGCGTACAACACCCTCGCCGTGCGCTTTCCGTCAGCCGGAGCAGGACTGACGTGGGTGATCAGTGGGTTCGCAACCGCTTTCGCGGCCGTGCTGACCGTCGCGGGCCGATGGGCCGACGCCATCGGGCACCGCCGCGTGCTGATGGCGGGGGTGGTCGGATTCGCTGCCACATCGATGGGGTGCGCGCTGGCGCCGAGCGCAGGAGTGCTGATCGGAGCGCGGGTTGCTCAGGGCATCGCGGCGGCGCTGATGTTGCCCGCGGCCTTGGGAGCGGTGCTGGCCAGCGTTCCTCCGGACCGCGCAGCGGCTGGAATCCGGGCCTGGGCGGCGGCCGGTGCGCTGGCCGCCGCGCTCGGTCCAGCGGTCGGCGCGGTGGTGGTCACCTGGTGGGGGTGGCGAGCGATCTTCCTGATCAACCTGCCGATTTGTGCGATTCTTGTGCCCCTGATCGCGGTCGCGCGGGCGCCGGATGCCCGAGGGCAACGTGGAAGACCTGATCTGGTCGGGGTGCTGCTGTGGAGTGGCGGCGTCGCGATGGTGGTCGCCGCGCTGACCGAAGGCCACTCCTGGGGAGCGACCAGCACGGCCACGATAGTGCTGACGGTGGCCGGGTTGCTGAGCTGTGCGGCTGCGTGCTGGCGTGGCGGAACCCACGTCCGGCCCGGGTTGCCGATACAGCTGTGGCGGTCCGGGCCATTCGCGACCTCGGGCGCGGTCCAAGCCGCACTCGGCGTCGCGATGGGCGTAGTGCTCCTAGCGATTCCCGTTTTCCTGCAGCAGGTTTGGCGGCAATCGTTGCTGCAGACCGCAGGCTGCATCGGCGTGATCGGGGTGGCAGCGATGCTGTCGGCCCCGATATGCGGGCGGGGCGTGGCCGCGCGGCGGCCCGGATGGCTGTGCGCAGCCGGGATGACGATCATCGCCGGTGCCTGCGCGGTCTGTGCGAGCGAAAAATTCTCCGCCACAACGGATCTGCCTCTATGGTGGGCATTGGCGGTCGCGTTCGGTGGGGGAGTCGGCGCCACGGTCACCGGCCTGGCGATCATCACCGCCGCGACCGTGCCCGACGCCGATATCAGCGCCGGACTGGGCATGGGTCTGACCCTTCGCCAGACCGGGGCCGCGCTCGGCGTCGCGGTCGTGGCCGCCGTCCTCACGCCCGGCCCTCACTACATCCCATCGATGCACCAGTTGTTCGCGATCACCAGCGTCGTCGTGCTGGCCGGAGCGCTCGCGGCGGCAGCGATTCAACTCCCCGCGCACCCACCCGCCGGGCGTGGCAGCCGCACCGCACCCGTCACCGATACATCCCTCCAGCAGACCGGAGAACTTCCGTGACCCACACCCAGACAACCGATTTCGAAGCACTACTGCACCTGCTCGAGGTGGAACCGATCGACGCGGACACCTTCGCCGGCCATCACCCGGCCAAAAGCTGGCGCCGCGTTTTCGGTGGTCAATTCCTGGCTCAAGCCGCTATGGCCGCCGGGCGCACTGTCACCGACTATGAACGGCGGCCGTTGCACACCCTCAGCGCGCACTTCGTGCGGGCAGGGAGTCTCGACGAATCGGTGTCCTACCACGTCGAACGCTTGCGCGACGAGCGCACGCTCGCCAGCCGCGCCGTAACTGCCTACCAGGGCGAGCAGATCGTGGCGGTGTTCCTCGCCGGATTCCAAGCCCCGCGGGCAGGGCTCGAGCATCAGATCCCGATGCCATCGGTGCCCGCCCCGCAGGGGCTGCCGCAGATCGCCAAATCGTTCGCCAGGCGGACCGGACTGGAAATGTTCACCAATACCCTGATGCCGCTGGACATCCGGTATACCGATGCGCCCCCCTGGGAGCTGCAGAGGCAAGGCCGCCGTCCCACTGTCTGCCGGGCATGGATGCGTGCGCAGGGCACGCTGCCGGACGATCCGCTGATCCATGCCGCGGTGCTCGCGTTCGGGAGTGACCAGACACCGCTGGATCCGATCATCACCAGACATGGCCTTGCCTGGGGAATTGACCGCGTCGTCGCGGCCACGCTCGACCACCACCTATGGATCCATCGGCCACCGCGAATGAACGACTGGATCCTCTACACCACCGAATCACCCACTGCCGCAGCCTCCCGGGCGCTGGTTGCTGGGGAGTTCTACGCCTATGACGGAACGCAGATCGCCACCGCCATCCAGGAGGATGCGGTGCTTGCCTACCGACACAGGACCGCGTCGTGACCATGGTTTCTCCCACGTTCGGCAACGCCCGTCCACCGGCCTCTGAGTCTGTTCCGGCTACCCGCACCTGGGGCGTGGCCAGCCTACGGCGGTACCTCAACGAGCTGTCGGACCTCCGGCCCTGGAGCGCCGGCGAGACCTGGAAAAACATCACAGCGGAGGCCAGACCTTATGAGCCACAACGTCATTGCCGCTGTCATTGCGACCGCGATCGTCGTGGCCGCAACGGTCATGACGTGCATCGGGATCCGAGGCCCGCACTGCAAACACAGTGCGGAACAACATGTTCCGAGCACACCGCACATTCCCGAGAAGCAACCGAATATCCAGGAGGGGACATGACCGAGAAATCCAGAGCGAATTGGCTGCAGCAGTACGGGTTGGCATTACCGCAGCACCGGCCCAGGGGCGA
This sequence comes from Nocardia sp. GP40, assembly GCF_050434125.1. NCBI lineage: Bacteria > Bacillati > Actinomycetota > Actinomycetes > Mycobacteriales > Nocardiaceae > Nocardia > Nocardia sp. GP40. Next base: position 406,707 of record NZ_JBNPVW010000002.1, on the reverse strand, counting down.
CATCGATGATCCGCTCGACATCGAGCATCGCCCCGTGCCTGCGAACGTCCGAGTTCATCTCGAGCTGATGGTCCGGGCTGCTGCCGTCGCCAGCTTGGCTGAGGACGAGTTCATCGCGCGGATCCGGGCTACCGGCATCGAGGTCTGGGCGGGCTCGGGCGCGACCCCGATCACCCGGTACGCGCTCGCGCACGAGGGCAGGCTCTACCGCGATATCGACCTGGGCAGAGACCTGGCGCTGTCGGTGCTGCGCCGTGACTGGGACACCAGCTACGCCGCCCAGGTCCGCGCCGCGATGATGTGGCAGGCGCAGCAGGTGCCCGGCGCGTTCGACCGCGGCGGGATCCGCCTCAGCCATCCGGTCATGTGGGCCAGGATGATCACCGCGGCCGCGCAGATCGGCGCCGTACTGCGGACTGTTCCCTCGAACTCGACGAGACCGTGGGCGCACGCCGCCGCCCGCACCGCCGGGGTCCTTGCGCAATGGTCTCACCGGGTTCAGCCCGCTATAGCCGAGCGAATCGCTGGCGCAGCACTGGATTTGGGACGTTCGGCCCAAGCCGCACCGCCAGAGGGGACCGGTACCGAGATCAGTGCGGGGACCGCGCGCATCGCGTATGGCCTTGCCCAGCTCGATCGAGCGGTGATCGATCCGCCCCGAGAGCAGCTGCTACTGCTGGCGCAGCTGATGGCCGCGGTCGTGCTGATCGCCAAGGCGCATCGCGACCGGGGCGAGATCCAGCGGGGGCACAGCCTCGAGGCAACCGCCGCATCGCTCTCGGCGGTGTGCGGTGACTTGCGCACCCAGGCACAGCGCTGGGGATCGTCACGATGAGCGCCCGGGCATTGCCGATCTCGGTAGAAGCCGCTCGCGTCCTGGCCGAGGTCAGCGACGGATTGGTCCTGATATTGCTGCGTGACCAGAACGTCGTGGGTGTACTGCACGTCGAGGAAGACGCTGCGGGCGCAGTAGGGGCCGCCTCGACAACGGTGCACGCCGACCAGGCAGTACTCGTCGTCATCGCGACCCTGAAAGCCGCGGGCCGTCTGATACTCCACGCGGACGAGACACGAAAGACGTTGGCCACCAACGGTGTCGAGGTGACAGCCAGTGTTCACGTCCCCAGTCTCAAGCCGGGGTCGCCGTGGACCGACCTGGCTTTGGTCGGCGCGCGGGACGGCATTCTCGGCCGCATGATCGGACGACGCCGATGACCCAGCCAAGCAACCAGACCGTGGCCGGTGTGCAGAGCCTGCCGAATCTCGACCCGAGGACACCGTGGTCGACGAGCGCATCCAGGTGCACGGCATGAGCACCGCCCGGCCCCGGGAGCATGGGACTGCGGTCGTGATCGGTGGCGGGCTGGCGGGCATGCTGGCGGCGTGGGCACTGCGGGGAGCTGCGGAACGGGTTATCGTCCTCGAGCGCGACGTATACCCGGACCAGCCCGTTTTCCGGCCAGGGGTGCCGCAGGCGCGCCACGGCCATCTGCTACTTGAGGGCGGGCACCGCCGCCTCGAGGCGTTCATGCCCGGCGTGCGCGCCGAACTGCTGGCCCGTGGCGCGGTCCTGGTCGCGATGTCCGGTGAGCTGCGCTGGCGGACCTCCGCGGGTCCGATGGCAGACCATCACACGGACCTTGCGTTCCTGAGCTGCCCTCGTCCGCTGCTCGACCACGTCGTGCGTACACGCGTCTGCGACCCACCGTCGCAGACTATCGACGGCACGGTGATCGAGGTCGTCCAGGGCGCCGAGGTGGTCGGGCTGCTCGGAACCGATCGCGCCGTGACCGGCGTGAGGATCCGCAGGCGCGGGCAAGTTACCCAGTCGCGACAGCCCGCCGAACTAGTGGTGGATGCTTCCGGCCGCGGTACTCGGCTACCGCGATGGCTCGCCGCTTTGGGGTGTGCCCCGCTGCCCACCGATGTCGTAGACGCCGGCGTGGCGTACACCAGCCGGATCGTGTACCGCCCACTAAATTCCCTGCTCGGCTGCTCTGCCCTGTATGTGCAGGCCACCCGCGAGCAGCCCTGGACCGGGGCGGTGCTACCGATCTCGAAAGATCGGTGGATCGTCTCGCTCGGCGGGATGCGCGGACACGAACCCGCGTCCGGCGACAAAGGATTCGCCACGATGCTCTCCCAGCTCCAGCAGCGGGAACCACTGCTGGCCGACATGCTGCACGAAGCTGAGCCCGCAGGGGAGGTCTGGGGCTTTCGCCCGGGCCCGAGCACACGACGACATGTCGGAACTCGCGGCACCCCAGAGGGTCTGGTCGCGCTCGGAGATGCCCACACCTGCCTGAATCCGGTGTACGGGCAAGGCATGACCACCACGATCGACGCCGCGATCGGGCTGCGTGCAGCCGCGCAACGCTACCGCGACATCGGTCCCCGCACCTCCCGCGCAGCGCGCGCAGCGATCACTGCAGCATCGGCGGCGGCGTGGATGATGTCGACGGCCGAAGACGGCCGCTACCAGGGCACCGTCAACGCACCGACCGGGCCACTGATCCGCGCGCAACATCGCTACCTGGATCAGGTCTTGGCCCGCGCCACTACCGATCCCCGTGTCGCGCACGCATTCGAGCGGGTGATGTCCCTGATCGACCCGCCCGCCACCCTGCTCCGGCCGAGCATCCTGGCCCCGGTATTGCTGCGGCACTGACATGACCGGCGGATATCCCGAACATCAAGCCGAGCCGCCACCAGCCCGGATTCCGTTCCCTGGCCTGCGGCGCCTGGCTCCCGGCGATATCCGCATCACCGACGAGCAGCGCGCAGCCTATTTGCGCCGCTACCCCCGCCTGGGTGACCCGCCCGCCGATGCCGTAGTCGCGATGATCCAGCGGCTCCCACCCGGCCACGGCCGCGCCCTGTTCGACACCGCCCTCGAGCACGGAATCGACGCGGTCACCGACCCACCCGCCGAACTCCGGGACTTCTTCGCAGCCTTGGAGGAGCCCTACTGGCTCGACGCGGGCCAGCTCGACCTGGCCTGCCGCGTTACCGCCCGCACCGGCCTGATCGGCCTAGCCGCCTTGGCGATGCTGGCGCTGTGCGGCGGCTACCTGGCACACCGCGTCACCAAACCTCTCGTGCGCACCGGAAACCTGGAATATATGACACCTCAACGCTTGGCCGAAACCGTGACGTGGTGGCTGAATGTCACCACGCCGAGCGGGATGCACCGATTCGCGCCGGGATTCAAAGGTGTTGCGCAGGTGCGCCTGACTCACGCGCTGGTGCGCGCCGGGATGGCCCGCCGTCCGGACTGGGACAGCGCGGCATGGGACCTTCCGCTCAATAATTCCCAGCTCGCGGGGACAGTCATGCTGTTCGGGGTGGCACCGATAGCGGGATCGCAAGTCTGCGGGCTGCATTTCACTACGGCCGAGAAGGATGCGGTCTACCACCTCTGGCGCTACGTCGGACACCTCATCGGTGTGCGCCCGGAAATCCTGCCCAGCACCGAAAAGGACTGCTGGCGCATGCTCGGGATCCAGGGAGACTACGAATTCCTCGCCCCCGACGGGGATTCGCGGCGTCTGGCACAGGCTCTCATCCATGCCATCGGCCCTCTTGTCGCCGGTGACAGCCGTGGTCTGGGACACGACATTTACCGCGCGGCAGCAACTTACCTCATGTGCGCCTACGGCCACCTGGTGCTGGGGAAGGACAACGCCGATCTGCTCGGACTACCCGACCGGAGGTGGGCTCAGGGCGCCGTAATAGCCGGCGCAACCCTCATCGGCGGCATCGATTCTGTGCGTCGCCTGCTTCCCGGGATGACGCGCTGGTGCGAAATTGCCGGACGGAGGAGCCAACGAGCGGCAACCATGCGGATGACGTCCACCCGCCAGGACGGAGGTCATAGTCGTGGCGTCGCCACCCCCGGGCGCGATAGCCCGCGTTTCCAGCGGCCTATCGCAGGCTGACGGGCATTTCCACGATGCGCCGGAAGAAAATCGCGCGTCGCCATCGCATCTCGTCCGCGCCTATCGTCAAGGCGAGGTCCGGGTACCGGTCCAGGAGCCGAGTGACCGCGATGCGGGTGAGCATGCGCGCGAGCGGGGCACCGAGGCAGTAGTGAATGCCATGGCCGAATGGCAGAGCGCGCCGCGGCTTGCGTCCGGAGTCGAAGGCATGCGGGCACTCATTGGCCCGGGAATCGTAGCCAGCGGCGAGCAAGGAGATCCAGATCCATTCTCCCGCACGAATATCCTGACCAGCCAGCGTGAGCGGCGCGGTCGCCACCCGTAGTGTTGCCACCGGCTGTGGCGTATACACACGTAACGCCTCCTCGATCACGGCATCGAGGGATTTCGGATCCTCGCGCACACGAGCCATTTCGGCGGGATGGGTCAGCAGCGCGAAGACCGTGGTCAGGATCATCGAGGTAACTGCCTCATGCCCGGCCAGCAATATTATTGATGCCGTCGAGGTGGCCTCGCGGAAACTTAACTCCCCGCGGCGGTGGGCGGCAGCGAGCGTGCTGAGGATGTCATCGCGCGGCGCGAACCGCCGCGCGACCATCAGTGGCCCGATCATCCGGGCGTAATCGATCACCCCGTTGCGCAGCTCGGGCAAACTCGAGGTCAGGAAATCGCCGAGCGCAGCCGAGGACCGAGTGATGGTGTCGGCATGCTTGATCGGAACGCCGGTGATCTCGGCGGCGATCTGGACCGGCAGCGGCACGGCGAACGCCGCCGATAGATCAACTGTCCCTGTGGAACTCATCTGATCCAGCAAGTCATCAGCAAGCTGTGTGATACGAGGGGCGCGGGCGGCCAGAGCGCGAGGGCTGAACGGCTCGGCGACGACCGCACGCAACCGATCATGGTCAGGCGCCTCGGACCCGAGCATATGGGTGATGAGATGCGCGTTCGCCCACCTGTTGAATCGCGAACGCCGCGAGAGGTTGGTGGTGTCCGAGACGTAAGAGCCGTTCATGGTCTCTGGCGTTTTGACCACGTGGGGATGGGTGAAAACCTCGCGAGCCAGCTCATAGCCGGTGATCATCCACCCGTCGATGCCCTGCGGCGCCGAAAAGCGGTGGATCGGCCCCTGCTCCGCAAGCTTTTGCATGACCATCTCCGGCGCCGCGAAGTACTCGTCATCGAACGTCATGTGCGCAGGCGTCGTCACTTGCACGGTTCTACCACTGAACATCCCTCGGGGCGAGCCGGATCCGCCCGTGTACCCGATGCCGATCCGGATTCTGCTCGATTCAGAACGCTGGAACTTGTTGTACCGCTGCGGAATTCCCGATTCGATGTCAATGAATGTGATGACCATCTGCTGAGCTGAGCTCTAATCTGCTGTCTAACCAGGGGTTTGACGTCGCCGCGAGAAGGGAATGCGATCTCGTCTGTGATTGCGGCTCACACGACATCCGATTAGAGTCGGCTGGTAGCGCACTTGTTCCAGGCGGAACAAGGTCCTGTCGGCACTGTCAATCAGGCCGCTTGATGCGTCCGGAGCCCTTCGGAGACGGATATACCGTCAGCGGGGGGCTTGGTTCGACGTGAAAGCAGCCTAATGAGATTCGAAGTCCGCCGCATACCTCTCGACCGTGGCCATCGTTCGGTGCGCTGCCGCGGCCCTCCCTGACGCGCAGTTAGCGGCACCGCACGCCAGCGGCGACGTGCTGTGTACCTACACACCCATCGTTAGAACTCTGATATCAGGTGCTCGGGGGAAGAAGTAGACATTGGCCGTATTACCAGACAAGTCGCGGTGCCCACACGCTCGACGATTCGGGGAGATCGCCGAACGCCTGGCATTGCCGACCGATTGGACCATGGCAGATCTGTCTGAGGCAGTCGAACGCCAAGTAGGGCAACCGATTATATGGCTGCCACTGCCGGATGGTTTTCCACCTGGATTGTGCGGCCTGCAGGTTGACCGCGGAGACAGCATCGTGGCGCTCCACCGCCGCGCGGAGTCTCCGGTGCACTGGCGGCGAACTATGGTGCACGTTGCTGCGCATCTATTGCTGGGGCACTACCGCGAACGTGCGGTTTCTGCCTCTACCGCCGCAAACCAGCTCACCGGGATCAGCAGCCACGGACTCGCGGTAGGTCCAGTGCCCGATCCGACCGGCTTCCGGAGAGTGGAGGCAGAGGCCGACGCACTGACTGCGCTGATCCTCGACCGGCAAGTGAACGGCGGTCGGCATGGGAACGTCGGGTGCTCGAAACGTAGCGCGTTCGGAATTCCTGACCGAGGTTGACCAGCGTTCCTCGGGCCGAGGGCGCAGAGGGCGACGCCCCGCGGCCCGAGGAACGCTCAATCCTCAGGCGGCGGGGTGGCCCGGGGTAGGGAGTTGAGCAGATCGGTGATCTGTTGTAACCGCTCGGGCGACAAGACGAACATATCGTCTCGTTTGTAGATGGCGAAGTCGTGGTTGTGACGGAGCATCGCCTTCTCGAACGCGATGCGCTGCTCCACCTCCCGTTCGGAGTAGTACACAGGCTCGGACGGGAACGGAACTACTGTGCCGTCCTCCAGCACAAGATCTATGTCGTTCTCCAGCGATTCCTTGGCGCTGCCCTTCTTGAGGCCCAGGACCTTCTCGAGCCGCCCCAGGACGGCGTCCCCCGGTACGGTCCCCGTGCCGTTCTCCAGCGAGACCATGCGGCCCCGAGACGGTCCGTCGGCGTCGGCGACGTCGGCGATCGTGAGATGCCGTATGTCTTCCCGCACGTATTTCACGCGCCGTCCGAATCGCGCCTGATGCGCCGGCCCCGCCATGCTCATGCAGCGGATGGTACCGCCAACTGTGTGGACATCGGCCATCGGCAGTCCCCCCAAACCTATGGGCGGCACGTTTGCGTCACTGCCCAAACCTAACGTCTAATAGAATGTATTCCTATTGACATTCTCTTCATATTCTATCTAGATTCTATCTGTTGGCGGAACTCGCCTGTTCGCTGATCTGGTTACCAGGGGGTGAAGGCGCCGCCCGCGACGGCCGGACGCCGATCGCCGCAGTCACGAAGGTTACAAACCGGGGAGGGCTAGATGCCGAGCGAGAAGTCGCCAACCTCGACCACAGCGGGCAGCGAGGTACTCGCCGTCGTGCTCGGGGCAATGCTGCTCGTGGTCGTGGCTCCGGGCGCAGTGATCATCGGTGTGGCATGGCTGGCGGGACTGCGGGGGTATGCCGCAGCCAAGCATCGCCGGTGGTGGATGTTCTTGACTCCAGAGCGGTGGTGGATGGTCGCAGGCGCGGCCACTGGCGTCGCGGTCATGTTCGGCTCGCTGGCGTGGGCAATAGCGCTGATGAGAGCTGGTCGGTTCGACACACTGATCGCGCCCGCGGTGTTGTCATTGGCGGCGGGAGCCCTGGCTGCGCCGGGAACGTTTGTGCTGGCGCGCAGACATCTGCGGCTGCAAGTGCTCGAGGGCCGCACCGATGATGTGCTGGCAACCGCACAGATCGCTGAAGCCGTGCGCCGCGCGGACGACGAACTCACCGCGAGGTCGGTCGGGATCAGCCTCGACCCCCACACCGTGGACCTACGGGTGATCGATCCCGCGCTGCGGATGACTGCCCCCGTGCCGGTCGAGGTCAGCGGGATCATCCGCTACGGCATCGGGATCGTGGTGCCCGAGGACCGGCTCACGGATGTGGAGCGTTCCTCGCACTTCACCGCGCCGGGGTGTGATCTGCTGCTAGCTCCGCAGGTGGCCGGGCAGATGCGAGCATTGATCCTGGCCGGATCGGGCACCGGCAAGACCGAGCTGATCGCAGCGCTCCACGCGGTGGCGAACCGGACCAATATGACTTCGGTCCTGATCGACTTGAAAGCGCAGGCGTTCGACGCGGCCCGATTCGGTGAGGATGCGCGCCGCCAGCGTGAGTATGTCGGATCGGCCGCCGATGTGCGGGTAGTGCGTGGCGGCTGGGACTTTTTCGATTGCTCTCGCGAGCAACTGCTCGAGCGGCTGATGTTCATCGCCCCCAAGGCGAGCAGCACCGACTTCTACAGCCAGCGGACCCGGCGTGTTCTGGACCTCGTGATCGATGGTCGCGGCACCAAGCCGCTGGTCCGCTCGCTCGAGGAACTGAACGACCGATTGGCCGATCCGGTGAAGTATCTGGGCCGCAGGCTCGCAGGGCCGATCGTGGAAGAGGACCGCTTCGGCCAGACCGACGCGAGCATGGTAGCCGCCGATGTTGATGCGATGTTTGCTCCCCTGAGGAAATATCTGCCGAAAACCGGTGAGGGATGGTCGTTTTCGCGGCTGGCACCGGGGTCGGCAACGATCGTGAGCCTGAATCCGGTGTTGGCACCCGAGCTGTTGTTGGCGAACCTGATCTTGCGAGATCTACGGGACTTCCTGGCCTCGCGCGCCGAATCACCGATCGACCCGGCACGGCAACAGCCGGTCTCGGTAATCGTCGATGAGTTTCCCCAGATGGTCGAACGCGAGGTCGACGCAGCCGAGGAGGCCGCGAAGGTTCTCGAGACCGCCCGCGCGGCGAACGTCGGACTGATCTTGGCCGGCCAGAGCATCGAGGGCTATTCGCGGGATCCGCAGATGCAGCGACGGCTGCTGGGCGCGGGCGTGGCTCTGTTCCTTGGCCGCTCCGCACTTCCGGACACGGTCGCAGAGGCCGCAGGCACCCGCTGGCAGCTCGAGGTAGGCGGAGACCCGTACGGATTCTCGATCAACACAGCCCACGCGAAATGGGTCTTTCAGGTCCTGCCGCAATACGTGCGCCGGATGCACGTCGGCATGTTCTGGCTGATACACGAGGGGGCCGCGATGCGGTTCCTGACATTTCAAACATCGTGACATGGACGGAAATCAACTGGTAGGGAAGGAATCTCGATGTACAGAAGACTCACTGTGGCAGCGGCAGCTGTGGCGTGCAGTGTCTGCGTGGGGGTGAGCGCGGCCGCGGATCCGGCACCCTCGCCCTCACCGCAGGCCCCGCACGCCGCGGCGCCGTCTCCGCAAGCGGCCGCGCCGCCCCCACCCCAGCCGCAGTACGTGCCGGTGCAGGATCTGCCGATCGCTCCGCCGCGCCCACGCCCCCAGCAACAGGAACTGGTCACAGTCCAAGCCCCCGCCGGCACATCGAATGCCAACTCACACAAGGGCTCCGCGCCCGCCAGGGTGCCCGCGCCGGTGGATCCGCATCTGATCAGGTTCGGCGACGCACGGATCGAGGCGCCGGGGTTCATCCCTCCAAGTGTGGTCTTCGCTGCACAAGCTGGCGCCGATGAGTTGGAGTGGGGCACTGCGTGGGCCTTCGACGCGGTCGGGTATCCGCACCAGTCCGCCGATCACGCGGCAGCCGCCGCGTTGGCAGCGGGGATCACCGGCAGCTACACCGGCAGCCTGATCGTGACGCCAGTCGCGGCAATCGGCGGCTGTTTCGCGGGACTGGCGATCGGAGCCGGGGTCGGCGCGGCGGTAGCGGGGATCCCGACCCTGGGCGTGGCCGCGGTGCCCGCCGCGCTGGTCGGCGGCCTGATCGGATGCACGGCGGGCTCGTTGGTTCTCGGCGTGCCCGCCATGGTCGGCGCGGCCGCGGTCGGCGCAATGGCAGGTTCGGTGATCGGCGGCGCGCTGGGCGGCAGGCTCGATCAGCACCCCGCCGCTGCGCCAGCCCCCGTGCCCCGGCCTGCGTCCGCACCGGCTGTCCCGCCCGCACCGGCCGCGGTGCAGGCGGTGGGCGCCCAGGTGGGCGGCGCAGTGAACGGGGCGGTGGCCCAGGTAAACGGCGCAGTGAACCAGGCGAACGGCGCGGTGAACCAGGCCACGGCCCAGGTGAACGGCGCGGTGGCCGCGGCGCGGCATGCGGTGCAGGCGCTGGCGCCGGTGTCCCCGCAGCAGGCCGGGCTACTGGCCGGGCCGATCAACGGAGTCCTGGGCGCGGTGCAGACCGCGCTGCGATAACCGAATCGAAGGACCTTGCCGATGACCGATACCGAGCTGTGGCGGCGGTGGCTGGAGGATCCGGCCATCACCCGCGACCCTGGCACCCCGGTTTCGGCCCGGCGGCGCGCTCGCCGCATCCAGACGGGAGCGCCGGGCCAGCCACGCACCGCAGCACGGCGGCGCTCGGCAAGGACAGGGCGCGGTCTATGGTTCGCGGTCGCGGCCGCAGCGGTCATCACCGGAGTTGTCGTGCTCGGCGTCGTGCGGGGCGGAACCCGTCACGATCCCGCAGCCGCGGATCCGTATCCGGTCGTCTCGACCGCCGCGCCGACCTCGGCGGCGCCGTTCTGCGCTGTCGGCTCGGTCGGGGCGACGGTGGTCACCGACGGCGCCGGGGACCGCAGCACCGGGCCCGGCGTGATCGCAGCCTACGAGCATGCGTATTTCGATGCCCGAGACCCGAAAGCAGCACTGGACCTCACCAACCGCGGTCCGGGAATCCCCGCAGAACCTCAACTGGCTCAAGGGATCTCCGCGACACCACCACGAGTGCCGTGGTGTGTATCGATCACCGATCATGGCGGCGGGGTGTACGAGACCGCGGTGCGGTATCTGCCCGTCGCCGAGCAACCCCCCGTGCTGTGGCTGCTCGATATCACCGTGACCGGCCAGGGCGGGGTGTTCACCATCATCCGCATTCAAGACAAAGCGGCATGAATTCACCACCAATCATGAAGGAGCACAGGCAATGCCGAAATCGGAATGGGAAGTCGCGGCCGCTGCTGTCAAGGAGAACGCGGCCGCGCTCAGGGCGATGACCAGCCATACCCAGGTGTACGAGTGGGTCAAAGCCCACAACCTGAACACACGGACCCAATTTCCCAAGTTCAAGGCCCAGCTGCGCAAGCAGCTGGGCATCGACTACGACCGGCTGCGTTCGGCCACCCTCGCCCAGCAGGCCCAGGAGCTGGCCGTGGCCGCCGCCGGTGCGCCGCGGATCGTGTTGTGGGCTGCGGGAGACGACGAGGCCGGCGCGTTCGGAGTCTGCGACGAGGAGGGGGACGCGTTGTGGTACGGAACTTTTCACCCCGACGACTTCCACCATTACCTGCCTGGAGATCAAGCCAGCGCCTCGACCTCGGCGGCGCTGAAGGCGGTATTCGTGGCCGCGCAGACCCGCCGCGAGGCCGATCTGCCGGTGCTTGCACTGACGGTCCAGGTGTCTGATCACCGCGTCGATGCCGACATCTTGCTGCATGCGGGGGCCTCTGATCAGGTCGCGGTCACCCTCGAGGTCACCCAGGAACAGAATCCGGCGCTCGAGTGGTGCAGGCTGCCCGGGTTCAAGGGCTGGCGCGAGTCCGATCTGTCGAAGCTGCTGGCGGGGGCGGAGACGAACTGATGAAGCTGGTGCGCGCCGCTGCAGGAGTGCTGGCCGCCGCGGTTCTCGCGGCGGGGGCTCCGGTGGCGGTCGCGGATGCTGGTGCGGGGCAACGGTGTCCGGACATCCACGTGCTGGCCGTGCAGGGCACCGCCGAGCCCTCGGTGCCCGCGCCGACCGGCCAGGACACCGGCGAGCTGGCCGGGGTGATCATCCCGGTCGTGAATGCCGCCCGCCCGGACGGATTCACCATGGATCGCACCTATATTCCGTATCCGGCCGCGCCCGCCGGTCAGCAACTCGAGGCCGCCTACAAAACCAGTGTGCTGGACGGATTTCAGCGTCTGTCGCAGGTCGCCGCCCGGGTGATCTATCAGTGCCCGAGCACCAAACTTGTGGTGCTCGGCTACTCCGAAGGCGCCGAGCCGGTGTCACTGTGGGCCCAGCAAGTCGCCGCGGGCAAGACCGAAGGCGTCAGCGCCGACGACGTCGCCCTCACGGTCACATTCGGGGACCCGACCCGCGGAGACACCGCCCCGCTGTTCGCCGGAAAGCCCGGCCAGCTCGCCCCGGCTGCCTGGCCTGGCCTGGACCAAGGCAAGCGGCCCTCGGTCACCAAATTCCCGGACATGTACGTCCCACCGACAGGCGAGGGCATCGGACCTGAGCGCGACATCGCGACGAGCTTCGGTCCGCTGGACGGGCGGGTGGCGCAGTGGTGCCTGGGCGGGGACCTGTCGTGCTCGGCACCGAAGTCGATTTCCTTGGCCCGCGCCGGGCTCGGGATCGCGGCGCAGTCCTCGCTCGACTTCACCCACGACCCGTTCGGGGTCGTCGGCGAACTGGCGTCCGCGACGGCCAACACACTGATCAATGGAGCATCTACCTTCGCGGACAAGGACATTCAAGGCAGCAACCTGGCCGATGTGGAATTCGCGCGAGGGGCTTCGATCTCTCAGCGCCTGGCCGAGGCCGCCGACCCGACCAACACCGCCCCGCCGACCGATCCGTTACAGGCGGTGCTCAAACTCGGCCAGATCGCACTGACCTCCGTCACCTCATTTCTCGGGCAGGTGCTCAACCCGGCAGTGCTGGGGTCGCTGGCCACCGCCGGCGTGCAGATCGCGACGTCCGCGGTCGGGGCCGCGATTCCGGCCCTTGTCGGTGGACCGGCCGCGGCCCTGGCCGCCGGGGCCGCAGGGGCGGCCGCAGGGGCCGCGGCCGCCGCGCCGTCGCTGGTGCTGCCCGCGATCACCCTCGGCGCCAGCGCGGTGAATGCCGCGATGACCATCCTGCCGCCGCAATCGGCCGTGCAGAGGGTTTCGAGCATCTTCGGACTGCTGACCACGGAGGTGCAGAAGAATGCGGATCTGCCTGCGCTGCTGATGGATTCAAGGTTGTGGACCCAAGTCTCCGACGGCGGGTACCGCACGGTGCGAGTAGCAGCCGATGGATCCACCCCCGCCGATGTCACCGCGGACTGGATCATCGCCGCGGGCCGGGACTACCACGCCGCGAACCAGAATGCTTCTGCGGCAAAGAATCCCGACGCCCCCGCCCCGGACGCACCGTATCAGCGGACCCCCGACGGCGCGATCGCCACGCCGGTGCAGGACCGTCCAGACCTGGGAGCGGTGTCCAAGAACGACACCCACGGTGACGTGCGGCTGTTCGATGCTCCACCTGCCCCGGGTACCACGACCCCGGCGCCGGTGGTGTGGCTACCCGTTGGGGCCGCCTCGATCGCCGATCGCCTCGTCACCGCGGCCGCCGGGACCGGACCCGCCGCGGCAATGCTGCGCAGCGGATCCCCCGTCCTGGTTGCCACGACCGCCACCACCAGAACCTAGGAGCACCGCGTGAGCAACCCCTTCCGCATCGAAACCACCGACACCGCCGCCGACACTGCGCCCGCCGCCGAGCTCGACACCGGGGACGGCCCGGCGGCCGCGGATGCCGGTACCCACGACGCGCCGGGCTCGCAGTCCGGGCCGGACACAGCCGTCCCGGATCCAGTTGCCGTGCCGCCGTTGTGGTCGGTCATGGCAGCAGAACCAGGCAGCGGTGCGAGCACGCTCGATAGCTGGTGCGTGTGCTCGCAGGAGATCACACGGGATCCGGCGTGGCGCCCGGCACCGGGACAGAGCCCGTATCTGGTAGTGACCACAGTCCGCTCGATCGAGGGGATCCGGCGCGCGCGCCAGCTCGCGGGCGCGTTGACCGCCACGGCCGGGCTGGGGGCGCGGGTGGTCGCCATCGTGGCCCTGGCCCCAGATCCAGCAACCCGCCCCAGCGGCAGCGGAATTCAGCTCAAGGAGATGATCGCCGCCGCCGAGGCGGCCAGGGTACCGATCATGACCCTGGACTACGACCCAGATCTCGCCGCCGCAGCGAATCCGTCCGCCGGGGCATCGGGCTGGTCCCCGCAGCGTGCCGACAACACCAGCGTCCCAGCGATTCTCGCGCGCTTGTATACCCAGATCTACTTCGCCGTCGCCGACATCGCCGCGAGCAAGCGATCGGCCAAGGAGGCACCATGAAACTTTCTGTGCAGTTGGCGGTGCTGGCGATCAGCCAGCCCACCCCCGACGGCGGCCCCTTCCAGCAGATCGTCAGCAAAATGCTGAACTTGCTGTACTTCTTCTCCGGCGCGATCGCAGTCGGCGCCCTGATCGGAGCGGTGGGCATCTACTACTACCAAAAATTGACGATGGGCAAATCCGAGGTGCTGTCCTGGATTGGACTGGGATTGTCGCTGATGTTCGTCGCAGCGCTGGCAGCCCAGATCGTCAACTGGACGATGGGCAGCTGATGGGGTCGCGTGCTAGGGCGTTCGAGCACTTGCCGCCGCAGGTGATCGATCCGATCATGCATCTTGCGGGACAGCTGATTTCGCTGTCCGGATATTTCGCGGTGGCCGCAATCATCGTGGTCGCCATCCGGGCCTGGCTGCGCTACCAAAACGGCGCTGACGCCCTCGAGTTGTGGCGCGAGATCCTGATCATCCTGCTCCTCGCAGCTGTGGCCGCCCAGACATTCGACATCGCCACCTGGTTCAACTGAAACACGAAGGAGAACAACATGATTCGCCGTCTTCTGGGTGCCGCGGCCGCCGCGGTGGCGTTGGCCGGGGCGACGACCTCGTGTGGCGCCGGCACGCCGAGCGCGGCGCGTCTGTCCATCATCAGCTACCGCGGGGCCGATTGGGTCACCGACGGCACCGTCAAACCTCCGGCGTCACTGGACCACGCGGACCGGATCCGCTACCCGCACAGCATGAATGGGGTAGTGATGGCCGCGATCGACTCCCAGACCCTGCTCGATCTGGCCGGGGACGACCAGTACGGCGCGGTCACCCGCGACTATATTGCCGCCGGTCCCGGGTTGAAGGCATACCTGGCCGCGCGCAGCCAATTCCGGGTCATCGGGGCTCCCGATCCGGCGAAACTCGTGCACGTCAAGGGATTCCAGTTCCTGGCCTACACATCCACGGCCGCGACAGTAGAGATCGTCTACGTCGAGCCGGACCGATCGATCACCGGGCTGACGCGCACGGTGGTGTGGCTGGGCGATACCTGGCTGATCCAGCTGCCCGACTCCAATTCTCCCACCTCGCCGGTGAAGGCGTACCCCACGATGCCCACCAACATCAACGCACTCCCACAAACCTGACCTTGACCTTGACCTTGACCAAAACATCTGCCGCTCAGAGGAATATCGCCGATGAAGATCCGCCACTACATCCTGATCACCGCTGCCGCCGCCTTGACCGTCGCCGGGATC
The DNA here is from genome assembly GCF_050434125.1 of Nocardia sp. GP40. Lineage (NCBI taxonomy): Bacteria > Bacillati > Actinomycetota > Actinomycetes > Mycobacteriales > Nocardiaceae > Nocardia > Nocardia sp. GP40. The sequence goes on along the minus strand of NZ_JBNPVW010000002.1, from coordinate 391,643 downwards.
GCGGTCTCCTGCGGGCACACCGGCTCCAGCTCCCGCCCGGGTCCCACACCGGCCCCATCCCCGGGCACGAGGGGGTCTTCCCGGTTACAGGACAGCGGGTGGTTCAAGAAGAATTTCGGGACTCCGCTGGTGGTCAGCGCTGAGGTGACCCCCAAGACCGTGGAACAGGCCACCGATCCCGGCGGGCTGGCACTGCCGCAGAACCACGCCGCGGTCGACGGGCCGGTGCTGTGGGAGCGGGTGCGCTGCGAGGCGTTGCCGTTCACCACCACCGACGGCCCCACCCGGCTGCGGGGAGACACCATGTACGGGGGATTCGCCCATACCCCGCTGGGTGCGGCGATGGCGGGCTACCACTTCATCTCCTTCGGCAACTACGCCCACACCGCCGCGGCGATCCCGCTCATCGCGGTGCCCGCGGACCGCACCGGACTGTGGCCCACACCGATGCCGTATTCGATTCCGGCCTCGCAGTCCGACCCCGGTTGCCTGGCGCGAAAGGACCCGATCATTCGGCCGTCACTGTGGACGACGCAGGATATGGGCGCCGGGGTGATGCAGGTGGGTTTCTACTATCCGCCGCTGCCCGGCGACACGCAGGGCTCCACGTATTACACGTCGGTGGTGTGGGCTGAGGGTGACTGGTATCTGACCGATCAATCGGTCGACGACGTCGCATTGATCGGCGGGCATGCGCCCAGCCGCCCGCACTACGCGCCGACCCCGGTGGGCTGGTCATCGTGGTAGTCCGCCGGGCGGGCGGGCTGCTGGGGGCCTTCGCGATCCTGATCGCGCTGGCCGCCGGGCAGGCACACGCCCAGACCGCGGTCCCTCCGGTGATACCCCTCCCTTCCTCACCGTCCGCGCCGTCGCCGCTGCCGACGATCACACCGTCGGCAGCACCGCCGATCATGCCGTTCGGTCCGACCGTGTTTCCCGGCACCGAGTCGCCCACCACGGCGCCATCCCCAGCACCGTCCTCGAATCCGTCGTCGAATGATCCGACGTGGAAGGTCAATCAGGGCTGTCCGGACGGGATCAGCGTGCTGGGACTGTGCACGTCGCTCAAGACCCCGAACCAATACATCAAGGACGGGGCCGGCGACGCGGTGAACTCGACGCTGGCCAGCATCGTCAACTGGGTACTTGCCGGGTACGTCTGGTTACAGAAGTACGCGTGGGGGCTGTTCATCAACGTCAACATCGATGACTCCGGCACCGGGACGGTGACCGCGGTCCAGAAGATGAACGACATGACCGGCGAACTGCAGGTCGTCGCTTGCGGGCTCGGGCTGTTGATCGCGATCATGCAGATCCTGGCGCAGCGGATGATGCTCTCGGGAGATAACGCCGCCCCGGAAGCCTTCGCCGGATTCCTGCGCTGGGCGCTGGCCGCGACGCTGGCGGCCCCGACGCTGCTGGCATTGTCCGGTGCCAGTGAGGCTCTGGCGCATTGGATGTTCATGTCCGCGGCCGGGCCAGCGGGCCCGACGCATGTGGTCGACGCGCTGTCCACCGCGCTCTCGGGGAAGGACGCGCGCCTGCAGACTGCGGACGTCATCTCCGTGGCGCTGTGCCTGCTGGGAATGATCGCGTTCCTCGAGTTGGCGATCCAGCTGTTCCTGCAGAAAGCCTGGCTGGTGTACATCGCCGTCGCGCTGCCGATCGCGGGCGCAGCCTCGGTCACCGGCGCCGGAAAGTCCGTCTTCTCCGCGATGCTGCGCCTGGGCGTCACCGTCATCTTGTTCAAACCCATTGCCGCGCTGCTGTTCTCGGTCGGATTTCTGCAGATCCAAGCACTCAGCTCTGGAGGATTCACCTCCGGCGACGACGTGGTGATGGCGGTGCTGATGATGGCCGCCCCGAGTTTCGCGCTGCCGATCCTGACCAACCTGATCGGGAACACCACCGTCGGATTCGCCGGTACCCCAATGCTGCGCTCCATCAGCCAGGTCGCCCGCTCGGGCCGCTCGATGGCCCAGAACGCCGGACGCCGCACGTCGGGCTGGGCCAGCGATTGGGACGCCCGCGCCCGCGGCAACGGCAGCGGCAGCGGTGACGGGAAGTCCTCGCGGGGCGAAGCCCGCGCGAGCGCCGCCCCGGCCCCGGCAACCACCCCTGGCGGCGCCAATGGTGCCGCAGCCAAAACCAGCGGAACCGGCACCGGCACAACAGGTAACCGGGCAGGAAACACCGCGACCACGATCTCCACCGGCGGCCCCGCAGCCGGCACACGCCCCAGCGGAACAGGCGCCGGATCGCGTACCTCCGGCAGCACCGGCAGCAGCCGCGGGAACACGAACCCAGCCCCCGGCAGCCGCAGCCGCTCCGGGCAGACCGCCGCTCCACCCACCAGTTCGAGCACACGGTCGGGAGCCGCGGGCGCCAATCGGGCGGGAGGCCGCTCAGGGCAAACCGCGACGGCCCCGACTTCGGCACCGCCGCCCACCCCGCCCCAGCGCAGCGCGCCGCGACGGCGTAGCAGCGGCCCGCGCGACACCAGCTTTCGGCGAATCACGTAGCAGGAGAGGATTTTTCATGGGTCAGCAGAAATATGCCGGATGGCGCAAGCCTGAATCCACCGGGCTGGTGCCAGGGTTGACGACCACGACCTCGGCGCTGGCGGTCGTGGCGGCGGTGCTGGTGATCATGTTGTGGTTCTTCGCCGGATCCCCGCTGCTGTCGATCGTGGTGGCGGTGCTTGCGGTGCTGTTGATCGCCCCGACGGTAATCCGGGTGCGCGGGGTGTCGGTCGGCGAGCTGCTGTGGGCGTGGATGCAGACGTGGCCGATCCGGGCCCGCGAGGCCCAGATCTACAAGACCGGGCTCCTGAGCCATATCCCCGGCGGCCGCGCACGCCTGCCTGGCCTGGCCACCCCGGTGACGCTGGCCGACTGCTTCGACCCCGACAGCGGGGAGAATGTCGGTGCGCTGGTCGATGTCGTGCGCCACACCATCACCGTCGTGTTATGGGTGCTCGCGCACGGCCAGGACACGCTGCCCCAAGAAATCATCGATGGCAGAGTCGCCGGTTGGGGGCAATTCCTGCGGATCACCGGCGAGCTCGGCGATATCGCCGGGGTCGTGGTGGTCTCCCAGACCGTACCCGAGACCGGCGCGGCCTACGACGCCGAAATTACCGCCCGAGCCTCACCGCTGGCACCAGCATTGACCACCGAACTGCTCGAAGACCGCACCGAAGATCTCGCCGCGGACACCCTGCGGCTGACCCAGCGGATCGCGCTGACCTTCCGATACCCCAGCGGCGCCTACCGCGACGGCGTGGCCTCGGTGTCACGGCGCCTGCCCGAACTACGCCACGCTGCGAGTATCGCTGGCCTGCAGGCAGATTGGGCCACCAGCGCCGAAATCATCGCCACCACCCACGCCGCATTCAACCCCGCCGCTCAACCCGCGATCGATGAACTCATGGCACGCGACGGGGACACCGGGATGCGGTGGTCCGATGCCGGACCCAGCTACCACGACGACACCTTCTCGTACTTCCTGCATGATTCGGGCCGGTCGCTGACCTACAGATGCTACGAGTGGCCCGTCCAGCCGGTCGACGAGCAGAGCATGGCCAGGGTGCTCGCGCCCAATCACCGCGCCCCGTACAAGCGGGTCGCGCTGCTCTACCGACCGTATCGGCCCTCGGACGCCAAGGAACTCACCGACGCGGACTTCCGCGATGCGAACGCCGCGGTCCAGCGCCGCACACGCGGGCTGGTCGATGCCCGCCAGCAGATGCGCTACGAGGATCTGGCCGCGACCCGCGAGGACCTGGCCGAAGGCCACGGCCTGGCCTCTGTGGGAATGTTGGTCACTCTCACCGTCGCGTATGACGAATCCGGCCGTGACGCAGTTCAACAGCTCGAGGACGCCGGGGTGTCGTCCTCGCTGAAGTTTGCGCCGTGCTACACCGACGAGGCGGGCATGTTCTTGGTGGCCTTGGGAATCGGGATCTTCCCGGACATGGACGAGACCACGGGTGGGGCGAATGTCCTTATTTCCTGACGGATTCATCCGCAGCTTGCCCACTCCGATTCGCGAGCGCATCACCCCCGATCACACCAGCCCCGCCGGACTGCTGGACAGCGAAGAAGCCGAGGAACTGCGCGAGCTGCTGCCGACGATGTCCCCGTGGACACGGTTCCGGGCCGCCCGTCGGCTCGCCGCGCACGAAGTCGCTCTGTGGCAGGCCACGACCGTCGCTGCTCGCCAACCGTGGCAGGCCGCCCGCACCCCCACCCCGCGCGGCTACCTGGCCCGGGGCGGAGGTTATATGAAGAAGCCGATGCCATTGCCCTACGTGCGCGGCACCACCTGCCGGATCTGCGGGCTGTACCCATTCCCGATCCCCGGCGAGATCATTACCCCCGGGCTCCCAATCGGGCGCCAGCGCGGCGGCGCACCGTTCTTCTTCGACGCCCTCGGCTGGTTCGAGGCCGGGATGATCACCGCGCCGATCTACAGCGTGCTGGGCCCCAACGGATTCGGCAAATCCACGCTCATGAGGCAGATCGGGATCAACGCTTTGTTCCAAGGGCGGCATCTGATCGTGCTGGCCGACGCCAAACCAGACTTCCGCCGGTTGTGCGAGGTTCTGGGCGAGGATGGGCAGATCTTCCACGTCGGGGGGCTGGGCGGGGGAGTGCTGAACCCGTTGGATCCCGGTGCGCTGGCCGATGTGGTTATCCGACTCGGTGACCGGCCCGACGCGCGCGCGGTGATGGACCAGCTGCACGAGGCCCAGTCACAAAACGTCGTCGCCTTGGTCTCGCTGATGCGGCGCGCGGCACTTCCGGACTACGAGACCGGGGTGCTGGACGCGGCGATCACCGCGCTGTACGAGGGCGGCCGGTTCTCTCCATCCCGGCCGCCGATCTTGTCTGATCTCATCGAGACCTTCGACGCGCCCACACCGTTGATGCAGGCCGCGGTCGCCGCCCGCAGCAGCGACGAGTTCGCCGACCTGACCCAGCGACTCGTCCAATCGCTGCGCGCACTCGTACAAGGCGCGCTCGGCCGCGCATTCGATGGCCGCTCCACGGTCCGTATGGATTTGGATGCGGCGATGATCGATGTGGACCTATCGCAGATCCCGCTCTCAGCGCGGGATCTGCGGGCCGCGGTCATCGCCATCACCGGCATCGAGGCCCAAGAATCGGTCCGCGCACGAAACCTCCTGGCCGCCAACGGATTGGCCCGAAAAACCGTCACCGATCTGATGATCGACGAGCTGTGGCAGCTATTCGAAGTCGGTGGCAGCTCACAGATTTCGACCGTCAACAGAATCACGAGGCTCCAGCGAACCGACGGGGAAACCCTCGGCACCTCCACCCACACCGTCGGCGACTACAAAGGCGTCTCCGACAGTGTCCATGAACAACTCCAAGCCACCGGATTCATCTCCCGCAGCAGGGTGAAATTCGTCGGCCCGATCAACGCCAACGAAATCCAGCAGCAGCAGGGACTGATCGAATACACCGGGCCCGAGGCCGAACTGCTCAAACGCTGGTCCTCCTCGGGCACGCCCTCGCGGCTCGGGCGCCATGCGGTGCACGAGGGGATGGGCCGGTTCCTGTGCAAATGGAGTGATGACCCGACCGAGCCAGGGGTGGCGTTCCGCACCTGGGTCAGCCCCCTCGAGGAACAGCTCGGGATCCACGACACCTCCGCGGCCCTGCGCAGCGACCGCGAATAGCCCGTGTCCGCCGCCGTTCTCACCGCCCTCTACCGATACCGGTACCTCATCCTGGGCGTGGTCCTGGCGCTGCTTCTGTTGATCGCCCAGTGCTCGGCCCCGGACTCGGGAACCGCCTGCGGCGCCAGCGTTCCCGCCACCGCGAGCGGGCTGGCCTACCCGGTCGACCCCTCCACGTCGATCTCCTCGGGCTACCGCACCCCCGACCGCCCGGACCATAACGGGGTGGATTTCGCTGTCCCGCAGGGCAGCCCGATCCACGCCCTGGCCGACGGAACAGTCACTGCCGCACAAGATTCCGGAGTGCAAGGGTTCGGCGGCTGGGCGGTGATCTCCCACGTCATCGACGGCAAACCGATGTCCAGCGTGTACGGGCACATCAACCCGGGCGGACTGCATGTGCAAGTCGGCCAGCAAGTCCGGGCCGGGGACATCATCGCCAGCTCCGGGAATGCGGGCGAATCCTCGGGCCCGCACTTGCATTTCGAGCTGTGGAACGGTGACCGGCTACACGGCGGCACCGTCACCGACCCCATCCCGCTGCTGAACCGCATCAAATCCAGCACCACCACCAGCGGCGGTACGCAGGATGCGGCTACGAGCTCCGGCAGCGATCAGGCGCGGATCGACCGCCATGCCTGGGAGATCATCCAGGCAGGCCGCACCCAGGGTGTGCCCGACGAGGCGATCGTGCTCGCGCTCTCGGTCGGCCTAGTCGAATCCGAGATGCACAACTGGGCATCCGAGGCTGTACCGGAATCGACCGACTACCCCAACGACGGCATCGCACCCGGCGACGCCGACTCGGTCGGGATCCTCCAGCAACGCCCCTCGCAGGGCTGGGGAACGGTCAAGGACCTGATGAATGTCCAATACCAGGCCAGCAACTTTTACCACCACCTGATGGCCAGCGACTGGCAGCACAAGTCCTTCACCGACGCCGCCGCCGACGTGGAACGGCCGCGGGAGGATCTGCGCTGGAAATACGGTGCCCGGCAAACTGAAGCCCAGGCGCTGTTCGCCCGCTTGACCGGCCACCCCCCGACCGCCAGCCAATGCGGTACCACCCCAGGCACCTCGCCACCGAGTGGAGGAGGCGGGGAGGCGATCGTGGCCGCTGCCCGCTCCCAGGTCGGACGCCCGTACGTGTGGGGCGGCGGCAACGAGGCTGGACCCACCGGGACTCCAGCAGCCGGGTTCGACTGCTCTGGCCTGGCCCTGTACTCCGTCCATTCCGCCATCGGAATCACGTTGCCGCACAACACGAACATGCAAATCCAACAGGGGCAGGTCATTCCGTTCGCCCCGGCAACCGCGGCGAGGAAGAACGAGCCGGACTTGAGCGCCGCCCAGCCGGGTGACATCGTATTCTTCGGCTCCGGAACCGATGCCGAGCACGAAGGCATCTACACCGGCACCATCCAGGGGGTGCCGAGGATGGTGCACTCGCCCGACGTCGGCCAATCTGTCACCGAGGCACCGGTCACTGACGGCGGCCAGCTCGTCGGCGTGCGCCGTTACACCACCCCCTCAATGTCGTCGCCGTCGTCACCAGATTCGGCTGTTACGCAGCCTAATCCGACACAGGCAGCCTTGTCTGAGGGGACGCAATGACCCCCTCGAGATCATCGCGGCGCGGCCGTTGGCGACATCGGATCGCCACGGCAACAGCGGGGGTAGTGCTGACGGTCTCGGCATGTTCGGCACCCGCTCCGAGCTTCGGCGAGCACGATCACGGCGCCGGCGTCCCGGCCGGGGCGAGCATAAGACCGCTCCCACCGCTGCCCGCGCCCTGGACTTCCCTGGACCGTGCCGACCCGGCGGCCATGGCGATCGCCGCGATCCAGGCCGTGTTCGACTGGCACCCCGAGCGCGGGGAACCCGGCCCAGAGATCGCAGGACAGCGAGCCGCGCCGCTGTTCACACCGCGCGCGGCCGCGCAGTACCAGCCGTATCCGATTCCCCGCCCCACCTGGCAGGAATGGATGGACGAGCACGCGAAGATCACCGCGGCCACGACGATCAGTACTGAGGAGCATCCCGCCGATACCGGGGTGAGCTGGCGTCGTAAGGCCGCTACGACGCTGACGATCACCGCATCGGGGAAAGTCCCGGCCACGTTGACCGTAGTAAGTCTCGTTACCGAGCAGAAGCAACCCCAATGGACGATTACAACACTCGTTCATCTTGAGTAATAGCGGTGCCGACTCGGATCGCCGCGTCCCGCGGATGCGCGGGCCCGTCACCGATTCTCCACCGTACTCACGGTCTATCACCGGTGATGGCTCTGCGTGCTAAATCCCTGTGATCTGCGGCTCGCTGGTTCAGATGGGAACTCGCTTTCCAGCTCCGATTAGGAGCATGAAGGTGTGATGGATGTCATAGATCTTCTTGTTCACCGATCAGGCAGCGGGCTCGGTGGCGGCCAGTGCAACGCCAGGCCCGCGTGGGCTTGAAACGCTGCACAGTTGTCGGCGCGGTCGTCGATCAGCAGCGCATCGGCGAATCTCAGCCCCGCTTGTTTGAGCCAGGGTCCGAAGAATCGTTGGGGGTCTTGTGATTTCAGTACGCCGAGATCGCTCGAGCTGAGTAGGTCGTCGAAAACGGTGGCGGACGAGACCAGTGTGGGTGTCGTCTGGTCCTGACGCCGCGGGGTGTGGGTGTGGGTGCGGATGGCGCTGGCGAAGGCGTCGATGTTGTCGGTGGCCAGCACCACGAGGGCGTCCGAGCGGGCCTGCGTCAGAGTTCTCAGCAGGTCGGGCGCGACCGGCATACGCCCGATGTCTTCGGACAGGACGGTCAGCAACTGTTCGACATCGAGGGTTGTGTGGCTGGCCGCCAGATCGGTGACGATCGTGCGGGAGCTGCGTACGCCACACATCCACTCCCGGCCTTCGGCGTTGCCGTTGGTGAAGAGCGTTTCGAGGTGGCGGCTGAGGATCGCTTGATGAGGGTGTGCGGGGTCGTCGATGATGCTGTGCCAGTACGGTTTCCGGCATAGCACCCCATGCCAGTCGCAGAAGATCACCCGGGGCGGCGCTGCGTCCCGGGTGATCGGCCACGCTTGTGTCACGGCCGGTACAGGTCCGCGGCGAGGTCGCGGGGAAGCCGGTCGGCGGTGAGGAGCTCGTCGAGGATCCCGTGCTCGGTGACGTAGCGGTCGATGAGCGCGCGCAGCACCTCGTCGCCGTGTTCTGACAGGTGCACTCCGTCGCTCCACATACTGGGTGCGCCGGCCAGCGGTTGGGTTGGTGCGGTGGGAGACCAGCCCAGGCAGGTGGCGCCGAACACGATCTCGTCCCAGACGTCGAGGAAGTGCGCGCCGTAGTCGTCGGCGGCACGGTGCGCCCGCTGATTGTAGGCGGCGATGTCGGCGTTCGCGGGCGGCACGGTGATGCCCGGCTCCCATCCGATGGGCGGCTCCCCGACGACCAGGACCCGGCGGGCGCGGCTGCTCAAGATCTCCAGTGCTGCACGGAGATTGGCGTGGAATTCCTCGATTGCGACCGCTTCGCTCAGGCGCTGCTGGTAGCCGCGCCAGACGTCGTTGATCCCGGCGCCGAGCACGGCCAGGTCCCACCGCTGGTCCTCCTGGTCGGTGGCGGTGCGGATGATCGAGAGGATGTCGCGGCTGGTCGCGCCGCCTTCGCCTCGGTTGTCGGAAGTGAGGGTTATCCACGGGTAGCGGGCGCGCCAGGTGGTGAGCAGGCCGTGGACGTAGCCGCGGTTGCGCCATTCGGTGACTTCGATGGTGTCGCCGATGGCGGGCAGGTCGGCTTGGGTCGCCAACTGCGGGTTGTGGGCTTCGTAGTGCTCCATCAGGCTGGTACCGAACCAGCCGATCCGCAGTTCGGGCCGAGGTTGGGTGGGGTCCAGCGGGCCGGGGTGGCGGGCGGTGACGCGGGCCGGTATCCCCAGGACGGTCGTGTTGGGCGGCACGGACGCGGTGACGACGGCGTTCGCGCCGACGCGCGTGTTCTGGCCGATGGTGACCCCGGCGGTGACGCTGACGTGGGCCGAGACGATCGCTCCGGCTTCGATCGTGATGGGCGCGACCTCGAAGCCGCTGGCCCACGGGGTGATCGGGGTGTCGGAGGTAATGAGCTGGTGGGTGCGGGCGAGGTGGTTGTGGTCGTGGAGGTCGACCATGTTGGAGATGCCCGCGCCGCGGTGAATGCTGATGCGGTTCATCGCGGACACGACGACGTTCTCGCCGATGGCGACGTCGTCGCCGATCTCGATGCGGCCGCCGGTGTTGGCTTGCAGGGTGGTGCCCCGGCGGATGCTGACGCGGTCGCCGAGGGTGATGGTGGCGCCGGGGTCGATGAGGAATTCGACGGTGTCAGCGATATCGCATCCGGTGCCGATGTGCACGGCGTCGCCGTGCAGGGCCCGGATTCGGTCGATCACGGTGTTCGTGTCGGTGGAAGTCACAGCGCTCATGATCCTTGGTCGCAGGGCAGGGGCGGGATTACGGGGTGTCCGGGGCGGGCAGGTCGACGAGGTAGTCCCCGATAGCGAGGGCGTCCAAGCCCAAACGGACGGCGCTGGCCAGTGCGTCGCCCGGGGAGCCGACGATGGGTTCGCCGGGTCCGTTGAACGAGGTGTTCAGCACGACCGCGTGCCCGATTTCGGCGGCGGCCGCCCGCAGCAGCCGCGCGTACGCGGGTTGGATTGCCGGGTCGACCCGCTGGGGTCGTAGTGTGCCGTCGACGTGCACGACGCCGGGGAGGTGCTGGCGTGCGGCGTCGGTGGCGTCGTGGGCGACGATCATGAATTCGGCGGGGGCATCCGGGCTGGTGGTCCACGGCCGGAGATTGAGCATGGACGGGGCCAGCGGCCGCCACATCTCCCGGCGCTTGATGTCGCGGTTGATGCGGTCACGCAGCGTGGTGCTGCGCGGATCGGCCAGGATGCTGCGGGCTCCCAGGGCGCGGGGCCCGGATTCCGCGCGGCCCTGGAACCAGCCGATCACCTGCCCGGCCGCGATCCGAGCGGCTGCGGCGACGGCGATGTCTCCGGATGTGCTGTAGCGGGCTCCGCTCGCGTGCAGAGCGGCTTCGATCGCGGAGTTGTCGTATTCGGGGCCGAGCAGAGCGTGGGATTGGCGTGGACCCGGCACGGTGAAATCGCCTCGGCGGCGGGAACATTCGAGGGCGGCGCCGAGCGCGCATCCGGCGTCGCTGGCGGCGGGCTGCACGAACAGGTCCGCGACTGCTGCTGTGCGGGCGAGGATTCCATTGCTGGTGCAGTTGAGCGCGACGCCGCCGGCCAGGCACAGCGTCGGTGCACTGGTGAGGTCGATCGCACTCGTCGCCAGGGCGAGCATGCAGCGCTGCAACACCGCTTGCACCGACGCGGCCAGATCGGCGCTCGCGCTGTGTTCGAGAGGATCCGCGCCGGGTGCGCGGGCGGGAACACCGGCGTCGGTGAACGCCTTGCCGTAGGCGGCTTTCAGGTTCTGGTAGTAGCTGAAGTCGGTGTAGCGGCGGGCCTGTGCGGTGCCCGGAGTGGGTGGTAGGCCGTAGCGGGTGAGGTCGAGGTGGTAGCCATCCTGGGTGAGGTGTAGGAAGGGCAGGTCGATGCGGGGGTGGCCGTAGGCGGCCAGGCCCATGAGCTTTCCGGCGTGGGTCCAGTCGCCGAGCCCGATATGGGTGGTGGCGTTCTGATACATCCAGCCCAGCGACTGGGTGAACGGGAACTGGCGCATCAGCCGCAGCCCTGCCGGGGTGCCGTGGTGGATGCTGGTGGACACCCCGTCACCGGAGCCGTCGACCACCACCACGGCGGCGTCGGTGACACCGGCGGGATAGAAGGCGCTCGCAGCGTGCGCGAGATGATGGCCGATCACAGTGAGCGCTCGCGGGCCGCCCGCCGCGCGGGCATCGGGGCCGAGGAGTTCGGCGATCAGCTCGTCGTCACCGATATGGTCACAGTGGTTGGGCCAGTATGGGTTCCACGCCACCGCCACCTCGTCGACGTCGGGCCAGTCTATGCCTGCCTGGTGCAGGCACCAGGCCGCGGCATGGGCGGCGCTGCGGGAGTCACGATGATGCTTGATGCGGGAGAACCGCTCTTCTTCGGCGAAGGCGAGTACCTGACCGTCGCCGACCAGGCAGGCCGAGGCGTCATGGTGGTAGGGGCCGCCGAGGCCGAGCACATATCCCATCGCTCAGACCTTTCTGCGGGCTGCGGGACGGTGGGTGCGGGCGCGCACCGCGGTGTGGACGTCGGTCACGGCGATGGTGTCCATGCATCCTCCGGCGCCACCGCAGGTGACCTGGTGCGCGCACGGCGCGCACGCGATGCGGGCTCGTAGCGCGGTGACGTTGTCGGCGTGCTTGGGGATCACCTCGGCGGGGTTGCTGGGTCCGAACAGTGTCACGACCGGGGTGTTGTGGGCCAGGGCGAGGTGAAAGCCCAGGCTGTCTCCGGTCACCATGGCCGCGCAGAATTCGGGGACCGCCGCGAATTCGGCCAGCGGCATCGGGTGGTGGCACACCCGGTCCGGTTCTGGGTCGAGATCGCGTAGCAGTTGGTGACAGAGGCGGGCGTCGGCGGGGCCTCCGGTGATGACCAGCCGGTACCCGTCGTCGAGCAGGCGGCGGCCCAGGGCACTCCAGGATCCGGCGGGCCAGAGCTTGGTGGGTTTGGAGCCGCCCACGTTCAGGCACACCCAATCGGTGTGATGCCCGAGAAGGGTGCCGACGCGGGCGCGGGCCTCCTCGGGCACCTGCAGCTGATAGGGCTCCCCGGCATAGGTGTAGCCGGCGACCTCGAAGTACAGCTCGGTCCAGGTCTTGGTGTTGCCGTGGGTCCGGTACTGGTTCCAGGTGTTCATGGCGAAGAAGTGCCGGGCCGGCTCGCCGATCGGATACAGCGTGGAATGCGGTCCGCCGTAGGCCAGGCCCGCGCGGTGGGTGGCGGCCAGGCGCGAGACGAGTCCTGCTGCTGCGGGGTCGCGTTCGAAGCTGTAGATCGCGTCGAATCGTTCGGCGGCCAGGATGTGCGGGGCCTGCCAGTCCCACACCAGGACGCGGTCGACGTCGGAGATCATCTCCACGATGGGTGCGGATTCCGCGCCGACGAGCCAGGTGATGTGCGCGCCGGGGTGATCGGCCTTGATCCGGGCAGGCAGCGGGGAGGCAATCAGCATGTCGCCCATCCGCTTGAGCATCACGATCAGAACCCGGTGCGAGACCGGACTGTAGTGCGGGCATCCCGGGCAGGCCCGCCAGTGGTGGCATGGCAGTCCGCCGACGAAGTGACGGCAGTCCTCCCGCCACGCGAACCCCTTGGTGGACAACGGAATCGGAGGGAACGATGGAATGGGCAGATCGGTGGTCATGCCACGCTCAATTCCGGGCGGTCGGACGCCTGCAGGGACCTCGCGAGAGCGGCGGTGTCACACCGATCTTGCGGAGGGATCAGGCGGTCGCGCAGCGCGTTGACCTGTGTGGTGACCGCAGCCGGTGCTGCGCCGTGCAGCAGTTGCGCCATGACCGCGGCTAGCGCGGTGGTGCCGTCGCGGTCCAGGCCCCACCGGGTGAGTTCCTGCACCCCGAGGCGCAGGCCCGGTTCGGGCAGACCGGGGATGTCGATGGCGTTGACGACGATTCCCGCGTCGTAGAGCCGGTGGGCGGCGATGGCGGCGGGGCAGACGGGCGCGATGTCCACCCAGACTTGGTGTGAGGCGGTGGCGCCGCGCTCGTCGGCGCACACGGTGATTCCGTTGTCGGCCAACGCGGTCGCGAGGTGGGACGCGTTGGCCAGGACTGCGGTGGCGTAGTCGCGGGCGTGCTGCCCCATCCACGCTGTCGACAGCGCGAGTGCCGCGAGGTCGGCGGGGTGGTGGTGAGAGATCCATCCGGCGGCGTGGGTGTCGAAGCGAGCGGCCAGCGCGGGATCGTTGGTTGCGACGACGCCTTTGCCGACCGGGCCGGGCCAGGTCTTGTGGACGCTGCCGCCGAGGCTGTCCGCGCCCTCGGACAGGGGGTCCTGGAACTGGCCGCCGGCGATCAGCCCGAGGGGATGCGAGCCGTCGTAGTGGATGAGCGCCGAGTCGCCGACCGCCGCGCGAATTCCGGTGAGATCGACCGGGAATCGGGCCATGAACGCATCCAGGTACACCACCACCGGCCCGGCGGTGCGGGCTTGTCGTGCCAGTGCATCGAGGTCGATCGTCAACGTCCGGGTGTCGACGGGAAGCGGCTGCCAGTCCAGCCCGAAGCGTCGGGTGACGAACGCGGTCGAGCCGTGACCACCGACGGTTTCGTCGATGCTCAGCACTGTCGGTCGCCCTCCCGCGTGCTCGGCCAGCGCAGACAGTGCGATGGTCATCGCCGACAGCCCTGAAATGGGTTTGAGGTTTACGTGCCGGGCACCGAGCAGCGCGCCGACCGCGGTTGCGGTCTCGGCTTCGAGGTCGAGGAGGGTTTCGCGGCCCGGCCAGGCCCAATTCTGTTGTCCGGGTGCGCCGAAGGCGTAGCGGGCCAGTGTTCCAGCAAGCATGTACGGCATGCGTGCATCGGAGTCGAGCGGGTTTTCGCTGGGGATCAGATGCAGTCGCTGGGAGTCGGCGACTTCGAAGCGGGCGAGTTGTTCGAGGATGTCGAAGGTGTTCATGCGCGGGTGACCTGTCGGTGGATGCGGGCATGGACCGGCCCTGTGGGCGTGCGCACCGGCTGGTAGCGCGCGACCGTGGGCCGTTGGCTGGTGAGCAGGTCGATACGGTGGTCGGCCAGGACTGCCGCCGCGGCGAGCAGCGTGATCGCTTCAGCAAACCCCCGCCCGGCACAGGAGTGCGCACCCCGGCCGAATGCAAGTAGCGCAGCGGTGCGGCGCGGGCCCTGCGGTCCGGTGAACCGGTGGGGCGCAAATGCTTCGGGGTCGCCGCCCCACAGTTCCGAGAGCAGCCCGGTAGCCGGAGCACTGTAGGCGACATGCCATCCTGCCGGGATCGTGTAGCCCGCCACCGGCACCTCGCAGGTGGCGATGCGGGTGGCCGTCGTGTTGGGGGTGTGCAGACGAAGGCATTCGGCGAGCACGGCCCGCAAGGTAGGAACCGCGCCGCGGTGAACCGCACCAGCGGGGTCCGCGAGCAAGGCCCGCGCATCCTCGCCTACGGCGGTGGTGAGCTGGTCATCGAGCGCGCATTCGATCAGCAGCCAGGTGAGCAGGCTGGCCGTGGTCTCCCGGGCGGCGATCAACAGCGCGAGCAGGTGATCGACCACGTCACCGGCGGGCGCGCGGCCCGAATACGCCAGCATGGACACCACCGACGGTGATTCGGCGGTCCGGGAGCGAACCACGCACGACCGCAACAGCTCTCGGAGTTCGACGGCCGCATGGAGCGCGTCGGCGTAGAGGGGATTGGCGCTGGGAGCCTCGGCAGGTAATTCAGTCCCGGCGACGAACCGGTCGAACAGGCCGGGGATCAGCAGCGCGGCCGGATCGCCGGTGCGCAGGCCCAGGATGGCCGATACGCAGACGTCCATGGTGAACGTGCGGGCCACCTGGTAGAGCTGCACGCACGGCTGGGTTGCCCATTCTGTGACGTGATGGCGGGCGGTGGCCGCGACTGCAGGCAGGTACGCGGTGATCGCCTCGCGGCCGAGCCCGCCGGCCAGGAAGGTGCGGGTGGCGGTGTGCTCGCGGCCGCGCAAGGTGAATACCGAGCGTCGGAACAGCCCACGGACGCCCTCGGTGTTATGGATCGCCAGGCTGGCGGGTTCCTGAGTGAACAGCTCACGCACCGCGCGCGGGCCGATGCAGAACGCTGTCGGCGGGTCGTCGGCCGACAGGCCGGACAGGGCGAATGGTCGGCCGTGGTGACGGTGGTGGGTGTCGGCGAGGAAGCGCGGCAAGTCGCGCGGGACCGCTTCGGTCAGGATGGGTGGGGCGCTCACGCGGCGCCCTCGCAGGTGTCGAGCACGGCCAGGGTGCGCGCGAGGATGGTGTGCTCGTCGAGCGCGGCCGGTGCCAGCGGTGGGCGGCAGCCGCAGCCGGTAGGCAGGTCGGTGAGGTCGCCGCTGATGCTGTAGGAGACCAGGCCGGCCACGATGTCGTCGGCACAAGCCGGGCACGAGTCGGGGTAGACCGAGTCGAAGTCGGTGCCGCGCATGTTGATACAGGCCACCCGCACTGCGGTGTTGGTGTGCGCGCCCCGCACCGCGTCCAGGACCGTCCACAAGTTCGGCGCGGTGTAGTGACCGTGCTGGTACAGCCACCAGGCCACGGTGTTCGGCGCCAGCCGGGTCGGGCACAGCGTCACCTGCTCGATGCCGAGATCGGCGAGGTAGGCGGTGGAGTCCAGAACATCGGTGACCGCTTCAGCGTCGGTCAGGAACGGTGGCTTGATCATCAGGTAGACCTTCGGCACCACCCCCAGACCGTTCATGACCGTCAGCGCGGATTCGAACTGGTCCTGTGTAATTCGGGTGTTGACCAGGGTCTCGCGGATCAGCCGGTGCGCGGACTGCAAGCCGATGCCGACCTCGAGCTGCACGTCGCCGAGCGCATCGACGAACGGGCTCAAGGTGCCGGCGGTGAGGAACCCCGGCAGCGATTCCACGACCAGACGCCGCACGCCGGTGGCCGCGACCTGACCGGCGATGTCGAGTTGCACATCGACCGGCACCTCCCGAGGGGCGAAGAACGAGCCGTCGTTGTAGAGCGCGAGGGTGGAGTAGTCCGGTTCCTGACTGGTGCGCGCGAGCACGGTGGCGACCTGCTCGCGCAATCCCTCACCGCTCGTACCAGGTAACCCGTAGTTGTTGTAGTTGGTGAACGGGCACATCGTGCAGGTCGGCACGCTGCACCCGCCGGAGGTGAGGATGACCTTCTTGCGGCCGTGCACGACGCCGGCGCCGTCGCGGATGCTGTCGTAGTCGACGAACCGCGGCTTTGCCAGGTGCGCGGTCGAGGTGACCTGCCGCAACGACCGCGATAGCGCAGTGATCCGGTGCCGCAACGCCTTTTCGGTGGCGCTGACGGTGGTCGACGAGGTGGGATAGGTGGTCAACGGTGATCAACCTCCGGTCGCAGGGGCGAGAACTGGGGCAGTGGCAGCGGGTGAGTCGGCACGGGCCCGCTCGTACAGGTCGTGGGCGTAGGCGCGGATCAGCGACATGGTCACCGGCTCCAGACCTGGCAGGGCCGTTCGCAGCGCCTGCATGTCCGCGCAGGTCCAGTACTGGTAGCGGTCGCGGACCGGGTTCGAGATCGACTCCATCGCAATCGGCTGTGCGGCCCATTCGGTGCACCAGCCCAGAAGCATCTCGAATCGGACCGGTATCCCTGACCCGAGGTTGTAGATCCCGGTGACGTGCGGTACGCCCAGCAGCCCGATGACCGTGTCGGTCAGTACCTGCACCGGCAGGTAATCGCGTGCGGCGGTGAGCGAATCGTCGAACAGTCGTACCGGCCGCCCGGTCGCGGCCGCAGTCAGGATCTGCGACAAGATCGAGGCCATCGGGCCTTTCGTATCCTCCCCAGGCCCGAAGACATTGGTGTAGCGCAGCCCGACACAGTTCAGGCCGAACACCGCCGCCCGGCGGGCCAGCTCATGCTCCATAGCCAGCTTGGACCGCGCATACGGATTCAACGGACCTGGCCGGTCCGTCTCGACCGAGTAATGCCCTTGGGGCACAACGCCATACACGCTGCCAGAGGATGCATACACCAGCCGAGTGCCTGAGACCTCGCAGGCCCGGGCGATGCGCAACGGCATGGTCTGGTTCGTGCGGTGCAGCCGCGAGTCGTCGGCCGCGAGGGTGTCGGTGATCGCCGCGTTGTGCACGACCGCGCCGAATTCCCCTGCCCGGATCCGCGCCAGCACCGCCCGATCATCGGCCGAGCACCGCAGCCACTCCCATGCCACCGGGCTACGCGGGGCCAGCAGATCGACCCCCGTGACGACCCGATCGGCCGCGTGCAGGGCCGCCGCGGTGTGGGAGCCGATGAACCCAGAGGCTCCGGTGACCAGCACGGTGTCCGTCATGACCGCACCGTCTGACCGGACGCCGCCCGCGCGATCAACTCGGAGGTGGACACCCCCTCCTGGTACGGGCCGAGCACGACCACACCGCCATGACGTTCCACCACCGCCCGCTCCGGCATGGCGGTGTGACCGTAGTCTCCGCCCTTGACCCAGATATCAGGGCGCAACACCTCGAGCACGTCGGCGGGGGTGTCCTGATCGAAGATAACCACCGCATCGACGCAGTCGAAGGCCGACAGCATCGCTGCGCGCTGCGCTTCGGGCACCAGCGGTCGTCCCTGGCCCTTGAGCCGCGTTACCGAGGAATCGGAGTTGAGCAGCACGATCAGGCAATCCCCCAGGGAGCGCGCAGCCTGCAGGAGTTGGCGGTGCCCGTCGTGCAGGATGTCGAAGCAGCCGCCGGTCGCCACGACACGGCCTCCGCCGCCGCGGACCCGATCCGCCAATCCGAGCCCGTCCACCACGCGCGGCCGCTGTGTAGAAGGGCACGGAACCAGGTACCCGGCAACATAATCCGAGGCTCCGGTGACGGCGTGTTGCACCGCGGTCGACGGCACCTTCTTGTCCATCAGGCCCTTGATCAGCAGCACCGCCAGCATGTCCCCGGCTCCGCAAGTATCGCCATGGGATTCGCGGCGCGGCGCGGGAACAGTGTGCGCAGGCTCGGTGTCGTCACCGACCAGAACCGCGCCGTCCGGACCGCGGGTGACCACCACATACCCGGCTTGCCAGCGTGCACGCAGCGCACGGGCGCGGCGCACATCGGCCTCGACGCCGGTCTCTGTCACGGGCACGGCGGCCAGGGCGAGTGCCTCGTCCTGATTCGGCACCAGCACGCGCACGCCCGGCACCGGTGCCGCGCCCCGCCGATGTGGATCCCACACCACCGGCACCCGCGCCGCTGCCACAGCGAGCAGCTCCCGCATCCGCGGCTGATCGGCGACACCGCGGCCGTAGTCGGCCACCAGCACACCGTCGGCAGCGGCCAGCGCTGCGCGGGCCTCGACAGGCGGATCGCCCACGGCGGCAACCGGTCCGGTGTCATCGACTCGCAACAGCGTCTGCCCCCGCGCTCGCAGCCGCATCTTCACCGGGGTAGTCCCGGCAGTCGGCAGGCCCGCCACCCTCACCCCGGCCGCAGTGAGGTCGGCGCGGATCTTCTCAGCGTGCTCGTCGGGACCGAGCGCCGCGACGAGGGTGACATCCCAACCCTCGGCAGCAGCGAACATCGCGGCCAGTCCGGCGCCGCCGGGCCGCCACCGCTGCTCCTGAGCGGTCAGTACCGGCACCGGCGCCTCCGGCGAGACACCGGTGACCTCACCGACCCAGTCGCAGTCGGCCAGAACATCACCCACGATCACCAGCCGCCGGCGTAGCTCCCGGGAAAGCAACGCTGCGCGGGCCACCCCGAGACCGCGCAGCCCGTCCGCGACCGCGGCGGGCTCCGGCATCACCCGCGTGAGAACGTCATCGAGTGCCGCGCACATCTCGTGCATCAGAAGCAGGTGGCACTCCTGAATCGTGGAGGTCGCCGCGGCGGCCACCGTCACCACGTCCTGGCAGCAGGTTGCCAGCGGGCTGTCGGCGGCACCGGTCAACCCCCAGACCGTCACACCCATCTCCCGCGCTGCCGCCGCGGCGGCGAGTACGTTGGGACTGGCGCCGGAGGTCGAGATCGCCAGCAGCACATCACCGGAACGCGCGTGCGCGCGGACCTGCCGGGCGAACACCTGCTCGTAGCCGTAGTCATTGCCCAGCGCGGTCAGCGTCGCTGTATCGGCGGTCAACGCCAACGCGGGCAACGGAACACGATCCTTCCCGAACTTGCCGACCAGCTCGGCTGCCAGATGTTGGGCTTGCCCGGCGGAGCCACCGTTGCCGACGATCAACAGACGCGACCCGCAGGGAAGCCGCTCAGCCAGTTGCCGCCCCCACCCTTGCACCTGCCCGAATGCCGTGCTTCCGTCGAACGCGGCGGTCAACGCCGCGATGCGATCAGGCAGGGGTTCGGGTAGTTCGTACTCGGTTCCCATCAGTGAACCTCCTTGATAGTCATTGGCTTTCGTGTCCGTGGGTGATAGCGGCCGATGAATCACCTCCGAGCCCGAAGAACTCATCGGAATCGGCGACCGCGGTCCGCGGAACAAGCGACCACACCTCCCGCAGCCGGACTACGGCATCGCTCACCGTCGCCGATCGAGCACAGGGCGTATCGGCTGGAATCACCGGTTACCCCCTGCCTGTCTCACCGGATCCATCATCGGGCCGAACCGGTTGCCACGGAGGACAATTCGCCGATCCGGCCCACTATCGGCCCGGCCCGACGCAGATCGGGCCGCGCGACGAATGGCGCCGCCGGGAGATCCCCGACAGTGGCCGCGAGCCCGAGGATCACCGGTACGGCGAACAGCCACAATGCCCACAGTCTCCGCGCAGTCGTGAAGTAACGGGTGTCGGCCATCAGCGTTGAACTCGAACGGTCGCAGCGTGCAGCGTTTCGATGTCTGCGCACTGGCCGACGTCGCTGTGCAACTCCACCATGTACCCGACGACGCGCACCTCCCTCAACCGCCAGATCGCAGGCCAACGCCTGCGGAAGTCCACCACCGTGCAGGGCAACGGCTTACCGATCACCCGACGCGGCGTCGGCCAGTCCGACCCCTTCGCATCCGGGCCGTACAACAAATCACCTACCTGCACCATGACGGGCGGCACGATCAAGACGGGCATCGAGTAACCTCATTCAGTCGAGAGTTGTTGGTAGACAATGAAACTCGACAATCGGAGTGTGTCATCAGATGACGCGGTAACCTGGACGGCGCGCATCCAATTTGCGGGGTCCTACCTTGCGCCGGGCGTGCGGTTTCCATTTGCCGAACTCTTGGCGCAACTTCATTGCGTTCGCAGTCGTCAAATCGGTTTCGTACTGCACGCCATCGATTGAGAAGCGCACTGTTTCCGCCGCTTCCGAAATGCCATCTCGGTCGTCGACCAGACTGATTGTCGTCTTTTTCACGACAATTCCCCTTCATTTTCAGGTTCCTTCTGAGCAGCGCGTATCACGATCCGCCGCCCAGGGCTTTCGTCTTCCAGTTCTCGCGATCTGCTACCTCGATGACCCCGCCTCTGTGAGAGCATCCGGCCCCTGCTCGTCGCCGTCCGGGATGCATGAGAACGCCTCATGCTCTGGGCCTTCGAGCGCAGCCCGCGGCCTGCGGAAGATCCCCGCCAGCTGCAGCCCGCTCATCAGCACAAGCGCGCCCAACTCCGCGAGCGCGAATATCTTCCAGAACATATTGACCTATCTACCTTTCCTTTGTTGGCTCACAAATTCAGTACCTGTGCGGATTGAGGGCGCGCAGCCGCGCCTCATAGTCCGGATCCGGTGCTCCTGGTGTGTGCTTGCCGGTCGAGACGTCCAGGTATCCCCAAGCGCCTTCCACGCCGGGGCCGCAGATCATCAGCGATAGTGTCCGGCCGGGCTCGTGGACTTCCGGTATCTCGTGATATTCCCACCCCTCTACGGTGTTGAGCTCTCCGGTGCGGTGCTCGATCCCGAGGAGTTCGCGTACCGGCGGTGTACCGCTGGTGGCGGTTTCGGTGCGTTCATAGCGGTTCTCGGTGTATCCGCCGGTTAGCAACCGGGACTCGAAACGCCACGGATGTGAATGCGGGCGTGGCTTCTGGCCGCCGCGTATATCCGGCAGTTCCCATTTGTTTACCCACACATTCGCGCTGAGCGACAGTTCGGCCTTATAGCAGTTGCCGTCCTGGTCCGGGTTCAGCCACCATCTGGCTGGATTCACAAACTGCGTCCAGCTCAGCGGTCCGAGTTCGGGCACGTAGGCTGCAACACCTGCGGCTGTGGCCTCGTACATCGTCTCGTCGACAACTAGACCGGGGACGATCTCGATGGTGACCATGACTTCCCTTCTGCATCAACTACTTTGGCATCCATCGCCGGGGCGTCGCGCCGATCTCGGCGCGGCAAGTTCACGGCCATGGGTCAGACTCCCTGCGAATCCCGCACGCGGATCGGTGGCAGCGCGTCCACAGCGGCACGATGTGCGGCTCGTGCACGAACGTTGCCGCCGCCTCTGCGTCGGCCTTGCACGCACGTCGGTTGTCGGAATGCAGTCGCGTCACCGCGGATACCGCGGCGAGCTGCTCGTGGTGTTCGTGTTGCGTTCGGCGGCGAGTTGGTTGCGGAGCCGGTCACGGTCGGCGCGTAGTGCCTCGTTTTCGGCGACGAGTTCTAGCATTGAACAGCCAGAATGTGCACACCACCTGCAGCGATCGCGTCCGGGCCTGTTTGGGCCGGAGATCTCTTATGCCGCTGGGCATTACATCCACCGGTTATCCCTCTCTCATCCGTCTTGGCATTGGGCATGGTCCTCATGCGTACCTCTGGTGTGGGCTCGTGATGTCGGTTGCGTCATCCAGCGGGTTGTATGTGGGAGCGATGTCGGGGCTTTGGGTGATGCGGCCCAGCCGGTGCCCCGGCAGGTCGTACACCGCAGAAACGGGCCCCAAGTGCCGCCCTTGCCCTTGCAGTCAGGACATCGGGCTGGGGCTATCACGTGGCACCCCCTACCCCCGTGAAATGCGCCGCGCCTGAACGTGAATGATCAAGGTGTTCAATGGATTTCATGTGATTCTGGTGCCAGCTCACGGCCATGGGTCGGACTCCTGGCGAACCCCGCACCCTGATGCGCGGCAATGCGTCCAGAACGGCACTATATGCGGCTCGTGTAGGTACGTCGCTGCCGCTTCCGCGTCTTCGCGGCTCGCGTACGGGCCCCACACTCCGCTCGGACACGCCAGCTCTTCGTGAGAAGGGCACGTCCCCGCCGTGGTCACAACCGCCCACCGCGAGCGAGATTCGGGTGGATCGCCATGGTGCGTCAAGCTTGAACGCCGGGGCGTGACGTACCGCGTCCATGCTGTCCACCTCCGCCACGAGCGATCGGGGAAACTACTCATCGCGCTCCTTTTCCTGACGGCCACGCGCTCGGCTTCCATCCGTTCCCGGAGTCGATTCCAGCCGGCGTCCCCATCGAGACCGGGATCTGTTCGGGCGTAACAGCTTTCAAGAGCCCGGAAGAAATCGTGCACGGTTATCGTCTGCGGCAGTCCCGTATGGCCGATTGGGCCACCGGCTGGCGCTGGCATATCGACCGGGCCCGGGGCGCTCATCGCGCCCCACAGGTATCCGATGACGCAGACCTGCCGGCCCCGCCCTGGTGATCCTCTCGCGGCGCGGGGTCGCGCGGGTCTGCCGCGCCTGCGGCGCGGCGGCACACTGCGACGGCTTGCGGCCCTTTCTGTGGACTGCGATCGACCTCGAACTCGACACGTTCGCCGGTGAGCAGGCTCTTGTGGCCGAGCCGTCCCATGATGTTGGAATGGTGCACGAACAAGTCCGGCGCGTCGGGATCGGTTTGGGCGATGAAGCCGATGCCCTTCTTGTCGTCGAACCATTTCACGAAGCCGATCGGCATTCTCGAGGCTCTCCTGTCTGTCATGCCGGCGCCGTCCTCTCGGAAGGGCCTTGGGGCAGCACGCGTTCCTCAGCGACCGTGATCAGGTCGGCAATTAGCCGGATTTCGCGGTCGAGTCCGTCGACGTGTTGTAGGTCGGGCACGATGATGGCCGCCCCGGGCTTGTCTTGTAGCGCCCGGACGATCGTTGTCAGCGGCCATTCGTTGTCCGGGTCGAGTTCGACGAGTTGCTCGTCGACGTCGTAGCCGAGGTCCTGGCCGAGTCGGCGCATGTCGCTCTCGTCGTTGTCACGGCGAATCTCGATGCATAGACACGGAATTGCGATCATTCGCTGTCTCCTGTCCGGTGAGAAGCGCCGACGGTGTTCGTGACGATGTGCAGCCGCTGCTGCTGAGGATCGGTGAGGGGAGGAACCAGGAGAGTAGGCATCCCAACCTCGACCGCCATACCGTCACGCGAGGCGCGGTCGCCGACCATCAGGGTCCGCCCTGCATCGGTGCCCAGCAGTCGTAGCGCCAGCCGGAAAATGGCAGGATCAGGCTTCTGGACTCCGTGCTCGCCCGACAATACGAACGCATCGATCGAATCGAGCAGTTGAGCCTCAGCGAACACGGGTCGTATATCGAAATGGATGTTACTGAGAATGCCTATCTTGCAACCTATTTCGGTCAGTGAGGACATGGTGGCGGCGGCATCGACGGCGAAGGTGTTGTAGAGCGGGTCCGAGTCCACCGCGAACAAGGCATCCGCGAGGTCACAGTCCAATCCGGCGTCGGCGAACACCGTGTAGTAGGTCTCCCGATGCTTGTCGTAACTGGTATTGCCGTCCGCCGACTTGAGGCGGCTCGGTTGCCCGGCCGCTGCGCTGATTTTATCCAGCAGGGTGGCCACGGCCTGCTCGTCATGAGGGCGATCGGTCCTGCTCAACGCCTCGTAGGCCCAGTCCTCAGGGGTGAGCTCGTACGCGAGTGTGCCGCGCCAGTCGAAAACGACCGCGTCAAAGGTCTTTCGGGTCACTTGGTGGGATATCCATTCTCATGCAGGGGATTTCGACCGATACTTAGGTGAGTGGATGTGGCGTCGGGCAGTCCGGATCCGATCCGGCGTTGCGGATCATCGGCCCGTTGCGTCCAGTCCCGGCCGGCGCCGCCGAGCGGTGCCTAACCTCATCGACTCCCCTCTTTCGCATCCGTTCCCGGTGCGTCGGCAGGTGCTGCGGCCAGCAGCAGCGCCACCGTCTCGCCCTGCTGCGGGCGGTAACCCCGGCCCGGGTCCTCGGCGCTGGCCATCAAAGCTGCCAGCGGCATCGCCCCTTCGATGGATACGCGATATCCGCACCGCCGCAGCAGCCCAGCGGCCTGGTCGATGTCACTGGCTTCGACCGTCACCGACTCCACGTGTATCGGGCGACCGTTCGAGATCACGCCCGGGAATGCCGTCGGCTCGGTGATCGACGAGAGTTGTTGCACGGCAGCCGGAATCGGTGTCCCGTGAGCTGTGGCCAGCACGGTCTTGATCCGGTGGTAGTTCGCGGCCGCGACGGTGCCGGTCACCAGCGCGTCGTCTTCCGCGGCGATGATCACCGTGTCGAGTCCGCGTACCAGGCTGTTGATGCAGCGCACCCATGTCCCGGCGCCTGCGGCGATCATCTGATCCGTCGGGTCCACCTGCAGCGCCCCGACAGTGTCGGCGTAGGCGGCGCATTCGGTGATGGCATCGCCGACGGCCACTGCCTGCACGGTGACGCGGTGACCGCGCAATGCCTCGAGGACTCCGTCCGGGAACGGTGGCACGAACAATCTCGCCCGCACGCCGACCTGCTGTGCCGCCCAGCACCAGGCCGTCGCCGCCGACTCGGTGTAGGCCACCACCGCGATCCCCTCACCGGGCAAACCGACGGTTTTCCGGCGTGACCGCAGGTACCACACGGCGCCGCGGGCCCGGTACGACCCGGTCCATTGATCAAGCTCGCGGGCCAGGACCACCCGGCACCCGATCGTGCTGGACGGAGTGAGGCTGGCCAAGTCGCTGTGATAGAGCGGGCGGATAACGCTGGCGATGCCGTTCCATGCGTCCACGACGTGTGGGTGCCAGCCGATGCCGTCGGTCACGAGAGTCCCCCCACTGGCTCGTGTATCGAGTTCGTGAATCCGGCATGGTCGGCGCCGAGGTGTCGGTCCTGGACCACGAGAAGATCGGTTGGCAGATGCCGAGTCATGCTGCTCCCGTCAGTGCGTGTGGTGTGGCCGAGGGCGACGGGCTGGGTGGTCCGGACAGCAGTACTGCGATCGACTCGTGCGACTGAGGTCGGTAACAGCGGCCCGGCTCCTGCACCGGGGTCATCAACGCCGCCAGTGCCATCGCGGCCTCCTCGTTGACTACAAGACCGCGCCTGCGCAGCATCCGGGCGGCCGCCGCGACATCGGCGGCCGCCACCTTCACCGACTCCAGGCGAACACCACGGCCATCGGATGCCATGCCCGGGAACCGTCGCTCGTCGGCCAGAACCTGTTGCGCAGCAAGAGGAATCGGTTCCTCCTGAGATGTGACGAGCACGGTCTTGAGGCCGTGGTGGTGCGCAGTGGCCACCGTGCCCAGCAGCAGCCCGTCGGTGCCTCCGGCGATGATCACGGTGCTCAAACTTGGCGTCAGACGGTAGATGTCGCGGACCCACGTCCCGGCGGCCGCCGCGATCAACGGATCGTCCGGATCGGGCACCAACGCCCGTACCGCCCTGGCATAGGCATCGCGCCAGGCGCCGGGATCGCCGTCGGTCACGACCTTCACCGTGACACCGTCACCGCACATCGGTCTGAGCGCGGCGGCGGGCACCGGGGAGGCAACCAGCATCGCCGGAGTCCGGGCGGTCTTGGCCGCCCACGCCCACGCCGCGGCCATCGGTACGCAGTCCGCGGCCACGGCGATCCCTTCGCGCGGCAGGGCGCCGGCCTTGCGCATGGCCCGTAAATAGGACAGGGCACCGCGGGCGCGGAACGATCCCGCGTGCTGGTGCTCCTCGTGCGCGAGCACGACCCGAGCACCGATCGTGCTGGGCAAGGCTGCGGTGTTCAACTCGGTGGAGCACAGGGGTGCGATGTCACCGGCGATGTTGTGCCAGGCGTTGACGATGTCCGGATGCCAGCTGATCTCCTCAACACCCATTGCGGCCTCCCGCAGGCTGTGTCAGGGCCCGGACCACCTCGGCATAGGTCGGCAGCTCGGTCTGGTCCGGCAGTCCGCACTTCCAGTGCCGTAGATGTCGGCCCGGTGTCGGGAGCGCAAGCTCCGCTCCCGGGCCCACAGCCGTAACGTGTGTCCGGAGTATCTGCAATTCCAGCTGGGGCAGATCGTCCGACTCGGCCGGAGGCTGGGTCAGGAACATCCAGCGCTCGGTGCTTCCGATGGTGACGATCGGCAGGTCCCGATTACGCAGGGCCTCATAAGCTTTCGTACCGAGGTCGGCAGGACCTATCACCGCCCGGATGCGGTGTGCGCGCACAGTCAGCGAACGCGTGCGGTCGTCGTACCAGGTGTATCCGTACAGGGACCGGTACAGTCGGCACCTTGCACGGAAATCGTCGGTGACAGCCGGATCCGGGCGGGTGGGTAGAACGTCGATAGACATGGGATTCCTCTGAATTCGAAACACTATGGTGTGCAAGGAGAATCAAGGGGTCCGGCCCGGCGCGGTGCGGGTGCACCGGGAGAGTGATCTGCACGCCGTCGCCGAGATCGATGTCAAGATGGCGGGGCGGGCGCGCCCAGACGCACCGGGATCGCGCGGTGTCCGTCCATCACGAAACTGGGCAGGGACTGCAACTCGGCGGGGTCAACACCAAGCTGGATGTGCGGGAATCGCTTGAACAGTCCCGGCAGCGCGACGCGGGCTTCCAGGCGTGCCAGCGGTGCACCTACACAGCGATGCATCCCGTACCCGAACGCCATGTGGCCCCGGCTGTCTCGGCGTGCGTCGAACTGGTGTGCCTGCTTACCGAACACCTTTGGATCCCGGTTGGCTCCCGCGATCGAGGCGAGGATCGCCTCGCCTCGCGGGATCTGTACGCCGTCGCCGAGATCGATATCCTCGACTGTGAACCGGAACGGCATCGCCGCGATCGGTGGATTGCGGCGCAGCGTCTCCTCGATCACCTGATCGAAGGAGATGTGCCCGGCGATGACCTCGGCGCGCTGTCTCGGGTGGGTCAGCGACGCGATGACGGCGTGGCCGAGGAGGTTCGTCGTGGTCTCGTGCCCGGCGGTGATGAACAAGGCGAGGGTGTCGCGCAGTTCTTCCTCGCTCAGGCGCGGTCCGGCGCGGTCGGGGCCGGTGATCAGTGTGCTGGTCAGGTCGTCGGCCAGGTGGCTGCGTTTGTAGGTGATCACCTCGGTGACCAGGCCCATCATCGCCGCATAGTCGGCCCGCACACGATCGGGTGCCGCGGAGGTGTTCAGCAGACCGTCAGCGTGGCGGCACAGCGGCCCAGCCATGCTGGGTGGCACCGCCATCAATTCGGTGATCACCCGGATCGGCAACCTCCGCGCGAAACCGGCACGCAGGTCTGCGATATCGCCGTCACTTGTCCAGGCGAGCCGATCCAGTTCTTCGCCGGTGATCGCCTCGATCCTGGGCCGTAGAGCCCGCACCCGGCGTTCGGTGAATGCCGCCCCGACCGCCCCTCTCAGTCGCTCATGTGTGTCGCCGGAGGCGGTCAGGAGGTTCTGAACCTCGAACCAAGGCCGCATCACCCAGTCCTGCGGGATCTCCCCGGCGTTGAGCGCCGACCAGTACTGCGGGTCCTTGGACACCCGCGAGCTGACCATCAACCGCCGCAATACGGCATGGTCCGTCACCAGCCACCCGTGCACCCCGCCAGGCAGCACGACTCGCGCGGCCGGGCCGTAGGCGCGCAGGCGCGCCACCTCACCGTGGATGTCGGCGCCGGTCGGATCCAGGACCAGTTTGTCGATAGCCATCGGGTTCCCTTTCTGATCAGAGGTGCGGTCGAGTGGGTACAGACAGTGGTGGTGCGGCCAGTGCCATCGGCGCGGTCGGCGCGAACTCGACCGGCAGCATCATCGGTGCGCGATGGAAAGGCCCTGGCCGCCACAGCAATTCGTGAGAAGGGATCGCCAGCCGCATCTCCGGTAGCGCGTCGAACAACAAGTCGAGCATGCGCAGGGCGATGGTCAGGGCGACCTGCTTGGCCGGGCAAGCGTGCGGTCCAGCACCCCACGACAGGTGTGACCGGTTGCCCGTGCGATCCATCCCGGCGCGGGCGATCGCGGGGTCGTTGTTGCAGGCCGTCAGGCTGATCACCACCGGCTCATGCGCCGGCAGCCAATAGTCGTCGGCCTCGATCCAGAGCCGCCGGCGCGGATACGTGACGCAGAAGTTCGCCAACGGCGGATCGGTGAACAGGACCTCATCGACCGCGTCTGCGGTCTGCAGGGTGCCACTGATCACGCCCCCGGCGAACCGTTCGTCGATCAGCGACAACCACACCGTGTTCAGCACCAAGTTGGTAGTCGGCTCGGTGCCCGCGGCAAACAACAACGCCGCAGATTGGATGACCTCCAAGTCGCCGAGCCGCTCGGGGTGCACGATCATCTGCGAGGTGAGATCAGTACCCGGAGATCGCCGCTTCGCGGCGACCACCTCCCCGATCGCGGCCACGAAATCCTGGCCGCCCTGGGCCGCGTCCTCGGTCCCTTCGAGGATCGCGGCCATCCCGCGGTAGGCCGTCGCCGCGACATCGGCGGGGAAACCCATCAGCTCCGACAGCACCGAAAACGTCAGCGGCAGCGCATAGTCGTGGCGCAGATCCATCGCCCCCGACCCGCACCGGGCATTGATCAACCTCTCGGCATGGCGATCGACCACACCCTCGAGTCGAAGGCGATCAACGGTCTCCAGACACGACAACGGCGCACGATAGCGCAGGTGCTCACGGCCCGCCTTGCGCAGCGCGTTATCCCGCGGTCCAAGCATCTCGAGCAGCGGGCTATCCGGCGGGCACCTCCTGGCCCACTCACTGGGATCGGCCGGAAACCGGGCTTCGTCGTGCAAGATCGTCAACGCCGCGCGGTAGCCGATCACGAGCGTCGCCGGGACACCGGGCGCCAGTTCGATCGGAACGTACGGGCCACGATGACGGCGCATGTCGCGGTACACGCTGTGCGGATCGGCGGCGAACTCCGGGGTGAACAGCGGCACCCGCCGGTCACCGGCCCTGGTAGGCGATCCGTGCGCGACCGGACACATTCCGGGCTGTGTCGGCAAGCTCATCGGGTTGCCGCCTGGACGTTCTGGGCCCTCGGACCCTGCTCGCCCTGGACAACCTCATACTCCACATGCTGGTCGTGCAGCAGTGCACGGAAACTGTGTCCGGCGATCCCTGAATGGTGCACGAAAATGTTTGCGTCACAGGCTTTTTCGGGCTTGATGAAGCCGATGCCGCGTTGTTTGTTGAACCACAGCACTGTGCCGAATGGCATGCTGTACTCGCTTCCCTATGTCTTGGTGGTTGGCATGGCAGATCGCCGGGGTGTCACCGATACGCAGAGCGCTGGGGTAATCGCCGGATCCCGACGGCTACCTCGTCGACCAGGTCCTGATAGGCATTGGCGAGGTCGAGCACAATCACGTAGGCGTCGTAGTAGACCCAGTCGGGTGCGTTCGCGAGCGCGAGGAACGCCTGCATCGTCAGCTGCGCCAGCCGATCGATCACCTGTCCGATCGTCTCGGTATGGGTACGGGCAGCTTCGAACGGCACCGGCGCCGCGATCCTCACCCAACGATCGATCGACAGAACCAATCGCGTTCGACGCCAGTCGATTTCCTCGAGTTCGCTGACCGGAGTGCATTCACGGATCTGATGCAGCAGCGCCAACTCCGAGGCCGCATCCAACACCGGATGATTACCGATGACGGGGAATCCCCGGCACGCTGCGAGCACCAGGTCTTTCGACGGAAATATGCTGGCGGTCAACGACATGTCATCCCTCATCGGTCACCAGCTCCCCGTAGTGTCGCGGCACCGTCGCGGTGATGATCTCGGTCCAGCGCGCCGCCAACACAGCAGCATCGGCGAACGCCGCACGCACCGATTCGCTCACCGAATCGCAGGTACGCAGCAGCCGGTGCGCCGCAACGACCGCCGCCGCCATCCGGTCCACGTGCACGCCCAGCGAACCCGACACCTCGAGGCCGCGGACATGCTCGATCGCCCACGCATCGATCGCCGCGATCAGCCGCGCACGACGACAAACCGCCACAGGGCGACGCCGCAGACCTCGCCGCCGATGCAGCCGAGCCAACTCGCACGCACACCGGGTGACCGGATGGGTACTCGCCCAGCAGTTGCTGATGAATGCGTCCTCGAGCTCATGCCAGTCCGGCAAGCCGGGGTCTCCCGGCGGCGCGGTCATACCCGCCTCCGGCGTAGAACCAGGTTGTGCGCGCATCGCGCCGACCACCGGCCGGGCGGCCGCCGCGTAGGTGAGACGGCAATCCCGCCGTCCCCGTCCGCAGTTGTCATGTACCTCAGCATTGGCACAGGACCCGGGACTGGGAACTGCCCTGGCACCGAACCGCACTGCCCCGGCACCGAACTTCGGCACCAGCCAACTCCTTTACGGCCGCCAGGCGGTGCCAAACTGGCGGTATGGAACTCAACGGTGCGCCGGTCACGCTCGCCGACCTCGCTCCTCTCGGGCTGGTCAACTACGGACACTTCACCTCGATGCGCGTGGTGAGCGGCTCGGTCAGAGGGCTTTCGCTGCATCTGGACCGGCTGACCCGGGACTGTCGCCAGGTCTTCGCCACCGACCTCGATCCCGACCGCGTCCGCGATCACGTCCGACACGCGCTGCGCGAGGTCACCGAGCCGGTCACGGTGCGCGTCACCATCTACGACCCGGCCATCGAACTGGGCAACCCCGGCGGCCCCGCACATCCCCACGTGCTGGTCACCACACGCAGTGCCCCCGCGGTGCCGCAGGCGCCGATGTCTCTGCAATCGATGGTCTACGCCCGCGATCTGCCCCGGGTGAAACACATCGGCCTGTTCGGTGCCCTGCACCACCGCGCCGCCGCCAAACGGGCCGGGTTCGACGATGTCGTGTTCACCACGCCTGATGGCAAGATCACCGAAATCGCCACCAGCAACATCGGATTCATCACGAGCGCCGGCCAACTCGTCTGGCCCCATGCCGACGTGCTCGTGGGCACCACCATGCGGTTGCTCACCCAAGCTCGCGACGAAGATGTTGTTACCGAACCAGTGACGCTGGACCGACTCGGAGAATTCGTCGGCGCCGTGGCGACCAACGCAGCAGTCGGGGTCCGAGCGGTATCCCGCGTCGACAACACGCAGTGGTCGATCGAGCACGAACTCATCGAAATCCTGCGAAAGGATTACGAATCCATTCCGCCACAGAAGATCTGAGCAGCAGTTCTTCCTCGATATGACTAGGCTGATGCGCCAGCACAAGGGGAAGGAAGCCTGCACGCAATGGCCAGCCTGATTCGGCCCTGGACCGGATCCGACGTGCGCGCATTGCGCGCTGCACGGCGGATGACTCTGGTGCAATTCGCCGCGCACCTGGGAGTCAACGTGCGCTTGGTGTCCAAGTGGGAGGCTGGTGGCGACTCGATCGAGCCGCGACCGGCCAACCAGCAGGCTCTCGACACCTCCTTGTCGTGGCTCACCGCCGACGAATCCGCACGGTTCATCGAATCGGTCCCCCCCGACGCGCTCGGCGAGGCCCGTGACACCGACGCCCAAGTCCACCCCACCCGCGACCGCCACCCCCTCGACGGCAAATGGATCACCTGGATCCCCGAAGGCGTCTACCTGTCCGGCCCGCAAGACCAGCCCCACTGGGAAGCCGGCTACTGGATCGATACCTATCCGGTCACCAACAGCGACTACGGCCGCTTCGTCGCGGCCACCGGCCACACACCACCCCAGCACTGGCCCGACGCAAGCCCGCCGCCTGCGATCGTCGATCACCCCGTCGTGTGGGTGAGTCACGACGACGCCACCGCATACGCACAGTGGGCACATAAGCGACTCCCCACCAGCGCGCAGTGGGAGAAAGCCGCCCGCGGAACTCGAGGCCACACCTGGCCGTGGGGAAACCAAGCGACCGCCGCCAAGACCAACGTTCGCGGATCCGGACCAGGCACCACGACACCGGTCGACCGATACAAATCCGGTGCGAGTCCGTGGGGCGTCTACGACTTGTGCGGAAACGTCTGGGAATGGCAGGCCACCGAGACCACCCCAGGCCGATTCGAACTCAAGGGCAGTGCCTTCACCTCGCCGTTCGACCGCGCAGCACCAGCCGCTCGTAACGATGCCGACCGTACGATGCTCGACGATGACACCGGATTTCGCTGCGTCACAATCGAGTTGCCGGATTAGAGCCTGATGGGCTCTGGCCGCGGCCATGCGATCGCTGTAGGCGCCGAACGCCACACGAAACGCCGCGGGCCCGTGCCAGTCCGGCAAGTACCAGCCGTCGTGTGCGTCCTTGTCGCTGCTCATGCCCATCGATGCCGGATCACTTCCTGTGCAGACCTTTTGACTCACTCGTCGGGCAGGACGGCTCCCGAGAGGTGTGCTGCCACGGCATGTTGTCATCGCGCGGGTATCGAACGTCGAATGCGATGATTAGCCCGATCACGGAGATGAAAATGCCGAGGCAGCCGACGACGATGCACCAGATGATGACCGTGCTCATGCCGTCGCCGCCGAGGCTCGGGACGCGGAGCGTTCGAGCACGCGTTCGCCCTGGACAGTGATCAGCTGGGCGTGCTCACGAATCCATCCGTCGATGCCGTCCACGTGCCCGAGGTGCGGAACGATCACCGCGTCAGCCTGCGTGCGCCGCAGCGCCAGCATGACCGTCGTCCATGGACCTTCGCGGCGTGGATCGAGGACAACGGTTGTCTCGTCGACGGCCCGGCCGAGCCGTTGACCCAGTTCTGTCATGTCGCGCTCGTCACGATCACGGTCGTCGGTCAGGTCGGGCCGCAGACAGCGGATTGCGAGACGACTCCGCGGTGTTGCTGGTTCCCTGGCGCTCTCCACGGGTTGTCCTCTCTCGTCTGCGTCGTCGACGCTCGCCGCCGGGGACTGTGCGCTGTCGATCTTGGCGTCACTGCTGGATTGGTCGACATACGGGAAGGGCACTGGGTACCCCCGGCGGCGGGCCGGATTCGCGTCGCCCGGTCGAAGAAATTCGTGATCAGGGGCGCACATTCGAGCGTGATCCGCGAGAGTATTTATCAGTAGGGCAACTTCTCCCCGCAAGTTCACGGAGCGAAGTTGCGGGGTGCCGTCGGGCACCATCGTCTGGATAGATGTGGGAGGGCATCGGATGGGATCGCCGGGCCGGAGAAATCGCCAGCTCGAAACGCTGATCAAGCATCATGACTGGAAGCAGCGTGAAGTCGTCGACAGGGTCAATGCCGCATATGAGCAGATAACTGGCAAACCCGGGGCGTATGACGAGGAAGCTGTTCGACGGCTGGTGCGTGGCGTTACCCGGTGGCCTACTGAAGGCTACCGACAGGCATTGGAACGCACCTTCGGTGCCACGGCTGAGGAACTGGGGCTTTACAACCCCCGTGCAGTAAGAGTAGCGAAGCCCTCGCAAACTGGTAGAGGGGTTGATGCTGCCCTACGCTGGAATGGGGGCGGCGAGGAGGTTGACGAAGTGCAGCGCCGAGAGTTGATGAGAGCAATCGCCGTCATCACGGCAGCAGCGCCAGCGATTACCGCTGCGCTCAGTGTCGGCGAGGTAGAACGTACGATCCGAGCGGTCGTGACTCCACGGCGCGTCGATGCCGCGGTCCTGGACAACATCGAGTCGATGCTGAACCAGGCTCGGCTCCAAGATGACCTACTGGGTCCACAGGCAGCAATCCGAACGACGCTGACCCAGGTCGACATCACCGAAGCACTACTAGCGGGTCCGAGGGATCCGCTGGAGCGCCGACTGAAATCGCTGCGCAGCAAGATCTCCACATCGGCCGGATGGCAGCTATTCGACCTGGGGCGTTCCAGCCTGGCAGAGGAGCACTTCGAGACCGCGCGAGACGTCGCCGATGAGATCGGTGACGACGCCGCCGGCGCGATGGCAATGGCGGAATGGTCCGGAATGACTGAAGAGATCGGTAAGCCCGCCGTGGCGGTCGACCAAGCGGCAGCAGCGGAGTTGCGCGCTACCCGTTCGGGTGACCCCTTGCTGCGGGCACATACTGCGGGCATAACCGCACTCGCTCAGGCCAGGGCCGGACATGCCTCGGAGACGCGACAAGCGCTTACCCGCGCGGAGGGTTTCGACGTGACCACGCCCCGCACGCCCGAGGAGTCGTTGGCGTACTTCTGCACGGCAGGCCATATCGCCCGGATGCGAGCGAAGGCACTGCACCAGATTGGCGACCTCGCAGCTGCGATTGACGCAGCCAACGAGTCGCTGAGGCTGCAAGCGGTACGGGACCGGGCCGCATCCCACATCCTGCTCGGAACGATCTACCTCGACGCCGGTCAACTGGACGCTGGGCTCAGCGCGATACTCGACGGTGTTGAAACGGAGGCAGCGAACGGGTCGGCCCGAGTATCCGGCCAGCTACAGGACGCCCGCACACTGGTCCATGTCCGCGCACCAGGGTCACAAGCTGCTCAAACACTGGATGCGCGCATGGAGGAGCTACGTATGGTCTGACCGGCGACTGAGGGATGGGCCGGATCGACGACAGCGCACGAGCTGCACTCGGGCCGCACCTTGGCGGAGTTGCGGCCGACCCGGGAGCGATCGAACAGCGGCCGACCGACCGCGACCTGTGCGATGAGTTCGATGCCCTCAAGAAGAAAGCGATCACGCCATGACCGACTTCGCCCCAGAGTTCATGCGCTACAACGCCCCCGAAGCGCGCGAGCTTCGCGAAACCGTGGAAGACATCTACCGCCGCTCTTACGTGGAAGCGATCGGCATAGGCCGAACTTGAACCGCACAACCGACCGCTTGCCTTTACTCGACATGCGATCATTGTTCTCCCGGGCACCGATAGATCGGCGTAGGCGCTGCCGCGGGAGTGTGGCGGGCGCATAACCTGGACACTTTCAGTCACCCCTGGCACGTCCGCCGCGTTCTCGCGCGTGTGCCTCTCGTCCCCCGCGTGATCGCCCGGATCTGGTCGTGTCCGGTGGCCCACCGGCCTCGCGCGCTTCAAGCTCTTGGGCTGGGGGCGGCATGGACACCTCAAGCACGCGCGCGACCTGCGGGGGCAGCCTCGCCAGGAATTGGGCACGTTCTTGCTGGATCCGGGCCAGTTCTCGCTGGCGCGCCTTCTCAGCTTTCTCCTGAGCCTGACGGGCCACAGCGCGGGCCACTGCGTCCTGCACTCGCGATTTGTTTTCCCTGGCACGTTGCTGTTGGTCGCGGATCAGCTGGGGCACATCGTGCAGCTCTCGCTGCATTCCCCGCGCCTGCTGCTCGAGCGCTCGTCCGAGCCGGCGTGCCTTCTCGGCTTCCTCCCGGGAGATCTCCACGAGCTTGAACCGGGCACCGAAGTCTCGCTGCATCGCCTCGAGCTGCCTGCGGAGGGTCGAATCGGCGGCACCGGCGCGCATCACCCACGTACCGACCGCATGTGGATCACGTGACAGAACCTCACGATCCAAGATCAGCTGGTTCAAGATCTTCGGATCCCCGCGGATGCGCTGACCGTACTTGTATTCGGTGAATTCCCGCCCACCTCGCTCATTAGTACGGGCGGTGTCGTGAATCCTGGTGTTGCCCTTGCCTTTTGCCAGCGTGATAGCTTGCTCGTGAGCCCACCCGCGTTCGCGGGTTTCCCCGCGGATCTGCGCCATTCCTCTATGGAACTGACGGCCTCGTTCCCGCGACTTCTCCGACCGTTCCCGGCGCCGCCGTAACTCGTCCTCTTCGCTCATATGTTGTTGTTCCCCAACGGATTACGCGCAGTATGGTTATGCAGATCGCATCGCCTCACATGAGGGAGTCGGTGTAATCCTCTACGCGGGCGGTGATGTCTTCGGCGAAGCCGTCACCGTGCTCGCCGATGCTCACCAGCATGTCGACGGGGTTGTCGACCTCGGAGGTATAGCTGTAGCAGACCGACGGCCCGAATCCCGTGTAGACGGGAGTTCCGTTGCCGGGGACGTTCATTCTCAGCCCGCCCGCCTTGCGTACCAGGTACTCAACCAGGTAGCAGACGACCCGATCGGCGACATCGGTGTTGTCGGCCAAGGCTTTCTGGTTCGGGAATAGTGCGAATGCGGCCTGTTCGACCCATATGAGCATTTCGTGGCTGTATCGGGGGACCTGCGGCCAAGGCGGCACGGTCTTCCCGGTTGCGATGTTCTGGGCCGCGGACGACGCAGGCAGGGACGTGTCGAATAATTGGTCGATCTGAAGGAAACAGCGACGCTGGTCGTCCCACTCGATCCAGTCCGGCGCATCCTGTGCTGCCTCGTCGTACACCTCGGCAAGATCGGCCACTGTTGCTCATCCCCTCGAATTCCTCGGCGTCGTGCTCGGTGCCCGGATCGTAGCAATCGGGCCGACCTGACGACGTCGACTGTGGCTGTGCCAGTGAAGCGTCCGGTGACGATCGCTACGCAGCCTGTGCGACGCTCGCTCCGAGCTGTCATTGGGAAGGGCTGGCCTGGCCAGGTGTCGACTCGGCACGAGTTGCCCCAACGCGGTGCCCGTCCTCGATATCGGCTTGTTCGAGCCAGCCCGCCAAGCAGCTCTCTGACCAGTTCCCCGGCGGCTCCCGCAGGCGGATACAGCTCGTCGACGGACCCAGATCGGTGACGTCGCGCTCCTGCAGAACGTCCCGAAAAACGAGCCCGACGGCAATTGACTTCAGACGAGCTTGTCCGAACCTCTAAGCCGATATTGTTGACGTGTGCACGAAATCGGTGTTGGTGATCAGGTCACGAAGAGTCCCGCCATTCCGCAGGTCTTCGAAGTGATCGAGATCGATGACGGCAGCGCACTCGTGGCGCCGATGGACCGGGACGCGCCGGGCGCGTACCCGCACTGGTGGCCGCTGCGACTGCTGCATCGGCATCAATGAGGCTAGCGCCCCGTGCGGGATCGGGCGCCCGGGTCGGTACGCCGGGCTGCGGATCAAGGAACGATGCGCCCTGGACCTCGCGGACGTGGCGCGATGGCGAGGTCAAGCTCTACAACCCGGCCGCGGTGCGCACCACGCGGTACCGCTACCGGGGTGCGAAGATCCGTCTCCGTGGCCAGAGGCCCACGAGGATCAATGCGCCTGCCGAGGCTTGTGTAGGGCCGGTTGCCTGGAGACAGGCACGGGCGGTGCGGCGAACGGCCTGGAGAAGCGGCCCGGAAGTAATTCCGGTGCCCCGCTTCAGACCGACTCAACGCTAGTCCTTCAGATGTTACTTTGAATGCGTCCTGTCCGATCCGGATCCCCTTCCAGGATCGGACAGGCGTTTTTTAGCAGGTAATGACGGTAACGCCCCGGATGTTGGACTGCCTGCTGCCGTAGAACACCCTGGATCCACCGCTGACCGTCCCAAACCTGCTCGTCGTCAGCATCCAGTCCTGCAGAAACTAGCGCTTCACGATCGATCGAATCATCATGGGCCATACCCATAGGACAGCACCGCGCGGTCGCTGAGTTCCGCAAGGCGACCCAGATGTCCGCTCAATGACCTCCCCAACCCTCACCGCCACCGAGCACTCCTCCTCCCTGAGCACGGTTATGGCGTGGCCGGTAGGTCCGTACGCGCCGGGGATCCGTTCGATGTGGCGAGCTTGACCGTGACCAGAGCGGCGGTCGTGGACTGGTCCAGCAACACCAGCACCGCACGCGCTTCCATTAGCGTCCAGCTTCCATCCAGTGCCCGCACGCGCACCCGGCCTTCGGTGCGGCCTTCACGCAGGCCGTCGGACATCGCACGTGCGATGCCGATATCGTCTGGGTGAATCGCGGGCGCTGGCTCGTCCTGCAGTCCTTCCCACGCAATG
This sequence comes from Nocardia sp. GP40, assembly GCF_050434125.1. NCBI lineage: Bacteria > Bacillati > Actinomycetota > Actinomycetes > Mycobacteriales > Nocardiaceae > Nocardia > Nocardia sp. GP40. Next base: position 353,391 of record NZ_JBNPVW010000002.1, on the reverse strand, counting down.
CCGGGCATCGGCCGCCCCATCCAACGCAACATTTGCAGCGTTCGCGGATTCATGATGACGCGGTACTCGCCTTCGTCGGCGGATATGTCGAGCACGCGGTGCTCAAGAATTGTGACAGGTGGTGCCACAGGTGTCTCGGTCGCTGGTCCGATATCATGTGTGATTCCACGTAACAGTTTCTTGACCTTGTCATCTGGTCCAGTCTCATGGACCATCAGGCAGGAATAATGAGCAGCGCGAAGCTCGCCGTCCTGGCGTTGTATGGTCCACACCTGCTGGGTTTCGGTACCATCGTCTGCTCGTACGAGACGAGCTAACGAGTCACCTTGTTTGGCGTAGTTCGGTGTCAGCGGTTCGGCGAATACGGCCGCGATCGAATGCTCCCGGAGTGCGTCGAACTCTTCGGGCGGATATCCCATGAGGGCAAGCAAGTCATCACTCCGCCGCGATGTGTCGGCCGTGAGGTCGAAAACCCACGCGCCCGCCCGCTCCGGCGGCGGGACAGCCTCGGTCGGGGGGCCTGACCACAACATCACGCCGTGCAAGCGGTTCGACGAAATCAACAGCGGCAAAGCGATAGTACGACGAGTCCCATCAGAAGACACCCGATCCACCGGTCGGTAGGCAGCGGCCGCCTCGGCGATAGCCACTCTGGCCTCGGACAAAGTGGTTCGATTCTTGAGGATGCTATCCAGTTGCACGAACTTCTTCGGAGTACGCCCAACCGCGATTACCGTCGGCCGCCGCCCCCGAAACATCTCAAGCAAAATCCATTTCGTTGCCATGTCGCCCCCTTCAGCGAGATAGGTTGCCAACCGATTCAAAGCGGTGCCGATGACCCGTCACAGCTTTGGTCTCGAGACGAGCCGAAGGAACTCACCGAAGTACGGGCCGGCGATCCGGGCAGCGAGTTCAGTGCGCCGAGCATCCGCTCCGATCAGCACCCGGGCGCTCCCGCGCTCGACACCCTTCAGGATTCGGCGGGCGGCTTCGTCAGCATCGGTCCGGGCGATCTGGCCCTCGAAACGGTTGACGATCGCACTTCGGTCGACATCCGGCGCCAGCCACGCAGACCGTGAGATCGACGTCCGGATTCCGCCCGGATATACCGCGGTCACAGCGACATTAGTGCCCGCTAGTTCCGCCCGTAGCGCTTCGGTGAATCCGCGCAGCGCGAACTTGCTGGCACAGTACGGCGCGTGGTGCGCCGAGCCGATAAGGCCCAAAGCCGATGACACGGTAGCGATCCGCGCTGGCCGGCCGGTGGCGATCAAGAGCGGAAGGAACGCCTTGATCACGTTGACCGCACCGCCGAAGTTGATGTCCATCACCGAATCGAAATCGTCGTGCGGAGTCGCATCGACGCTGCCAACATGAAGGATGCCAGCATTGGCCAGCAGCACATCGCAACGGCCGAACCGATCCACAGTGCGCCGTGCGAACTCTGCTACCTGCGCCCGGTCGCACACATCGACCTCAACGACCTCGACATCGTCAGGGGCCGTGCACAACTCCCGAGTTTCGCGTAGAGCCTCACCACGTCGACCCGCCAACACCAGTGAGGAACCACGACGGGCGAGCTCAATCGCCAGCTCGCGCCCGATCCCAGACCCAGCACCAGTGACCGCAACCACCAGACCGACAAAGAAACTCGGCGCCGGTCCCCCTGCGCCTGCCGCCCGTCCGAACAACGTCATGACAATCCCCCCAATCCGCGATCAACTACACCGCAGCCTACGACCGCAGCGCGCTCCCCGCATGCCCAACCCGTGTATGCCCCCGCCGCCCACATGCTGACCTGCTCTGGAACATGCTGGCGGCCAGCCGAAATCGTGCGTGCCGATCATTGTCTCCGGCGGCAATCCGGAGATGTCCAATTGCATTGTCGGGCAATACTGCCCGCACCCCCTCCCGCTGACCAGCGCGAATCAGCATCACGGCGCCGCCAACCCTGCATTCGGCATTCGAAGCAGCCCGCTCCAAACTCGTTGCTACCGAACCCAAGGCGCTCGCGCGCAACGCACGCACCCGCGGTGCTGGATGCTGAATCACAGTTTCGTGCATATCCTGGCGTTCGGGGATACATATCAATCGTCCGCACCCGGGTGCTCGCTGCGGATACCGAAATAGGGAAGGAGCCCCGCTCATGTCACGTCGGGCTCGCACCATCATCGAAGTCACCGATGACCTCACCAACCAAGTAGTCGACAACGCCGAAACCATCCCGTTCGGATACCGCGGCATCGCCTATGAGACCGACCTGAGTCCCGATAGCGCTCGCCGCATGGACGAAGCCTTTGCGCCGTTTCTGAAGAACGCCCGAAAGGTAAGCAAGAAAACAGGGACCAAACCACGCCGCAACGGGCCCGCCGAGTCGACGAAGGTGAGGAAATGGGCCGAGGATAATGGGCACTCCGTACCGGCCCGCGGCCGTGTCCCCGAGGCGGTAGTAGCGGCCTACCGAGCCCGTGCTACTGCTCCAACAGGCGAATACGCACCCACCGAAGCCGCCCTGGACCAGACTGTGGAATAGCCCCTGGAATAGCCTTCAGGATACGGCCTGGACGATATCACGATAGTTGTCCAGGCCGCAGTCCAGGATCTATTCATATCCCTACGGAATACCCTATTCGCTACCCAATACGTCACTGACCTGTGGGTTCTCGGTTTGCCTCCGTTCCCTTCGTCCGCAGGCTCCCGATTTCTAGACCACCCTCACTCAGGAAAAGATTGAGTGAGGGTGGTCTAGAAACCGGGAACGGAGGCAAACCGAGAACCCACAGAAACTAAAAGGGAAAGAAAAATAGAAGTAATATCCACCTCCCCCTGCCCCCTCCTATCTAGGAGGGGGTTCCTTCCTCCCCCTGCCCCCTCCTTCCAGGAGGGGGTTCCGCCTCCCCCTCGGCCGACGCCCCCTCCCCGGAGGGGGCTGGCCGGAATCCGCGCCGCCTGGCGGCGTCGCGGCACGGCCCGCATTCGCGGCCACGTGCTCGGTGGTGGGGGAGGGCGCGCTGCGCGACCCTCCCCCACCACCTCGTGGGAACGCCTGCGGCGTCCGTTTATTCGGCGACGCTGGCGCGTCGCAGTGACCGAGCTTTCATGGTCGTCGGCACGATCTCGCCGGGGGGAGATAGTCGGGCCTGCGCCGCAGGCCCTGTGATGGCGGCTGCGCACCATCAGCGCGCCGCCGGCGCGCACACGACAAACAGCGTGGTCACCACGGGTGCCGCAGACCGATACGTGGCTACCCGTCAGGCATCTCAACCTTCGATGTCAGATACCGCAGATAACATCGGTAATAGAATTAGGTCGAAGGCGGGAACATGAACAACACCTTCATACGAGTCGGGAAAGAATCGGCACAACCATCACGTCGAATGAGTATCGCGCCCACTATGGCGGCGGGGGAGGAGAGTGTGGCATGGACGCCACGATTCTGACGCGGCTAAAAGCAGTCACCATCGACCAGACAGTGCAAGCCGCTGTCGATCCGGTCATCATCCTGTCCGATACTCTGCGCGGCGGCAGCCGCTTAGATGTAGACCGCATCCGCGCACGCGAGAAAGTCATCGCTGCGCAGCAACGCACCGCTTGGAGACCGCCGATCAGCAATGGCGACCTTGCTCGCCAATTCGCGAGACCGGCCACGCCGCAACCCGACCCGGCCGCTTCTCCAGACGTCACCGATGTGCTAGCGGTACATCTGCCACCGCCAGGAAAATCCGACTGCCCGGAAGTCGTGTTGTTCTGGGCCGCGATGCAATTGCTACCCTGTGGGACTATCGATCCAGCCATCATCGACGCAGCAACCCGGGAAGTCCGCGCCGCGTGTGGCGCTGCGTGGCATGCCCGCCACCAAGGCATCGACAGCCAACTCATCGACGACTCCTTGGCCGACATCGTCATGCTCTGTACCGCACTGCTGAATCGCCGTGACATCGGTGCGGCGGCAACTGCGGTCACGGCAGTCGACGATGATCCCGCCGAAAAAGCAGTGAAACTGCTCGCCTCCGGACTGCCGTCGGCAGCGCGGCTGCAAATCCAGGAGCTATGGTGACCACAACAAATGCCGTATCGGCAGCGATCACTGAACGCGATGCAGCAGTTCTGCATTGGCTCGGAGAGGTCAAAGTCGCCAACGCCGACTCGATGCGAAGTGCCTACTCCTACTTCGGCGGAACTCCAGTTACCAGGAAACGACTGTCCCAACGACTACTGCAACTCGCCGCCGCTGGACATATTCACAGCACCACCCTGCAACGTGGCAACAACCGGCGACTCTATTGGCCGACGCGCCAGCCCTACGAGGTAACGCGCCGCGACCTAACTCACGACCTCATCGCTGCGCAAATGTCCATCCAACTGCTCAGCGCAGGAAACTCCGGGCGTTTAGCCTATAACCAGGCACTCGCGCCAGAAATCAGCGACCAGCCCCGGCAGTGGACCAGGGACGCACCACTAACGCGAGCCGCGCATCTCGCCGACGGACTGCTCTGGCTTCCGGACGACACCACTGTCATCATCGAGGTCGAACTCACCGCCAAATCACCGCAACGCCTCGCCAGCGTTCTGAACTCCCACGCGACCCGCCTGCACACCGACAACGACCCCGCTGCCCACATCCTCTATCTCGCCACCCGCCGCGTCGGGCAGCTCGTCGCCAATGCCTGGCGTAATAATGGCCACGCCGCGGACCACCCCGACGCCATGCAAATCATCTGGGCCGTGGACGACACGACGCTCGCCACGACCACGGATATCACCCCCATCCCCATACCCACCTAGCGCAACTCTCAGGCCACGCCGTCCCTGGACCCGGGTTCTGGGGCTGGTGAGGCGTCGCTGGTCGGCGATGCTTCGGGTTTCCATTTATGGCGTGGTTGGCTGATTCCGGTGAGCTCCCACAGGGTTTGGGGTTGGTTGTATAGCCGTTCCTCGGGCAGTTCGGCCGAGGCGGCGAGGAAGTACGGATCGGTGACGGGTTCGTAGTCGATCGTGATCCCGGCGGCCTCACCGACCTCGAGCGCCGCGATGGCAGCGGCCGGGTTGACCGCGGCAGCGGCACGATGGAACAGCCACACCGGCCCGATTGACAGTGTCCTCCCGGCCAGGGACACGGCGTAGTCCTCGGATCCGATCAGCACCGGAACTTCCCGTGCTGTCATGCTGGCTCGCAGTTCCGGGGAGTCCGTACCCGACAGGGTAATAGTGACGGCATGGGCTCGTGGGGCTGCCACGATGCCGCCTTCGATGAGGATGCGAGCGACGCGGACTTCGATGCGGTCCAGCGCCGAGATGGTATCTGGCAGGGCAAAATACTTGCCGCAGCGCTGTTGCACGATATCGAGATCGGCCGCGAACTCCTCCAGAATTAGGGCGTCGCAGTCGACCTCGTTGCCGGATTGATTCGTCACCGACAGCAGAAGGTTGTCTTCGATGACGACCTCCATCTTAAAGGCGGTGTATAACAGTCGAGCCAACCGGAGAACATCGGCAACAGTCCGCGGGCGGGCGCCGTCGAGTTTGTACGACGCGTGCGCTGTGGTTGGAATCTGGTGCGGTCCAGGGCCTACTGGGAACGTGATCCGCACCGAGAGATGATCGCCGTAGAAGGCCGCATCCAAAGAGAACCCGTGTGTCCCGAGCCCTAGATGGGTGATGCGTCCTTCGTCGGTGGCCAGGACATTTCCGTGCTCGTCGAAGAAGCGCACCTCCATCATCCGTCCGACGCCGGGCGCGGTGCTGTCGCCGGGGTCGATGATCACCGTGCTGGACCCGAACTGACGCGCGATGTGCTCGGGGCCGGTGACCTCAACGCTGTCCACGGTCTCGGCCGGCAGCTCGACGGTCTCAGCAGTGCCGAACCGGAACCTTCGCTGGAACCGTTCGAACAATTCCGCATGTTGCGGGCCGAACTGGCCGCGCAGGTTGATATGTATTGGGCTCACGATTTGCGCGCGGTGGTGCTTGGGCCGCATGATCTCCGACACGATGTCACCGTCGCGGTGGAAGTCGTAGGTCCAGTCCGGATCGACGGTGTCGGACAGTTCGCCCAGGGCGCGAACACGATCACCGAGATCGTCGGGCCGGAGAAGACTGTCGACCTCACGATTGAAGATCTCCGCGTTGCTGCGCAGTTCGGTGGAGGGGTCGCGCTGGAACCACCGGTCGATGTCAGGGAACTCGATGAGCAGGGCGTCGAGTTCTTTCCGGTCGATCACGCGGCGGCGCGGCGTCGCGGATCCCTTACCGAGTCCGTCCACGAATTTCCGCTCCGGAGGTGTCAGGTTGTTGGGCACCACCAGGACCCACTCGTCAGGCTTCTCGCCGAGCATCTTCTTATATGAGCGCGTGATCTGGCCTCGCCGTTTGATGAACCCGCCGCTGAAGCCTTCAGGGAAGTACTTCAATTGGAAGATGCTGACCCGATCACCCTGCCGCACATCCAGATCGATGCCTCCATCGCCACCACGGCCGTTCACCGCGGTGACTTCGTCAGTGTCGTAGCGGCGGTTGATCAATGCCTCCACAAGCCGATCGAACCGCTCCTGACCGATCGTGTCCCAGTCGATCACTATCGACAGTCCTTCCATAGTTGGGTGACGGGCCTGCTCGATGGAACCTAAACCCCGGAATGGGGTAGCCGGAGGGATGTCCAGGAACGATTCACAAATCCACGTACTCCCGCGGCGAACCCTGCGCAGCACGCCGCTCATCACCCGGATACAAGCCGAGCGTCGGGAAACGCTCATCGATCTCGGCCCGGCTCAACGGCGCACCCAACGGCGCCAAGCTAACCCGCGTGCCCTCCACATCAACCCACTCCCCCTCCGGATCCACCGCACGCACCCGCGCCACCTGACCGTCGATCACCACAACCACTGCCCGCATCCGTGCGCGACGGTCCGCAGGAACCCGAGCAGGACCGGCCGACAGGCGCCGATCCATCTCCCACGCCGGATCCGTGGTGCCAGCAAACTCCTCTTCGAGCTTGCGCTGCCGTGCCGCTCCGCGGTACGTCACCATCACGCATTCCGGGCCCTGGACTACGACCCGGCCCACCGCAGCCCCCGGCGACGGCACTACCGCATTCGGTGCGTCAGGCAGCTTCCACTCCGGAAACGCCCGCACCGCCCACCGGTACGGCGCCAGCACACCCTGCACGACCCCCGACACCGTCACCGCCGTGTGGTGCCCATCTCGCACCGAGACCCGGAGCTTGCGCCACTGGGTGCGTGCGTCCTTCGATGGAAGTTCGGAGATGAACATATCGTCGACCGCGACAGCCCGCCGGCCGCGTCGCCACTCCGCCTCCGGCAGCAGCACCACCTCCGGGACGCCGTAACGACGAACGATGTGCACGGCACCAGCGAACGCGGCATCCAGCCCGGCTCGCCAGTGATCCCGCAGCGCGCTGGCCTCGATCTCTTCACGTACTCCCATGTCTAATACTGTACGCAACGTACGCAACTACGGGAAACTTCGGGCTGTACCAGCAGCCCCGGCCTGCACCCTGTAGATCACCCTAAGCGGCAGACTCTGCTCCTGCGTGCCCGTGCGCCCGTTGCTGATCTCGACCGATAGCGGGATCTGAGCTGCCGCGACCGCCAGCCGTGCCCGACCGGCGCAGCTCCCGCAGGCTCACCCGGCGTAGCGCATCACCTCGAAGGTGGTGGCGCCGCCACCGCAAGCAGCGACCTGGTATCTGGTCGGGATCCGCGAGCTGGCGCTCGCGCGGTGTCCGGAGCCCGGGGTGTCGAGGGTGTTCCTCCGGCCGGCCTAGAGCAGTGGCCTATCGCACCGGGTGCCGGTTGTCCAGGCGGAGCAAAAGCGCCTCCACCTGGACAACCGGCACCCGGTGCGATCAGAGACGGACCACTAGGCCGACCGAAGGAACACCCCCGACACCCACCACGCCTCTGGTGTGGCAGGGCTCCGGACACCGAAAACCCTCGCGGCCTGGCGGCCGCGGGCGGGGCGCCGCCCCACACCCTGCTCCTCGCCGGAGGGGCAGGCGCTCCCAAAGGGATTCGGCGCGAAATGTCAAGTGAGGCAAAAGAAATAGGCGGTGATACATCACACAGCCTAGCTGCCATTCTCTGTTTGCGTACGAAACGTACGTCAAATAGAATAGAGATGTAAGCAAGAGGGAAGAAAGAAGGCTCATCGAATGTCCGTCACCACCACGCCTGTTGATTTCGGCCACGCCCTCTACATCCTCCGTGGAAGCGTCGAAGTCGAATATCGAAACGGAATGTATGTCTGCACGCGCCGGTATTCCGGAAAGGGTGGATCCATCGAATTCTCCCCGTTCGGTGGATTTCTCTACAGCAACGGAGAGCGTGTCGGCACGATCTACCTCGACGATACCGATACCGCTGAGTATCACACCCCGTACTGGTCGATGGACACCACCCGCCGGTGCGAATGCGGGAAAACCGTATATCCCCATGATCTCCGATATGAATTCCCCACCGTGCTCGAAACAATCGTCGACGCGACATATATGTTCGTGTGCTGAAAACGCACCCGCCCTGAATTTCCGAAACAAACCACGAGGGACAGCCATGCCCGTTCACCACACCCCCGCTCACGTACACGAGGCCCTGGTTCGCGAGGTCGGCCCGCTGCCCGTGCCTGCGAACCACGAGACGTTCAGCGCCTATCTCGACCGCCGCGCCACCGCGTGTCTCGAGATCGCCGAGCGCGTCGCCAACCTGGCCGAGACCGTCGGCAAGGACGGTCACACCGCCGCATTCGCTGAATTGGTCGTCGAGGCAAGGGATTTCCTGGCCGAGTACGACTTCATCGATTCGATGCGCATCCGCAAGCCCTAGCCCTGTGACCTCCCACAACAATGCAAATAGGAGAAATTCCCGCAATGATTACCACCGCTGGCCAGCTCACCACCGCCGACTACATCGGCAGCGTCCCCGCACTACTCGGGATTTTCCCCGACGAGACCGTCACTCTGATCTTTGTCCGTCGCGGACGTATCGCCATGGTTGTCGATGCTGCTCTGGACCAGGACCGGGCCGGTTTCGCCGCTCATATCGCCGCTGTCGCCGCAGAACGCCATCTCGAGGCAGTGCAGATCGTCGTAGTCGCCCGAACCAACCGCGCGAGTGAAGCACTCACCTTCGCCGACCTCATCACCGCCCAGCTCGACACCCACGCCATCACCCTGATCGGTCGCGCCTACACCCACCAGTTGCAGCGCGGCGCATCCTGGACCGACCTGGACACCTACCACGTCGGCACAATCCCCGACCCTGCCACAACCGCCGTCGCGGTCGCGGCCATCACCGAGGGTCGGGTACTACTGGCCGCCCGGCACGACCTCATCGCCCGCTACACCCTCGCGGCTACCCCCGACCCCGAGACTCGCCGCGTCGCTCGCGCCGACAGCGCCCGCCCCAGCTTCGCCGCTACCACCCTGCGCGAACTGGCCCGCATCGTCGCCACCGGCGCACACCCCAGCGCCGAACTCGCCGCCCGCCTGGAAATCATGGTCACTATCTCCCACCCCGCCCGTACCGCCATGCTCGGCGTCGCAGCCATCGACCCCCGCGCCGCCGCCGAAGTCCTCACCGAGGCCGCCAACCAAATGCGCGACATCCCCCGCGCGCACCTCCTGGCCGCCGTCGCCCTGTTGCACTACATCACCGGCTACGGCGTGGCCAGCTACGAAGCCGTCACCCATGCCCGCGAAGCCGCACGCACCGCACGCACCGAAATCCGCTCCCTGATCGAATTCGTCGCCGTCGCCCACGAACGCATAATCCCCATCGAATTCGTGCGGCCAATGCTCACCCAGGGACGCCACGCCGCCCTCAAATTCGGCATCGAAGTACCCGACTTCTCTTAGCTAGCCAACCTCGTACGTGACTCGGATCACAACGAAATCTCTAGCTCTAATAGCGTACGAAATGTACGATAATAGATAACAGAGAGAGCGGGAACCCCGCCCGACCTCAGATCTTTGACAACTCCACAGTGTGAACCGGTCTACATCAACAACGGATCGACCGAACAACGTCGACCCACCCGACCGCATCGCCGCCCGCCGCATCGCGGACAGAAATGCGGAACAGAAAGGATCGAACCGGATTATGACCGTCAACTACGAGATCGTCGTAAAACGCGCCTTCATGGCCGGACACGGCTACACGGGTCGCTGGTCATGGAGCGTCATATATCCCAACGAATACCGCCCGCAAGCGCGCTACGGCACCGCGAGCACCCCAGAAAAAGCATTCGCCGCCGGACTCGAAGCCCTCGCGGAACTGGAAGAACCAGAAAGGGACACCACATGGAAATCGGATCAGTCGTCTCGGTGCGCGGAGAATACTATCGCCTCCTACGCCGATACTCGGCAGCAAGCAGCGGCGCGAAATTCGCCGGAAAGTTCGTCTTCATCCTCCAAAAAGTCTCCGACAACACCCAATGGCGTGCGCTCGGGAAAACCCTCTCGCACAATTCGAAAGTCATCCCGCACACCGACAACAGGCACTGAGAAAGGAAAACCCGGCATGGAACAGAAGCCGCCCCCACTCTGGAAACTCGAAGAATGGGCCGTCGACAGTGTCGCCGAGGCCACCGACGGATGTGAGGTCGAGCCGGACGGCACCTGCGAGCATGGCCGTCCCTCCTGGCTTCTCGCACTGGGCCTCATCTAGACCCCGGCAACCAGTGACCTCGCCTCACCGGTCCGCGCGCGGCCCGCCCGCCCCGCGCCGATCACCACGACATCCCCTCAACACATGGCGCAGCGCCGGGCGGCGGGAACCCGCCCGGCGCTGCGCCTCCCAACCTAGGAGGTACAGCACTCGATGACAACAACCGAAGCCCCGACCCCGGCTGCGACCGATACTCCGGTCGAGGGACGCAAGCGCCACCCGGCCCCGCTGTCGGCCGAGCAGATTGCCGAACTCACCGCCGCACTCGAGGCCACCCAAACCAAACGGCTTTCGATCGAGCCCGACCCCGACGACCTGGTATTCGGCCGCAACATCCGCCAGCGCGCCGAGTTGACCCTGGACCCCGAATTCCTCGCCGACATCGCCGAGAACGGATTCGAAACCAGTCCGGTCGCGTGGATCAACCCGCAGGGGTTCTTACAGGTCAAGACCGGCCACCGTCGCACCCTCGCGGCCCGCGCGGTCGATTACCGGCCGTGCCCGGTCACCCTGGTCCCCCCTCCACGCGGCAAGGACGCCCAGGAACAGCGATTCGACGAAATCGGATCGCAGTGGGGAGAGAACAAACACCGGCTCGAGATGACCGAGGCCGACGAACTCGGCGCGATCCAGGAAATGCTCGATTTGGGTGCGACCCCGGCCGCTGTGCACAAGCGGCTGAAAACCGTCAGCACCCAGGACGCGGCGGCCGTGGCCCGCATGAGCAAGGCCCGCGCCGCCGCCGCAGCCCAAGCCGCCACCGTCGCGGGCGATCTCGACCTGGTGCAGGCAGCTACCGCCGCCGAACTCGAGCCGACCGCCAAGGAAATGCAGCGACTCATCCAAGCCGCCGCCGCAGGCTATTTCAACCGCACGGTGATCGAGATCCGGCGTGAACGCCGCGCCGCTGTCGAGCTGCGCAAGGCCCGCGCCACCTTCGCCAAGAAGGGATACACACTCCTCGAGCGGAAACCGGGCTACTACGACGAGGACAAGCCCACGGCCTTGGAAGATCTCGAGACCCCCGGAGGCCGCAAAGCCACAGTCGCCGATGTCGTCAGCCCCGGCGATTGGGCGGTATTGCTGGGCTACGAGGAACAGCCCGTCCGCATCGATACCGGCGAACAGGTCGAGGTCGACGACATCGACATAGCGACGTATCTCGACCCCGACGCCACACCGGCCGAAGGCAAGATACACGCCAACGCGGTGCACTTCACCCCGAGTATCGTCCCGCGCTATTGGTGCACCGACCGCAAGCACGCCAAATTGAAGGTCGCCAAGAAAGGCGACGGCACCAGCCGCAAGCAGGCCGACGCCGCCGCCATCAGCCGCAAGGCCAACGAGGCCGCCCGCACCGACACCGAGGCACGCCGAGAGTATGTGCGGGACAAGATATTGAAGCGCGAGGTCGACAAGGGGTTGACCCGAAAGCCGTTGCCCAAGGGCATTATCCAGTGGGTCACGCAACGGGTACTCACCGATCCCGGCAGCTTCACCAAGGAGCGTGCACGGGAAATCGCGGCCGAGTGGTTCGATCTGGGCGAGGGTACGGGCGCGATCAGCAAGCTACCCGAAATCCTGGGATACGACGAACAAGCCGCCGCCGATGCCCAGAAGGCCAGCGACCAGCGCGCGACCCTGATTCTCGCCGCGCTGGCCATGGCTGCGGCCGAGGCATGGATGCAACCCAATGAGAAGCAGCCGCACTACTGGCGCATCCTCCAGGACCGGCCGAACGTCCACTACATCGGTGACAAGACCGGTCACGCCCGCTACCTGCGGGTACTGGTCGCAGCCGGACACAAGCCCGGCCCGATCGAACGTGCGCTACTCGGACAGATCACCCTGACCGACGCACTCGCCGAAGCCGAAGCCCGCGCCAAGGCCGCCAAGGCAACCACCTAACCCACACCGCACCCCGTGGGCCGGACCCGCACAGGGTCCGGCCCACGGGCCAACCATCACCCGGCTCAGGCCAGGGGGCGCGGCAATCGAACTCCGCTGCGCTGCGTGCAGCCCCATGACGCGGGCAGCTCGAGCGCCGTCCCCGGCCCAGCCACCCGGCCCAACCATCATTCACCACATGAGGAAATCCTGTGCACGACAACACATCCGACACCGACACCGATACCGACCAGCGCACCGCCTCACTCCGGCGCATCCTCACACTGCCCGCCGCCACACCCGAACGAGTCCTTCGCTGGCTGTGTCAGACCATCGAATCCGCCGACCTGTACCGCAGCTTCGCCCGCCAGGCCGACCTACTCGCCCTCGAACAGCAGCCCGGCACACGAGCCGCCCAGTTCTGGCACCGCCGCGCCACCGAGCACCACCACCGCGCCGCCGCCGAACGCACCCGCGCCGAACTGCTGCGCGACCACATCGGCGGACTACCACCACGCAGCCACACCCACGAATTCAACCCGCACACCCAGCGCTGCGCCTGCGGAATAACCCGCACCGCCGCCCGCACCCTGGATCCGGACTACGTGACCGCCTGCTGCGGACGCCCGATCGGCCACCGCCTGGACGTCACCGCCAGCAGCCGCGACCACTGCTTCACCTGCCGCCGCGCCCGCGTCCCGATCATCCACCGCGACCAATGGCCACCGAATCAGAACCCCACCCCCAACACCTAACCACCACCCGCCGCACACAGCCGGGCACCATGCCCTCGCTGTGTGCGGCCAGCACCACCGCAACTGAACTCCGCTGCGCTCCGTGCCGTCTCCTCCAACGGACAACATGCGAACCCCACAGCCGGCCAACCCGACTCGCCCAACAACACCCACAGCCCTGTCCTCCCGGAGAGCGGAATGCTCCCACGTTCGGCGCGCGCACCGAATATCCGTGCTGCCGCACGGGGCTGGGAGTGCCGCCGCTGGCGCGCGATCCGTTAGCCCAGCAACAAACCCGGCAGGCCGCTTCGCGGCCGGCCGCGAAGCGCCCCGCGCGCTCACCTCACCCACCACAATTCCGAAAGGCTTCACCATGACCACTCTGTTCGCCATCGCGGCCGCCGCCGTCCTCGCCTATACCGGGGCCGCTCTGGCTACTCTGCATACCTTGCGCGATCTCGCGGCCCTCACCGCTGCCGACCGGCGCACCGCTGCCCTCGCCTGGCCGTGGCTGTTTCTCCGCACGATCGGCCGTCGACACCGCTATGCCCGCATCGCGACCGCCGCCGACTCCGCCGCTACCCGCATCACCATGACCGCCAGGCTCGCGGGATATCCTCTCGCCCCCGACGCCCGCGAACTCGTCGACGCCTTCCGCGCAATCGCCCACCTGCCGAAGTTCGGTGTCTTCGCCCGCGACGTTGCATCGGGCGCGAGCTTCGCGCAACCCACCGAACCCGCCCTGGCCCGCATCCGCGCCGCGCAGCACCGCGCCGCTGAGATCTACACCAAAGACGCGAAGAACCCCGACAACTGAAACGAAATCTACACAGCCGCAACATAACTCGCACGGAAGGCATCGGGCATCGGGAACATGTCCGATGCCTCCCGTCCAATCACAGGAGCACCAACCCGCATGGCTACCGAACGCACCCGCGAGACCATGAGCGACCGCATCGGCGCGCTACTCAACCGCGCCGACAACGCCACCACCCCCGAAGAGGCCGACGCTTGCCGTGACAAGGCATTCGCCCTGCTGGCCAAACACGGCATCACCGAGAGCGAAGCCCGCGGCACCCTGCGCGAAGGCAACAACGTCATCATGAAACTGACCTTCCGGCTGCAGGGGCAGTACCTCAACCAGCAACGATTCCTGCTCACTCAGGTCGCGCAGGCCCTGCACTGCACCAGCGTCATGTATGGCAACAGTCGCCGAGGAATCAAAGTCATCGTGTTCGGGGTGAAGATCCACACCGAGCGCGTCCAACTGCTGACCGCCATGCTCAACCCTCGCATGATGGCCGCCGCCGCACGCCAGAAACCCCCTGCGGGATACCGGAATAGCACCCGCGCCTACCGGGTCGACTGGATGCTCGGCTACGCCACCAGCATCAGCGCACGCCTCGCCGCCGCCGAACACACCGCCGCCGCCGATCGGGACGCCGAGATCGGCACCACCACACAGGCATTGGTGCTTGTATCCGACCTCGACCGCGCGACGAGCGCCCGCGACGCCGCGTATCCCCAGCTCGGCAAGAACAGCTACCGGCGCGATATTACCGCCACGCCCTACTATCAGGGCCGCCTCGCGGGGGAACAGGCCGACCTCGCCGAACACGGTCAACTCCGCAACCGACGCGAAATCGGCCGCTGACACCAGCAGCTATCGAATCACGCAGCACTGCAACACTATTCGGGGTACCGGGCATCTCATGCATGCCCGCTGCCTGCCCCTCTACCGACAGGAGCACCCCCATGCCCACCCAGCCCACGCGCGCCTATCAGGCCCCAGCCCTGGACAATGAACCCCAACTTCTGCGCACCCTCGAATGGGTGTGCCTGCAGCACGGCGCCACCGACCGCATCACCCGCGGCCTGCTGCGCGAGGTGGTCATCAGCATCCGCCACGCCACCGACCACCAGCGCCTCACCCGCGCCCACGACCGCGACGACCTTGCCTTCCTTACCCAATTCGCCGCCCGTGTCCTAGCCGCCCACGGCCCCGACCAGCCCGACTCCCCACCACAATTCGCCAACCCAGACGACCTCGCCCCCGAAATCCGCGACGCGATCGCCATCGTCGCCGAACTGATCTTCGAGCGAGAAGAAGACGACTACAGGCAGCACGACGAGCACGACCGCGGCGACCACCCCTACCGGCATCTGGCCCTGCTGCACGGCTGGCTCGGCAAATACAGCCTCATCCGCTAACCCCGACATCACATCGCAAGTCGCGACAACCGAAGAACCACAACAGCATTGACCGCAGGCACCTGGACGGCGAGAACCCGGCCAGGTGCCTGCGAATTCTCCTCCCACAGATCTTCGCCGCTATCGGCCACCACACCCGCCCGGCCGGGCGGCGGCATAACCGCCACCCGACCTCTACCACAAGGAAAAACATGATCATGCACAACGAACTTCGTCGCTGGCTCGACACCTTGCCCGACGACAGCGCCATCATCATCGATGGACTCGGCCGCCATCTGCTCGCCCTCGACCGCGACGGAATCCTCACCACAGCCCGCTGCGATCTCGGCCGCTACGACTACGACGACCGTTACCGCCACCTCGTCGCCATCGCCCACCGCCGCGGCCCCGGC
The DNA here is from genome assembly GCF_050434125.1 of Nocardia sp. GP40. Taxonomy (NCBI): domain Bacteria; kingdom Bacillati; phylum Actinomycetota; class Actinomycetes; order Mycobacteriales; family Nocardiaceae; genus Nocardia; species Nocardia sp. GP40. The sequence continues at coordinate 337,488 of NZ_JBNPVW010000002.1, read as the reverse complement.
TGGACCCCCGACCCGCACCAAGCCCGCGTTCTCGCCGAAGCGTGGTACGAGCGGGACCGGCCCGCTCTCGCGGACTTCGCCGACGGCCTGCCGCTCGACCAGATCGACACCCGCCAACTCGTCGCCGACGTCACGGCCCTAGCCGACGCGCTCGAACGCAACCAGAAGATCTGGCCCTACACCGATGACCCCGCCCCACATATCGCCGCCGCCCACGCCCTACAGCGTCACATCAGCCAGGTCACCGTTCACAACGACCAACCCACCTCCGCCGGCGGGAACGACACCGAAAACTTCAACTCACCCGCCGCGACGGAAGGCCGCGGCCGTCCCTCGACCACCGCTGCCACATCTTCGGCCGACACCGGAGCCCACTCCGCCAACAACCGCGCCGCCGCACGCTCAACATCCGAAACATCATCCACAACAACCATTGTCCACCACCTCACGGCCACCGGCGAACACGACCGCCAGTGACCACACCACGACCCGACGCCGAAGACACCACCCCCGGCGTCGAGAAGAACCCGTTGCGCGAGCCGGGCACGTTCCCGGCGCCCGGCCCGCGTAACGGGCCAAACGCCCCCGGGCCATGGCACATCCAGAACCCCACTCAGCCGGCCCGCCCGGCCGCCGGTATAGGTCTCACCCCGGATTCTCAGAGCTGCCGCGACCGCCAGCCGTGCCCGACCCACGCAGCTCCCGCAGGCTCACCCCGCGCAGCGCATCACCTCGAAGGTGGTGGCGCCGACACCGCAACCGACGGAGCTGGGAACCGGTCACCACCGATCGCGAGCTCCGCTCGCGCGGTGCGGCGGGCCACGGAAACGGTGTCGGGGCGCCCCTTCGACCGACCTAGAACAGTGGCCTATCGCGCTCGGGGCCGGTTGTCCAGGCGGAGAAAGAGCACCTCCACCCGGACAACCGACCCCCAGCGCGATCAGAGACGACCACTAGGCCGACCGAAGGAACACCCCGACACCGACAGCCACCCCTGCTGTTCGGCCCACCCCGCCGAAAACCCTCGCGGCCTGGCGGCCGCGGGCGGGGCGCCGCCCCACACCCCGCTCCTCGCCGGAGAGGCAGGCGCTCCCAAAGGGGTCTGGCACGAAAAGTCAAGTCGGGCAGTGCATTTGGTGCGTGAATCATCCCACAGCCCAAGGGTGTCAGTCTAATAGCGTACGAAACGTACAGTTGCTAGAATAGACATGTAAGCAAGGAGAGAAAGGATCGGAGATCGAATGAAATCCCGGACCCCCGCAGTTAATTCCGATGTCTTGGAATTCGCCCGCCTGGGATACCGCACGTCACTGGAATGGACCGTACGCATCACCGATTGGCCCACCTTCACCGCTGTCATGGATGTGGTCGGAGGTTACAACTGCTTCGATGGACATCGAGTCGCCCGAACATTCGAACCACCGTTCTATACGGCGATGGGCATCGAATTCGGCCGCGAAGGCTCGCCTGTGATGTATGTCGACGTGCCGTTCTACCCCAATCAGCGTATCGGCAGTGACGCCCGAACAGGGGGCCGCTACACCGACGAGCAGCGCCGGGAATACGCGGCCCTGGTCATCGACTGGGCACGGAGAATGCGCGCCGACGAAATCAGCGTGCAGCAATTCCCGTCACCGCCCGATAACAGGGATGTGGAAGGAAAGCCCGGCCCGCACCCCTACCGCATCCGCCTGTGGTGGGACTGAGCGATACCCGGAAGCCGATACTCACGCACCCAATAGGAGCCGTCACAGCCATGGACGCAATGCAGAACCTGACCGCATTCATCAAAGCCAACCCCGAGCATCTGGAGAAAGCAACCGCCGAGTTCGAAAAGCTACACCGCGCAAAACCCCGCGATGCCGGAATTCGGCGGGTCTACTTCGCCCTGGTGAGCGAGTTCAACGCTCGCTACCCGATCGAGCAATTCGCGCCCGCCGAAGTCGAACCACCCGACGCGGCATTCGAGGACGACGCGCACCCGTTCTGGACCACGGACCCGCTCACGCTCTGGGACAAGAAGTATCGCGCCCTGGCCGAGAAACTGGGCGGACGGACCGCCGCCCGCCTGCACGTCTTCGACAACAAGGGCATTCCCGAAGATTCCTGACCCGCCCCGGTAGGGGTGGCCACCTCCCGGCCACCCCTACCGAGTTTGCGTACGAAATGTACATAAATAGAAGAGAGTGACTATGTCCGAATTGATACCCGCCACCCAGGCACCCGCACCCGCCCCCGTCCCGGGCGCGGACCAACCGCCGATCGACGGGCTCACGATCACCCACACGCGCGAGCAGGGCACGCTGATCGAGGGCACCCGCAATGGGGATGGCGCCGCGCCGATTCTTAAGGCGAACGGCTGGCGCTGGTTCCGCAGCCTGGGCATGTGGGGCGTGCCGCAATCGCGCGACCGTCCATGCAAACGCTGGACCGTTAACCGCACTGCCGACGCGCTCAGCGCCGCCGGATACGTCGTGGCCCTGGACATCGACGACACCGCCCGCTCCACTGCCGAAGTCGAAGCCGACCGCGCCGAACGCCAGGCCGAGCGCGTCGCGGCCCTGGAAGCCAAAGCCGAGCGCCGCCACGCCGCCGCCGACACCGCAGAGGCGCGCATGCGGCGCGCCCACGACGCCCTACCCCCGGGAGGCGAGCCGATCAAGATCGGCCACCACTCCGAGCGCCGCCACCGCCGCGCCATCGAGAAAGCTCACGATGCTGTGGGCGCGTCGGCGGCCGCCGACCGAGCCGCCACGGAGGCCGACCACCGCGCCGAGGCTGCCAGTCACACCACCGCCCACCGAGAAAACCTCGGCGTAACCCTGCGCCGCATCGAAAACCTTGAGGCCGACAAACGCCGCGCCGAACGCGAACGCGACGGCTACCGCCGCAAACTGTTCACCAGCCCCCAGACCGGACACGACTACTACGACCAGAAGCCCCCGGCAACCGGCGAGCGTCGCACCGAACTTGAGGCCCGCATCGCCGAGCTGGCTGACCAAATCACCTACTGGCGCACCCACGTGCAAAACAAACAGGACAGCGGCGAAATCGTGTTCGATCGAACAATGGTCCGTACGGGCGATTACGTGCGCCACAGCGGATTCGGACTCTGGCCCTACCCTGTCCAACGCATCAACGCAAAATCCGTCACTGTCGGCACCGAATACAGCTGGACGAACACCGTGCCCTACAACAAAATTCTCGGCATAGTGAACGCCGAACACCAGCCGGTCACATTCACCGACGGCAAACGCAGCGACGGACGCTAACCCGCCGACATCCGCAATGTGACCCACCTCATTCAATGTCTAATAGCGTACGAAACGTACGACATATAGAATAGACATGTAAGCGAAAAGGAGCCGGAAGGGAACCGAACATCATGGTTATCAACATCATTCAGTTCATGGTTTGCATCGTCCCCAGCGACATTGCCGACGACAGCACCGAGGGCCGCGAGCTCGTTGTGCCGCGTTACGTCGACATCGACACCCAGGACCAGGCCCGCGACTACGTCGCCGCACTGCTCAGCGACGCATGGCAGGTGAAAACCGTCATTCCCGTGTGCGAGTTCACCACCCCTTGACAAACCGCACACCCTCGGCGGGCCGGACACCGGGAACGTGCCCGGCCCGCCGACACCCACCGAGCCGAAACCATCGGCTCCACCACCGAACCCGGGAGACACGACATCATGACCGATCACACCGCGCCCCGCCCCAGCTGGCCGCCCACACTCACCCCCGCCGACATCCACCCCAGAAAGGACATCGGCGCTCGGGTCACCACCTACCACGCCCAGCTCACCGGAACCCACCCCAGCGGCCGCGCGGTGCGCTTCACCCTGCCATTCATCAGCGACTACATCGAACACCTCGACTTCACCGCCGAGGTATTCAACCCCGAAACCCTCGCATGGAATCCGCTGTGGACCATCCCCGGAGCGGCCTACGAATACGGCGGCCTCGACGATCGCGACGCCCAGAAAGACCCCCGCACAAACATTCTCGCCCGCCGCCACGACAACCACGTCCCCCATCTGCAGGCCACGAGCTGGCAGAAAATCATCAACGCCCTCGCCGCCAAAGTCGACGAGATCTTGCCCGACTAGCACCCCCGGGAAGTCGCGCCGCCGGGGCAGTAGCCCGCCCCGGCGGCGCACCGGATCACCACCGACGCTCAGTCCGGCAATCGAACTGCGCTGCGCTCCGTGCTGCCTGCATCTCCGCGGCCCCAGGCCGGCGCCGATCACCAACCGACCTCCGACTCACCCAACAACCCACTCCATAACCGCCACGGCCGCGCCCGGACTGTCCAGCGGCCCGCCCGCCGTGTGCTCGACCCGCGAAAGAACCATCATGCTGACCAGCGACACCAGCCCCAGCCCCGCCGCGATCTTGTTCGCGCTGACCTTCGGCGACCGGGACCACCGATCCCTCAGAGACCTCGGATACCCGGCCGCGCGCGCAGCCGAAAGCCACCAACCCCTCACCGCGCAGCAAGTCGCGGACCTCCACGCGTTCGCCGCCGCACTACAGCTGGCGATCACCGCCGTCGAACAGGCACTCAGCGCAACCGCGAGTAACCAATCACCAGAACCCCCGGTGGGATGCGATCCCGTGCACCGGCACAACCCGGGAGCCCAGAGGCCCGATCAACCCGACCACACCACAACCGCCACTCCGAACGACTGGACCGCCACTGCGAAAGACTACGAAGACCGCTACGGCCTCGTGATTTTCGCTGGCGACGCAGCCACGTTCGACGACATGCACCAGCAACTCACCACCTACTTCGGCGAATGCGGCGCATCGCTGACACAGACCTGGACCGAAGTCAGCGACAACCTACGCCGCTACGGCTACGACATCTTCCGCGACACCCAACAAATCGCCACCGCCGTCATCGAAGGCGACAAAGACGCCGACCATCCCTGAGCCGCCCCCGCCGACGCCGCTCGAATCCCGCCCGGCCGACAGCCACCACCCCGTACCAACCCCAGCACCCACCCGGATACCCGTCGGCAAGCCATTGTGCCCCAACCTCATTCACCTGAACCCGAAAGAATCCCCATGGCCACCCAAGTCCGCTACTCCGAAATCCCCGCCGGAACATTCGTCGTCGTCCACCCGATCGGTCACCGCGACTGCTGGACCGCGCGGGTCATCGAACACCGCCGCTGGCCCGACAGCCACAAGTTCACCGGCATCACCAACGTCGAAGTCATCGACCCGTGCGGATTCGCCAACATCCGCCAGGGCATGGGCGTCGACGTCGAAACCAAGACGCTCACCGTCGGCGCAACCGCTCTCGCCGCCTCCGCAACCGCGCTGGTACACAAGCAGATCGAGACCGACACCGACACCGACACCGCCGCCCGCATCATGACCGCAATCGCACACCCGCTCGCCGACCTCATCGGCTCGGTAGCCCGCAACGCGGCAGAAACCGCACGCACAGATGCCCTCGAATACGCCGCATGGCAACTGCAGAACCACCGGCACCACGCCGAGGCCCCCGAGCTTGCGACCGCGTGGTGGGCAACCTGGAACGCCATCGCCCGACACATCGACATCGGCCGCTGCGCCGACTGCAACGACCACGGCACCTACCAGTCCATCGAGACCGGCCGCCACCTCCCCTGCGCCCATCCTCACATCTACCGATGGGCAGGCCCCAACGCCACTCTGACCGACTACACCGACTACGCCACCAACGAATCACGACTCGGATACATACCCTCCCGCTGGACACGGTGACCCCAACGCACAGAACCCGTCCAGCCGGACAGAGCACCGGAGCAAGGGCCGGAACCACGCACGGATCCGGCCCGCTCCGCTCATCCCAACAGGCCAACACGGCGGCGGAAACGGAACTCCGCTAGCGCTCCGTGCTGAATTCCTGGAACGGCCAAGTATTCAGCCCCGCGATTTGAGACCCCGCCCCGCCCACCGAGCACGCCGAGCCCAAACACCTGGCACCGGCCGGTAGTACCCGAACCGTTGATCGCCAATCCCAAACCGCACATCTACGACGCGCTGGATCACACGCGCCGGAATGGAACACACGACGTCATGACCACCGCACCAAACCGCGAATTCACACACCAGCACACCGGCACACCGAGCGCCGCACCCGGCCGGCGAGCGCGGCCCTCCGCTTCAGCCACGGGACAGCGAAGGATGCAGCCACACAGCAACAATCCGACCAGCGACAGCCCGGACCTGCGCCTCGTCCCCGGCGCAGACCTCAATCAGGTGATAGCTGCCGCGATGCCAGCCGAGCACCTCGACACCCGAACGCTGATCCTCGCCAACCCCGAAAACCACTTCATCGCGGGACTACTCAACGCCTCCACGGCCGAGGCCGCCGAAATACTAGCGCTCGTCAAGGACACCGATCTCCAAGGCCATCTGCCCGGAATTATCCTCCAGCTGATCCGGCAGCTCGTCACCTCAGGCCAAGAGCCGACCCCGCAAGCCGTCATCGCCCGCGCCCGCATCCCAGTCGAAACACAAATCGGCACCAAGGACATCCGCCCGCCGCTGCCCAGTGTTGTGCAGTACGTATCCACGGCCTACACAATGGGGATGCCCGTCCGCCTCTGGGCGGACGCATCCCGAGTGGTGGAAGACAGTTACCGACGAGGGTTTGAGGCCATCGGCACCCGCATGGCGCAGATGGCCGCGGCAGTCGCCGACGTCGAAGACCTCGAACTACTCACCGGTCAGGCCATCCGGCAATGGCGTGCCGACTGGCACCGCGTGCACCTGCTACGCAACCTTGCCAACGGCGAACCAGTCACACCCGAACCACCCGCCAGCGGCACCCCGCCGGTCGACGAACTACCAGCCTCCGAATAGGACCAAACACCGCAGGGGACGACCAGCTCCTCGGCGTTCGCCTCGGCGATGGTTATGACAGTGGACATCTCGATGATCGCGGACCATGTTCCCGGCCCGCCGACGGTCGTTGCGGCGGCCCAGCCGATGATTCTGACCGGCCGTTCCAGCTATCTGTCGCGGCCGCGTCGCGCCGCGAACGAGAAAGGCCCGGAGGCCCGGCAGCGAGCACCGAAACGAGGTAGTCCTCAGTCTCGAATACGGTCCACGGCTCAGCAGGTACATGTCGACAACCGGCGGGCGCCGCGTATGCGGCGAACCGGGCTGCCAGCCAAGCAGTCCAGATTCGACGTTCGCGACGATGGCGCGCGATGCGCTCGGTAAGTGCGTGCTCGAGCCCGTGGGCGTGCGCGACGTCGTCCAAGCTCGTCGGCCCAGGGGCGACGGCACCGCGGGAACGCGTGATGAGACCGGCAGTAGCCAACGAGCACAGAGCGGCGTGACCGGTGCTGCGGCCCATCCGGGCCGCGGCGAGCGCGTCGTCAGGGTTGACCAAGCCCTGATAAACGATGGCCTCATACAGTCGCCGATGATGTATCCCCAGCACACTCCATGCCATGTGGACAGGCTCAACGCGCGCGAAGTTGGCTTGCGTCCGACTCGGGCGCGCGCGGCGGCCGCCGATGCTGGCGGTCACGAGGGCATAGCGGTCGGCAAGCACTCCAGCGCCGCGGCGGACCCGCAGCACGGGAGCACCTGGAATGTCACGGATATCGCGCAAGGTTTGCCACACCGTTGATTCCGGCAGGCAACCGGCCATTATCGACACAGATCGCCCACCGAGCTCCACCACCGGCACGCCACGGACGGTCTCACCGCCGACAACGGACGCATGCGCTAGAGCCTGCAGAACAGCCAGGACAGAGGATCGCCGCGGCGACCCAGGCCACTGAGCATCCACCCACGCGATCGCGTTGGCGAGCCAGCGAGTTTGAATTCTCGCGCGAACACGATCCCCCCCGCCCCCGCCTGTGTGCCTTGAACTCTTGTGCGTGACCGGCAGGAATTCCGCGGCGTTCACCGCCGCCCACCGGCACGCCTTGTCCCAGTCACGGCGCATCGCCGCATCGGCCCCGCTCCCGTAACGGGCATAAGCCCTAGCCAAGCCCGCCCACGCACCGCCAGCGGTCGGAAGCTGGGCCAGGACATCGACAAGGGACATCCCTTGCCGCACAGCAGCAGCGAGCACGGACTGGCGCGCGGCACTGCGGTCGAGACGACCGTCCCGCGCGCGCCATCGCCGATCGGCCGGCGCGAGCCCGTGCATAGCGAACGCGGTCACCACCGCGGGCATCGGCGTTCGACGCTGGTACTCGGCGCGCAAGCGCGCCATATCCCCACTGCCCTCCCACACCCGCACGTGATCGCCCGTCGAAACTTCCGGCGCGCGTGATGCACTCGTTCGCGCCGCGCGCGCTGTGTGCGTCGTGTGCGCGTCCGGGTCGATCGGATGCGCCGCGACACGCGCTCCGCCGAGAAGTTCGACCAGGCGGCCAACGAAGCCGTGATCCGAGCGCACCTGCATCGTGTTGACGGCGGTGGCGAGAGGTCCGTCGAGCTGCCGGAACCCACCCTCTTTGCACCGCGAGCCGGGCGGAGTGAGCGCTCCGGTGCGGTCGTTGAGCATCGGGCTCGTATCGAGGGTCGGCAGCCGCTCGGCCAGCAGCCGCATGATCGGCTCGATCTCGGTCTTGGTCAGGATGGTGCCCACTGGGAGAGGGACGATCACATGACGGCCGCCACTGGTGGACCGGTCACTGATCGCGCGACCTCCACATTCGGCGATCCAGGCCAGGCACTGACGCACATCTTGTTCCACAGCCTCACCGGAATGGTGCTTGGCATCGAAGTCCAAGCCCAGCAAGCGGGTTCGGCGGGACTGGTACAACGGGAGCGCCACCGGACGCGGGGGAAGACGTTTGGTCAGTGCCTGGGCGCGGTCGCTATAACGGCCGAGCTCGACAACCCACGGCCGCATCGACCGTCGCGCAGCCAGCAACGGTGCCAGCCGCTCAAATACTGCCCGTGCGCCGATCTCAGGAGACGGGAAATGCTCGGTCGAAATGGATGATTCACGTGACAGGGGTAGCCCCGTAACGCCCGCATCGCAACCAGTTCGGTTGTCGCCCTTCGTAGTTGATAATGCAGGCGTGACTGAGCTACCCTTGGACTTGCGTAACACTCGCAGCCTTCAGGGTTGTGGACTCTGATGGCCCTCAGGTGCAACTGGGGGCCATCTTCTTTAGATTTCCAGCCCGTGGGAATTCACCCGGGAGTGAACCAGCCACGATGCTGGAGCATTTCTAAACAGGGTTCTTCGATACCATCTCCTGTCTCCAGTTCCTTGAGCCGATGATGTTGGCAGTCTTGATAATTCGGTGGACCACCCAAGCGAGCTTCCGTCGACACAGAGACCCCCGGTTGCCGCCTCGTCGTCGGGGAATCACGCGGTTCGCACACCGGGCCTCGCCTCGATTCGAGGGAGGGGGACCTGCAGGCCCAGCGATCGTGCGCACAGGATGTGCCGGTCGATCGTGGACCGATGGATTGGGGCGGTGGTCAGGCGTCTCATCTTGAGCGCGATCGCATTTGCGTTCCACCCAGCCTGAGCATGCCGCAGCACGAAGACGAGATGGTCCTCCGGCACCCTCGCACTCCGCTGGGCGACCATCATGTGCGCGATGCGCTCGCAATCGTCGATCTCGTGCCCCGAGGCACCGTCCACACGGGCGGGTACCGGAGCCGGGCGGTCACTCAAAGGAAAGGCCAATGCCAGATCCCGCACTCCGGGAACGGATCCAACAGCATCATCGTGTGCCCGAAGCCGACCATTGGCACCGCTCGGTGCAGCAGACGAGACCGTCTTGATCATCGTCGCGTACCGTGCGGCCATCCACGCGTGCAGCCACATGCAGACCACGACCATGATCGGCGCCGCGGCATACAGCGCGGCCTTGGCCGGGTCCCGACCCGCCAGGTGCGGGCCGGCGTTGAGACCAACCGTGGCCAACAACAACGCCAGTTCGAAACTCACGATCCGAGCACGATCGACGCGCTGACCGATCCGGGCCGCAGTCGCGGCCTGATCCATGATGTACAGGATCGGCATCGAGATCATCAGCTCGATGCCGAAACTCGCCAGCCAGAACGCCAACCGTGGTCCGCCCTGCCCGAACGTGCGCCCGAATATCGTGCCCACGTTGATCGCCGACCAGACCAAGCCGATACCCATGGCGCTGTACATTCCGCGCGACATCCACCCCACCTTTCGGTGCAGCATCGCGACCAGCGCATCGCGCGACGTCGCACGGCGTTGCGCGGCAAGCGCTTTCGCATGCCAACGCCGGTCGCGATCTTCCCGCAGCTGATCCCGAAACTTGCCGACCAGCTCGCGCCTGGCGCGGCGCTTCCGGTGACTTCTGTCCTTATCTCGAATCCACTCCTGCAGCCGACGCTCCCTGTCGATCTCCTCGACCGACATTGCCTGTGTCAGAGCAGGATCGGATTGCAGCGGCAGCACAGATCGCGCACGCTGAACCCGCGTCTCCAGCTCCACAACGACATTCGCGCCCACATCGCGACCAGCGCCATCCAGCGCGCCTCCACGCCGCCGAAGGGCTAGCACGCCCGCGCCAATCCGATGCGAAGGCTCATGCATGTTGCAGCAGGAGCAGGAAACCGGCCATCGCCGGTATTGACCAGGTCCATCGACGTATCCTCAGCACATAGGGACAGATCGCGGACGCCACAGGCTCACCACCCTCCCAGCCACAAGAGTCGGCCAGCATGCCGTTATCAACGGACGCCGCCGTGGCACCTGAAGATGATTCGCAGAACCTTCGTCCGCGTCCAACGCAAGGCATACAATCTGCCCACTCGCGCTGAGGACTCGGCCGCCAACGGGCCAAGCTGCCCCGATTATGCTCCACCCCAACCGTATTGGCAAAGCAAAACCCTCATCCCGGCGAAAGCCGCACGAACGCAGTCCGATTCGGTACACGCGCGCACCATCACCGTGTGCATCGTTGAACTCGCTCGGTATGCACATTGACCTGCGGCTGTCTCAGGCTGGGGACACCGGCAGTCATGGCCCCGACGACATCGCCACCCCCGTCGGCCGTCGCGAAGTCACGCCGTCCGCCGAGACGGACGGAGGCCACACCGTTGGATGGAACTCGCCAGCAGTCAGCGCACCGTCCACATCGTGACCGTGAACGCGAGCACCGGAGTGATCGATGGTGCTACTGGGTAGTCCGGCCGGGTGCAGTCAAGCCGCAGCGGCCAGCGCCGACATTGATTCGGTTTCGCTGGCAACAGCGGCAGCTGGATGGGGCAGGCTCTTGCCGATCATCTTCGCGAACTCGCGGGCGGCCAGCGAGTGCATCGGCACCACAGCCGCGATCATCAACGGCGCCACGCCGTACTTGATCGACGCCCCGACATCACCGGCCAGCACATGTGGCCCGATATTCAGCACGAGGCTCAGAGACAACAAGCCGAGTTCCACCGGAAGAATCCTCGCCCGCGCGATGGCGTTCCCCTCCCGAGAGGCCGTCGTCGCCAGGTACATCATCGCCAGCAGCGGCAACGTGATGATCGGCTCGTACAAGAATGCCAGCCAATAACGAGGGTCCGTCATAGACGTTCCCATCGCCATCAGGTGCTGCACGTTGAACGAACCCCACACCACGCCAACCACAGCGACGCCGGCCAGCGTCCGGGACACCAACCTCGACCCCCGGAGCAACCGGCCAACCCGTGCCGCGGGGCTAGCAGCACGCTGATACGCGGCGTTGGCATCGGCGAACGCCTCCTCATCGGCGCGCTCGCGCTTCCGGCGCCGCTCCTGGCCCTCGTGAGCATCCCGGGCCTCGTTCAACCGGGCGGCCCGCTTGAGCGCTCGGATCTCTTCCTCGACCGCACGCTCCGAACGCAACTCGTCCTCGGACAGCGCCTCAATCCACGACCGGTTCGTCTGTTCGACCAACCGCTTTTCCGCGAGTTCTAGCTGTCCCGTGAGGTTGAACTCAGCGGAGAACGGATCCGCGGCCTGACTCGTTGAACGGCGCCGCGTAGGCATGGTGATAATGGTCATGTCGGGAAGCCCTTTCTCTTCCTGGCACAGCCCCTCAGCGGATGGTCTAGATCTGCTGAGGGGCATTTTCGTGGTCACCGTCGGGAGGGTCTAGCTCCTGAGGGCGGATTGCTGTCGCCGGGATTCGACCACCCAACAGGGCAACACGTCAACCTCACCAATCCCGCCATCGGATGAGAAAAGCCCTGGTCGGCGCAGGCATTGTGCTCTCGGAGTGGTCAGCCGGGTGCAGTAGCGAACATTGAGCGATCCGATTGGTCGCCGGGGGATTGGGGGAATTTCGGGGAAATCTGCCCCACCGAACGCCACCGAACGCGGCACAACGCAACCGAACGCGATCGGCCTGAACAGCCCAGTGCGGCCACCGGTCGATCGTCCTGCGACGACAATTCGTCCACGTCGGGTGGCATTTTGCTGGTCAGGCTGGGGAGTGTCAGCGTGGCCGAACGGGACGATCACCCCCATCTCTCCTCATGCGGCCGAACTTCATCTGGCACACAAGTACCAGAGAGTGCTAAGTCGCTGGTAACCACGCTGAAACGGGAAGTGGGCCCCCGAACCTTCCGGCTCGGGGGCCCACTGGGTGCGTTGTTCACCGGCCTCGCGGCCGGGTGTGTCGCTGTAGCGGCGAAGCCGCCTCGCGATCAGCCGAAGACCAGGCCCTTGGCCTGCGAGGTCGCCCGCGCGAAGCGTTCCTGCACGTCAGCCCAGTTGACGACGTTCCAGAACGCCTTCACGTAGTCGGCCTTGACGTTCTTGTACTGCAGGTAGAACGCGTGCTCCCACATGTCGACCTGCAGCAGCGGGATGACGCCCAGCGGCACGTTGGCCTGCTGGTCGTACAGCTGGAAGGTCAGCAGCTTCTGGCCCAGCTGGTCGTAGCCCAGCACGGCCCAGCCCGAACCCTGCAGGCCGTTGGCGGCGGCGGTGAACTGCGCGCGGAACTTGTCGAACGAACCGAACTGGTCGTCGATCGCGGCGGCCAGCTCGCCGACCGGCTTGTCGCCGCCGTTCGGGGACAGGTTCTTCCACCAGATGGAGTGGTTGACGTGCCCACCCAGGTGGAACGCCAGATTCTTCTCGTTCAGGAAGATCGCGCTGTGGTCGCCCGACTCCCGGGCGGCCTCGAGCTTCTCGAGCGCGGCGTTGGCGCCGGCCACGTAGGCGGCGTGGTGCTTGGAATGGTGGAGCTCGTTGATCTGCCCGGAGATATGCGGCTCCAGGGCGCCGTAGTCGTAATCCAGATCTGGCAGCGTGTACTCAGCCACGATGTCCCTTCCTCCTCTGTCAGGCCGTCTGCACCCAGTATTGCCGAGCGCACCCAACCATCATTCGTACACCCGCTCGTGTGCAACCGCGCTCCACGCCCCCAGAATTCCTGGTGAATGTTGGACCGCGCCGGGGCTCGGTCCCCGGCTCGAAAGAGAGTGCCGGTCCGGCGGGGAAGTTCGGCTAGCATCGGGGCTCGGCCAGTCCCGCGCGGGACCAGCCGATCTCACATCGGCGGCGCGACGTCCGGGAGCATGGTGCGCGGGTCGCAGGCGTCGTGGGCCTTCCACCAGCGCCTGCCGCCCTCGACGAACTCCTGGGTCGGGATCTCGACCCCATCGGATGTGGTGATGGACACATCCTCGAACCAGATGCGCACATCGAGCTCGCGCGGATCGATGCCCTCCTGCTGCGAGAACTCCAGCAGATGCGTGCCCGGCCCGTCGCCGACGGAGGTGTCGAAGCTCAGCAGCTCGCGCCACAGCGCCCAGCCGCTGTCGTCGGCATCGACGAAATCCCAGCCGTGCAGGGAACCGCCGCCGAATCCGCTCACCGCCTCGTCGAGCGTCTCCAGGGTGAGCGGGAAGACCTGCGGCTCGGCATCGTCCCAGCGCTGCATGCGCAGCGAGGCGGCGATCCGGCTGACGCCGGTGAGCGTCAGGCTCACCCGGCGATCCGCTGGCGGCGGCCCGTCGGCCGGTAGCGTGAGCACCTCGAGTTCGAGTCGTACCCGGGCGGCCCCGGCGTCAGGCACGACGCCGAGGCATGTGCCCTCGGCGAGTGCGGTGTTGAGTCCGGCCGTATCCAATCCGTCGAGTAACCCGCGGGTCGCGTCCATGGAACCAGGCTACCGATCCCCACGGACAAGTCAGGGATTTCGGTTTCTCGCCAGTGTTGTCGGTTTTTTTACGAAACGAGGGAACCGATCCGTCACCATCGCCGTCCAAGTACTTGTCGGGAGCTCGCCGCAGTCTCGGATACGTACCACGGCCAGCGGCGAGGTCCCGGCGCACAGCGGTGGGCGACCGCTCCGGGATGAGGAGGGGAGTTTCGGATCGGTCGCCCGCATGCTCCCTCGTCCCCTTCGCCGGATCCGAGCGGACCGACTGGTCTTCTACCCTCGACCTGTGGATGAGGTTGTGGATTATGTGGATAACTCGGCCCGGGATCTGTGCGGCAGGGGCTCCGACCGGGCATCCGAAGGATTCTCACCGCCGAAACAAACCCCGGGTTCGCGACCGGGTATGGCCGCTGACCGCCCGGCGGGGTCCGCCCACGCCATGGGGAAACTGTCCGTCTGTCCGGTGGTCGTGGCAGGATCGAAGCCGTGACGAGCCCCGAAGTCCCCTCGGTTCCGATCGATGCCGTACCTGCCGAATTCGATGCCGCCGGAACCCCGCAGGCGATGCTGCTCGATGTCCGCGAGGATGACGAGTGGCAGCTCGGCCACGCTCCCGGCGCGGTGCACATCCCGATGGAAGACATCCCGGCCCGCATCGAGGAACTGGACTACGACGCCGAAATCTACGTCGTCTGCCGGCAGGGCGGGCGATCGATACAGATCGTGCGGTATCTGACGCACGTCGGATTCGACGCGGTCAACGTGCTGGGTGGCATGGTGGCCTGGCAGCTGGCGGGCCGCCCGCTCGCCGCGGACGGCGACCACGAGGCGAAGATCTACTGATGAGAGGGGGAATCGCGCGGTGAGTACGGTCGTACAGCCCTGTGCCCGTTGCGGTTCGCGCTGGGCCGTGCAGGGCAAGCCGATGCACTGGTGCCCGCGCTGCCGCGGCGTGCTGCTGTCCCCGGCCCCGGTCGACGCCCCCGCACCCCGCCGCAACTATCGCTGGGTCGCCAGGCAGCCGGGCCGGGCGCGGGACGGACGCGGCGCGGCGCCGCGGTCGGTCGCCGCCGCCCGGCCGACCCCGCAGTACACCCAGATTCCGCGATGGGGGCTGCGCGATGTCCCGCCGCAGCCGGTCCCGGTCCGGCGGCGCCGGCTGGCCGCGCTGACCGACCGCGTCGACGGGCTGCTGCGGGCCACGATCGTGCTGTTCCTGGTGGCCGCGGCCGCCGAATTCGGGCGCTACCTGCTGCTGATGCTCAACCGCAGCCGGCTGATCGAGCCGGTCGTGGTCTACCTGTCCGACTGGTCCGTCTGGATCTTCGCCGCCACGGCCCTGGTGCTGGCGTTGCTGAGCGCGGTCGCGCTGGTGGGCTGGCTGATCGAGGCCCGGCGCGGCGCCTACGCCCGGGAGGGGCAGCGCGATCCGCGGGGCCGGTGGGCACTGCTGTGCGGTTGCGTCATCCCGGTGGTCAACCTGCTGTGGCCGGGTGTGTTCCTGACCGAACTGGCCCGTCATACCGGCGATCCCCGCCTGCTGACCGCCGTGCGGATCTGGTGGTCGGCCTGGGTGCTGAATGGGGTCATGGTCACCGCCGCGCTGTTCTGGCACCTCGCCGGAACGCTGCAGGCCCAGGCCAACGGGGTAATTCTCACGGTGTACACCGAGCTGGTGGCCGCGGCGGTGGCGGTGTTGTCGGTGTGGGTGATTCGCCAGTGTGAGGGCCGCGATCTCCGCGGCCGCATCCGGGTGCCCAAGCGCTGGATCGCCACCGGCGGACCGGCCGCGCCGCTGATCGAGCCGGTCCATCCGGTCGTGGTCGTGGCCCCCGAACCCGCCGCCGAGGCCGCTCCCGCTACGCCTGACCGCGCGCCGGAACCGGAGGTCGTGCAGGATGTGCCCACGGAGGCCGAATCAGTCGCCGCCTCCGAGCACGAGGAGGTCATGGCGAAGTGAACCAGGGCAGTCGCGCGCCGTTCGTGGTCGCACACCGGGGCGCCTCGGCGGCGCTGCCGGAGCACACCCTCGCCGCCTATGAACTGGCCCTGCAGGAGGGCGCCGACGGCGTCGAATGCGATGTCCGGTTGACCCGCGACGGCCATCTGGTCTGCGTGCACGACCGCACGGTGGACCGCACCTCCTCGGGCACCGGGCTGGTCAGCGAGATGAGCCTGGACGAGCTGCGCGAGCTGGACTTCGGCGCCGAAGGCGCACCCGCGACGGTGCTGACCCTGAGCGAGCTCATCACGCTGGTGCTGGATTGGCGCACCCGCCCCACCAAGCTGTTCATCGAGACCAAGCATCCGGTACGGTACGGCGCGCTGGTGGAGAACAAGGTGCTGGCCGAGCTGCAGCGATTCGGCATCGCCACCCCGGCCTCTGCCGATCACTCGCGCGCGGTCGTGATGTCCTTCGCCGCGACGGCCGTATGGCGGATCCGCCGCGCCGCGCCGCTGCTGCCGACGGTGCTGCTGGGGGAGTCGTCCCGCTATCTCGGCGGCAGTGCCTCGACCACGGTCGGGGCGACCGCGGTCGGACCCTCGGTGCGGACCCTGCGGGAGCATCCGGATCTGGTGGACAAGGCGGCCGCGGCGGGCCGGGCCACGTACTGCTGGACGGTCGACGAGCCCGACGATGTGCGGCTGTGCGCGGATCTGGGCGTCAGCTGGATCGCCACCAACCACCCCGGTCGCACCAAGGCGCTGCTCGCAACCGTCTGACCTGTCACGCGGTCCATCGTTTGCTGGGCGCCCTCAGGCCGTGAGAACGGCGTGTAGCGAGTCAGTGGAATCCGTGCAACCGGTTGTTGTTGCGGAGTTGCCGATCCAGCGGGGCCTCGCACGACAGTGGGCTGCACCCGATCGGTGCGGCCCACCTGTGCTGACCCCAATAGTTCAGCGCGCCAGTACGGTTCAGCGCGCCAGCACGTGGTGGTCGCCGAAGTGGATGATCGCCAGATTGGCGGCCACCACGATCGGGAACGCGACCGCCATGATCCGGTGGTCGAGCTGCCACAGTGCCAGGCTCGCCGCGCCGAAGACCAGGATCTTGGTGGCGACCGCGAGCGCCGGAATCCCGTAGGTGGCCTCGGGGGCGGCGAACAGTCCCCACAGCACGGCCGCGACGACCGGAATGCCTACGGCCAGTGCGATTTTCATTGCGGTTCCCTCGCCGGTTCGGGTGCCCCACCACGCGAGGGCGCCGAGTGCGGCCAGCTCCATGCCGAAGGCGAATGCGAGGTTGGCGGTTCCCCAGATCGAGGTGTTCATGTCGCGCTCCTGAGATTAGTGCTCTCTGTTGAGATCAGTGTTCACTGTTGCGATCGGGATGTCAAGAGCAGTGCTCACTGGATGTTGGGGTTTTTACGGAGATGTCGCGGGGATACCGAACAGGTTGACCCTGTAGGTTCTGCGTTCGTGGGTAAGAGCAAGCGCAACAGTCCCAAGCCCGACAGCAATCGGGCCCAGCGTCTCGCCGAGCGGCGAGCGGCGCAGGAGCAGGCGAGTCAGGTCGTGGTGCGGCCGTTCGCCGGGCTGGCCGCCGAATGCGATCTGGTCGCACTGCGGGAGTTCGTGCCGTCGGCGACCGCGACGCTGAAGCTGGCGCCGCAGATCTCCGCGCAGCGTCCGGTCACGCTGGCGACGGTGCTACCCGGTGCGGTCGCCGCGCTGGTCCGCGCCGCGGCCGAGCCGATGGGATTCGTCGGCGCCCAGGTGCAGTTCCAGTCCGACAATCCGGCCGCCGATCTGGCCGCCGCGATCGCCTGGACGCAGACCGGCGAGCCGGGCCAGTCGCTGAACAGTGCGGCCGAGGCGAGCGTGGACGCTTCGGTGCTGGCCGAGGTCCTCGACCCCGGCACAGCGCTGGATCTGACCGTGCACCAGGACTTCAACTGGTGGGTGCCCGAGGGCGTGCAGCCCGATCCGCAGGTCGCCGCGACCATCGAGCAGGCCAATCAGGCGATCATGCCGTCGGATCGGCTGCAGCTGGGCGCGGATTCGATCGGTGCGGCCTGGTGGGTGGATGCCGGCGAGAAGGCGCACCTGCGCTGGGTCCGTCCGGAGGACGAGGACGCGTTGATGCTGGCGCTGGCGCGGCTGCACGCCGACGGCGGCCTGCACCTGGGCGAGGGATCCCGGTTCGCCGGGTCGTTCCGGACCCACGGGCTGCTGGTGCCGGTCTTCGACCTGGACCGCGAGCAGCACGCCAGCGAATGGACCAACCCGGCAATCGAATTCGGCGAGCGGCTGTCGCAGGCGCTGGCCTCCGATGCGCCGCTGACCTCGGCCGAACGGCGCTCCCGCGACGGGCTGCGGTCGCGTCAGGTCACGCTGCGGTAGTTGCCCATCCGAGGGGAAGGGCCCGGGTTCGGTTGGAGCTGGGCTCTTCTCGCTACGGCAGCCACGACACGTGCCCGTGCAGTGCGGTGTAGCCGATGTACGCGACGCTGTCGATCGTGGCGTGCGCGAGGATCAGCGGCCACAGCCGGGTGGTGCGCTGCCAGAACTTGCCGAACACCAGGCCCATCACCAGATTGCCGAGGCCGCCGCCCAGGCCCTGATAGAGGTGGTAGCTGCCCCGCAGCAGGGCCGATGCCAGCAGTGACCGATGCTCCGACCAGCCCAGCGAACGCAGCCGGGTGATCAGATAGGCGACCACGAGAACTTCCTCGGCGACCGCGTTCGCCACGGCCGACAGGACCAGAACCGGCAGCCGCCACCAGTGTTCGGCCAGGGAGCTCGGCACGATGGTGACGCTCATACCCAGCGCATGGGCCGCCAGGTACAGGCCCAGCCCCGGTAGCCCGATCATCGCCGCGAGCGCCAGCCCGGGAAGGACGTCGCGGCGGAACCGAATTCGTGCCAACCCGATCAGGCGCGGTCCGGATCCGCTGCGCCACAGCAGATACAGCCCGAGCGCGCCCCAGCCCAGCAGCCGCAGCACGCTCAGCAGCTGGAACACCAGATCGATCGTCGACTGCGCGGCCCGGGACGGGTTCAGCGCAACCGACTGCCCACCAATCCCGCCGGGTGAGAGCGCACTCTCCAGCAGCGACAGTGCCGCACTGGCCCCGCTCAACCCGAACGTCACGACCAGCACAATCAGAATTTCCAGCCGCACCGCCCGCCGCTCCCGATCGGAGGCGGGCGCGGGCCACACGGGCGCGGAATCAGCAGCCGAAACCATGGTGCAAATGTAATGTCCGCGATCGATCGGCAGGACACGGCGATGGCCGGTGGTGCAGGGCGCGAATACGCCCGCGCACGATCCGCAGCCCCCTGGGCGCCCGCTCCGGTCGATCAATACCGCCCTGTTCGTAACTGGCTGTCGGCCCGCGATAGCCTCGGTCCAGCCATCGGGCTCGGGCCGGCTGAAAGCAATGGCCAGGACCGGTGCCCGGGGCGGCCGGAGCGAAATGTGTTGTTTTGCAGGGTATCCGGCCCGGCTCTCAGTGGCGGCGCATGCCGTAGCGGAACGGGCATCCGGCCAAGATGCGGACCGCGCGGCTGAGGGACTCGACGTCCTCGACGGGGGCCTCGAACGGGAGGCGGACGTCGTGATCGCCGTCCGGGGTTTCGATGCGCAGGCTGACGCCGTATCGGTCGATGGCGAGCGGGTGAATTGCCCCGCCGCGCAGGCGGATCGGCAGGTGGCGGGCCAGCTGGGCGACGACGTCGGCGTGGTCGGCGTCCATGTGCTCCAGCCATGCCGCCTCGAGCTCCCAGAACGGATCGGGTCGCGCGGCCCGCAGATCCGCGTGGCAGACCGATTCCGCGCCGGTCGAATCCGCCAGCACCGCGGAGTTGATCATCAGCCGCAACAGTGTGGTGGTGTGCCCGACATCCAGCAGCGCCGGATGGGGACGTTCGCCCGCGACGGCGGAGGCCAGCACGCGCTGGGTTCCGGCGGGCACCGCGCGAACCCGTCCCCGCAGCCAGACCAGCGTCCGCACCGGCTCGCGCAGCGGCAGTGGCGTGCGGTCGGTGAGCTCGAGGACGGCCTGGACGCCGCACTCGCCGCTGAGGGCTGTCGAGGCGACGGCGGGGGAATCCGCGGGCACCGCGATCACCGCATCGCCGCACTGTCGCAGGTGATGGACCGCGACGGGGGCCGGATCGATACCGGGCAGGGCCAGCATCGCCTGGTCGGCGTGTGCGCAGGCATTGCGGATCCGTTCGGCGGCGGACGGCGCGGATGTCGGATTCGTGCGGCGCATGCGTTACCTCCAGAGCTGTTCCGGACCATGATGAATCGATTAGGTAAACCTAAGCTAAGTGACGCCGGTGGGTTGTGCAACCGTTCGGCTCGCTACGGTGAAAATGTGCCGCACGATTCCTCCCCCTCCGAACCGGTTCTGGTGCCACTGACCATGCCCGCCGCGGCACGAGCCAGCCTGGTCGACGGCCTGGTCCGACCGGTCTCCGCCGACCCGGGACCGGTGCTCGACGCCGATGCCCCGGATGTCCGGGTCATCGAATTCCTGGTCGCCGCCGCGCATTCCGCGGGTGGATTCGTCGCCCGCACCGCATCCGGCACCCGCGCACTGAGCTTGATCGCCGCAACGGTCGCCGCCCTCTGCGGCGAGGACATCGGCCGCGCCCTGACCCACCCCGACCTGGATTTCCTCCGCGGCCTCAAACCCCCCGCCGTCGAAGCCCTGCGCAGCGTCCTGCTCGCCATCGAGACCGACGCCGTCGAAACCGTCTCCGCCACAGTGGAAGTGCTCAGGCCTCGCTGATCCCCGCGTCGTCGCCCCGCTGCCGTGTCGAATCGGCCGCGTGGATTCGACCCGTCGCTGAGCCCTGCTGCATGTTTCGTCGCGTGTGCGTTTCCTATTCGGGCCGCCCTGGCGCCCTGAGGCGCCCACGCTGGTCGCAGGTGCACCCAGCCGACGATCTTGGATGCTGTGCTGCGCCCTACCGGCACAGTGGAGATGCTAACGCCCGGCTAATCGCCCGTCCCCGCTCTGCTGTGGTGCCGTGGGGCGTTCGGCACATTGGATGTGCTTGCGCCGGCTGATCGCGCCTTCCCGCGGCTGCGATGCCCTGGGGCGCCGGGCCGAGATGATTGGCCTGCATCGGCTCTGCCCCATGCGGGCTTCGGCCCAATGCCTACACGCTGGTTGCAGCTGTGCTCAGCCGACGGTTCCGGATGCTGCGCCTGTCGCTGACCGGCGCGTGTATGCGGATGCTGGATTGGGCTCGAGCCTATTTCGTGCGTTCGCAATTCTGGTCGCCGGTCGCAGCACTGGGTTGGGCTGACACCTGAACAGCGCCTCGCGTTCATGGTCGGTTGGGTGGATGCCCAGAGTGCGCGGCGGTCGATCACCGGGGCTGGGAGCATCGCGTCCACCGTGTGGCCGGAATGCGGCCGGCGAGGTATCCGTGCTGGTTGGGATGTGTTTGCCCCGTCTTTGTCGGGGCGGACAATCGGGCAAAGGCCCAGGCTGGTCCCGAGTGGTCGGTAGTGTCGTATCCGTGCCGCGCATCGCCTATTTCGGGCCGTCGGGAACCTTTACCGAGATGGCCCTCGCCCAGCTCGAGTCCGCCGGTGTCTTCGACGGGCCCGTGGAGCGGATTGCCGCACCCAGTCAGGGGGCGGCGTTGGAGATGGTTCGGGACGGCTCTGTCGAGGGCGCGGTGGTGCCGATCGAGAGTTCGGTGGAGGGGTCGATCGCACCGACGCTTGATGGGCTGGCCGCCGGATCGCGGCTGCAGATCGTCGCGGAGACCGAACTGGACGTGGCGTTCACGATTCTGGCTCGTCCCGGGACCGGGCTGTCCCAGGTGCGTTCGGTCGCCGCCTATCCGGTGGCCGCCGCGCAGGTCCGGATGTGGCTGGCGCGGGAGCTGCCCCAGGCGCAGCTGTACACCTCGGCCTCCAATGCGGCAGCGGCGGAGGACGTGGTCGCCGGGCATGCCGATGCGGCCGTATCCACCGCGCTCGCGGGTCAGCGTCTCGGCCTGGCCGCGCTCGCCTCCGGCGTCGCTGACCACGAGGGTGCGGTCACCCGATTCGTGCTCGTCACGCTGCCCCGCCAGGCGCCGCCGCGCACGGGGGCCGACCGCACCGCCCTGGTGGTGCTGGAGCTGGCCAACGAGCCCGGCGCCCTGATGCGGGTGTTCGCCGAATTCGCCACCCGTGGAATCGATCTGACCTTCATCGAATCCCGGCCCACCCGCGCGGTACGCGGCACCTACCGGTTCTATCTCGACTGCGTCGGCCACATCGACGATACCGCGGTCGCCGAGGCGCTCAAGGCGCTGCATCGCACCGCGGGGTCGATCCGTTTCCTGGGTTCGTGGCCCGCGGTCGCCCAGAGCGGCACCCCACCGCCGCCCGACGAGCCCGCCGCGGCGTGGCTGGAAGATCTGAGAAAGGGGGTGGCCGACCTATGACGGGCAGACTCGTGCTCGTGCGGCACGGCGAGACGGAGGGGAATGTCGCCAAGCTCCTGGACACCCGCGTCCCGGGGCTGCCGCTCACCGAACGCGGTGCGGCACAGGCGAAGTCCTTCGCGGCGAATCTTCCCGAGCCGCCGGCGCGGCTGTTCAGCTCGCAGGCGCTACGCGCACGGCAGACCGCCCAGCACATCGAATCGGTGACCGGAGTGCCCGCGCAGGCGTTGGACGGTCTGTTCGAGGTGCAGGTCGGGGATCTGGAGGGCCAGGGTTCCGAGGCGGCGCACCAGCTTTTCCAGCGGGTGTACAAGTCCTGGCATCTGGGTGAGCTGGATGTGCGGCTGCCCGCCGGCGAGACCGGCCGCGAGGTGCTGGATCGGTATCTGCCTGTGCTGGAGGACCTTCGGGCGACCCATCTGGGACCGGAGGCCAGCGCGGATGTTCTCGTGGTCAGCCACGGCGCGGCCATGCGGCTGGTCGGAATGACGATGGGCGGGGTCTCGCCGCCCTTCACGACGAACAACCACCTGGACAACACCGAGACGATCGAGCTGTTACCGCGCTATGCCGGAACGGATTTCATCGGGTGGGAATGCACCCGATGGGGTCGCTATACACCGCCGTTCGGATCCGACGTCGCGCCCACGGCCGACGATCCTATGGGGTGAATCTGGCCCGGGTACAGCAATCCGCAACCCCCACAATACGAATAGCGCACGACCGCCGCCGAATTCTGCCGGTGCCGCAACGTCAGCACCGCGGGGATACGCCAAGGATCGCCCCGGACCGCGGCCTCGGCAATTTCGAGGCCGCCGCGGGGCCACCTAAATGATCCCGGCGCTCGGGTTGAATTCCTCACGCAGCGGGAGCTTGTGGATCAGGTCCCTGATCGCGGTGCGCAGCCGCGCGTTGGTGCCGGTGGCCAGCGACGTCCAGTGCACGTCGTCGTCGGAGCGGGTGGTGGTCGTGATGAACCGGCCGTTGCGGGTGTTGAAGACGTTGATCGTGCCGTCCGCGGTCTCGCGGGTGCCGTCGCCGTAGACCACGCCCACGATGGACGCGTGGGACGTTATCTCGACCAGTGCCGATGCCAGGGTCTGCGCGTCCCGCGGTGGGCGGCCGACTTCGGTGAGCCGCCGCAGCGTGGCATTGCTGTCGCCCGAGTCGTTGAGGATCGGCTCGAGCTCCTCGGTGAGCACGTTCATGCCCTCGAGCGGCAGCGGTTCGGACGCACCCAGCGCGGCGACCACCGTGCCCGGCAGGTCGTGGCCGGCCTGGTTGATGGTGTAGGCGCCGGGCCCGAGCAGCGCGACGACATCCATCGCCTCGCCCTTGGCGATGCACAGCCGGCTGACCTGGCCGTTGTGGTACCAGCGCATCGCGAGTACCCAGTGCGGGCGATCCAGCGCCCGCACTCGGTCCTCGAGATCCGGATCGATGGTCTCGCCGTGGAGCAGACCGCGGGCCGCGAGCGATTCCGCGGCCGCATCCATCATCTTCTTGTGGGTGATGTCGCTGTCGTACCGCGCGCCCCCGTCCAGGACGACCGGGAACTGGCTGATCTGCAGCGTCTCTCGCAGATACTGCATCTCATCCAGCGACACCACGACCGAATCGAGCATGGCTGACCCCCCTCCAGCGCCGAGTACCGTCACCTAGCGATCCGCGTTGGGATCGCCGCCGATGACGCCGCTCGCGATGATCCGGCCGTCGGCGAAGTACTCACCGTGGACGAGCTCGTTCTTGTGGAACTCCTCTTCCTCCTCCTCGGCCTGGTGACCCATCAGCGGGTTACCGGTGCTGGCGGGGCGGGTCGAGGCGGGCTGGGTGGCGGCGGAACCGACGCTGGCAGGTGTGGTGGCCGTGGGGATTTCCGGTGCGGTGCTGGGTGTCAGGTTGCCGAGTCCGGCGCCCCAGCCCTCGGGGATCTCCAGGCTGCCCGCGCCCCCGCCGATGTTGAGCGAGCCGGCGCTGGAGAACGACATGACGCCGGTGGACATGCCGCCGCCGAGGGCCGCGCCGCCCATCATGCCCGGGGCGACGGTCGTCGAGCCGGCGGTGGATGCGGACACGACGCTCTGGGCCGCGTCGCCCACCATCGGGGCGCCAGTGCTGACGACCGATCCGGCGACGCCGGCAACCTGGGTGGCGGCCTGCTGGGCGGCGCCCGCGGTGGCCGGGTTGGCCAGCGCGGTCTGGGCGGACGAGACCGCCTGTGCCACAGGGTTTACATCGGCCTGCGCGGCCTGCGCGACATCCAGCGCGCCGCCGATGAGTCCGGCGCCGATGGCGATCGGCGGCGGCAGCAGGAAGGCGGCGGGGGTGGCGGCCATGAGCGAGGTGGCCGCCTCGTAGGTCTCCATCACCAGCGCGGCGCGGGTCTGAATTTCGACGTAGGCGGCCTCGGAGGCCTCACCGGCGCCCATCAGATCGCCGCCCGAGGCGTGCGCGGCGACACGGGCCGCGTCCACTGCCGCGACCTCGGGCGGGGTCGGCATGACCAGCGAGGCGATCGTGTAGGCGGCCGTGTGGGCCTCGGCCTTGGCGGCCATGCCGACGGCCATGGCGGTCTGCTCGCCGCACCAGCCGGTGAAGGCGGTGAACTGCGCTGCGGCGGCAACGCCGTTGGCGCCCAGCATGCCGATGCCGAGCTCGGCCAGAATGCGGGTCAGTGTCGCGGTGGCGTCGACCCAGGCGGCCGACAACCCGGTCCAGCCGGCGATCGCTCCCGCCATCGGAACCGCGTGCGTGCCGACTTCGAGCTGACCCGACATCATTTCGACCGGCCGGGCCTCCCAGACCACCCCGGTAAATCCTGCAACCATTGCTTATCCCCTGTCAGAAAGTGGTGAGGCCCGAGTCAGATCTCGAGGGCGGCCTGGACGGCGGTGATGCCCGCGGCACGGAGGCCGTCCTGGGCCATGTACTCCGCGAGCTGCGCTTGCAATGTTTGTGCGGCGTTGTACAACTCGGCGATGCCTTGCGAGATCGAGGCGTCGTGCGTGGCGGCACCCTCGTTGAAGTGGTCCATCGCCAGGAAGGACACCTCCTCGGCGCCGGAGGGGGCGACGATGTGGGTGACCGCGCTGTTGGCGGCCTGGGCGGCCTCGAGTCGCCCGGCGAGCGCATGCAACTCGGCGATGGCCCCCTGAATGATTTCTACATCGAAATGAACGAGATCGGCCATGACTCGAACTCCTTCTAGTGGCAACTAAACAACTGTTGGACCGGCGTATGCCGACCCTTCGGTGGAACCACGAGAATTCCCCCTACGAGCTCTTGGACGCGGTGGCACGCGATCCGGTTCCCACGAGTCCAAAGTTTTTCGGGCCTTGACCCGCTTCGCGGGTTCAGACTAACCCCATCCCAACTCATGGAGCCGGTCTTCGTCAATCCCGAAGTAGTGAGCAATCTCATGGATCACCGTGATCGCCACCTCTTCGACCACTTCCTGTGCGGTGTCACATATCTCGAGAATCGGCTCGCGAAA
Organism: Nocardia sp. GP40; assembly: GCF_050434125.1. Lineage (NCBI taxonomy): Bacteria > Bacillati > Actinomycetota > Actinomycetes > Mycobacteriales > Nocardiaceae > Nocardia > Nocardia sp. GP40. Next base: position 311,482 of record NZ_JBNPVW010000002.1, on the reverse strand, counting down.
GATGGTGATGGTGTCCGGAAGTGCGCCGCCGTACTGGCTGTCGATCCGGTCGGTCAGGGCGATGCCGTGATAGAGGCCCAGCAGGTGCGGATCCCGCCGATCGCGGGGCTCGATCAGAACCACCACGTTGTCGATGGCGTGGGCCAGCTCCGGGGGAATCCGATCCAGGGCGTCGCCGACCAGTTCCTCGAACCGGTCCTCGGGCATCGATACCGGCATCGCGGCCCGGGCCTACCCAGGCACCCTGGCGGGTGCGGCGCCCGGCAGCGGGCTGGGGGTCGAGCGGCCCGAGCTCGGCGGCGCGACCGGGGCCTGACCGTCGATGAGGATGCTGCCCTTGGACGCCCCGGTGATCGAGGAGAAGCCCTCGGCGGCACCCTTGCCGACCAGACAGTTCAGCCGGTGGCTGCCGACCAGCCAGCTGCGCGGGTCGATGCTGTCCCAGAAGATGGTCAGCGTCTTCTTGATGAGTGCGTCCGACCCGCCGAGGTAACTCGCGGCGACGCGGGCGCACTGCTGCTGCATGTATTTGTCCTGATCGCTGCTCGCCGGCGGGGCGCCGTTGAACTGGGTGCCCAGGTCGACCGCCGACATCACCTCGTAGGCATGGGGTTTGGTGCAGTCGACGGGCTCGTTGGTGGGCAGGCTCTGGTTGATGCCGATGCAGGTGCCCGGATCGAAGGTGCGGGACTGGTCGCTGTCGCGCACGCGGCCGACGGTCTGCTGGGTGGCGTTGCCGGTGGCGCTGATCAGCTGCAGGCCGCAGCGGATGTCGCGGTCCCCGCCGGTCCAGGCCGGTTCGCCGGGATTGATCATGCCGACCACGAAACGGCCGCGCGGGTCGAGCCGCCCGCCCAGGTAGGCCTGGGCCGCGGTGACGCAGTGCTCGTCGCGCAGCTCGGCGAACCGCAGCGAATCCGGGAAGCGGGTGCCCGGGCCGAACTCGCGGCCCGGGTAGTCGCTCAGGTTGATGTCGGCGGTCACCTCGAACAGGTGCTTGGCGGCGCAGTTGACCTTGGACAGGTCGAGCGTCTTGGGATCGGTCCAGTTCAGGCAGTCGCCCGCCGCGGCGGTGCCGAACGCGGAATCGACGCGGGCGCCGGTGGTGCCGCCGCCGGGATCGTGCGTCTCGAGCCCGTGCGAGCTCCGGAACCCGGAGATGGACAGCGTCACCACCGCGGCGACTACCGCGCCGACGGCGACCGCGGCCAGGCCCCAGCGCATCTTGTGCGCGGGCAGGTGGGAGCGCGCCGCGGCCCGGGAGCGAGTGGCCGCGCGCGAGCGTCCGGCCGCGCGGGGCGGGACCGGCTCGGGGCCGGGCTGCTCCCAGTCGGGGTCGGATTCCATCCACTCGGAGGCCGAGTCGTCCCAGTCGGGCTCGGATCCGGGTTCGGGCGCCTGTGACGCATGATCGGAGGGCATCGCGGTCCATCATGTCAGCGCGGGCGCCGGGTCGCTACGACAGGTTGCGGTGACCACCGCGGACCCCGGCGGGACCTGCGGAATATCGGTGGACGCGCCCCATTAGGCTGGTTGCTTATGATCGACCTCCGATTCCTGCGCGAGAACCCCGACGTCGTGCGCGCCTCGCAGCGAGCCCGCGGCGAGGATCCGGCGCTGGTGGATGCCCTGCTCGAGGCCGACGCCGCCCGCCGCGCCGCGGTCGCGACCGCCGACACGCTGCGCGCCGAGCAGAAGGCGCTGGGTAAGAAGGTCGGCAAGGCGTCCCCGGACGAGCGCCCCGCGCTGCTGGCCCAGGGCCAGGAGCTCTCGGCGAAGGTCAAGGAGGCCGAGGCGGCGGAGAAGGCCGCGGACGCCGAGTTCGACACCGCGCATCGCGGGCTGCCCAACGTCGTCCAGGAGGGCGCGCCCGCCGGTGGCGAGGACGACTACATCGTGCTCGATACCGTCGGGGCCACACCCGAATTCGACTTCACCCCGAAGGACCACGTGGAGCTCGGCGAGTCGCTCGGGCTGTTCGACATGGAGCGCGGGGCCAAGGTGTCCGGTGCCCGGTTCTACTTCCTCACCGGTTACGGCGCGCTGCTGCAGCTGGGCCTGCTGCAGCTGGCCGCGCAGCGTGCGATGGCCAACGGATTCACGATGATGATCCCGCCGGTGCTGGTGCGTCCGGAGATCATGGCGGGCACCGGGTTCCTGGGGCAGCACGCCGCCGAGGTCTACCACCTGGAGGAGGACGACCTGTACCTGGTCGGCACCTCGGAGGTGCCGCTGGCGGGATACCACTCCGGCGAGATCCTGGATCTGTCGAACGGCCCGAAGCGCTACGCGGGCTGGTCGTCGTGCTTCCGGCGGGAGGCGGGCAGCTACGGCAAGGACACCCGCGGCATCATCCGCGTGCATCAGTTCGACAAGGTCGAGATGTTCGTCTACTGCAAGCCGGAGGAGGCCGACGCCGAGCACCGGCGGCTGCTGGCCTGGGAGCAGGAGATGCTCGCCGCGATCGAGGTGCCGTACCGGGTGATCGACGTGGCCGCGGGCGATCTGGGCAGTTCGGCGGCGCGCAAATTCGACTGCGAGGCTTGGGTTCCCACCCAGCAGACCTATCGCGAGCTCACCTCGACCTCGAACTGCACCACCTTCCAGGGCCGCAGGCTCTCGGTTCGCCACCGCGACGAGAACGGCAAACCGCAGATCACCGCGACCCTCAACGGCACCCTGGCGACCACCCGCTGGATCGTGGCGCTGCTCGAGAACCACCAGCGCGCCGACGGTTCGGTGCGGGTGCCCGCGGCGCTCGTGCCCTTCGTCGGCAAGGACGTGCTCGAGGCCGTATAGCGCGGCGTCTCGTGGTAGCTGATGATTAGCGATCTATTTCCGCAGGGTGCCCCGGCCGCACGGAGCATGCATGAACGGTGTGCGCGAAGGTGGGACGGCCGACTTTGCCCGTCGATTCCTGCGGATGTGACTACTGGCCAGGACAACTGTGTCTAGGCTAGGCAGCGTGCGCGGATTCGGCTCTCGCGGCGATACCCGGACGCGGGTGCGGACGGCTTCGGCGCTAGCGACGGCAATGGTGATGGCCCGGACCACCGGGGCGTTTTACGTCATGGGTGGGGTGCTGGGCCTGTTGCTCACTGCCTTCGCCCCGGGCGAGGACGGCAATCGGCCCCTGGTGGGCGGCGCGGCGGCGGTGGCCCTGCTCCTGGGGGTCAGCCTGTTGATCTGGGGCCCGCAGCTGCCGCATTCGATTCACCACGGCTATGTCGCGGTGGCCACGGTCCTGGTGACGATCGCGGTGCACTGGTTCCCCAATACCGTCGGCGCGATCAGCCTGGCGGCGTTCTACGTGTTCATCGCCTGCGATGCCGCGATTTTCTTTGCCTGGCAATGGGTTGCGGCGCACATGGTGTTCGCGCTGGCGCTGTGCCTGTGGGTGGTGCCCTCGCGCGGGCTGCCGTGGTGGTCGGGCATGATTCCGGCGGGGGTCACCTTCGGAGTCGCCGTCGTGGTCGGGATCCTGACCCGGATGGCCTCGGACGCCGATATCGACGTGCTCACCGGACTGCTGAACCGGCGCGGTTTCGATCGCGCGCTGGCCGCCGCGATCGGGCACGCCACCCGCACCGGTCAGGGGCTGGCGCTGGTACTGGTGGATCTGGACCGCTTCCAGAAGATCAACGACCACCTCGGCCACCGGGCCGGCGACGCGGTGCTGCAGAGGGTGGGCGACACGTGGTCCAAACTGCTCGGGCCGGATCAGCGGCTGGCCCGTTACGGCGGCGACGCGTTCGCCCTGCTGCTGCCCAACACCACCGAACAGGCCGCGATACTGCTCACCGAGCAGCTGCGCGCGGCGGTCACCACCGGATGCTCGGCGGGCGTCACCTCCTGGCAGTCGGGCGAGTCCGGGTCGCTGCTGGTGAGTCGCGCGGATGTCGGCCTGTACCGGGCCAAGCAGGCCGGGCGCAACCGCACCGTGCTCGAGTCCTCGCGGCAGCTGCCGCTGGCGGTGGAGCTGCGCGAGGCCATCGACAAGGGCGCCCTGGACGTGCACTACCAGCCGATCGTGAGCCTGAGCGAGGGCGGGGGCAGCCGCGCGGTCGGCGTGGAGGCGCTGCTGCGCTGGTCCTCCAGCGCCCAGCCGGACGTGACGACCGAGGGCCTGATCCGGGTCGCCGAGGAATACGACCTGATCTCCGACCTGGACGAGCTGGTCCTGCGCCGGGCGTGCGCGGACGCCGCCCGCCTGCAGGAGACCTTCGCCCAGCTCGATCTCACGCTGAATGTCAACGTGAGCGGCCTCGAACTGGCCGAATCCGACTATGCCGACCGGGTTTCCGGGATCCTGTCCGATACCGGCTGGCCCGCCGACCAGCTCGTGCTGGAGGTCACCGAGAGCGAGCTGGCGGCCGAATCCCACACGGCCATCGGGAATCTCAACACGCTGCGCGATCGCGGGGTGCGCATCGCGATCGACGATTTCGGCACCGGGTACTCCTCGCTGAGCCGCCTGGCCACGATTCCCAGCGACATCCTCAAGGTCGACCAGTCGTTCGTGGCGGCTATCCGGTCCGATTCCCCGGCCCCGCCGCTGCTGGGTATCATTGCCGCACTCAGTAAGTCGCTGGATCTGCAGGTGATCGCCGAGGGCGTGGAGACCGAGTACCAGGCCGCGGTGCTCACCGAGCTCGGTTTCGCCCTGGCCCAGGGCTACCACTACAGCGATTCGCAGCCGGTCGCCGACCTGATCAGCGATCTCAACGTTCAGCACGGCCTGGTCGGCGCGGGAGCGCCGGAGCACGAGTTCTCCAGCAACGGCTGGATTCCCGTCGATACCGGTTACGACTCATAGCCGTTCGGAGGGAATCGAGCGGCGAGGCCGCGGAGGAGTTCCGTGGCTCCGGTAGCTGCGATCAGAGCTTGCGCGAACGCAATTCGTGCCCCTTGGAGGTCTTGCACCGCCCCGACTCCAGATCCCACTGCCAGCCGTGCAGGTTGCAGGTGAGCGTGTTGCCCTCCACCACACCGAATTTCGACAGATCGGCCTTGAGGTGGGGGCAGCGGCGCTGCACCTCCCACCCGGCGAGCTCGCACGAGGCCGAATCGTCGTGGGCCTCGGAGAACCAGCCGTCGGCGTAGGCGATCCGCTCGTCGGTGAGGCATTTGAAGAACGTGTAGAGGAATTCGTTGTAGCCGCCGATGCGCCACGCCTGGAACCGGGTGGACAGGAAGATGGTGTTCACCCAGTCGGGCTCGCGATCGCGCAGCACGGTGCGCACCAGCTGCGGTTCGATGCGGAAACCGTAGCGGTACCTGCCCTCTCCCTCGATCGGCTCGCGCACCGCTCGCTTGGGGAAGTCCAGGACGAAGGTCTCCTCGCCCAGCACCAGGCCGACCGGATAGCCGATGCCGTCACAGATCAGGTCGCTCTGGGCCATGATCGGCTCGAACAGGTCCTTGAGCTGGGGCAGCAGCGGCTCGGAATCCGTTGCCCAGGTGGCCTTCTCCGACGCCAGGACCGGCGCCATGCGCTGGGCCATCGCCTCGATGTAGCCGGCCTTGTCGCCGTAGATCTCGTCCGGATCGACCGGGTGCTGCAATTCCAGTTCGGCCCCGCGCACATCGGCGACCGAGCCCGGAATCATCAGCACGCCACCGGCATTGCCGTGGATGCGCATCTGCTCCAGGAACACCGCCTGATCGGGGAAGATGTTGCCCTCGTCGCCGCGGTCGTCGTTCAGGTAGCGCAGCTGCTCGTCCAGGAAGACCGGCGGACCGGCCGAGGGCACCACCCAGGTGGCCCCGACCTGCTCGATGTAGCTGCGCGCCCGGTCCATGCCGCGCTGGCGCTTCTGCTTGCCGAAATTCGACTTGGTGCGCGCGGGGATGTCGTAGACCATCGGGTACCAGATCGCGCCCGAGTACTGCAGCAGGTGGATGTCCACGTGGCCGAACGCGTCGTGCAGCACGTCCATGTCGACCGGGCGCGCGTCGTTCATGTTGAAGCAGACCGTCTCGCCGTCGGACACGACCAGCCCGGAGTCGCCGATCGGCCCGTCGGCGGGCGCGCGCAGCGCGATGATCATGACGTCCATCGTCGCTGTATTTACCCCACCATCCACCCCGGCGTTACCGGTGACAGTGTGCTTGACCGAGTTCTCGGTCTCGACGAACTTCGTGAAGCCCACCTTCTCGAGCTCGCGGCGCAGATCCGGCACCGGATAGTCCGGCAGTAGTACGGTGGCGTCCTTGCTGACGTGCTCGGCCAGATGCTTGGCGTCGAAGTGGTCGCGGTGCAGGTGCGAGACGTAGAGGAAGTCGCAGTTGCCCAGCTCGTCCCAGTCCAGACGGGTGTTGTCGGGGAACGGGAACCACGAGCCGAAGTACGCCGGGTTGACCCAGGGGTCGCAGAGGATGGTCCCGGCCGCGGTGCGGATGTGGAATCCGGCGTGTCCGACACTGGTGATCTGCACGAACTTCCTCCTGAGGTTGCCAGCCACCCAGGGTACTGGTTTGCGGGATGCGGTGCCCTTGCGGGGAGAGGGCGCCCTAGGGTGCTGCGGCACCGATGCAGTAACCCTGCTTGCCGTCCTTCAGGGTGAATGTCCGATCCTGCTGCGACCCGAGCGCGGTGAGAACCGGCGCGGAGACCTTGATGTAGGCGCCTCGCGGGGCTTCGGAGGTGATCGCCTGGTCGACGAACGATTCGAGTCCGCCGAGCATGCCGACGTCGAGGGCCGCCGGCGGCGCGGTCGGGTGGCCGCTGCCGGTGGGGTCCCAGGTGGCGGGGCCGGCCGGGCAGACCAGGGGATGCGTGGACTCCTTGTCGGCCGGGTTCAACGGGGCGCCGGTGAGGCGGTCCAGGTAGCGGCGGACCGTGTGCCGCGCATCGGCGTCGTTGAAGCTTGGGTGCGTACCGGCCGGGAAGACCCGCGGGCACGCGTAGCCGCTGTTGACATCGGTGCGCTGGGCCACGACGGTGATCGGCGCGCGACCCGGGCCCGTCCAGGTGATCGCCGTACCGTCGTCGACGCCCGGTCGCGCCAGGGCGCTCAGGATGGCCCGCTTGTCGGTGTACATCGAATCCACATTCTGCGGCGCCATGGTCCAGCACTTGTCCTCGAGCCGGTCGGTCGGCAGCGTCTGCAGGTCCATGGCCCATCGGGTGAGGGCGTCGGCGGCGTCGGAGTCGGGTTTGGTGAGCGAGACGGTGACCATGAGCTCGCCGGGTTTGGGCGTCAGCGCCGGTGCGGCGGTCGCCGAGGTCGTCGGCGTGGGCGTGGCCGAGGAGGCGGGGGGTTGCGGATCGTTGGTGCTGTAGTCCGTGCCCTCGATGCCCACCCGCGAGTCGCACCCGGCAACCAGGCATAGCGCCAGCCCGCCGAGCAGGGCCGCCAGCCCTGCCGTCCGTGCAGATCGGCCCGTGCGGAGGCCATGGTCGTGCGATGCCGGGCGAGGCAATTCCACTGCGGCGAACCTCTTTCGTCTGCGCGAGATGAGTGCACTACGTGACGGGGGTCTACGCTAGCGGAATTGTGGAACCCTTCTATAGGTCGATCGTCGGCCTGGCCCGCACCGTCTTCTTCGCGCAGGGGCTGAAATTCGATGTCAGAGGGGCAGAGCGCATCCCCGCCGCCGGTGGCGCGGTCATCGCCATCAATCACACCGGGTACATGGACTTCACCTACGCCGGGCTGCCCGCGCGCACCCCGAAGCGGTACATCCGGTTCATGGCCAAGAAGGAGGTGTTCGACAGCGGGGTCTCCGGGCCGATCATGCGCGCGATGCACCACATTCCGGTGGATCGCTCGGCCGGGGCGGACTCCTACCGGGCCGCGCTGGACTACCTGCGCCGGGGCGAACTCGTCGGTGTGTATCCCGAGGCGACGATCAGCCGCAGCTTCGAGATCAAGGGGTTCAAATCCGGTGCCGCCCGGATGGCGATCGAGGCCGGGGTGCCGATCGTCCCGATGGTGATCTGGGGCGCGCAGCGGGTGTGGACCAAGGGGTATCCGAAGCGGTTGGGGCGGACCAATACCCCGATCCGGATCCAGGTTGGCCAGCCGATCCAGCCGCCGTCCGCGCAGGGGTCCAATAACCCGGAAAGCACCATCACGGCCGCGGCGACCGAGCTCACCGAGCGGCTGCGCGCGACCATGCGGGAGATGCTCGCGCAGCTGCAGGAGGGTTATCAGCACGAGCCCGGCGCGTACTGGGTGCCGGCCCGCCTGGGTGGTGGCGCGCCGACCCTCGAGGAGGCCGACGCGATGGACGCCGCCGAGGCCGCCGCGAAGGCCGCCGCACGCCGGGAATCGACCCTGGATGGATCGGACCACTAGGACGAACCGGGCATCGTCGCGTAGTTTCGTCGCTATGGGACGGGAGCCTGTATTCGACGTTTTGGCGGGATTGGTCCACGGTGTGTGCTGGGCGCAGGGCCTGCGGCTCGATATCGCCGGGCAGGAGAACATTCCGCGCTCGGGCGGCGCCGTACTGGCCGTGAACCACACGGCCTACCTGGACTTCATGGAGGTCGGGCTGGTGGGGCGCAAGTCGCACCGCAACGTCCGCTACATGATGAAGGCCGAGCTCGAGCACGGCATCGTGGGCTGGTTGATGAAGCACTGCAAGGCGATCGGCGTCGATCGCGGTCACGGCGCGGAATCCTATGAGCGGGCGGTGACCGCGCTGCGCGAGGGCGAGATCGTGGTGGTCTATCCCGAGGCCACCATCAGCCGCAGCTTCGAACTCAAGGAATTCAAGTCGGGCGCGGCGCGCATGGCCATCGAATCCGGCGTGCCGATCGTGCCGATGACCATCTGGGGCGCCCAGCGCATCTGGACCAAGGACATCCCGAAACAGCTGGGTCGCCATCGTTTTCCGATCCACATCCGCATCGGCGAGCCGGTGCCCGCGCCCGGTCACGAGCCCACCGCCGCGGCGGTCGACGCGCTGACCGCCGAATTGCATTCCCGCATGCAGGATCTGCTCGAGCGAGCCCAGCAGGGTTATGAGATGCCCACCGGCGCGCGCTGGGTGCCCGCCCGCCTCGGCGGCGGCGCGCCCACGCTGGAGCGGGCCGCGGTGCTGGAGCAGGAGGAACTGGCCCGGCGGCGGGCGGCCAGGGAGCAACGTCGGTCCGAAGAGAGCGCCTGAGCCACACGGCGATCGACGATCCCGAACGGTCGAGGGTCGCCAACGGCGGTGTGCTGTATCCGGTGAAGGCGATAGCCGGCTCGTGCGTCCGCGCATCGTCCGGCAGCCGGTCGGCAGCACCTGCGGCGATGGGTCGGCGTGGGTGTCGATGGAGCGGCGGTCTGCCCGGCGGGTTGCGCGCTGTGGCCGCGTCAGGCCGCCGGTCGAACGGCGAGCAGCGATTGGCAGGGGGTCGGCGCGGGGAGGTTGCCGCCGAAGAATCGCGTGGGCACGGTGCCCATGAGGGCGCGGAAGTCGGCGGTCATGTGCGACTGGTCGTAATAGCCTGCGGTGGCGGCGATCTCGGCCAGCGGGCCGCTCCCGGGCTCGGAGACGAGGCGCCGGATTCGGTCGATACGCACGAAATGCTTGGGGGACAACCCGATTCCGGTGGTGAACAGCGAGCGCAGGTGGCGTTCGCTCACGGCCAGGCGGGCGGCGATCTCGGGGATCGGCGCCGGGGCCGCGGCCATGGCCGACATCGCGGCGTCCAGCAGCGCGCGCCGGGAGCTGTCCGCCGGGTCGTCGGAGATGCGCTGTGGCAGTGCGTCTTCTAGTAGCGCCATCGCCTCGGTGAAGGAGCTGTTCAGTAGGCGGTCGGCGAATTCGCCCAGCGGTCCGGGCAATTCGTCGAGGTCGACGAGGCGGTCGGTGAGTTCGGCCGCGGGGACGCCCAGCAGCGGGCGGACCGCGCCCGGCGCGATGTGCAGGCGCAGGCAGGAGGCGGGCTCGTCCGCGGCGTTGTAGGACGCGCGGGTGCGCGGGCCGACGATCACGATGTCGCGGCGCCCCGTGACCTCGTGCCGCAGGGTCAATCGGGTGGCGGCGTCGGGAATGTGGGTGAACGGCAGGCCGGCGGCGTCGAGGGTGGGGATTTGCCCGGCCTGGGTGAACCAGGGCCGCAGCGCCCGCGGTACTCCCATCGAGCGCTCGTAGCGGTCGGCGGTGCGTATGCCGGCGCGTTCCCCGCCGGGTGTGCGCGGCCGCGCGGGGGTGCGACGGCGCGCGGAGGATATGGAGCGTCGCTCGTCCGGAGCCTTCGCCGGGCGCTCGGCCGCGTCCGCGCGGATACCCTCGATGCTCGGTATTCCGCGCGACTGCGGGGCGGGTGCGTCGGGGCGCGAGGTGATGCGCGGGCGCCCGGCGTTGGGCGTGCGGGTGAGCGGGGTGGTCACCCGATCCACTGTATGCCTCGTCGATCCGGTGCTGTTGTGCCGATTTTTCCTATAGGTGCAGGTAGTTGGGACTGCAGAGTCGGAGGCATGATTTTGGTGACGGGTGCCACGGGCACCGTTGGCAGTGAAGTGGTCCGGCAGCTGGCGAAGCGCGGCGAGAAGGTGCGTGCACTGACCCGGAATCCCGGGGCGGCGAAGCTTCCGGAGGGTGTGGAGGTCGTCCGGGGCGATTACGCCGAGCCGGAATCGCTGGCCGCGGCCATGTCCGGGGTGGAGGCCGCATTCCTGGTGGGCGTGCTCGATCCGGGGCAGCCGGGCGGGGACCCCGCGCTGGTCGCCGCGGCGCGGGCGGCGGGAGTGCGGCGGGTGGTGAAGCTCTCGGCGATCGGTACCGGCGATCCGGACCTCGGCGTCTTCGCGACCTGGCACATGCCCGGCGAGCAGGCGGTGCGGGACAGCGGGCTGGGGTGGACGATCCTGCGGCCCAGCCAGTTCGCGGCCAACACGCTGGCCTGGGCCGAGGCGGTGTGCGCGGGCGAGGCGGTGCCCGTCCGGACCGGCACCGGCCGACAGGGCACGATCGATCCTCGCGATATCGCGGAGGTCGCGGTGCGGGCGCTCCTCTCGGACGACCACGCGGGCCGGACGTACACGCTGACCGGCCCGGCCGCGCTGTCCGAACCGGAGCAGGCCTTCGTGCTGGCCGCCGTGCTGGAGCGGCCGGTGACGATGCGGGAGCTGCCGCTGGCCGCGGTGCGCGCGGCGATGCGGGAGCGCGGGATGACAGACGGCTTCATCGACGGGGCGCTCGCGGGCGCGGAATACATTCGCTCCGGCGGCAATACCACGCTCACCGACGACGTGCGGGAGGTGCTCGGGCGCCCGCCGCGGGCCTACGAGGAGTGGGTGCGCGACCACCGGGCGGCCTTCACCGATCCGGCCGCCGACGCGCCCGAATGACGGCCCCGACGCCGGAAATTTGCCCAATAAGGGCATGACGGCACAAAACGGACTGGACGGACGTCACGACACGCGGGCGGCACGCCGTTATTTCCCGCGTGCAGGCCCCTAACCAGCCAATTCATGGCGCATACCGGACGGAGTGGATACCGTCGGTGATCATGATGCGCTATGCAATGCCGGCCGAGTCCGCGCCACACGCCCGGACCTGGCTGGCATGGCCGGCGAAGGAGTCCGTGTGGGAGGAACTGCTGCCCCGGGCGCGCGCTGATGTGACCCGGCTGGCCCGTGCCATTGCCGATCGGGAACCGGTGGCGCTGCTGGCTCGGCGCGAACATATCGACGAGGCGCGCTACGCCGTCGGGAGCGCGGTCGAGGTGGTCTCCGCGCCGCTGGACGACCTCTGGGTGCGCGACACCGGTCCGGTCTTCGTCGCCGCCCCCGACGGCAGTGCGGCCGGGGTCGACTTCAACTTCAACGGCTGGGGCCAGAAGGCCGAATGCCACCTGGATGCCAGGGTCGCGCGCAAGGTCCTGGACCACGTGGGTGTCGAGCGGGTGATCGCGCCGATCGTCGCCGAGGGCGGGGCGCTCGAGGTCGACGGCGAGGGCACCCTGCTGGCCACCGAGAGTTCCCTGGTCAACCCGAATCGCAATCCGGACAGCGATCACGACGACATCGAGCGCGCCCTGGCCGAACTGCTGGGGGTGACGAAGGTGGTGTGGCTGCAGGGCGTTTCGGGCCTGGATGTCACCGATTGTCACGTCGACGCGGTGGCGCGCTTCGCCGAACCCGGTGTGGTGCTGGTGGATCGGCCGGGCGACCCGGATCCGGACGACGCCTTCGCCCGCGCCGCCGCCCGCGCCCAGGACATTCTGCGGGAGGCGACCGACGCCCGCGGCCGCCGATTCGACATCGTGGAACTCCCGCAACCGAATCCGGCCGAGATGCCCGGTACCCGCGGTGCGGAATTCCTCTACAGCTATGTGAACTTCTATATCGGCAACGACGCGGTGTACCTGCCCGCCTACGGCGACCGCCGTGGTGACGACCGCGCGGCAGGCATTCTCGCGGACGTCTTTCCGGGACGTACGGTGGTGCCGGTCGAGTACAACGCGGTGGCCGAGGGCGGCGGCGGGATCCACAGCTCGACGCAGCAGCAACCGGCCTAATCGCGGGCGCCGACAGGGCAGTGTGCCCGGCGGTCGCCGCGGGCTGGGACGGCACCCGGCTTGCGTGACAGCGGATCCGGTGACGGTCATCGGATCAGAACGGTGGACACCGGGGCATCGACGCCGAACTGAACGTCCGCCCCGGCCGTCGTCGCACTGGCCTGAGTCGGACAGCGCTGACCGGTCGGCGTAGCTCAGCTCGGGTCTGAGCCACGAATGGCCGCGAACCAGATGCAGACACCCGCGGCGACAGTCACCGCACCGGCGAAGGCGGGGAAACCGCCGCCCGCTACGTACACCCACAACAGTCCGGCAAACGGTGCGGCGATGGCGAATTGGGCATCCAGTAGTAGGCGGCGAGTGAGGCGAGCCGAGGCCGCGGCGTGGTCCGGGCCGTCCGGGTCCGGGCGGGTGGGATTGTCGTGCAGGCGCCCGATCGGCTCCTTCGTGCGCACCGCGCCCGACGGGTACAGCCGGAGCTCACCGAGTTCGACCGTCCCGTTGCCGAATTCGGCGACCGCATCGCACAACGTGACCAGCGCCGGATCGAAATACACCGGCAGCCAGCGAGTTACGCCGTCCGCGGTGAATTCCAGCCAGGACCGGCTCAGCAGCCGATGCTGCTGCCGCACCCGCCGGCACTGTGCCCGCCCGGCCGCGGGCGTGTGCCAGGGCAATACCCCCGACGCCACCGCCAGCCGAAAGGCGCTGTAGCACAGCACGACCACCGCCACCGCTCCCAGCATGCTCAGCTGCTCCAGATCGGCGTACGGCGCCCAGGCGAGGCAGATCGCCAGGGCGCCGAGCGTCGTCAGCACCGGATAGGCCAGGGGATGGCCCGAGCCGGAAATCACTTCTGGAAGCCGACCTTGGTCCAGTCCGCGTTGGCCAGGCCGAAGGCGCCGATATTGGCGAGGTTGGCGCGGGTGGCGTAGGTGCCCGAAGCCTGCTGCAGCGGCAGCGAATAGCCCTCCTGCCAGATCATCTTGTCGCACTCGTTGGCCAGCTCGTTGGCCTTGGCCGGATCAAGTTCGGAGATGGTCTTCTCGATCAGATCGTTCAGCTGCGTCGAGCCGATGCGGGCCTTGTTGCCCTGCAGATTGTTCGGGTCGTAGGCGTAGATCTGCGGCAGCGCGGTGAGCGGCAGGGGGCTACCGCCCCAGCTGAACTGCGCGAGATCGAAATTGCCCGGATCGATGACGTTCGTGAACAGCCCGTTGCCGGGGACCGTCTGGATGTCCACCTTGACCCCGACCTTGGCCAGGTCCTGCTGGACGATCTTGGCGGTGTCGACCCATTCCTTCTGATCGAACATCACATCGCGCAATTCCAGCTTCTTGCCGTCCTTTTCCCGGACATCGCCGTTCAGCTTCCAGCCCAGATCGTCCAGATCCTTTGCCGCCGCGGCCGGATCGAACGCGGCGGGCGCGGAGTTGTCCTGATAGCCCTTCTGGCCCATCACGAAGACGTGGTTGTTCAGCGGCTTCGGATTGTCGACGATGCCGGTCTGCGCCTGCGTCACGATCGCCTGCCGGTCGATCGCCTTCGAAATCGCAATCCGCAGTGTGGAATCGGCGAGCAGCGCGCCGGGCGCGCCGTTGAACGTGATGTGGCTCCAGCTCGGCTCCGGCGAGCGCCGCACGACAATGCCCGGTGTGCCCTTGGCCGCCACCACATTCGCCAGCCCCGACACATAGGTGTAGTCGATCTCGTTGTTCTGCACCGCGCCCAGGACCGCGCTCTGATCGAGCCTGGTGAAGGTGATCGTGCTGAGCTTGGGAGTCGCGCCCCACCACTTGGGATTGCGGCCCAGCACGACTCGGTCCTGGGTCTTGTCGATGTTCGTGATGACGAACGGGCCCGAGCTCACCTTCAGGTCGTTGCGGTCGACATCGTTGAAGGTCTGCGGGGATTCGGTGACCGACTTGGGGTACAGCGGGCCGAACATGCCCTGCCACTCGGCGTACGGCTTGTTGAAGGTGACGACCGCCTGCCGGTCGTCGGCGCCGCGCTCCACCTTGGCCACGCGCTCGAAGCCCTGGGTCGAGCTGACCTGGAAGCCCTGTGCGGCGCTGCCCAGCGCGTGCGCCTCGGACTGCAGATCCGCCCAGGTGATGGGCGTGCCGTCCGACCACACGGCCTTCGGGTTGATGGTGTAGGTGACCTGCTGCGGATTGGTGTTGGTGAGCTTGACGTCGGTGAAATAGTTGTGGTTGACCGACAACTCACCGGCCGCGTTGCTGACGAACGGCTCCGGCATGAGCGGATCGACGATGGAGGCCACGTCGGCGTCGCCGCCGTCGATGTGCAGGTTGTTGAAGGTGGCCGGGAACGAGCTGATCGCCAGGCGCAGGTTGCCGCCGTCGCGCAGGGTGCCCGGATCCTGCCGGTTGATGTCGTTCGTCGTCCCCACGTTGACGTTGGCGACCTGATTGCCGCCGCCGGAACTGCATCCCGACACGATCAATCCGAGCGCGACCGCGGGGATCGCGAGCGGGACAACTTTCGAACGAATCCGCATGGATCGATCCTTCCGTCGGGACAAACTCACGACTGCACCTCGCTGGCGCTCGGCTCCGTCGTGCGTCTGGCGCGCTGGCTTCATTGGTTCACTCCGCTCCGCTCCGCTCCGCTCCGCTCCGCTCCGCTCCGCTCCGCTCCGCTCACTGAACGAAGCCGATTCTGGTGTAGTCGTACGAGGCCAGTCCGGGGGCCCCGATATTGGCGAGGGTGGCGCGCGTTCCCCAGTTGCCCGGATCCTGGGTGAGCGGCAGCGAGTGGCCCTCGGCGAAGATCTGGGCGTCGACCTGGTTGGCCAGCGCAATGGCCTTGGCGGGGTCGAGTTCGGTGAGTGTCTTATCGATCAGGTCGTTCAGCTGGGGCGAGCCGATGCGGCCGTAGTTGCCCTGCAGATTGTTGGGGTAGAAGCCGAACTCCTGCGGAATGCTGTTGTACACGAACGCATCACCGCTGAGCACATACTGCGAGGCGTCGAAGTCGCCCGGAATGATCACGTCGGTGAAGTAGTTCTGGCCGGGCCTGGTGTCGAGGGTGAGTTTGGCGCCGACCTTGGCCAGATCCTGCTGGATCATCTTCGCGACCTGCACCCAGAGCGGATCGTTGTACATGACGTCCCGGATGACCAGCTGCCTGCCGTCCTTCACGCGCACGTCGCCCTGCAGCTTCCAGCCCAGCGCGTCGAGCTGCCGCGCCGCGGCGGCCGGGTCGTAGGCGACCGGCGCCGAATTGTCCTGGTAGCCCTGCTGTCCCTCGACGAAGATGTGATTGTTGAGCACCCGCGGATGGTCGGTGAGACCGTTGAGCGTGACGTTCGCGATGGTCTGCCGGTCGATCGCCTTCGCGATGGCCACGCGCAGTGCGGGATCGGTCAGGATCGAGCCGGGCGCGCCGTTGAAGGTGATCCAGCGCCACAGATTCGCCGGGGCGTGCCGGATGCTGACGCCCGGTGTGGCCCGCACGAGCCGGATGCCGTTGAGGTTCGCCAGGCGCGCCACGTCGAGCTCGTTGTTCTGCAAGGCCGCGGCCCAGGTGGACTGGTCCAGCACGCTGTAGGTGACGGTCTCCAGCTTCGGCGGCGCACCCCACCATTTCGGATTGCGCGCCAGTACGATTCGGCCCTGGGTGCGATCGGTGGACTGCACGACGTACGGCCCCGCCGTCGTCGAGATGTGGTCCACCAGGCTGTGGTTGAACGCATCGGGCGTGCTCGTCACCGACTTCGGGAACAGGATGGAATTGCCCGCGAACTGCCCGCGCCAGTCGGCGTACGGCGTGCTGAACGTGAGGACGGCCTGCCGGTCGTCGACGCCGCGCTCGACCTTCGCCACCCGGTCGAAGCCGTTGGTGATGGCGATCAGGTACCGCTTGTCGCGGCCGTTGAGGGCCTGCCAGGTGGCGGCGAGATCCTCCCAGGTGATCGGGGTGCCGTCGGACCAGACCGCCTTGGGGTTGATGGTGTAGACGACCTGCTGCGGATTCGTGGAGGTCAGCTTGATGTCGGTGAAGTAGTCCGGGTCGACGGTGAGCTGGCCCGCGGCGTCGGCCCGGTACGCCCGCGGCATCATCCAGCGCACCAGATCTGCCACCTCCCCGTTGTTTCCGTCGGCGGACTGCACATTCCAGTTCGACGGGAAGGCGGTGATGGCCAGCCGGAGGTTGCCGCCCTCGCGGACCTGTTCGGGCGGGCGCGGATTGATGTCGTTCGTGGTGCCGATCGCCGTCGATCCGGTCGGGGTGTTGCCCCCGGAGGAACAGGCCGCCGAGGAGAACGCGGTGGAAACCGCGGCCGCCGCAACGGCCTTGGCGAATGTGCGTCTCTTCACGGTTGCTCCTACCTCGGGACGGGTCAATTCATGCCGACGACGGGCACGGGAATGGCGTCGATGAGGGCGCGAGTGTATTCGTGCTCCGGGTCGTTCAGGATCCGTTCGGCCGGACCGGATTCGACGATCTTGCCCCGGTACATCACCGCGATGTCGTGCGCGAGGTTGCGGACCACCGAAAGATCGTGGGAGACGAACAGATACGACAGACCGCGCTC
This sequence comes from Nocardia sp. GP40, assembly GCF_050434125.1. Lineage (NCBI taxonomy): Bacteria > Bacillati > Actinomycetota > Actinomycetes > Mycobacteriales > Nocardiaceae > Nocardia > Nocardia sp. GP40. Next base: position 294,455 of record NZ_JBNPVW010000002.1, on the reverse strand, counting down.
GGTCTGCAGGTCCCGCAACAGGTTCAGCACCCCGGCCTGAATGGAGACATCCAGCGAGGAGACCGGCTCGTCGAGCACCAGGATCGCCGGATCCAGCGCCAGGGCCCGCGCGATATTGATGCGCTGCTTCTGCCCGCCGGAGAAGTCGGCGGGATAGCGATCGACGTGTTCGGGCCGCAGGCCCACCTGCCGCAGCAGTTCCGGTACCCGCGTGCGGATCTGCTCGCGCGAGCGTCCGGCGATGCGCAGTGGCTCGGCCAGCGCGTCGAAGATCGGCATCCGCGGATCCAGCGAGGCGGACGGGTCCTGGAAGACGATCTGCATCTTCGCGCGGATCTCGCGGCGGCGGGCCTTGGTGAGGGTGGCGACGTCGCTGCCGAGCACCTCGATGCTGCCCGCCTCCGGCCGCGCCAGGTCCAGGATCTGGGTGAGCGTCGTGGATTTGCCCGATCCGGACTCGCCGACCAGCGCCAGGGTGCGCCCCGCGCGCACCTCGAAGCTGATCCCGTCCACCGCGCGCACCTCGCCGGTGCGGCGGCGGAACACCACGCCGCGGGTGATCGGGAACACCTTCGTCAGGTCCGAAACCCGCAGTACCACATGGTCGTCCGTGGTGGCCTCGCGCTCGGGCTCGGTGATCTCGCGCTGGTAGGCGGAGAACAGGTCGACGGTGCCGACCTCTGCGGTGCGGATGCAGGCGGCCCGATGACCGGGGTCGATGTCCTGCAGCGGCGGTTCCGCGGCGCGGCATTCGTCGATGGCGACCGGGCAGCGCACCGCGAAGGGGCAGCCGGGCGGCAGCGCATGCATGGCAGGTGGGGATCCGACGATGGGAATCAGCGGCGCGCGCGGCGGGCCGTCCATGCGCGGGATCGACCCGAGCAGCCCGACCGTGTACGGCATCCGGGGCGACCGGAAAAGTTCTGCGGTGCCGGCCGTTTCGACGATCTTCCCGGCATACATGACCGCGACCCGGTCGGCGACGGTGGCCGCGATCCCCATGTCGTGGGTGATCATGATGACGCCCGCGCCGGTGATGTCGCGGGCCTTGCGCAGCAGGTTCAGGACCTGCTTCTGTACCGTCACGTCGAGCGCGGTGGTGGGCTCGTCGCAGATGATCAGCTCCGGATCGTTGGCGATCGCCATGGCGATGACCACGCGCTGGCGCATGCCGCCGGAGAACTCGTGCGGGAACGCCCGGGCCCGCACCTCCGGCTCGGGAATGTCGACCAGATCCAGCAGCTCCACCGCGCGCTGGGCCGCCTCCTTCTCGCTCATCTTCCCGTGCGCGAGCAGGGCCTCGGCGATCTGATCGCCGATTCGGTACACCGGGGTGAGCGCCGAGAGCGGATCCTGGAACACCATGGAGATCCGGCTGCCCCGCAGCGTCGAGAGCTGCCGGTCGTCCATGCCCAGCAATTCCTTGCCGCGTAACCGGATCGAGCCGCGCACCCGCGCCTGATCGGGGAGCAGGCCGATCACCGCCAGCGACGAGACCGACTTGCCCGAACCCGATTCCCCGACGATCGCGAGCACCTCGCCGTCGGAGACGGAGTAGTCGACCCCGCGCACCGCATCGATGCGGCCCTCCTCGCCCGGGAACGACACGTGCAGGTCCGACACCTCCAGCAGGGGCGCGGTCGTGACCTGCCGAGCGCCCTCGTTCAGGGTCTCGATGCCCGTCGGGTCCGTCATGACGCCTTTACCTTCTGCTTGCTCGGCTCGTCCGCCTTGCGCCGTGCCCGGGCGCGCGCGGAACTCGGATCGAACGCGTCGCGCAGGCCGTCGCCGACCAGGTTGGCGCACAACACGATCGCGACCAGGAAGCCGCCCGGGAACAGGAACAACCACGGAAAGGTCAGCGACGAGCCGGGATTCGCCGCGATCAGCGTGCCCAGCGACACGTCCGGCGGCTGTACACCGAATCCCAGGTAACTCAGCCCGGTTTCGGACAACACCGCGCCGCCCAGGGCCAGGGTGGTGTCGATGATGAGGAACGAGGCCACGTTCGGCACGATGTGGCTGACGATCACCGAGCGTGTCGAGGCGCCCATATACCGTGCGGCCCGGACGAATTCGCGATCGCGCAGGCTCAGCGTCAGGCCGCGCACGATGCGGGCGCTGATCATCCAGCCGAACGCCGCCAGCAGCAGGATCAGCAGCGGAATCGAGCTGCTGCCCTTGGTGCGCGGGGAGAAGATCGCGATGATGATGAAGCTCGGCACCACCAGCAGCAGGTCGACCAGCCACATGATTGCCCGGTCGGTCCAGCCGCCGAGCAGTCCGGCCACCGATCCGGCGCTCACCGCGACGATCGAGCCGAGAATGGCCACGCAGAAGCCGATGATCAGCGACTTCTGCAGGCCGTGCAGCGTCTGCGCGAGGACGTCCTCGCCGTTGCCGTCGGTACCGAAGGGGTGCGTCGGGTTCGGCGCCTGGTACAGGGCCGAGTAGTCCATATGCTTGTAGTCGAAGGGCAGGATCGGGGGCAGCGCGAAGGCCGCGATCACGATCAGCAGCAGCACGATCGCGCCCGCGATCGCCGGCTTGTTGCGCAGGAACCTGCGCCACACCAGTTTCCAGCGTCCCGCCGCGGCCGGCTCGGGCGCGCCGCCCGCCAGCAGCTCCACGTCCGTCACAGCTCCACCTCGCTAGCGCTCGGCTCCGCTGTGCCGGAGGCGGCTGTGCTCGTGGTTCCCTCGCTGCGCTCGGTCACAGCTCCACCTCGCTAGCGCTCGGCTCCGCTGTGCCGGAGGCGGCTGTGCTCGTGGTTCCCTCGCTGCGCTCCGTCACGACACACGCACCCGGGGATCGAGCATTGCGTACACGATGTCCGACAGGAGGCCGGATATCAGGATCACCAGGCCGGCGAACACCGTGGCGGTGACCACGATGTAGAGGTCCTGGGCGTTGATCGCGTCCACCAGCCATTCACCGACGCCGTGCCACCCGAAGATCTTCTCGGTGAACACCGCGCCGGTGATCACGCCGCCCAGGCCGTAGGCGAACAGCGTCGCCATCGGGATCAGGGCAGTGCGCAGGCCGTGCTTGTACAGCGCGCGCCCTCGCGTGAGGCCCTTGGCGCGCGCGGTGCGGATGAAATCGCTCTGCAGCACATCGAGCATCGCGTTGCGCTGATAGCGGCTGTAACCGGCCATCGAGCCGAGGGCCAAACCGAGGGTCGGCAGCACCATATGCTGTGCGCGGTCGACGATCTGGTTCCACAACCCGTTCACCGCCGCGGCCGAGGTTTCACCGGTATAGAGGAATATCTGCTGCCCGGCGGCCAGATTGATCTGCAGCGCACCGTATTTCAGCAGGGTCGCGAGCAGGAAGATCGGCGTGCTGAGCAGCAGCATGGATACGATCGTGGTGAAGTAATCGCTGAACCGGTACTGCCGGATCGCGCCCGCCGCTCCGATGAGCACCCCGAGTACCGTGCCGACCACCGACCCGATTACCAGCAGCCGCAGGCTCACCCCGATCCGGCGGCCCAGCTCCTGGGTCACGGGCTGCCCGGCCAGGGTCTTGCCGAAGTCGCCGTGCAGCACCACGCCCTTCACCCAGGTGCCGTAGCGGGGCAGGATCGGCTCGTTGAGGTGGAGCTCCGCGGCCTTGGCGTCGATGACCGACTGGGGCGGGCGGGGGCTGCGCTGCTCGAGGCTGTCCAGGGGATGAAACGTGAGCGATGCCAGCGCGAACGTCAGGAATGACGCGAGCACCAGTAGCACGACGTAATTCGCCGCGCGTCGCAGCAGAAAGCCGGTCATCAGTCCCCTCGGGTCGGTTACTAGCCCCCGATCATAGGGACAGAAGCTCGAGCGGGCGTGTTACGCACGGTGCCTGGTGAACACTATTCCGCGATATTCTGCGGGGATCGTCACCGCGAGCAGTACGGTGGCCGGGACAAGGGGGCCGATCGATGAGTTATCAGCAATATCCGGGGCAATATCAGCCGTATCCACAGCAGAACGCCAGTGGCGGAACGGCGATCGCGGCGGGCGTGCTGGCATCCCTCGGAGCGGTCGGACAGGTGTTCGGCGGGCTCGTGCAAGTGGTGCTGGCTATGACCCAGGACAACGAGATCAACGGCATGTACAACATCTCGTGGTATCCGGCCTACATGCTGGTGGTCGGGGCGCTCGCAGTGGTCTGCGGTGCGCTGCTCGCGATGGGGGCGATAGGGCTGTTCCGGCGGGCGCAGATGGGGCGGATGCTGGTCCTCGCGGGCTGCGCGCTGGCGATCCTGATCGGGATCGCCGGGATCGGCGTGGCGATAACGGGCGGAGTGGTCGTGAGCGCCTCGGGCAGGCTCGGGCTCGTCGGCGGTTCGTTCGGGCTGGTGTTCCCCATCGCCACGATCGTGCTGACGCTGCTGCCCGCAACCACCCGCTGGCTGGCGCAGGCGCCGGTGCAGCAACTCACCTCGCCGCCCGGGGGTGCCGCCCCGGCTTCGCCCGCGAGCCCCGTTCCCACTGCGGGCGGGCCGGTTCCGAATCCCGGTCCCGCCGCGCCGCCGGGCGCACAGCCGTGGGTACCGGGCGCCTTGCCGCCGTATCCGGCGCAGCCCGCGTCGCCGCCGAACGGTCCGGCGCCGTACTCCGCCGCGCCACCGCCCTTCCCCGCCGCTCCCCCGGTCGCCGGCGCGGCGGACGACAGCCCCTGGCGGCGTCCCGAATTGTGATTACATCCGGACCGGCATTTCGGGCAGGATGGAATGGGTGACTCGCCTGCACCTGCCGAAACCGAAGATGGTCGCCACCGACGTCGACGGCACGCTGATCGACGAGGACGAGCAGGTGACCCCGCGCACCCGCGCCGCGGTGGCGGCCCTGGTCGCCGACGGGGTGCAGTTCGTGCTCGCCACCGGGCGCCCGCCGCGCTGGATCGATCCCGTCGTCGAGGGGCTGGGTTTCGCGCCGCTGTGCGTCTGCGGCAACGGAGCGGTGATCTACGACAGCGCCTCGGATCGCATCCTGCACAACAGCTCCCTGGACGTGGCCAGCCTGGCCGCGCTGGCCGAGCTCGCCGAGCGGGTGCTGCCCGGCTGCGGGCTGGCCGCCGAGCGGGTGGGTGAGAGCGCGCACGACGCCGCGACCCCGCAATTCGTGAGTTCGCCCGAGTATGAACATGCCTGGCTCAACCCCGACGACACCCAGGTCGCCCGCGCCGAGGTCGTCGCGGCCCCGGCCATCAAGATGCTGATCCGACTACCCGGTGCGACCAGCGCCGACATGCACGCCGCGCTGGCGCCGCACCTCGACGGCCGTGCCGATGTCACCTATTCGACCAACAACGGGCTGATCGAACTGTCCGCTCCCGGCGTCACCAAGGCCTCCGGGCTGGCCTTCGTCGCCGAGCGGGTGGGCGTGGAATACAGCGCTATCCTCGCTTTCGGCGATATGCCCAATGATGTCTCGATGCTCCGCCTGGCCGGGTACGGCGTAGCGATGGGCAACGGCCACCCCGATGCCCGTGCCGCCGCCGACGAGGTGACGGAGTCGAACTCCGCCGACGGAGTGGCACGGATTCTCGAGCGCTGGTGGAGCTGAAGGGTAAGGGTTACGGGCCGCCGGTGGGCTTCGGCGTCGGACCGGGCTGGGCGATCGGGTTGCCGGTCTCGCTGTAGATCTTGTACAGCGTCGTAACGAGTCCCGTGATCGTGTTCACGATCAGCGAGCCGTTCTGGAAGTCGCTGCGCATGCCGTCCGGGATCGGGTAGGCGTCCTTCAGCGGCAGGCCCAGTAGGCCGGTGTCGCCGCCGAGCTGGATGAAGCGGTCCAGGAGGCGGCCGGCCAGCTCGATGATGGCGCCGTCCGGGGCGGCATAGACGTAGCCGTTGACGAATCTCGCCACCTGGCCGCCGTTGGGCGTCGGCCGCGGCTCGGCGGCGACCGCGCCCAGGTGGCTGTTCGGGCCGCCCTGTGCGGCCCAGTATTTCGCGACCGCATTGTGGTTGACCATGCCGAGCAGCTTGGTGGTCAGGGACGCCAGCGTGGCGATATCGTCCTGGGTGCGCTGGGATTTCGGTGTCGTGCCCGAATTCTGGGTACCCGCACCGGTATTGGTTGTGAGGGCCGAGTTGCCGCTGGGTGCAGCGGCTTTCGCATCGGTGCCGGGATTCGTGTCGACCGCCCCGGCCGTCTGCGCGGCGATCTTGCGGATGCGGTCCATCATCGCGTAGGCGGCGTCGCCGGGACAGGTCGTCCGCCCGACATCGCGGTGTGCGAAGACGATCGGCAGCTTCACCGCCTGGCCCTGGTTGTACTTGCTGTACTGGGTGCCCTCGGAATACATGGTCGTGGTGCCCTGCGGGTTCAGCCCGGCCATCCTGGCGCGCCAGCCGATGAACTGCCCGAGCGCCTGGATCGCCGCATCGCTGGGAGTCTGGGTTTGGTAGTCGCCCATCAGCGCCACACCCGAGGTGTTCTCGTTGAAGCCGCCCGCGTGCGCGCCCTCGACCGGTTTGTCCAGCCCGCCGGCGCGGCCCTCGAAGATCTGGCCGTACTTGTCGACCAGCGCGTTGTATCCGATGTCGCACCAGTGCAACGTCTTTGCGTGATAGGCGTAGATGGCGCGCACGATCCCCGCGGACTCGGCCTGGGTGTAGTCGTTGCGACCGTCCGTGTGGTGAACGGCGATGCCGCCGAGGCCGTCGTCGTAGGTGGGCTTGTCACACAGCAGCGAGGGATCCGCGCCCCACTCGGCGCGGGTGATCACCTTCGGCCCGCCGCCGGGCAGCGGCGCGGCGACGGTGGACAGGGTCGCATCCGCGGCGACGCGGCCCGGATCGATCAGCACGGCAGAGAGATCCGGCGATCCGATCAGCTCGGGATCGTCCGAGCGCGCCGGGGTCACGCCGGGCGGCACGGTGCCGGAGGCCTCGTGCGTCACCAGGACCTGCACGGCCTTGGTGAGGCCGACGTAGATCGGCTCGGTGCCGGCCCTGTCGGTCGAGCCGTGGTCGCTGCCGCCGGTGTCGACCCGTGACGTGGGATACCAGGGACCCCAGCCGCCATCGGCGTTGCGCGACCGGATCAGCGCGGTGGTGCCGTCCATATCCTTCGCGGTGAGCGCGACCATGCTGAAGGGCTTGTCCCGGGTGAGCTCTTTGACCTCGGCCCCGACCTTGCCGCTCAGGTCGGGCGCGACCGCGCCCGGCGCGAGTGCCGGGGCGTTGGGGTCGGCTCCGGGAATTACCGCCGGTGCCGGGTCGGCGGCGGGTGCGGGTGAAGCGGCCGGTGCGGGTGCGGGCGCGGCGGGCGCGGGTACGGACGGGGCAGCTGGGGCGGCGCCCGGAAGTTGTGGTGCCGCAGGGCTTTCCGGTGCCGCGGGGAGCTGGGGTGTGTAGGCGCCCAGCGGTGCGGCCTGGGGCTGGGCGATCGACCTTGCCTGCGGTGCGGCGGGATTCCGCGTGCGAGCCGGTGCCGGGGGCGCGGCGGGAGCATGCGGGGTGCCGGGGGCCTGCGGTGCGCCTGGAGCCGGGGCGGCGCCGGGCTGGGGTTGGGAGCGACCGGGAGCTTGTGGGACGGGTTGCGTCCGCGGTGTGGCGGGACTCTGGGCGTTGGGTTGTGCTGCCGGGGCGGCCGGTGCCTGGGGAGCGGCGGGGGCCTGCGAGTTGGGTTGGGGCGCACCGGGATTCTGTGTACCGAGCTGGCCCTGGGGTGCCGGGGACTGCGCGCCGGGCTGGGTCGCCGCCGGGGCTTGGACGCCCGGTTGCGTCTGCAGTGTGCTCGGCGGCGGGGTGCCGGGGGACTGCGGTGCGCCGGGGAGCTGGACGCCGGGCAGCAGCTGCGGTGCGGCGGGGGGCTGCATTCCGGGCTGGTGAAGCGGTGCGAACGAGCCCTGCGGCGCGGGCTGGCTCGGCGAGCCCGCCTGCGGCTGGTTGAACTGGGGGAGCGGGATCGATGCGGGGAGCTGCACGCCGGGCGGCAGCGGCAGCCCCTGGGGGATCTGCACGGACTTCGGCAGCGGTAGCTGACGGAGGTCGGACAGATGCAGGTCCGGCAGGTTCAGGCCGGTCAGCTCGCGCAGCGGCAGCACCACGTCCGGGGCCTGGGCGAGCCCGATCTCGACGAGTTGCGCCGGAATAGCCGCAAGATCGCTGTTATCCGTATTGCGGTATTCGACCCGTTCCGGCATGGCGAGCGCGGCCAGTGGCGCGGCCACCGCCAGCGTGGTGACAACCGGCAGGACGAACGATCGTTTCGGTCTGCGGTGCGGCACGAGCATCTCCCATTCAGGTAGAACCGGCGACCGTCAGCAGGAGGAGATGGTTGATTCCTGACGGATCTGGCGTCACACTAGTCCCAACTGTCACAAATCTAAACCTTATGTAGAGACTTAGGTAGGATAACTCGAATGTAGCTTTCAGATAGCCATCCAGCGGGTCAGGGTTCCGATCAGAAACGTGATCGCCTCGGTCGGTCCGGTCCGCGGAAGCCGTGGGGAGTGCACGATGACACGCACGAAACGTCGAGGGATTGCCGCGCTGCGGCGCGGGGAGCTACTACGAAGACGGTGGCATCGGCGTGTCGCGGTGGTGAGCGTGGTCGTCGTTGCGACGTCGGTCGGCGGTGTCGCCGTGTACTGGGCGTGGCCGCACGGCGATCCGGTCCGACCGGCCGCCGGGGTCAGCGAGGGACACGGCCGCGGTATGAGCCAGCTCGGCGCGTTCGGCAAGGCTCAGTCGGGCATGAATGCCATGAATATCCTGCAGTACTACTACCCGGGGGCCCAGCCGGCCACGATCGCGCCGACGCGAGTGCGGGTGCGGCTGATGGGACAGGACAGCCAGCCCCTCGCCGTCTACTCCGATTCCGGCCTGACCGTCGCGGACCGCCACGTCGACCCCGGACAGGCCGTCCATCTGACGCCGACGCCCGGCGGGGGCGCGGCGGTTACCATCACCGCGGGCTGCGCGGGGGACACCGTGTGGCAGGGGGCCACGGACAAGCCGTGGGCCTATCCGGTCGATCCGGGCGCCGATCGGCCCGCGGCGGAACATCTGAAGCTCTGCGGCGGCGGCGAGTACCGCGGCGCGCTCGGAGTCGCATTGGACGCCAACGATATTCGCACGGTCAACGAGGTCGACACCGAGGACTACCTGCGCGGCGTCGTGCCCACTGAGATGTCGGCGGGCTGGGCCGATCGGGGCGGGGCCGAGGCGCTGCGGGCGCAGGCGATCGCCGCGCGCTCCTACGCCCTTGCCGAAACGCGCTACCCCTATGCCCAGACCTGTGACACCCAGGACTGCCAGGCCTATTCGGGCACCGAGCGGGAGGACGGTCGCAGCGACGCGGCGGTGCGCGACACCGCCGGGCAGGTGCTGCTGCGCGACGGCCACCTGCTCCGCACGGAATACTCCTCCGCGCCCAACGGCGGACACCCCTGCGATATCACCACCATGGCCATCGGCCCCGCTCCCGACCAGCTGCTGCCCGCCATCGCCCCCGCGCCGCCGGATCCGACGGCCGACGGCGCGCAGCGCGCCTCGGTGGATACCAGTGCGGTCGATGCGAAGTACGCCCAAACCGGCGGTCCCGCAGGTCCTTTGGGCGCCGCACTGGGACCGGTCTCGCAGTTGCCCGGCCGCGAGGGCACTTTCCAGCTGTACCGCAACGGTGTCATCGTCGCGACCCCAGCCCTGGGTGCACAGGTCGTCGACTTCACCACATTGATGCAGCTGGCGCCGGGCGCGGCGGCCGATGCCGCGCCGGGCACCCCCGGCGCCGCGGACACCCCCACACCCCCGCCCGCATCGGCCCCACCGGGCGGCGCGTCCGATCAGGCCCCGGCGCAGGCCCCGCGGGCCGCGCCGCCGCAATCGGTGCCGGACCATGCGACACCGGCTCAGGCACCCCCGGTTGCTCTCGATCCCGCCGGTCCCGCGCCCGCTCCCGCGCAGCCGGCCCCGCCTGGGCCCGCGACACCTGATCCCGCGCCATCCGCGGCTCCGGCGGCGGACGGTCCCGGGACGAGCCCCGGGGTGCCCGGTGGGGATCCCGGGGCGACGGTGCTCACTACGGATGCCTCTGCCAACCCGGGCTCCGACGCTGCGGCGGGCCCGGCACCGGTCGCTGCCGCGCCGCCGATCACCGCTGCGCCACCGGTTGACGCGCTGGCTGCGGGTGGCTGATCTCCCAGGCCGCACCGATCGCCGCGGCGCACCGACCCGCTGGAGTGCCGCCGGTCGCTGCACTCCCCGCGGCGCCGCCTGTCGCCCGGGTCCGCGGAGCGCCACCGCCGCCCGCGGGGGCACGTGCGACCAGGATTGCGACGGGTGAGGGCGCTGCCGACGGACGGCAGGCCGCTCTAGGGAGGTGTTCGCGGCGGTTGTGCATGCCCGACCGGCCCATTCGAGTGGCGGCACGAGCAGGCGGGTCGTTCGCGCCGCCCGGAGGATCCGACGTGGTTCGCGCCGCCCGACTTCGGCGATCTGCCGCCGCGGGCCCGCAGAGGCGGATTATCAGCTGGATGTGGTCGCCCCACTGCCGAGTTCGTGACCCGTTGTGGCATCCACGTAGTCCGGGACCTCGTCGTGCTGATCGCCGACGTTCAGGGTTCCGGTGGGCTCGAACAGCAGGATCGATGCGCCGTCTCGTGAGATCGGTTTGTGTTCGGTGCCTTTGGGGACCACGAACACCGAGCCCTTGGGGAGGTGAACGGTGCGCTCGCCCTGCGCCTCTCGCAGTGCGATGTCGATCTCGCCGTCCAGGACGAGGAAGAACTCGTCGGTGTCGGCGTGTGAGTGCCAGACGAATTCGCCCTGGATCTTCGCCACGCGCACGTCGTAGTCGTTGACACCGGCGACGATTCGCGGGCTCCACAGGGTATCGAAGGAGGCCAGCGCTGCGGCGAGTTCGATCGGTTCGTTGCTCATGGTCTCATCGTCGGGGGTTGAGGGGATCGGGTGTGAGTGCTAGAAATCGCATATGGCGCAAGATTCCTCTCGAGGTGGGCGCTCGGCGGCGCACCGGGTCGTGGTGATCGTCGACGAGAACTCGAATCCCTTCGAGTTGAGTTGCGCCATCGAGGTGTTCGGACTTCGCCGCCCCGAGCTCGGGCGCGAGCTGTACGACTTCAGGCTGTGCGCGCCGCGGCCGCGCACGCTCATGCGGGACGGCTTCTTCACGCTGACCGGCGTCGCGGACCTGAGCGCGGCCGATACGGCAGACACGCTCATCGTGCCGAATCGCCCGGACATCGAGGTGCCGCGCCGGCCCGCGGTGCTCGCGGCGATCCGGCGTGCCCATGCCCGCGGCGCACGACTGGTCGGATTCTGCAGCGGGGCTTTTACTTTGGCCGAGGCCGGGGTGCTGGAGGGGCGCAGGGTGACCGCGCACTGGCAGTGGGCGGAGTTGTTTCGCCAGCGGTTTCCGGGGGCGGTGATCGAGGAGGATGTGCTGTTCGTCGACGACGGCGACATTCTCACCGCCGCCGGGAGCGCCGCGGCCCTCGACCTGGGGCTGTACATCGTCGGACGGGACCACGGGGCGGACATCGCGAACTCCGTGAGCCGGCGGCTGGTCTTCGGCGCCCATCGCGACGGCGGGCAGAAGCAGTTCATCGAACGCCCGGTGCCGCAGGTCCGCGACGAATCGCTGGCGCCGGTGCTGGTCTGGGCGCAGGAGCGTCTGGACCGCCCGCTGACCGTCGCGGCGCTCGCCGACAGGGCCGCGGTCAGTCAGGCCACGCTGCATCGCAGGTTCCGGATGCAACTGGGGACGACGCCGCTGGCCTGGCTCACCCGGGAGCGGCTCGAATACGCATGCCGCCTGATCGAAGGCGGCGAGCTCGGATTCGATGCCGTGGCCCGGGCCAGCGGGCTGGGTACCGCGGCCAACCTGCGTGCGCTGATGCAGCGCCACACCGGCCTCACGCCCTCGGCCTACCGGCGTCGGTTCGGCCTCGGGGTCGGCTGAGCCGGCAACGCTCGATGCGGCCGCGTCGATGGCCTCAGGTCAGCGTCGTGTCGCCCAGTGATTCGGACAGCGTGCGCAGCAGCCCGACAAGCTGACTGCGATCCTCCGGTGAGAGGGCGGCCAGCAGCCGCTCCTCGTTGTCCATGTGCGCCGCAAGCAGATCGTCCACCCTGTCCCGTCCGGCCGGGGTGAGCTGAACCCGGACCGAGCGGCGGTCGTCGGGATCGGGGGTGCGCTGGACCAGGCCCTTCGCGGTGAGGCGGTCGACACGGTTGGTGATCGCTCCCGAGGTGATCATCGCCGCCCGGTTCAGCTGGCCCGCGGTCAGGCCCTGCTCACTGCCGGAGCGGCGGAGCGTGGCGAGCACGTCGAACTCCCAGCGCTCGAGGCCGTGCGCGACGAAGAACTTCTGCAGCTCGCGGTCGAGTATGCGGCCCAGGCGGGTGAGCCGTCCGACGACGGCCATCGGGTCGGTGTCGACATCCGGCCGCTCGCGGGCCCAAGCGGCCGTGATCAGGTCTACCGCGTCACCCATCGGCATTCCTCTGCATGGAAAGAATCTTAACGTTGACCTACTTGGAATACCCCGGCCCGCCGTCGTGTTATTTCAACGTTGAGATAATGAACATGGAGACAAGATGTCGAACACTCGTATCGGACCCACGGCCACCGCGCTGCCCTCGCGCTCACGGCGCTTCCGCCGCTGGTGTGGGGCTCGACCTACGCGATCACCACCGAATTCCTGCCCCCCGACCGACCGATGTTCACCGCCCTGATGCGGGCGCTGCCCGCGGGTCTGGCGCTGCTGGCCATCACGCGGGTGCTGCCGCGCGGCCAATGGATCTGGCGCGCGGCCCTGCTCGGCACGCTCAATATCGGCGCCTTCTTCCCGCTGCTGTTCCTGGCCGCCTACCGGCTGCCCGGCGGTGTCGCCGCGGTGCTCTCGGCGGCGGGCCCGCTGTTCGCGCAGGGCTTCGCCGCGCTGTTCCTGTCCGAGCGGCCGACCGCGCGCAAGCTGATTGCCGGTGTCGTCGGCATCCTGGGCGTCGCGCTGGTCGTGCTGCGGGCCGGGGCCGCGCTGGACCCGATCGGAGTGCTGGCCGGAATCGTCGGTGCCGCACTGATGTCCGCGGGCACCGTGCTGACCAAGCGCTGGGGACGGCCCGAGGGTGTCGGCCCGCTGGCGCTGACCGGCTGGCAGCTCACCGCCGGCGGCCTGCTGCTGGTGCCGCTCGCCCTGATCATCGAGGGCGCGCCGCCCGCGCTGGACGCCCGCAACATCGGCGGCTACCTCTACCTGGGCGTGATCGGAACGGCTGCGGCATACGGGATCTGGTTCCGGGGCCTGTCGCGGTTGCCCGCCACCTCGGTCGCATTCCTGACGCTGCTGAGCCCGCTGTCGGCGGCCGTGATCGGCTGGGTCGCGCTCGGCCAGAGCCTGTCGCCGCTGCAGGTGGCGGGCATCGCGATCGCGCTGGGCGGAACGCTGATGGGGCAGATCGGCGCCGGGAAGCAACAGGCGGCGCAGGCTCCCCGGAAGGGCGGCAATGATGTTGTGGCGCAGGATGTTCCGGAGCACCAGGAGGTGGCTGCAGAGGATCGTGAAGCGGCGGAGCGGGCCGGCCGGGAGTACGGCGCGACTGTCGGAGAAGGACCGCTGTGAATCGTAGCGGGCCGGTGGCGGGACAACGTCTCCGAACGGTGCAGTGATCGCCGGAATGCTGGATCCGTCGTCCGGGCGTGATTCAGCGCCGGACCGATGCGGTGGACGGCACCTCTCGGTTCGGTGATCCCGTACAGCCCCGGCGCATCCGCCAGGGTTGGTTCAACAGTTACAGGAGTTGAAAAGTTATGCACATCACCGTGTTTGGCGCCGCCGGAGCGGTCGGAAGCCGGGTCGTGACCGAGGCGTTGTCGCGGGGGCATCGCATCACCGCCGTCTCCCGCGATGCGGACCGGCTGCGCGGGCTGCCCGCGGAGGTCGAGGTGCGGGCGGGTGACGCGACCGATCCCGGCGTGGTGTCGGAGCTGAGTTCCAGGCGGGACCTGGTCATCAGCGCGACGCGGCCGGTCGTCGGGCGCGAGCGCGAACTGGTCGACGTGGCGGTGGGGTTGCTGGCGGGGCTCGCGTCCGCCGAGGTCCGGCTGCTGGTCGTCGGGGGTGCGGGCAATCTGATCGTGCCCGGGGAGGGCAGGACCGTGATGGAGATGCCCGGGTTCCCCGATGATCTGATGCCGATCGCGTCGGCGTGCGATGCGCAGTGGCGCGAATTCCACGCGCACGGCGACGGTCCCGTCGACTGGACCTACCTGAGCCCGCCCGCCCTGCTCGAGCCCGGCGAACGGCGCGGGGTCTATCGGATCGGCTCCGATGAGCTGCTCAGCGATGCGGACGGGAACTCGTTCATCTCCATGGAGGACTTCGCCGTCGCGCTGCTCGATGAGGCTGAGCGGCCCAAGCACCATCGCACGCGATTCACCGTCGGATACTGACCGTTGCTCCGCGGAGATTCCGTCTTGACATTGACGTAACGTCAACTTGCATGCTGGTTTCATCGACGTGATCAGGGAGGTTGCGGTGGTACAGGGCGAATGGTCGATCCAGGACCTGGCCCGGGCGGCCGGGACCACCAGCCGGACACTGCGCCACTACGGCGAGCTCGGGCTGCTACCGCCCAGCCGGGTCGGGGCCAACGGTTACCGGTACTACGACCAGGGCTCGCTCGTGCGGCTGCAGCGCATTCTGCTGCTGCGCGAGCTCGGCCTCGGCCTGCCGGTCATCGCCGAAGTTCTTGCGGGAGAGCAGGATACGGCGGCCGCATTGCGCACGCATCTGGAATTGCTGCGGCAGCAGCAGGATCGGATCGCGCGCCAGATCGCGTCGGTGCACACCACATTGCGCAAGACGGAAGCAGGTGAGCCACTCATGGCTTCGGAAACATTCGACGGCTTCGATCACACCCGGTACAAGGACGAGGTGATCGAACGCTGGGGCAGGGAGGCGTACGAGAGCGGTGACCGCTGGTGGCGCTCGATCAGCGAGGCCGACAAGCAGGCGCTCCAGCAGACCCACCTGGATATCGCCGCCGACTACGGCCGCGCCCACACGGCCGGCCTGGCGCCGGGCGCCGAGGAGGTGCAGGCCGTCGTCCAGCGTCACTACGACTGGATCGCGATCGGCTGGCAGGGCAAGCGCCCGGACGCCTGCGCCTTCACCGGCCTCGGCGACATGTATGTCGCGGACCCGCGTTTCGCGGCGAACTACGACAAGCACGGCGCGGGTACGGCCGAGTTCGTGCGCGACGCCATGCGGGTCTACGCGGAGTCCCACCTGAAATAGGAGGCTCACGGAAATGCAGGTATGCCCGCACACCCTGGTGTGCGGGCATGCCTGCTTCATCGACCGACTTACGGGCCGAGTGATCAGCTGTCCGTGCGTGTTCGTCGAAACGGTGTCCGAGGAATGACGGCGGATCGGCCGGCGCTCGAGGCTGGACCGATGGACAGACGGGTCGGTCGGCTTTCACATCGCCCGGGCCGGGCGTCGCGCGGTACAGTTCGCTCAGCACAGGGGGAGGACCCGGGGAACACCACTCGCAGGCCAGCCGGATTCGCAACCCGACGACCACCCGTTGGGTGGGCAGCCGAGTGAGAAGGACACGTCATGAGCTACCCGTACGGCCAGCCCGGCTACGGCGGCGGGAATCCGCAGCAGCCGTATGGTCAGCAGCCCGGCTATCCGCAGCAGCCGGGATATCCCCAGCAACCGAGTTATCCACAACAGCCCGGTTATCCACAGCAGCAGTCGGGTTTCGCGCAGCAGCCGGGGTCGCCCCAGCAACCGGGATATCCGCAGCCGTCCGGTTTTCCCCAGCAGCAGCCGGGTTTTCCCCAGCAGCCGGGATTTCCGCAACCCGGTAGCGCGCAACAGGCTGCCAGCGGCGGCACCGCGATCACCGCGAGCCTGCTAGCGATCGTCATGGCGCTCATCGGGATCGGCCTGATCGTTTTCACGATCCACGAGCTGAGCGTCGCTCAGGAGAATCTGGATGCCATCAAGAGCCAGCTCAGTTCGCTGGATTCGCAGAATGGCGGCACCGGGGTGTCGATGCCGCAGCAGAGCGTCGCCTCCGGCGGCTACTACTTCGGTGCGGTGGTCGAGGGCCTGTTCGCCCTGCTGTACATCCTCGCCGGCATCCTGCTGCTGAATCACAAGAACGCCGGCCGCATCATGCTGGTCATCCTGTCCGGCTTCGGCGCCTTCGGTGGCCTGATCGGGGCGATCGTGGGAATCGCCTCGGGCGTGGCCCTGTCCGCCGTCTTCGCCATCCCGGGCCTGCTGATCGCGGGCCTGATGCTCTTCCTGACCCTCTCCGGCTCCACCCGGCGCTGGTGCGAGGTCGGCCGTGCGCCCCAATTCCCGCAGCCGGCCTACGGCCAGCAGCCCCCGCGGCCGTTCTGATCGAAGGCCGAAAATTTCCGGCGCACAATGACATTCACCTCGGCGGCCGCATCGCAACGATGCGGCCGCCGAGGAAAATTCCGGCTACGCAGGCTATCCGCCGCAGGGATACGGTCAGCCGAGCTTTCCGCAGCCCGGGTATCCGGCGAAGAAGCCTGGTGGCGGCACCGCGATCACCGCTGGAATCCTTGCGGCGGTGCAGGGCCTGCTGTGCCTTGTCGAGACTGTCGTAGGAACAATGTCGTTGCACAACGCCTAAGGTCCACGGTGAGTCATCCGATGCATTCGGCATCATCATGCTGATTATCTTGGCGACTCTTGCCGCGGGGTACCTCCCAGGCGCGGTCCTGTTGTTCTGCCGTCGACGAGTCGGACAGTTCCTAATCATTGCCACGAGCGGCCTGTTCATTGTGGGGGGTTTGATCGGAATGGCCTATGGGACCGCGGTCTACGGGCTGGATGGGGCGGATTTCGGCGCGACGCTTATCGGGGTATCGATCGTGTTCGTCCTGGAACTGCTCACCCTCTGTATGGCGGCGATGAGCTCGACCGGCCGATGGATCGAGGCCCGTGAAGCCCGGGCGTACGCCGCCGCGGCGATGTACGCCCCTCAACTCCAATACCCTTACTACGGCCAGTAATTCACACCGCGCACATCGACTGCATCACCCCGCGCACGATCGGCGCCCCGTAGTACTCGGGCGCGAACGCGAGGGTCTCGGCAATCCCGAGCGGGGTGAGAACCGTCGATGCCACGCCGGTCCACCCCGCGACGACGCTGGCGCCGCTGAGCAGCAGGCTGGTGGTGTCGAGCACAACGGTGGTGAGGTCGAACGCGTTCTCCACCGTCGTATCCGACAGGGGAACGGTGTCCAGCGCCTTGCCCTCGTAGATGTCGAACCCCAGGTTGGCCAGGAAGGTGACGGGGCCGTAGTCCAGGTAGTCCACGATCGGGCCGAGTTGATCGGTCTTGCGCAGCAGCGCGGCCTTGGCAATGCGGTTGTCGCGCAGGAATTCCTGCACTCCGGCCGCGGTGCTGTTCACCGCGGCGTGGTCGATCTGCAGATCGGTGTGCTCGAGGAAGGCGCGGGCGCGCTCGACCACCGTGCTCGTGGTCAGATCGGAGACCGGGGTGCATTTCGGGCCCGCGAGGACCAGTTGCCGGGCGAGATCGGCGATCGGCCCGGGCACCGCGATGTGCTCGTCGGGGAAGTCCGCGCCGTCCAGATGCAGCCGCTGATAGCTGCCGGGCGCCAGGCAGGTGGCGCGGATCTGCGCCTGCACCCGGCGGGCGAGCCACTGCACACCGCTGAACGCGGCACTGACGATGAAGCTGAGGAAGAAGCCCGCGGTGGGCACCAGCCCGGACAGGATCGCGGCGGGGATCTTCACGATCCGGTTCGCGAGGATGAACACCTCGATGACGTCGTTCACGGTGAGCCGCGACACCGACATCGTGTGGTCGAGGCGCCCGGTGCGGATGGCGTCGAGGCCGTTGACCACATAGGTGACGATCGGATCGTCGAGCTGTCCGAGCCGCCCGGGGCGCTGCGTCGGGTCGGTCGGGAGCCCGTCGCGGTGCACCCGCACGGCGGCGATGGTGCGGCGGAAATCCTGCACCTGCCGGTCGTAGGAGACCAGCTGGTCGGCGGGAATCACGGTACGCACCGCGGAGGCGGCCTCGGTGACGACGTCGTCGACGGTGGGTGCGCCGTGGGCGCACGTCCCGGTGCCATCGGCCACCGGGACGGCGCCGAGCGTGCCGAGGTCGTCGGCGTGTGCGACCGCGGGGGCCAGCAGGCCGGCGCCGAGCGCCGCCGACAGGGTCAGCGCGCACAGGAGTGGGGTCGGGGAGCCAGGGATCCGCATATGAGAGGTCTTCCGGTCGAACTGTCGGATCGCGGCGACGCTGCCACGGAGTGATGTCACAGAAATAAACTGGTCGTACGTTCAAATCGATGACATATCAGTTCGGTGTCCGGTTGGATCCGGCTTCGGCAACTGCGTGCGAAATTCTGGTGGCCGGGACCGAAAATTCCCCCGTCGCGGCGCTTGCGGCGGCCCAGTACGCGACTCCACCGGGCACTCGCGCGGACTTCCGATACGCTGGGCACCCGTGACCGTCGCATCTCCCTTCGATCTCATCATTGTCGGCTCCGGATTCTTCGGACTGACCATCGCCGAACGGGCCGCCTCCCAGTTAGGTAAGCGGGTGTTGGTCGTCGAACGGCGCTACCACCTGGGCGGCAACGCATACTCCGAGGCCGATCCGGAAACCGGTATCGAGGTGCACAAATACGGTGCGCACCTGTTCCACACCTCGAACAAGCGGGTCTGGGACTACGTCAACCAGTTCACCGAGTTCACCGGCTACCAGCATCGGGTGTTCGCGATGCACAAGGGCCAGGCGTACCAGTTCCCGATGGGCCTGGGCCTGCTGTCGCAGTTCTTCGGCCGCTACTTCACCCCCGACGAGGCCCGCGCGCTGATCGCCGAGCAGTCCGCGGAGGTCGACTCCAAGGATGTCTCCAACCTCGAGGAGAAGGCCGTCTCGCTGATCGGCCGCCCGCTCTACGAGGCGTTCATCCGTGATTACACGGCCAAGCAGTGGCAGACCGATCCGAAGGAACTGTCCGAGGGCATCATCACCCGCCTGCCCGTGCGCTACACCTTCGACAACCGCTACTTCAACGACGCCTACGAGGGCCTGCCGCGCAACGGCTATACCGCGTGGCTGGAGAAGATGGCTGAATCCGAGCTCATCGAGGTCCGGCTGAACACCGACTGGTTCGAGGTGCGCGAGGAGATCCGTGCCCAGAGCCCGGACGCCCCGGTCGTGTACACCGGCCCGCTGGACCGCTATTTCGACTACAGCGCGGGCGAACTGGGCTGGCGCACCATCGATCTCGAGACCGAGGTGCTGAACACCGGTGATTTCCAGGGCACCTCGGTGATGAACTACAACGACGGGGACGTGCCCTTCACCCGCATCATCGAGCCGCGCCACTTCCACCCCGAGCGCGACTATCCGGGCGACAGGACGGTGATCCAGCGCGAGTACTCCCGCTTCGCGCAGACCGGTGACGAGCCGTACTACCCGATCAACAGCACCGAGAACCGCGAGAAGCTGGTCGCCTACCGCGAGCTCGCCAAGAACGAGACCGCCACGGCCAAGGTGCTTTTCGGCGGTCGGCTGGGCACCTATCAGTATCTCGATATGCACATGGCCATCGGCTCTGCGCTGAGCATGTTCGACAACACGCTGCGCCCCCACCTCGAATCCGGCGCCCCGCTGGCCGCCGCGGACGAGTGAGCCCGAAACATCTTCCGCAGGAAGTGATATGACCGCACAAGTGACGTTGGAACATACCGCGACCCCCACCCGCGCGATCTCGCTGCTGCAGCGGATCATCCTGCCGCGGCCGGGTGAGCCGCTCGACGTGCGCAAGCTGTACCTCGAGGAGTCCGAGACCAACTCCCGGCGCGCACACGCGATCTCGCGCACCTCGCTGTCGATCGGCGCCGAGTCCGAGGTGTCGTTCTGCACCTACTTCAACGCCGTGCCCGCCAGCTATTGGCGGCGCTGGAGCGTACTGAACTCGGTGGTGCTGCGGCTGGAGCTGTCCGGCCACGGCCGGGTGGACGTGTACCGCTCCAAGGCGGACGGCTCGCGAATCCACGTGCAGGGCCGCGAATTCGGAACCGGTTCGCTGGATTCCGCCGAGCTGACCGCGGAGCTCGCGGAGATGACCACGACAGCAGTGGAATTCGAGGTGGAGCTGGCACCGTTCGAGGACGGCGGCTGGATCTGGTTCGACATCACCACCGATTCGGCGGTGCAGTTGCATCGCGGCGGCTGGTACGCGCCGATCGAGGCGCCGGGCGCGGGCAGCATCGCGGTCGGCATGCCGACCTTCAATCGCCCCGGCGACGCGGTGAAAACCATTGCGGCCCTTGGCTCGGATCCGCTGGTGCTGGAGAAGATCCAGGCGGTGATCATTCCCGACCAGGGCACCCGCAAGGTGGTGGACGAGCCCGGCTTCGCCGAGGCCGCCGCGCCGCTGGGCGATCGCCTGGCCATCCACGACCAGCCCAACCTGGGCGGTTCGGGCGGCTACAGCCGTGTGATGTACGAGGCGTTGAAGACCACCGACGCCGAGTACATCGTCTACATGGACGACGACATCGAGATCGAGCCGGACTGCATTCTGCGCGCGCTGGCCTTCTCGCGCTTCGCCCGTTCGCCGATCCTGACCGGTGGGCAGATGCTCAACCTGCAGGAGCGCTCGCACCTGCACGTCATGGGCGAGGTGGTGGACCGCTCGATCTTCATGTGGACCGCCGCCCCGAACGTCGAGTACGACCACGACTTCGCCAAGAACCCGCTGCGCGACCGCGATAACTCCAAGCTGTTGCACCGCCGCATCGATGTGGACTTCAACGGCTGGTGGACCTGCGTCATCCCGCGCACCGTCGCGCAGGAGCTCGGCCAGCCGCTGCCGCTGTTCCTCAAGTGGGACGATGCCGAATACGGTTTGCGCGCAAGGGAACACGGCTACCCGACGGTCACCCTGCCGGGTGCGGCGGTCTGGCACATGGCCTGGTCCGACAAGGACGACGCGATCGACTGGCAGGCCTACTTCCACCTGCGCAACCGCCTGGTCGTGGCGTCGCTGCACCTGCCGAACGACGGCCGGCCGATGGTCGTCAACACCATCAAGGCCACCCTGAAACACCTGCTGTGCCTGGAGTATTCGACGGTCGCCATCCAGAACGAGGCGATCCGCGACTATCTGGCGGGTCCGGACAAGCTGTTCGGCCTGCTGCCGACCGCGCTGGGCAAGGTGCACGCGATGCGCAAGCAGTTCCCGGACGCGGTGATCCTGCCCTCGTCCACCGAACTGCCGCTGGCCTCGCACGCCGAGGTCGGCGCGGTGGGCGAGCCGGGCAACCCGATCGCGAAGGTGGCGCGCCTGGGCAAGGGCATGCTGCACAACGTGCGCAAGGCCAACCCGAAGCACCACGAGATCCCGCAGCTGAACGTCCCCACCCTCGACGCGCGCTGGTTCCTGCTTTCGCAGGTCGACGGCGTCACCGTCACCACGGCCGACGGACGCGGCGTGGTCTACCGCAAGCGCGACCCGCGCCAGGCCCTGGCGCTGTTCAAGGAGGCGATGCGGCTGCGGCGGGAGCTGGCCGAGCGCTTCCCCGAGGTTCGCAAGCAGTATCGTGCCGCACACGCGAAGCTGACCAGCACCGCGGCCTGGGAGCAGGCCTTCGGGATCGCCCCGAGCACAGAGGAGACCAGGAAATGACAGCCACCGCCTCCGATGCGGCGGGCCACGCGCTCGGCCTGCACGTCGTGCCCGACCCGCAGGAGCGCTCGGCCGAGGTGAAAATCCTCAACGCCGTGCAGGGCACCATCGGCCGCGACCCGCGGGTGGTCGCCGCCGCGCGCGGGATGTCCCACTTCGGGGAGCACGCCCTGGGCTGGATGGCGATCGGCGCGCTGGGTGCGCTGGTCGACAAGCCACGGCGCCGGCAGTGGGCGGGCGTCGCGGTCGGCGCGTTCGGCTCGCACGCCGCGTCGGTCGTCATCAAGAGAATCGTCCGCCGCCCGCGCCCCCACGATCCGTCGGTGCAGGTCAACGTTTCTACGCCGAGCAAACTGAGTTTCCCGTCCTCGCACGCCACCTCGACCACGGCGGCGGCGGTGTTGCTCGGACGGCTGACCGGGCTACCCTTGCCTGCGGTGCTCGTGCCTCCGATGCTGCTCTCCCGGCTCGTCCTGGGAGTGCACTATCCCTCCGACGTGCTCGCCGGTTCTGCGCTGGGCGCCGCATCAGCCGCAGCAGTGCTAGCCGCCGAAAAGAGATTGAGTGAACGAGCGTAGCGAGAGAACCGACAACACAGCACCTCCGGGCACGGCGGAGCCGAGCGCCAGCGAGGTGGAGTAGTGACCGCACAGGAAAGAGCCCTCGCTGAAATGAGTGAAGAGCCGACCGGCACCGACCTCGACGACGCCGTCCTGAAGGGCCCGCCCAAGACACTGGTCGGGGGCCTGATCAAGACCATGCGGCCGCGTCAGTGGGTCAAGAACGTCCTGGTGCTGGCCGCGCCGCTGGCGGCGGGCAAGCTGCCCAACGGCACCTACGCGATCGCGGACGTGACCAGGGACTGGCACATCGGTATCGCCTTCGTGGTCTTCTGCATGGCGGCCTCGGGCATCTATCTGATCAACGACGCCAAGGACGTGGAGGCGGACCGGGCGCACCCGACCAAGCGCTACCGCCCCATCGCCGCGGGTATCGTGCCGGTGAATCTGGCCTATGCGCTGTCGGTCGTGCTGCTGATCGGCTCGATCGCGGGCTCGTTCCTGGCGGCCTGGCAGCTGGCCATCACCATGGCGGTCTACATCGGCATCCAGCTGGCCTACTGCTTCGGGCTCAAGCACCAGGCGGTGCTGGATATCTGCATCGTGTCCTCGGGCTTCCTGCTGCGCGCGGTGGCCGGCGGTGCGGCGGCGAATATCACGCTGTCCCAGTGGTTCCTGCTGATCATGGCGGTCGGCTCGCTGTTCATGGCGGCGGGCAAGCGCTACGCCGAACTGAAGATCGCCATGGACACAGGCGCGAAGATCCGCCGGTCGCTGCAGTACTACACGCCCACCTACCTGCGCTTCGTCTGGACGCTGTCGGCCACCGCGATGGTGGTGTTCTACGGCCTGTGGGCGTTCGAAACCGATCACAAGCACACCCAGTGGTTCGCCATCTCGATGATTCCGTTTACCATCGCAGTCCTGCGCTATGCGGTCGACGTCGATGGTGGCGAGGCCGGTGAACCGGAAGAGATCGCGCTGGGTGACCGCGTTTTGCAGTTCCTGGCCATCGCCTGGATCGGAGCGGTAGTTGTCGCTGTCTATCTCACCTGACGAGATGCTGGCAGACGGGGGAGAGCGGGAGGGTGCGGAGGTATCGGGCGATACGCCCGAGCGCGCCCGACTACGAGATCCCGCCCAGCGCTTCGCGCTGGCCTCCCGAGCCGTACTCGCCGGTGGGATCGTCGCGACGATCGTCACCTTCGCCTGCGGCGCCTGGGCGCGCCGCTGGATAGCCGACGACGGCTTGATCGTGTTGCGCACGGTGCGCAACCTGATGGCCGGAAACGGCCCGGTCTTCAACGCGGGTGAGCGGGTGGAGACCAACACCAGCGCCGCGTGGACCTACGTGATCTGGTTCTTCGGCTGGATCACCCACGCCAGGCTCGAGTACGTGAGTCTGTTTACCGCGTTGGCGCTTTCGCTGCTGGCGGTGCTGTTCGCCATGCTCGGCGCGGCGCGGCTGTGGGGCGGCGCGACCGCCCAGCTGCTGCTGCCCGCGGGCGCGATCGTCTATATCGCGGTGCCCCCGGCGCGCGACTTCGCCACCTCCGGCCTGGAGAACTGCCTGGTCATCTTCTGGCTGGGCGTGTTGTGGTACCTGCTGATTCGCTGGAGCCAGGCCGAAAGGGCGCGGCTGGCACTGCTTTTCGGGCTGGTGTTCTGGGCCGGGCTGTGCTGGGTGGTGCGCCCGGAGATGACCATGCTGGGCGGGCTGGCGCTGGGGCTGGTGTTCCTCGCCCCGATGCCGGCCTCCCGGGTGGGGCCGATCGTGTTGCGCGCGTGCACCGTTGTGGTCGGGGGCGCGGTTCCGCTGGGTTATCAGATCTGGCGGATGGGCTACTACGGCCTGCTGGTCCCCAATACCGCGATCGCCAAGGAGGCCAGCGGCAACAAGTGGGGCCAGGGTTTCAAGTACGTCTGGGACCTGACCGGGCCGTACTACCTGTGGGCGCCGCTGCTGATGCTGACGGTGGTCGCGGTGCCGCTCGTGCGGTCGCGGCGGGCCGAAAGTGCGCTGCCGCAGCCGGAAATCGTGCCGGCGAAGGCCGACGACGCTGCGGCGCAGTCGGATGCGTCCGGCGCGGGGTCGCGCAACGCCGTGGCACGCGGGCTCGCACGGATCCTGGGGCTGCGCCACCAGCTGCGGACCCCGCGCGCGGTCGTCGTGCTGATACTCGTCGGCGCGCTGCTGGACATCGTCTTCGAGCTGAAGGTCGGCGGCGATTTCATGCACGGCCGGCAACTGCTGCCCGCGCTCTACATGCTGATGCTGCCGGTGTCGGTGCTGCCGGTCTGGCGGTTCGGCACGGTCGGGCAGGCCCGCGCGGGCCTGACGAGCGCGGCCTGGGCGCTGGCGCTTCCGGTGCTGTGGCTGGCCATGATCGGCTGGGCGCTGGTCGCGGCGAACACCACCGGCAACAAGGCCGGTGGCGGGGTCAGCGCGGACGGCATCGTCGACGAGCGCATCTTCTACGTCTTGAACGGCGGCCACGACCATCCGATCCTGGCCGAGGACTACCTCGACTATCCGCGGATGCGGGCGATGGTCCAGGACATCGAGGGCTCCCCGAACGGCGGCGTGCTGCTGAACTCCCCCTCGTTCACGTTCTGGTACATCGCCCCGCCACCGCTGCCGATCCCGGCGGGCGGATACCCGCACGCGGTCTACTTCCTGAACCTCGGCATGACCAGCATGAATGTGCCGCTGGACGTGAAGGTCATCGATCAGGAGGGGTTGGCGTATCCGCTGGCCGCCCACACCGACCGCCTCGCCGACGGGCGCATCGGCCACGACAAGGACCTCTACCCGGACTGGGTGGTGGCCGACAGCGGCATGGTCGATCAGCATCCGTGGATGCCCTGGTACATGGACGAGCGCTGGGTCAGGCAGGCGCGCACCGCGATCGCCTGCCCGGAGACCCAGGCGATGCTCGCGTCCTCGCGGGGCCCGCTGACGTTCGACCGCTTCAAGCACAATCTGCTCCAGGCCTACGCCTTCACCAAGTACCGCACCGACCGCGTGCCCAAGTACGAGATCGAGCGCTGCCACCTGGTCGATCCGGCCCCGCCTCCGCCTCCGCCGGCGCTGGCCCCGCCCAAGTAGGGCCTGGGCCGGTGCTACCCCGGCTTGCTGTGACGTAGCTGTGTATTTTCGCCGACCAGCCCCCGGTCCCGCGTCGGATCGGGCAGGCTGGACCGGCCCGGAGTCGTGGTTGTCGCCGCACTTTCCGCAGGTCGCGGTTCCGGGTCGTGTGACGTGGTCGTTACCGGCTCTAAACTGCGTTTTCCGCCACTTCGTCTCATTTTGGTAACGTCCGGGTATCGTGCTCACGATAAGCTCAGCGAGTACTTCCGCCTCGGCGGTTGCGCATTTGGCGTACCCCGGGCGGCCCGCAAGGAGCGGCCGAGCCCGGCCGCACAACGAAAGGCCGAACAGAATATGCGAGGCGTGACTGTGCGTTGGGCGCAGGAAAGACGTCGGAGACGGTCGCTTCAGCAGGGTACGCAACGGCGGACCTGGATGAAGCGAACCGCGCTCGGAGTGGCGCTGGCGACCGTGCTGGGTATGTCGCTGGCCGAGGCCGGCGGGGCAACCGCCGCGTTCACCCCGACCGGATTCGACTTCTGGGTCAATTCCCCGGTGATGGGCCCGATCAAGTCGCGGATCTTCCGCGCTGCCGATGGCAACACCGACCGCGTGGTCTACGCGCTCGACGGCGAGCGCGCCGGTCTGGATCTGTCCGGGTGGGAGATCAATACCGACGTCGCCAACGCCCTGACCAGGGCGAACATCAATGTGGTCATGCCGATCGGCGGCCAGTCCAGCTTCTACATGGACTGGAACGCGCCGAGCGCCTTCCTGGGGATTCCGCCGCAGGCGGGCTCGTCGGGGTCGGCCTCGGGGTCGAACAGCCTGTCCGCGGCCACCGGTTCGTCCTCCGGATCGGGTGCGCTGCAGATCTTCGACCAGGGGCCGGGCAAGAGCTACCGGTACGACTGGGACACCTTCGTCCACCGCGACCTGCGCGATGCGCTGCACGACCGGCTGGGCTTCCGGAACAATCACAACGGCGCCTTCGGCCTGTCCATGGGCGGCAGCGCGGCCCTCACGCTGGCGGCGCACCATCCGGATCAGTTCAATTACGCCGGAGCGTTCTCGGGCTACCTGAACATCTCCGCACCCGGCATGCGCGAGGCGCTGCGCGTGGCGATGATCGACGCCGGCGGATACAACATCGACTCGATGGCGCCGCCGTGGAGCGCGAAGTGGTACTACATGGACCCGTTCGTCTTCGCGCCGATGCTCAAGGCCAACAACACCCGGCTCTGGGTCGCCGCGGCCAGCGGCCTGCCCGGCGCGGGCGATGTGAACAACGCGATGGATGTCATCCAGGGTTCGCCGCTCGAGACGCTGGCGCTGGCCAACACCCGGGCCTTCCAGCTGCGGATGCTGAGCCTGGGCGCGGGCAACGCCATCTATGACTTCCCGGCGTTCGGCGTGCACAACTGGCACAACTGGGAGGCCGAGGTCGACAAGATGATCCCGGACCTCTCGGCGCACATCGGCTGATCGTCCCGGCGATCGCCGGCAGCGCGAAAACCCGCAGTGATTCTCGTCACTGCGGGTTTTTGCTGCAAATTCGCTGCTGTTATCGAGACACGGCCTCCGACTTGCCGGTGTCGCTGATCACTCTTCGGGATAATTCGGGAGTTGAATAACCCCGGTGCCGGTCCGCAGGGTTAGTGCGGGCCGGGTGTCCGAGCGAAAGGCGATGCCCGATGCGAGTTGCGCCCAGTAAGCCAGACCCCGCTCGATCCGCTCGCCCCCGACCGGCCGCGGACCGGTTCGGTCGTCCCGGTCTTCCGAGGTGGCTGTGGCGCACGGCGGTGGCCGTGGTGCTGACCGTGGCCCTGCCGCTCGGTGTCGCGGTGTTCGGCGACGTCGCTCCCACCCGCGCGGCCTTCGATCCGCGGGCCTTCGACTTCTGGGTGACCAACGCCGCGATGGGGCCGGTGAAGACCCGCATCCTGCGCGCCCGCGACGGCAACACCGACCGCGTCGTCTACGCCCTGGACGGCATGCGCGCCCGGCAGGACCTCAACGGCTGGGAGATCGAGACCAATGTGGCCGAGGTACTGGCCAATTGGAACATCAACGTGGTGATGCCCGTCGGCGGGCAGTCCAGCTTCTATGCCAACTGGAACGCGCCGAGCTCGTTCCTCGGCCTGCCGAAGACCAACTTCGGCTCGTCGACAGGATCGGGTGCGACGGAGACGTTCATGTCCGACCCCGGCAAGGACTACCGCTACGACTGGGAGACCTTCCTGACCCGGGACCTGCGCAACGCGCTGCACGACCGGCTGGGTTTCCGGGCCACCCGCAACGGCGTCTTCGGCGTGTCCATGGGCGGTAGCGCGGCGCTGACGCTGACCGCGTACCACCCGGACCAGTTCAGCTATGCCGGATCGTTCTCGGGGTACCTCAACGTCTCCGCGCCCGGCATGCGGGAGGCGATCCGGATGGCGATGATCGACGCGGGCGGCTACAACGTGGACTCCATGGCACCGCCCTGGGGGCCCGGGTGGTTGCGCATGGATCCGTTCGTCTTCGCGCCGCGGCTGGCTGCTGACAACACCCGGCTCTGGGTCGCCGCCGGCAGCGCCATGCCGGATAAGGCGGATATGGCCCCGCCGATCGGCGTCGCGGCCGAACGGGTGATCCTCGGTATGCCGCTGGAGTTCCTGGCGCTGCTGAATACCCGCTCGTTCCAGGTCCGGATGGACACCCTCGGCGCGCGGAACGTGGTCTACTCGTTCCCCAACTACGGGATCCACGACTGGATCAACTGGAGCAACGAGGCGTATCGGATGATTCCGGACATGTCGCGCAATATCGGCTGACATATTGCCGCCGCGGCGACGCGATGAGTTGTTGCCCAAGGGAAGCTCAGCGTCGAAAAGTGCTGTCGGCAAGGCGAGTTGACGGGCCCGGGGATTTCGGGAAATCCCAGGCTCCCTCGCGTGTGGCAGCGATAACTGCCGGACACGATCGACGAAAGTATCGGTGAATACCGAGGTTTCGGCGGTGGGCGGAGTCGGGCGTCATGCATTCGGATCGCGGTCAGCGCTGGCCGCGCGGGCGAAAGGTCTGTTCGATGCGGTCTGGATCGGTATGCGGAGCGATTGCCGAAGGCGGCGGTCCGGCCCGCCGCGGTCGCCGGCTTTCCCGGCTCGGTCGCGCGGTAGCTGTTGCGGCGCTGGCGGTGGTGCTGCCGCTTTCCGCTGCGGTGAGTGCGCCCCCGGCCGTGGCCAAGTACAACCCGGCCGGATTCGATTTCTGGGTCGACTCCGGCATGGGCCCGATCAAATCCAGGATTTTTCGCGCCGGCTCGGCTGCACTTCAATCCGCACGGAAACGGTGTGTTCGGACTGTCGATGGGCGGCGGTTCCGCATTGATGCCGGCCGCCTATCACCCGGACCAGTTCCGTTATGCCGCCTCCTAATTCGGGCTATCTGAACACCATGGGGCCGGGGATGCCGGCGAGGCTGCGCGCGGCAATGCTCGAGGCGGGCGGATTCAATATCGACGCCATGTGGGGCCCGGCCGGGGGGCCGCGCTGGCAGCGCGACAATCCCACGGAGTTCGCCGGGCTGCTGCACGCCCACGGCACCGGGTTGTGGATATCCACCGGTAACGGAAGCCCCGGCCCGCACGACGCGGTGGCCGGCCCGGAGGACGCCCACCATCTGACGAATTCGGAGGTGCTGGAGGCGATTTCGCTGTCCAGCACCCGCGTCTTCCAGGCCCGGTGGGACGGTTTCGGTCCGGGTAACGCGGTATTCGACTATCGGCCCGCCGGTGTGCACAACAGGCCCTACTGGACCGACGAGGTCTACAAGATGCTGCCGCACATGAATATGAACATCGGGTAGCAATTGCCGTGAAAGCCCGGTTGTGGGAAGGGTTCCCGCGACATAACCGGCCGGACGCGATAGGGTCACTACACGATTACGAAAGGTGCTCGGGCGGATTTCGGACACGTGTACGCTCCCGTCTTGCTAACGGTGGACGGGTCGAATATGGTCCAGCGAGCGCAAGTGTGACCAACTTCGTAGCCGTGCCGTTCCCCTGTCGGAAATCTCGGTTCCGACGCGGGGTGTGATGTGCGCTCGGCAGCAGCCCGCCTGCTGTCATGCGACATGGCTACAACAGCAGGCTACAGCAGCAGAAAGTGAGCAAGACCCATGCGGTTCGGCAGGTCCGACGCGTCGGCGCCGAAGTCGGCGCCCGTGTCGAAGGATGTCCGGTCTGGGCGACGTGCTCAGTTCGGTTGGCGTGCGCGCCTTCTCGCTGCGGGCGCCGCAGCGCTCGCTCTGCCGCTCGCCGCGGTGGTCACGGTTCCGACGATCGCCACGGCCGCGCCGGTGGCGCATCCGGTCCGTCAGACCCCGCCCGGCGGATACCAGGACCTGATGGTTCCCTCCAGCATGGGACCGATCAAGGTGCAGGTGCAGTGGGCGCGCCACGGCGGCAACGCCGCGCTGCTGCTGCTCGACGGCCTGCGTGCCCGCGACGATCGCAACGCCTGGTCGTTCGAGACCAACGCGCAGCAGATGTTCGGTAACGACAACGTCACGCTCGTGATGCCGGTGGGCGGTCAGTCCAGCTGGTACGCGGACTGGCAGGGGCCCAGCAACACCAACGGCCAGAAGTTCACCTACATGTGGGAGACCTTCCTGACCAAGGAGCTCCCCAACTTCCTGACCAACTACGGCGTCTCGCGCAGCAACTGGGCGGTGGCGGGCCTGTCGATGAGCGGCCCGGCGTCGCTGCGACTGGCGGCGTTCCACCGCGACCAGTTCAAGTACGCGGCCTCGTTCTCGGGCCCGCTGAACTGGAACGCGCCGGGTATGCGCGAGGCCATCCGCGTCATGATGCTGGACGCGGGCCGCTTCAACGTCGACTCGATGGCCATGCCGTGGAGCCCGCAGTGGCTGCGCTCGGACCCGATGGTGTTCGCGCCGGAGCTGCGCGGCCTGCCGATGTTCATCTCCTCCGGCAGCGGCCTTCCGGACGGGCGCGACAACCTGAGCTGCGGCGGGGCCTGCCTGTTCAACACGGGCGACGCGATGGCGCTCGAGGCCATCGCGATGGTGAGCACGCGCGCCTTCCAGGCGCGGCTGGAGTCGCTGGACATCCCGGCCGCCTACGATTTCCCGGCCACCGGCACGCACATCTGGCTGAACTGGCAGACCGAGCTGGCCAAGGCTCGGCCCGGCATCCTGGCGGCGTTGCACGCCTGAGGCCATACGTAAGCCCCCTCGACCGGCGTCGTGCTCAGCACGACGCCGGTCGTCGTTTATGCGCAGGTCCCGGCGTCGGAGTCGTCCGGGATCGCCGCGGTACGTTCCGCCGAACCTGATAACTCGGCGTATGCCCGCGCGTCTTCCGGGGAGAACGACCCTCTGCGCGGTAGAAAACTTCTGTGGCAGGTGTGGCATCTGATACACGGGGGAGAGCGGAGCGCGCGTTGGCGCGCCGCAGCAGGCTGGCGGCACTGTCCGCGATCGTGATCCTGCCCCTGGCCGTGGGGTACACCGCCGCCACCGTCCCCGCCGTCGCCCAGCCACCCGCCGCGCCCGCAGCCCAGGCGCCCGCCCCGGCGCCGGGACCGGCCGAGGCGCCTGCCGCCCCGGCGGACGGACCCGCCCAGGCGCCCGTCGCGGCGCCCGCTCCCGGCGAGACACCGGCCGCGGGAATACCCGTCGCTCCCCTCCCGCCGCAGGCCGCCCCGCAACCCGCGGCCCCCGCCGTCCCTGCTGCACCGGCACCCGCCCAGCCCGCTCCGCAGGCCGCGCAACCTGCACCCCAGGCCCAGGCCCAGGCCCAGCCCGCCCCCGCGCCCCAGGCTCGGCCGGCCCCCGCGCCCCAGGCTCGGCCGGCCCCCGCACCTCAGGCTCGGTCGGCCCCCGCGCCCCAGGCCGCCCCCGCTACGCCTCCGGGCGTCGCCGCGGTCCAGAAGGTGGTCTGGCTGACCGATCGCTGGGTCTCGCTGTGGATCACCTCGCCGTCGATGGGCTCGCCCGTGCAGGTGCAGCTGCTGCTGCCGCGCGACTGGTACACCCGCTCGGACATGCACTTCCCGCAGCTGATCATGCTGGACGGCCTGCGCGCGACCGACGACTTCAGCGGCTGGACCCACGACGCGGGCGCGGTCGACTTCTACGCCGACAAGGACGCCCTGGTGGTGTTGCCGATCGGCGGCCAGTCCAGCTTCTACTCCGACTGGACGCAGCCGGACAACGGCAAGACCTACAAGTGGGAAACCTTCCTGACCAAGGAGCTCTCGCCGCTGTTGGAGAACCAGTGGCGCGCGGCGAATGTGCGTGGCGTGGAAGGGCTTTCGATGGGTGGCACGGCCGCGATGTTCCTGGCCGGGCGCAACCCGGGCTGGGTGCGCTACGCCGCCTCGCACTCGGGCTTCCTGACCACCACCACGCTGGGCATGCCGCAGGCGATCATGTTCGCGATGCGCGATGCGGGCAACTTCGACGCCAACAAGATGTGGGGGGCGCCCACCAACCCGGAGTGGGCCGCGCACGACCCGTACGAGCTGGCCCCGAAGCTCAAGGGCATCAGCCTGTACGTTTCGGCCGGTGCGGGCACCGTGGGCGCCTTCGACGCGCCGTCCGGCGTGCCGGGCGTCAGCACCAATGTCACCGGCATGGGGCTCGAGATCCTCTCCCGGCTGACCAGCCAGAACTTCGTCAGCCAGCTGAACAAGCTGGCGATCCCGGTGACCGCGGAGTTCCGGCCCTCGGGCACGCACTCGTGGCCGTACTGGGATTTCGAGATGCGCCAGTCCTGGCAGCAGGCCGCGGGCGCCCTGGGCCTGGACCCGAATCCGCCCGCCTGCAAGCCCGCCGGGGCGATCGCGGGCGTGGCGCAGGCGGGCAAGTGGCTCGGCGCCTGCACCGGCGGCGAATACCAGGTGACCGGCGGCACGGCCCAGGACTTCCACGGCGGGCAGGTGTTCTGGTCGCAGGCGACCGGGGCGCACCCGGTGGCCGGCGCGATCGGCGGCACCTACCAGGCGAGCGTGGGACCCGGTGGGCCGCTGGGTCTTCCGGTCTCCGACGAGCGCCCGTTGCCCGACGGCCGCGGCCGCTTCCAGGCCTTCCAGAACGGCATGGTCTATTGGACCCCGCAGACCGGCGCCGAGCTGGTGCGCGGCGCGATCCTCGACGCCTGGGGCAAGCAGGGGTACGAACGCGGACCGGCCGGATACCCGACCGGAGCGGAGCTGAGGACCCCGAACAGGGACGGCGTCGTGCAGGGCTTCGAGAACGGGACCGTCTACTTCAGCCCGAAGACCGGCGCCCATCGGATCCAGGGCCTGATCCTGGGCAAGTACGCGCAGCTGGGCTTCGAGAACAGCTTCCTGGGCTTCCCCGCCGCCGACGAGCAGCCGCTGGCCAACGCCGGGCGCTTCAGCCGATTCGAGGGCGGCAATATCTACTGGAGCCCGTTCTCGGGCGCCTGGGCGGTGCACACCGGCTCGATCATGGACGCCTGGGGGCAGCAGGGCTTCGAGCGCGGCAGGCTCGGCTATCCGATCAGCGACGAGTTCGCGGTGCCGGGCGGCGTGCAGCAGAACTTCCAGACCGGTTTCATCGTCTTTCGTGGCGGCAAGGCCGAGGTGCACGGGATCTGAGAGTCGTCGCCAACACGCCAGCTTGCGGCGGTGGCATCCGAACAGAGCTAGCCTGGACGGCGACCTGTGACTCCCGGACTAGATCGAGGATACGAATTCATGCTTCGGACCCGTGGAAAGGCGACCGGCATCATCGCCGGACGTGGTGCCGCCGCCGGCGCGGCGCTCGCCATCGCCTCTGTGCTGCTGCTCGGCGCCTGTGGCAACAACGACTCGACCGCCTCGAGCACGCCCACGCTACAGACCTCGACCACGACCTCCGCCGCATCGTCCTCGCCGACGCCGAGCCCGGCCGCCCCGACCACGTCCGCCGCGCCCGCGCCCAAGACCACGGTCAGGGAGCAGCCCCAGCCCGCCCAGACGACCCCGACCCCGAGCACGCCGAAGCTGACCGCGAAGGATCAGGCCTTTCTGGACGCGCTCAAGGCCAAGGGCGTGAACCCGTCGTCCCCCGATATCCCGCTGGCCGTGGCTCAGTACGTCTGCCAGGCCAAGAAGAGCGGCGTCTCCGCCCAGGAGACCCAGACCTACGTGAACGCGATGGCCGGCCAGGATCCGTCCTACGACCCCAATAAGATGTCGATCGCTCAGCTGGGCCAGATCTACACCGACGCGGCCAACCAGACGTACTGCGACAAGTGACGCCGCGACGTAACAGGTTCGGGGGCCGGAACTTTCGAGGGCGGGGCCGCCGCAGGCGCATCGGATGCCTGAGTTTCCTGGCGATCATCGCGGTGATCGTCGTCGTGGTGATCCTGGCGTGGTATCTGCTGGCCGGGCTGCTGCGCGTGCCCAAGCCCGCCCCGCCCACACCGCGCCCGCCGACCGCGCAGCCCGCCTCCTGCCCGGATGTGCAGCTGCTGGCGATCCCGGGCACCTGGGAGTCCAACAGCAACGACGACCCGCACAATCCGACGGCGAATCCGCTGTCGCTGATGCTCAACGTCACCAAGCCGGTGCGGGAGCAGTTCGCGAACAGCCGCCTGGACGTCTACACCGTGCCGTACGTCGCGCAGTTCTCCAACCCGATCGCGCTCCCGCCCGACGGCCAGCAGTCCTACAACGACAGCCGGACCGAGGGCACCACCCGCTCGAACGACGAACTGGCCACGATGTACAAGAACTGCCCCCTGACGACCTATGTGATTGCCGGGTTCTCCCAGGGCGCGGTGATCGCGGGCGACATCGCCACCAATATCGGGGCGGGTCAGGGGCCGGTGCCGGCGAATCAGGTGCTCGGTGTGATGCTGATCGCGGACGGCCGGCGGGATCCGGGCCAGGCGATCGAGGTCGGCGCCACCCCGCCCGGCATCGGGGCCGAGGTCGCGCTGAAGGGGCTCAATGTCCCGGGCATCACTATGACCGGGCCCCGGGCCGGTTTCGGTGCGCTGGCCAACCGCACCTACACCGTCTGCGCGAAGGGGGATCTGATCTGTGATGCCCCGAATCAGGCGCTCAGCCCCGTCAACATGATCCCCAGCGTGCTGACCCTGGTGCACGCCGCCGGGAATCCCATTCACAGCCTCTACAACTCGTTCGTGGTGGATGCCGACGGCATCACGGCCACCCAGTGGACCGCGAACTGGGCCGAGGGGCTGATCAACGGGGCGCCCCACCCGCGGCATTCGTGAGGGTCCGGCGTGTCTCGCGGGGGTGTCCCGGCGAGAACCAGTCGGTTTGCTCCACAGGCTGTAAAGTGCACCTCTGATCGCGACGCCGGGGCCGGTCCATTCCAGACCGCCCGGCGTCGCAGCAATTTCCGCACACGCCAGAAAGCATGGGTTCATGACACAAGCCGCCGCGCCGGCCGCTCAGCCGAGCGCGCTGGGCACGCTGCCGCGAAGTTTTCGCTTCGCGGCGGCAGGCGAGGGAAATCCGCAGGAGGGTGGTGCGCGCAGGTTCATCAAGCTGGCCCAGCAGGCCGAGGAGTTCGGCTACGACTCGTTCGCGATTCCCGATCACCTCGGCCCACAGGTTGGACCGATCGCCGCGCTGGGCGCGCTGGCCGTGGCCACCGATCGGATCCGCATCGGGACCTCGGTGCTGGCCAACGGCTTCCGGCACCCGGTGGTGCTGGCCAAGGACGCGGCGACCATCGATGTGCTCTCGCGGGGACGGCTGGAACTGGGCGTCGGCGCGGGCTGGATCAGGAGCGAGTTCGAGGCGGCGGGTCTGCCCTACGAGTCACCCGGTGTGCGGCTGGAGAAGCTCGATGAGGCGCTGACCATCCTGGACGTGCTGCTGCGCGGTCAGGAATGCCACTTCGAGGGCAAGCACTACCAGGTGCGCGGGATCAAGGGCACGCCGCGACCCCGGCAGGGCCCGCGTCCGCCGCTGGTCACCGGCGGTGGCGGCCCGAGAATGCTGCGGCTGGCGGCCAAGCATGCCGACATCATCTCGGTCGTTCCGGTCACCACGACCGATGGGAAGGGGCTACTGTCCGGCATTACCCTCGACAAGACGATCCAGAAAGTGAATTTGATCAAGGAGGCAGCCGGTGATCGTTTCGCCGACATCGAGCTGAATTGGACCATCACCGCAGTGGTGATCACCGACGACCGGGAGCGCACCGCCGAGATGGCGTTGAACGCGATCGACAAGGGCCTGCACCCGGATCTCGAGGTGGACGTCCGGTTGACCGTCGAAGACATTCTGGCCTCGCCGTATGTGGCAATAGGCACATACGACGAGATCGCCGAGCAGATCCGTAACGTGCGCCGGCTCACGTCGATGTCCTATATCGGAGTGTTTCCGACTCAGATGGACGTGTTCGCGCCGGTGATTCCACTGTTACGTGACGGTGATGCTCGGCAGACCACTGCGGAGCATGCTCTGTAACATGTCTCTGGTTTGAATACATCTAGCCGATAGGTGGTCACCGCGCAGACCGCCCACAAAAGCTGCAGGCAGGCTCGTGCACGACAGAGCGGCCGCGGGCGTAAGAGAGTCGGGGCCTCACAGGTAACAGCGGCCATGTCGCCGTGCTGCGTGTGCCTCGGAGGAGAAGAAGGAATGACGGACGAGACTTTCGACGACTACCTGGACGAGACCGGGAACATCAAGCTCCCCGAGGGTCGCACCCTGGTCGACTACGTCGAGAAGCACACTCGCAACGACGCAAACACGCTGGCGTACCGGTACATCGATTACTCACGCGAGCGCGACGGTGAGTACCAGGACCTGACCTGGAAGGAGTTCGGCATCCGGCTGCGCGCGGTGGCCGCACGCCTGCAACAGGTGACTAAGCCGGGCGATCGGGTGGCGATTCTGGCGCCGCAGGGTCTGGACTATGTCATCTCCTTCTTCGCGGCGATCTACGCCGGGTGCATCTCGGTTCCGCTGTTCGATCCGGACGAGCCCGGCCACACCGACCGGCTGCATGCCGTGCTGGCCGACAGCGCGCCCTCGGCGATCCTGACGGCGAGCTCCTCCGCCGCCGGGGTGCGCCAGCTGTTCCGTGCGCTGCCCGCCGCCCAGCGTCCCCGGATCATCGCCGTGGACGCCGTGCCCGACTCCCTCGGGGAGAAGTGGGCGGTTCCCGACGTCCGTGTCGACGATATCGCTTACCTGCAGTACACCTCGGGATCGACGCGCACCCCGGCCGGCGTGGAAATCACGCACCGGGCCGCGGGCACCAACCTGCTGCAGATGGTCCACGCGATCAACCTGGACGAGAACTCCCGCGGCGTCACCTGGCTGCCGCTGTTCCACGACATGGGCCTGCTGTGCGTGATCCTGCCCGCGATCGGCGGCAAGTACATCACCATCATGTCCCCGAGCGCCTTCGTGCGGCGGCCGTACCGCTGGATCAAGGAGCTCGCCGCGGTCTCGGACGGCGCGGGCACCTTCGCCGCCGCGCCGAACTTCGCGTTCGAGCACGCGGCCGCGCGCGGCCTGCCGAAGAACGGTGAGTCGCTGGATCTGTCCAACGTCATCGGGCTGATCAACGGCTCCGAGCCGGTCACCACCTCCTCGATGAAGAAGTTCAACGAGGCCTTCGCCCCCTACGGGCTGCCCAAGACCGCCATCAAGCCCTGCTACGGCATGGCCGAGGCGACGCTGTTCGTATCCGCGACCCGGCACGAGGACGAGGCCAAGGTCATCTACGTCGACCGCGACGAGCTGAACGCCGGCCGGGTGGTCAAGGTCGAGCAGGGCGCCCCGAAGGCCATCCCGCAGGTCAGCTGCGGCTACGTCGCGCTGTCGCAATGGGCGGCGATCGTCGACGGCGATTCCATCGACAGCGCCGAGGGTGCGAGCGAGCAGCCCGAGGGCCGGGTCGGCGAGATCTGGTTGCACGGCAACAACATCGGCATCGGTTACTGGGGTCGCGAGGCCGAGACGCGCAAGACCTTCAAGAACCAGCTGGTGCACCGTCAGGCCGAGGGCAGCCACGCCGAGGGCGCCCCGCAGGACGCGATCTGGCTGCGAACCGGCGACTACGGCGTCTACATCGACGGCGAGCTGTACATCACCGGCCGGGTCAAGGACCTGGTGATCGTCGATGGGCGTAACCACTACCCGCAGGACCTCGAGTACTCCGCGCAGCAGGCCTCCACGGCGCTGCGGCCCGGCTTCATCGCGGCCTTCTCGGTGCCGGCCAACCAGCTGCCCGCCGAGGTCTTCGAGGCCGGCAGCCATTCGGGCCTGGCCTTCGACGCCGACGATTCCTCCGAGCAGCTGGTCGTCGTGGCCGAGCGGGGTCCGGGCGCGGGCAAGGCCGACGCGCTGCCGATCGCCGACGCGGTCCGCGGCGCGATCTCGCAGCGTCACGGTGTTACCGTTCGCGACGTACTGTTGGTACCGGCGGGTTCGATCCCCCGCACCTCGAGCGGCAAGATCGCTCGCAACGCCTGCAAAATCGCGTATCTCGAGGGCACGCTGCGGGGTGGTTACACCCAGCAGGCCTTCCCCGATGCACCCGATGAAGAGTGAGATGACGGCGGCACCGGCCGTCCTTCCCTGCCCGCGCATCACCCGGACACAGGTAGCTTGAGGATTGATGGCTGACAACGACGGCACCCAGACAACCGAGACCACCGCCCCAGGGGCCGGGTCTACCGACACCGCTTCCGCGGCAGGGGGTTCGGAGTTCGCTCCGGCTCGTGCCGCCGGGGGTGCGGTGGCCACCGACATGTCGGTGGCCGAGCTGCGGGAGTGGCTGCAGCGCTGGGTCGCCGACGCGACCGGTCAGCCGATCGAGAACATCACCGTGGACCGGCCGATGGAGGAATTCGGCCTGGCATCGCGCGACGCGATCGCCCTGGGCGGCGATATCGAGGAACTGACCGGGGTGATGCTCGACGCGACGATCGTGTACCGCCACCCGACCATCGCCGCGCTGGCCGAGCGCATCATCAATGGCGAGCCGGACGCGCCCGAAGAGATCGCCGACGACTCGTTCTATACCGCCGGATATCAGCCGGGGCAGGCGCACGACATCGCGATCGTGGGCCTGTCGACGCGGCTGCCGGGCGCGGGGGACACCCCGGAGTCGACGTGGGAGTTCCTGATCAAGGGCGGGGACGGCATCCGTGAGCTGCCCGAGGGCCGCTGGTCGGAGTTCACCGCCGCGCCGGAGGTCGCCGCGGCCATCGAGAACGCCAACGTCAAGGGTGGCTACCTCGATCAGGAGGTGGTGAAGGGCTTCGACGCGGAGTTCTTCGCGATGTCCCCGGTCGAGGTGGAGCGCGTCGATCCGCAACAGCGGCTGATGATGGAACTCACCTGGGAAGCCTTGGAGCACGCGAGGATTCCCGCGAGCTCGCTCAAGGGCGAGCCGGTGGGCGTCTACATCGGCACCTCGACCAACGACTTCATGATGCTGGCCGTGATGGGGCTGGGCAACACCGATCCCGGTGTGCCCGCGTCGGCGGATGCGTACGCCATCACCGGCAGCTCCTCGGCGATCATCTCCAACCGTGTCTCGTACTTCTACGATTTCCGCGGTCCCTCGGTCGCCGTCGACACCGCCTGCTCCTCCACACTGGTCGCGGTGCACCAGGCCGTTCGCGACCTGCGCAACGGCGATTCGGACCTGGGCCTGGCCGGTGGTGTGAACATGCTGCTCGCGCCGGCGGGCACGCTCGGCTTCGATTCCATTGGGGCCCTTGCCCCGGACGGGCACATCAAGGCGTTCTCCTCCGATGCCGACGGCATGATCCGGTCCGAGGGCGCCGGCATGGTGGTGCTCAAGCGCCTCGCCGACGCCGAGCGCGACGGTGACACCATCTACGCCGTCATCAAGGGCACCGCGGTCAACAACGACGGCCGCTCCAACGGCCTGCTCGCGCCGAACCCCGATGCCCAGGCCGACGTGCTGCGCCGCGCCTACCGCGATGCCGGAATCGTCCCGTCCACAGTCGATTACATCGAGGCGCACGGCACCGGCACCCTGATCGGCGACCCGATCGAGGCGAATGCCCTGGGCCGCGTCGTCGGCCGCGGCCGCGATGCCGACAAGCCCGCGCTGCTGGGTTCGGCCAAGACCAATTTCGGCCACCTGGAGTCCGGCGCCGGCGCGGCCAGCCTGGCCAAGGTGATCATGTCGTTGCAGCACAACGTCATTCCGCCGAACATCCGGTATGCGGGCCCGAACCCGTACATTCCGTTCGACGAGGCGCACCTGAAGGTCGTCGAGGCGCCGACCGAATTCCCGCGCTACAGCGGCAGGGCGACGATCGGCGTCTCCGGCTTCGGTTTCGGTGGCACCAACGCGCATGTGGTGATCCAGGAGTACGTCCCGGCATCGGTCTCCGCACCGGCCGAGCCCGCGAGCGAGGTGCGCGCCGCCGATCTGGACGACGAGACCACCGACGTGATCGCGGATGCCGAGACGATCCTCGAGAACGCCGATGCGGCAACGGATGTCGCTGCCGTGGCACCGGAACCCGTTGTCCCCGAATGGACCGAGGCCCGCACCGAGCCGCTTCCGGTGATCCTGCCGATCTCGGCCTACCTACCCTCACGCCGCCGCCGCGCCGCACAGGATCTGGCCGACTGGCTGGAATCCGAAGCGGGACAGGCCACCCCGCTGGCCGATGTGGCGCGGTCGCTGGCTAAGCGCAATCACGGCCGCTCGCGCGGCGTGGTCGTCGCGACCACGCGCGAGGAGGCGATCGCCGGGCTGCGCGCCATCGCCGCGGGCAAGCCGGGCCAGGGCGTGTTCACCGCCGACTCGCCCGCCGCGAAGGACGCGATGTGGGTGTTCTCGGGCTTCGGCTCGCACCACCGCAAGATGGGTAAGCAGCTCTACCTCGAGAATTCGATCTTTGCCCGCACCGTCGACCAGGTCGACGAGCTGGTGCAGGACGAGGCCGGATACTCGGTCCGCGAGATGATGCTCGACGACGCCCAGGACTGGGACATCGGCACCTCGCAGGTCGGCGTGTTCGCCATCCAGCTGGGCCTGGCCGCGCTGCTGCGCGCGCACGGCGCCGAACCCGGTGCGGTGGTGGGGCATTCGCAGGGTGAGGCCGCGGGCGCGTACATCTCCGGCGGCCTGCCGCTCGAGGACGCCGTGCGGGTCATCTGCGCGCGCTCGCGCCTGATGAAGGAGGGCGACGAGATGTTGCCCGACTCCGATATCCGCAATATGGCGCTGCTGGAGTACAGCGCCGCGGAGGTCGAGGCGATGCTGCCGGAGTACCCGGATCTCGAGGTGGCCGTCTACGCCGCGGCGAACAACACCGTGATCGGCGGCCCGCCGGAGCAGGTGCACGCGATCGTGGCGCGCGCCGAGTCCGAGGGGAAGTTCGCGCGCGTGCTGCAGACCCGCGGTGCGGGGCACACCTCGCAGATGGATCCGCTGCTGGGCGAGCTGGCCGCGGAGCTGGCGGGCGTCGAGCCGACCAGGCTGAAGTACGACCTGTATTCGACCGTGCACAAGGCCACGGTCTACCGCGCGGGCCACGATCCGGTGCACGACGTCGACTACTGGGTGACCAACCTGCGCCACTCGGTGTACTTCGCGAACGCGATCCGCCTGGCCGTGGACGGCGGCATCACCACCTTCCTCGAGCTGGCGCCGAATTCCATTGCGCTGATGCAGGTGCTGGGCACCACATTCGCGGCGGGTGCGCACAACGCCGCGCTGATCCCGACCCTCAAGCGCAAGGAGGACGAGGCCGCGGGCGTCGTCTCCGCGCTGGCACAGCTGTACGTGCAGGGACACCGGGTGGACCTGATGTCGCTGCTCGGCGCGGGCGAGTACGCGGATATCCCGCGAACGGCGTTCCTGCGCAAGGAGTACTGGCCCAAGGTCAGCATCGCCACCGGTTCCGGCAGCGGCCGGATGCCCGGCTCGCACGTCGCGATGCCCGACGGGCGGCACGCGTGGGAGGTGCAGGCCGCGGCCGTCACCGACCTCGGCGCCCTGGCGCAATCCGCTGCGGCGCAGGTGCTTTCGGATGTCCAGCTGGGTGCGACCGTGGAACGTGCGCCGCTGCCCACCGCCGGCACGCTGACCACCACGCTGACCCCGCACCTGGGCGGCGGCTCGGTGCGCGTGCACGCCAACGAGGGCGAGGCCTTCCGGCTGCTGTTCGAGGCGGTCGTGACCGGCACGTCCGCGAGTCATCCCGATGCACCCGTGGCCGGGATCGCCGACGCCGCTGCGGATTCCGGGACCAAGGCTGTCGCAACGACGGCGGAGACCGCCCCCGCCCCCGTCGAGGATCTCGGCGAGCGCTGGGATCCCTACGGCTCCCAGACCGTGGAGGAGCGCCTGGCGCTCATCGTCGCGGAATCCATGGGTTATGCCGTGGAGGATCTGCCGATGGAGATCCCGCTCATGGAGCTGGGTCTGGATTCGCTGATGGCGATGCGCATCAAGAACCGCGTCGAATACGAATTCGACATCCCGCAGCTGCAGATTCAGGCGGTGCGCGACGCCAGCCTGCACGAGGTCGGCAAGGTGCTGCACTACGCCATCGAGCACCGCGACGAGATGGAGGCGATGGCGCAGCAGCAGGCCGCAGACGGCGGCGCGCTGGCCATCAACGACGAATTCGTCGCCGCGGCCCGCGCCGCGGTGGAGGCCGGGGACGATCCCGCCGCCGCCGTGCAGGCCAAGGCCGCCGCTGGCCCCGCAGCCGCGAATGCGCCTGCGGCGCAGTCGAACACCGCTGACACGAACGGCACCGCCGAGTCGCATCGGACCGACGAGACTGCCGCTGCCGCGAACGGCGCTGCGGCCGAATCGAATTCGGCTGCACCGGCGGCCGGGCTGCTCGGTGGCGATGCCGCCGCGGCCGCCGCCAAGGCCGCCGAGGAGAACATCCCGCCGCGTGACGCCGCCGAGCGGCTGGTCTACGCCACCTGGGCGACCATCACCGGCAAGTCCGCGGGCGGCATCTTCAACACCCTGCCGATCCCGGACGACGCCACCGTCAAGAGCCTGACCGACCGGCTGTCCGAGCGTGTCGGCGCGGAGATCGACGTCGAGGACGTGCGCGACTGCGAGACCATCGAGCAGATCGCGAACATCGTGCGCGAACACCAGGACAGCTCCGGGGATG
The DNA here is from genome assembly GCF_050434125.1 of Nocardia sp. GP40. NCBI lineage: Bacteria > Bacillati > Actinomycetota > Actinomycetes > Mycobacteriales > Nocardiaceae > Nocardia > Nocardia sp. GP40. Next base: position 251,954 of record NZ_JBNPVW010000002.1, on the reverse strand, counting down.
TCGAGGGCTTCGTGCGCACCCTGCGCGGGCGCACCGAGGGCTCGAATGCGGTGCCGGTCTTCGTCTTCCACCCCTCGGGCGGCAACACGCTGGTGTACGAGCCGCTGCTCAAGCGCTTGCCCGACGACACCCCGATGTACGGATTCGAGCGCATCGAGGGCTCGATCGAGGACCGCTCGCGCGAGTACGCGGCGAAGATCCGCGCGCTGCATCCGGGCGGCCCGTACGTGCTGTACGGCTGGTCGCTGGGCGCGGTTTTCGCGCTGCAGGTCGGGCAGATCATGCGGGCCGAGGGCGACGACGTGCGCCTGGTGGGACTGATCGATCTGGCCCTGCCGGTCGAGCCCGAGGACCCGAGCCCCGAGGGCCGGCGCGCCCGCATCGAGCGCTTCCAGGCCTTCGCGCAGAAGACCTACGGGATCCAGGGCGAGCTCGACGAGGACATGCTGGCCGAGCTGGCGGAGGCCTCGGACGAGGAGCAGTATCAGATCATCATGGAGCTGCTGAAGTTCGCGGACGTGAAGATTCCCGGCGGCGTCATCGAGCATCAGCGCACCTCGTGGCTCGACGGCCGGGATCTGCAGAAGGCCCGCCCGTCGCACTACGCCGGCGAGGCGGTGCTGTACCTCGCGGACCGCTATCACGACGGCATCATCGAGATCGAACCCCGGTACGCCGAGCGCCTGCCCCACGGTGGCTGGGACGATTACATCCCCAACCTGGAGATCATCCACATCCCGGGCGACCACCTGCAGATCATCGACGAGCCACGCATTGCCACGATCGGGGCGGACCTGTCCGCGAAACTCGCCGCGATCGCGAAGGGAGACTAGTGAACACGACGGCTGAGAAGCTTGCCGACCTGCGCAAGAAGCTCGAACTCGCTCAGGAACCGGCAGGCGAAGCCGGCGTGGCCAAGCGGGCCAAGAAGGGGATCCCCTCCGCCCGCGAACGGATCGACATGCTGCTCGACCCGGGCTCCTTCGTGGAAATCGGCGCGCTCATGCGCAACCCGTTCATCAAGGATTCGCTGTACGGCGACGGTGTGGTCGTGGGGCACGGCCTGGTCGACGGCCGCCCGGTCGCGGTGTTCTCCCACGATCAGACCGTGTACGGCGGCTCGGTCGGTGAGATCTTCGGCCGCAAGGTCAGCGCGGTGCTGGAGCACGCGGCCAAGATCGGCTGCCCGGTCGTCGGCATCCAGGATTCGGGCGGCGCGCGCGTGCAGGAGGCGGTGGTCTCGCTGGCCTGGTACGCCAACCTGGCGCTGCTGACCGAGCCGCTGTCCGGCATGGTGCCGCAGATCTCGATCATTCTGGGCAATTGCGCCGGCGGGGCGGTCTATCAGCCGATCAACACCGACGTCGTGGTCGCGGTGGAGAGCGCGCACATGTTCGTCACCGGTCCCAAGGTGCTCAAGGAGGTGACCGGCGAGGACGTCTCCCTCGAGGAGCTGGGCGGGGTCTACAACCAGGCCGAGTACGGCAACATCCACCACGTCGCCAAGGACGAGCGGGACGCCTTCAACTGGGTCCGGGAGTATCTGTCCTTCATGCCCCTGAGCTGCCAGGAGCAGCCGCCGGTCATCAACCCGGGCCTGGAGCCGGAGCTCACCGACACCGATCGGGAACTGAACGCGATCATGCCAGATTCGGACAACGCCGGATACGACATGCACGAGATCCTGCTGCGCATCTTCGACGACGGCGACTTCCACGAGTTCGGCGCGGCCTCGGGCAAGAACATCATCTGCGGATTCGCGCGGGTCGACGGCCACGCCGTCGGCGTGGTGGCGAATCAGCCGCTGGTGTACGCGGGTTCGCTGGACGCGCGAGCCTCGGACAAGGCCTCGCACTTCGTGCGGCTGTGCGACGCGTTCGACCTGCCGCTGGTGTACGTGGTCGACACGCCGGGCTTCATGCCCGGTGTCGAGGAGGAGAAGGTCGGCGTCATCAAGCGCGGCGGGCGGCTGCTGTTCGCCTTCGTCGAGGCCACCGTGCCGAAGGTGACGGTGGTGGTGCGCAAGTCGTACGGCGGCGGCTACGCGGCGATGGGCTCCAAGCAGCTCGGCGCCGATATCAACCTGGCCTGGCCCACCGCGCGCATCGCGGTGATGGGCGCGGAGAGCGCGGTCAGCCTGATCGGCGGCCGGCAGATCGCGGCCGCGCCGGAGGATCAGCGCGACGCGATCCGCAAGCAGATGATCGATTTCTACAACGCCACCGTCGCCACCCCGTGGGTCGCGGCCGAGCGCGGATATGTCGACGCCGTCATCGAGCCCGCGACCACGCGCCTGGAGATCCGCCGCGCGATGAAGCTGCTCCGGGACAAGAAGCTCCAGCGCAACCCGCGCAAGCACCATCTGCTGCCGCTGTAGCAGCCGCGTCGACGAGGGTGTGTTCACCTGCCTGAACGACGGGTGAACGGAGTGTCTTTCACCGATTCGGCCGGTCAGCCCTGCCGCATATGAGAGCCTTCAGCTATGGGAAGCTCACCGAAGGCCGTACTAGAAGGCGGACCGGCCGACCTGCCGCAACGTATTGTCCCGATCACCCCGCCGGGCGTTGAACTGCGCGTGCAATTCAACGGCGGCATCGAGCGCTTCAGAGTCACTCCGCGCTGGCAGGACACCGCCGAGGGCAATCTTCCGGTCTACGAATGGTACGAGCGCATCGAACAGTGATGAGGAAGCGGTTCGGTTGAGGGCCGGTAGTTGACCGACGCGGAGAACGAGACCCGGAACGGACCGAACCCTGCCCGATCGTGATCGAAGCGGATGCGCAGCAGTACCGCACCGTCGGCGGGAGACGCCGCGGACGAGTGTGGTCGGGCACGGATCACGGCCGGCACCACGAACGACAGCGGGCGGCGCAAAGGTAATTGCGCCGCCCGCTGTTTCGTTTTCGTCTCAGTACGTTCGCATCGGCCCCGGCGACCAGAGGCCCGAGCGCGTCGCCGTGCCGGTGGTGATCTCCGCGGGCTTGGCATTGGGGTAATACCGGTCGTAGCGCTCGAGCGAACCCCAGTCCCGGGCCCAGTTGTCCTTCAGGTAGGTCGGAATCGTGGTGGAGCTCGCCAGCATCTGGGTGAAGCCGAGTGGGCCGCCGAACTCCTCCGCCTGCCAGGTGTCCGTCGAGCTGACCGCGAGCGGCCGGTCGGGCAGGATGCGGTAGTTCGGCATCGTCGCCACGCCGTCCCGGTGCAGGAACGGCTGCTGGCACGGGAACTGCAGGCCGACCGCCCAGTCCTCCAGCACCGGCTGGGTCGAGCCGATGAAGGTGTTGAGCGTCTGCAGCTTCGGCACCCGCGGCGGGGTGAACGCCAGCCACTGGTCGCCGATCAGCACCCGCCGATCCGCGACGATCCGCACCGCGTCGGCGTCGGGCGCGATCTTGTCCAGCGGCACGCGCAGGTTGCGCCACGACGGCGCCGGGCCCACGTCGCGCGGGACGTAGTTGCCCTCGGAGGTGACACTGCCGTCGGGCTGGCGCTTGCCGTACTCGAGCAGCAGGCCCTGGCCGTACTGCAGCACGCCGGTGTCGTCGTAGGACAGGATGCGTCCGGCCGCGGTGATCACCACGATCGGCGACTGCGGCGAGCGCGCCGGGAGCTGATACCAGGCGGAGATCAGGTGGGCAGGGGTCTGCAGGCCGTTCTGGTAGCTGCCCATGATCGGGGTCGTCTTAGGGTCCAGCCCGAACGGCAGCGCCACGGTGCTGCCGTTGATGCCCGCCTTGTCGATGCGGCCGCCGCCGGTGCCCGCGTCCTGGCCCTCGGCGAAGTTCGCCCCGACGGACTGGCTGGAGGTGTTGCCGGTGCCCGGCTTCACCTCGACCGCATCGGCCTTCAGGTCCGAGGGCACCCCGTTCGGGTCGAATCCGGTCGGGTCCACCCCGGCCAGCGGGTCGCCCTTGGCGGGCGGGTGCGCCGGGTCGATGATCGGGCGCAGCCGGCCCTCGTTCGAATTCGGTTCCACCAGTACGTCATTGGCCAGGCCGCAGGTGTTGCCGCCGAGGGCGTCGAAGTTCGAGCGGGTCAGCGAGTAGGCCGGATACTGCGAGTAGGCGCCCTTGACCAGCGACAGCACCTCGAACAGCACCATCAGCGCCGCGACGACGGTCAGCGGTATCCCGGCGAATTGGCGAATCCGCCTGCCGCGCGCCGAATCCGCCGTCTCGGGCTTCGCGTAGCCCTCCCGCAGCGCATGCCAGCCGACCAGCAGCATCGACAGGCCGAACAGCATCAGCACGACGGTGTTCGACTTGATTCCGTGCAGCTGCACCATCTTGTCGAACCACGGGACACCGTAGCTGGACACGTACCAGTAGCCGTTGATGCCCGAGAACGCCAGCGCCAGCGTGAAGAGCAACGCCGCCAGGAAGATCGAGCGGTTCTTGCGCGAGCGCAGCGCCGTCGCCGAGACCGCCACCGCGGTGACCGCCGCCAGCGACCCGGCGATGCCCGCGTAGGCGCCGAAGTGGTGGGTCCACTTGGTCGGGTTGAACATCATCAGGAAGATCGTGCCGAAGACCACGCCCAGCAGCCGCCACGTCGGCGCGCTGGAGATGCCCGGCACCCGGCGCCGCCGCAGCAGCACCAGCATGGTGGTGATCAGGCACAGGATCATCACCAGGAAGGCGAACCGGCGCGCGACCGAGCCGTCCACCGTCTCCACGAACAGGTAGTAGTACCGCAGATAGTCCTCGTACCAGGCCAGATTCGGCCCGGCCAGCTGCCGCACCCGGTCGGCCTCCTGGATACCGGCGAAGGTCTGCGAGGCGTAGACCACGGTCAGCACCAGGAATCCGGCCGCCGCGAGGGGCGCGAGCAGCGGGAGCAGCGATCCCAGGAACGAGCGCTCCCAGCGGTTTCCGCTCGCGGCCAGCGTGCGCCGCCGGCGCACCACGATCCGCACCAGCGGGCGAATTCCGGCGAGCAGCGCGGCGATACAGTTCAGCCCGGTCGGCGCGGCGGCCAGGGTGAACGCCGCCGCGAGCACCGCGGCCCCGGCGGGCAGCAGTCGTCCGGTCGCGATGGCGCGCTCGATCGAGACCCAGGTCAGCAGCACGCCCAGGGCCACGATCGGCTCCGAGCGCAGGCCGTTGTTGTAGGGCAGCCAGAACGCCAGGAAGACCAGCCCGCCGGTCCACAGCGCCACCTTCGAGTTCCGCACCCCGCGGCCCAGGCGCGGCACCACCTCGCGGCTGATCACCATCCAGCACAGAATCGCGCACAGGGTCGCGGGGATCCGCACCCACGGGCTCGCCGTCGAGATATGCGCGAACCACTGGATGATGTCGTAGTACCAGCCGAACGGGGCCTCCGGGACGCCGTACCAGCGGAAGTAGTTGGCCAGGTAGCCCGCGTGCGGCGCGACGCGCACCATGGTCAGGATGTAGCCGTCGTCGGAGGTGTTCGCGCCGACGAAGTGCCACACCACCAGGGTGCCGATGATCGCGGCGTCCGCCAACGTCGGCTTCAGCCAGTGCGCGGGCAGGAAGCGGCGGTGACCGCGGCCGTCGCTGGTGTCCAGGCGCGCCAGCGCGGCCAGGGCGATGAGGGTGCACAGCACGGCCGCGATCGTCGCCACCAGCTTGGTGACGGTCGGGTGCGAGGTGAATCGCGAGTCGACGGTCATGTGGAACGACAGCCCGGCCGGGGCGGCGCCCTTCAGATCGGAGAACACGCCCACCACCTGCGGCCGCAGGTCGCCCGCCTGGGTGCCCGCCACCGGAACGGTCGTCTTCGTCCCGTCCGGCTGCTCGACCTGCGTGGTCAGGCCCTCGAACGCGGCCGTGGTGTGGGTGTTGTCGGAGACGATCGAAATCGTGCCGCAGTGACCGAGTTCGGACCGCTTCGCCGAGGCCACGATGGCGTTGCGGTTCACCACGTCGACGGTATCGGCGGTCACGCGCACGAACATCCCCTGCAGCGCGGCCCGATCGCCCTGGGGCGGTGCGGTATTGAGCACCATGGCGCCGGTCGGCAGCTTGGCCACCGCCGCGCACGGGATGCTGGCCCGCACGTCCACCGGGATCTGGGACATCAGCGGGGCCTCGACATTGCCGAGCACGCCGCCCTGGGGCCAGTTCACCTCCGAGGTGGTCTGATCCACCGGCAGGAACGGCGTGGCGAGCGCGAACAACGCGCCGAGCAGGCCCGCGATCAACGCGATCGTGCGGGCGGTGCGGAAATCGCGCGACGTCGCCGGAGCACCGGCGGACGTCGGTTCTGTCAAGACAGCGGTTGCGGCGTCGGGCACGGTTGGATGTTAATGCCTGGCGTGGGAAGTGACCGCGTTCACCGTCCCGCGCGACACGCCGAACGTCGCCGCGCCGCGCCCTACTTCACCTTGATCGGGGCGTCCTTGACCCAGCCCCAGCGGTTCTGCACGGTGACGCCGATCGTGGCCGGACGCGCCGCGGAATCGTACGGTGTGAACTTTTCCAGCTCGCCCCAGTCTCGTTCCCAGTCGCGATCCAGATAGCTCGGCACGGTCTGGGCCTGCAGCAGCAGGCCGGTCCAGCCGAGCGGGCCGCCGCCGATGTCGTCCTGCCAGGCATTGGAGGCATCCGAGCCGACGCGGTCGGGCAGGATGCGCCAGTCGGGCGCCTCGGCCACGCCGTCCTTGTGGTCGAAGGGCCGCTGGCACGGGAAGGCCAGGCCGACGTGCCAGTCCTCGAGCACCGGGGCCCGGCGCCCGAGCACCGAATCCAGCGTGGCCAGCCGCGGCAGGCGCGGCGGGGTGACCGCCAGCCACTGCCGGGTGGTCAGGTCGTTGGCCACCGCGACGATCCGGACGGCGTTGGTCTGCGCCGGAATCCGGTCCAGCGGGATCCGCATGTCGCGCCAGGACGGGGCGCCGCCGATGTCCAGGGGCATGAACGACCCGAGCGCGGTTTCCGCGCCGTCGGCGTCGCGGTGCGCGAACTCCACGCTCAGCTGCTGACCGTAGGTGAGCACGCCGTCCTTGTTGACCGATTGAATCCGTCCCGCCGCGGTCACCACCAGCACCCTGTAGGCCGGATCCCGCTGGGCCGCGGGCAGATCCAGGCGGTACCACTGCGAGGTCAGGTGGGCCTGCTGCTTCTGGTCGGTGGTGTAGTTGCCCAGGACCGGCGTGCGCGCGGGGTCCAGGCCGAACGGCAGCGCGACCGTGCTGCCGTTGATGCCCGGCTTCGTGGTGGTCCCGCCGCCGGTTCCGGCCGCGGTGGTGCGGCTGGTCTTGTTCTGGTTGTCGCTGCTGACGGAGTTGGCGCCGCCGGTGGTGGTCTCCTCGGCGTCGGCGGTCAGGTCGCTCGCGACGCCGTCCGGGGTGAAGCCGACGTTCTCGGCGGCCAATCCCTGTGCGGCCGAACCGGTGTAGGGCTGCAGCAGCGAATCGGCGGTATTCGTCTCGACCAGAACGTCATTGGCCAGTGCGCACGTATTGCCCGTCAGCGCATGGATATTCGACTGTGCGATCGAGTATGCGGGGTACTGGGTGATCGCGCCCTTGGCCAGCGAGGCGACCTCGAAGAGCACCATCGCCGCGGCGGCGATGGTCAGTGGCTCGATCGCGAACCGGTCGAACCGCCGGGACGATTCCCGGTTGCGGTAGGGCTCGCGGTAGTACTGCCAGGCGGCGAGCAGCAGGCACAGCACCGCCAGGCCCAGGAAGGCCGTCGAGAAGCCCTTGCTCAGCAGCAGCGGCGCCTTGTCGAACCACGGCACCCCGTAGCTGGACACGTACCACCAGCCGTTGGAGCCGGTGAAGGTGACCGCCAGCAGGAAGAACACGCCCGCGGCGAACAGCGAGCGGTTGTAGCGCGCGCGAATGCCGTTGGTGCCCACCGCGACCGCGGTCAGCGCGGCCATCGAGCCGGCCAGGCCCGCATAGACGCCGAAGTGGTGGGTCCACTTGGTGGGGGTGAACATCATCAGCAGTAGCGACACGAACACGATGCCCTGGATGCGCGCAGACGGCCCGCGCGAGGTGCCGGGGATCCGGCCGTTCTTGCGCAGCATCACCAGCACGCAGACCGCCAGGCACAGCAGCATGCCCAGAATGCCGAACCGGCGGGCCAGCGAGCCGTCGGGGGACAGCGACAGCAGCGCGTCCCAGCGGGTCCGCTCGTCGAACCAGGCCACGTTCGGCCCGATGAGGGTGCGGACCCGGGTGGCCTCCATGACCGCGGCCAGCGTCTGATCGGCGAAGACGACCACCAGCACCAGCATGCCCGCGGCCACCCCCGGCGCGAGCAGCGCGCCGTACCGCAGGATCGCCGACCCGATGCCCGCGCCCGTCGTTCCGGCATGCTTGCCGGAATTCGGTGTGCGATCCGGGCCTGGCGGCGAATCCGGTTGTGCGCGTTTGATGATGATCTGCAGCACCGGTCGTGATCCCGCGATCATCGCGGCGATACAGATGAGTCCGGTCGGGCCCGCGGCCAGCGAGAATGCGGCGATGAGAACCCCGACCGCGGCGGGCAGCAGCCGCCCGGTGGCGATCGCGCGCTCGATGCTGGCCCAGGTGAGCAGCGCGCCCAGCGCGATGAGCGGCTCGGGCCGCAGGCCGTTGTCGTAGGGCAGCCAGGCGGCCAGGAAGATCAGGCCGCCGGTCCACAGCGCCACGGAGTTCCGGCGCACGCGAGAACCCAGGCGCGGCAACACCTCCCGGCTGATCACCAGCCAGCACAGGATTCCGGCCAGCAGCGCGGGCAGGCGCATCCAGGGACTCGAATCGCTGATCCGGGTCATCCAGGCCAGCACCTCGTACGGCCATCCGAACGGCGCCTCGGCCACCCCGAACCAGCGGTAGTAGTTGGACATGTAGCCCGAATGCCCGGCCGTACGAGCCATATTCAGGATGTAGCCGTCGTCGGAGGTGTTGGCGCCGATGATGTGCCACAACACCAGCGTGCCCAGCACGACCGCGTCGGCGAGGGTGAATTTCCACCAGTGCGCGGGCAGGAACCGGCGCGGCCGCCGGCCGTCGGCGGTGTCGAGCCGGTGCAGCGCGAGCAGCGCGATCAGGGTGAACAGCACCGCGAACACGGTGGTGGCCGTCTTGAGCAGCGTCGGCGCGGAGGTGAAGCGCGAATCGATGTCGGCGTGCAGGTGTGCGCCGGCGAGCCGGGCGCGGGGCAGATCGGTGAAGACGCCGACGATCTGGGGTCGCACGTCGCCGCTCACCGTGTCGGTGAACGGGGTGCCGTCCTTGCGGTGCACCCCGGTCAGCGTGGCCGTGGTGGTGGCGACGGTCGAATCGACGGTGAGCTCCCCGCACCCGCCGACCTCGGCCAGCGGCGCCGACAGCAGCGGAATCTCGCGCAGCAGCACCGACAGCGTCGGGCCCTGCCCGGGCACCTCGGTCACGGTGGCGAGCAGCCCCTTGGCGGTCGCGGTCGAGGCCTGCGCCGGCACCGTCGAGAGCACGGTCCCGCTCGTCATCCCCCGGAACGCCGCGCACGGCACCGAGAACCGCACGTCGAGCGGCACATACGACACCAGCGGCGCGGTCACGCTCGCCGACTGCTGCTGCGGCCAATCCAGCGCCGCCCGATCCTGCCGCACCGGCAGCAGCGGCGTGATTACCGCCAGCAGGGTTGCCAGCACACCCGAGACGAGGGCGACCAGCCGGACACGGGTGAAGCCGGGGGAGTCAGCGCGCACGAGTAGGGATGCTAAGCCGTCGCGCGCACAAGGGCGGAATAGTCCCCGCCGTATGTTGGCGTTCGATGGCTGGTGCAGGGTGGGGATATCCGCAGATCGGCGGAGAAGTTATCCACAAGAAAATGCCCTATTCCACACACTTATCCACAGGCCGGCGCGTCTGTGTGCATCGTCACCGCGCCCGGGAGCCCGTCATATATCCACAGCTAGAGGCCATTATTTCGAGATCGGAGGCGGTGAGGCGGCCCGGAATGAGTCGGAAGTGTCAGCGGTGCACGACCACGAGGGTGAACGGGCCGATTTCGGTGGCCTGGAAGTGCGGATCGTCGAACAGGGACTTGGGGAAGGCGATCGTGTAGCGACGCACATTCGGATCGTTCGGATAGACATCCGCCGACAGGCGCAGGGTGTAGCTGTCCCCACCGCTGCGGAACAGGAAGGCGTCCGGGGCGCGCCACGGAGAGTGCGCGAGCGCGTCCAGCAACTCGGCGGGAGAACTCAGCCCGCTCCACCGCTTGATCTCCGCGGCGCGGGCCGGGAAATCGGCCAGCGGATTGGCGTAGTGCGGGGTGAGCGCCTGGAATCCGAAATACGGGTAGTAGGACAGGAAGCTGGTGTCCGCGGTGAGCACGACGGATCGATCGCGCGGGCGTCCGGTCTGCGCGAGCAGGGCGGCGTCGACCTGGCCGTAGTACGAGACGGCCGAGGGGCTGCGCTGATCCGCGCGCACGCCGTTGCCGTCGGTGTCGGTGTAGGCCGTGGTGATCTCGGCATTGAGGATGTTCGGAATGCGCTGGGTGAAGGCGAGCGCCCCGATCACCCCTACCGCGGCGACCACCGCGCGGAACCGCTTCGGCTCGTTCAGCGCCTGGTAGATCGCCCGCGAACCCTCGAGGAAGCCGAAAACCCCGGCCGCGGCCAGCAGGACCTGCAGGATCGGATCCAGCCGGAAGGACAGCAGGGTGGTGCCCGCGGCGGTGAGCGTCATCGAGGCCAGCGACCACAGATAGATCGCCACCACCGCGATCCCCAGCGCCTGCGCCCGGCGCGAACTCCCCGCCCGCAGCACCAGCCAGACCGTGCCGATCAGGCACAGCGTGCCCAGCAGCGAGAATTCGAACATCGGGAACGGCAGCTGTGATCCCGCCCCGGGCAGGTACCGCTGCGAGGCGTTGGCGCCGTGCGTCGTCAGCGACTTGACCAGATACGGCCCGAAGGCGATCACCCCCCCGATGGCGGCCACGACGCCCATCACGATCAGCCGGGCCAGGATCGGCCACGCGAGCCGCAGGGGCGATCGCGCGTCGTGGGCCGCGGTGGCCCGACGTTGCCACACCAGCGCGCCCCACGCCACGAGCGCCATCAGGCAGACCGCGAAGACGGCGATCCCGAAGAACAGGGTGTACGACAAGGCCGCTGCCGCGAGGAACAGCCCCGCGCCCAGGGCCGCGCCCCAGCCGCCCGCGGTGGGTCCCGCGCCGCTCGTGCCGCCGTCGCCGGGTGCCGTCGCCCGTTCCGGGCCGTACAGCGCGCCCCACGCCAGCACCATCGCGGGCGCGAACGCCACCACGATGACCGCGCTGTAGGCCTCCGGCGAGACGTACGCCACCATCACCGCGGTGGTCACGGCGGCGACACCGACGGCCCAGTCGGCGCGAATCAGCTTGGACCACAACACGAGTGTGATCACCGAGGCGATCGCGAGCGAGACGATCGCCCACGGCTTGAACGCCTCCCAGCCCGGCCGCCCGAGCAGCGTCGCGACCCGCCCGCCGAACCAGAACCAGCCGGCCGGATAGTAGGGCGGCAGATCCGCGTAGGTCATGTCGCGCAGCGCCGCGGAATCGGTGAGCCGGGTGAGGTATTCGGTCCGGAACTCCTGATCCACCGAGATCCCGAACAGATACAGCTTGGTCGCCGCCAGCGGCATGCCGAGCGTCACCGTCACGAACGTCGAAATGCCCGCCCAGGACAGCACTTTCGCCAGCCAGGGCCAGCGGCGCAGCCGGATCAGCACGACCGCCGCGATCAGCAGCACCGCCGCGCCGACCTGCCCGACGGTGGTCAGCGCCCGCGTCACATTGGAGGCGTTGAAGGCGGGCCAGTGCACCGTGGAGAACGCCTCGAGCCCGACGACCGCGACGACGACGGCGACGACCGCCGCGAGCACCGCCTCGCCGACACCTTCGCCCACCTGCCGGACAAGTACTCGCACGCCGCCTCCGGATTCCACTATTCGGCTGCACAGGACCGTAAACCGTGCGTCAGCCTAACGGGGTGCGACCGGGCAGGGGGCGGCAGCATGCACGGCGGGTGCGCCCGCTCGATGTCGGTTGGATATCAATGAGCCCGCACCTCCTACTCCTGGTAGCATCCATGTTCCTATCAGAAGTAGCATTGGGGGTATGAAGTTGAGTGTCAGTCTCTCCGAACAGGATGTCGCTCTGCTCGACGAGGTAGTCCGTGAGCGTGGGCTGTCCTCGCGGTCGGCGGCGGTGCAGGAAGCGATCCGCCTACTCAGGCAGGCCGGCTTGGCGGACGCGTACGCGTCGGCGTGGTCCGAATGGGAGACCTCCGACGAGACGGATCTCTGGGATGCCACCTCCGCCGACGGGCTCGGGTGATGCGGCGCGGTGAGATCCGGCTGGTCGATCTCGAGCCCGTGCGGGGCGCGGAATCCAACAAGCGCCGTCCGGCGGTCATCGTGAGCAACGACCGCGCCAACGAGACCGCGGCGCGGCTGGGGCGCGGAGTGGTCACCGTGGTTCCGGTGACCAGCAATACCGACCGCGTCTACCCGTTCCAGGTGTTTCTGGGACAGGACCTGCCCGGGGTGCGCGTCGATTCCAAGGCGCAGGCCGAACAGGTTCGTTCGGTGTCGGTGGACAGATTGGGTCCCGCGCTCGGTCGCCTGCCGGCGAGGGTGCTGGAGGAGATCGACAGGGCGCTGCGCCTGCATCTGGATCTGTGAACGTCGAGAGGCCCTCGGCGCATGTGCGCCGAGGGCCTCTCGGGGTGTTGTTCGTGCCTGCTAGATCGGCAGGCGACGGAAGATCGGGCGCGGGATGTGCCGCAGGATCATCATCACGAAACGGAACGGGCCCGGGGCCCAGACCAGTTCCTTGCCCTGCTGCGCGGAGGTCACCGCGAGCACCGCGATGTCCTCCTTGTTCACCGTCAGCGGGGCCTCCTTGACGTGCGCGGAGAACCGGGTGCGGACCATGCCCGGGCGGATCACCAGCACGCGCGGGCCGTGCGGGCGCAGCGCCTCGCCGAGGCCCAGGTAGAACCCGTCCATGCCGGCCTTGGTGGAGCCGTAGACGAAGTTGGAGCGGCGCACCCGCTCACCGGCGACCGAGGACATCACGATGATCCGCCCGAAGCCCTGGGCCTTCATCTTCTCGCCCAGCAGCACGCCGACCGAGACCGAGGCGGTGTAGTTCACCTGCGCCACGCGCACGGCCTTGCGCTGGTTCTGCCAGAGCTCCTCGGGATCGCCGTCCAGGGCGAAGGCCACGATCGCCACGTCCACGTCGCCGCCGGCCCAGGCCGCGTCGATGACCTTCTGGTGCCCGTCGGTGTCCAGGGCGTCGAAGTCGATGAGCTCGACCGTCGAGGCGCCGGCGGCCTCCATCTGCGCCACGGCGTCCGCGCGCAGCGGATCATTGGGCAGCGCCGCCAACAGGATTCGCGCCGGGCCCTTCTTCAGATACTCGGCGCAGATCGCCAGGCCGATCTCCGAGGTGCCGCCCAGGAGCAGAATCGTCTGCGGGTTGCCTACGGCGTTGATCACTGCAGCTCCAGCCTTCTCGCCATATCGGACATGAAAACGCCTGTGGGATCGACACTTCGGCGGATCTTGATCCACTCGTCGATCCGGGGGTACATCTGGTGGAAGGTCTCCGCGGTGGTGCGGGAGTCCTTCGCGGTGTAGAGGCGGCCGCCGAATTCCAGGACGCGGCGGTCCAGATCGGACACCAGTTCGTTGAGACCGGGCCGGATCGGGAAGTCGCAGCAGATGTTCCAGCCCGGCATCGGGAAGCTCAGCGGAGCCGGATTACCCGGGCCGAACAGCTTGAAAACGTTCAGCGCGGAGATGTGCCCGGACGCCTGGATGTCGATGATGATCCTCTTGAATTCCTCGACCGCATCGGTCGGCACCACGAACTGGTACTGCAGGAATCCGGCGGGGCCGTACGCACGGTTCCACTCCGCGATCATGTCGAGCGGGTGATAGAACTGCGTCAGGTTCTGGATCTTGCCGGTGTAGTTGCCGCCCATGGCGTAGTATGCCTCGCCGACCATGCCGAAGGTCAGCTTGTTGGCGGTGAAGCTCGGGAAGACATTCGGCACCGTAAGCAGCTGCGGCGCATCGAATTTCAGCGGGTTCTTCTGCTTCTTCTTGGGCAGCTCTTCCAGCTTGGCCAGGCGCCCGCGAGTGATGGTGGCGCGTCCCAGCTTCGGCGGCGGGTTCATCACGTCGAACCACGCGCTGGAATACGTGTAGTTCGCCTCGCTGCCATCGCTGTGCGCGGCGATGGTCTCGTCGAGGGTGGTGGTCTTGACGCCGTCGTTGATGAAGTAGGCGGTCTCCGTGGGGACCATCTCGATGGTGGCGCGAAGAATAATGCCGGTCAGGCCGTTGCCGCCGACCGTGGCCCAGAACAGCTTGGCGTTCTTCTTCGGCCCGATGGTCTGCACCTTGCCGTCGGCCGTGAGCAGATCGATGGTCCGCACATGGTTGCCGAACGAACCCTCGCTGTGATGGTTCTTGCCGTGGATATCGGAGGCGATGGCGCCGCCGATGGTCACCTGGCGGGTGCCCGGGAGCACCGGGACCCACAGCCCGAACGGCAGCGCGGCCTTCATCAGCTGGTCCAGGCTCACCCCGCCGTCCACGTCGACCATGCGGGTGTCGCGGTCGATGCGGTGGATGCGGTTGAGCGCGGGCATGTCGATGACCAGGCCGCCGGAGTTCTGCGCGTGGTCACCGTAGGAGCGGCCCAGGCCCCGGGCGATGACACCGCGGCGCAGGTGCGCGGGCTTGGAGTCATTGTCCTCCGCGACCATGGTGACCGCGCGGGCGATGAGCTCCGGGTCGTTGGTCGAGAGAACTTCGGAGGTAGCGGGTGCGGTGCGACCCCATCCGGTCAGTGTGCGAGTCCGCGTCGGCAGGGCATCGAAGCCGGTCGACGTCGTCTCCGCATCGTCGCTCGCCGGAGTGGCGGCGGCGGCCGTGGAGGTCTGAGCTTTCGTGGACATCGGCATAGAGGCTACAGGTATCGCCGAATCTTGGGCTGAGTGTCACCGGCGGTGGGGCCCGATGGAACCGACGTCACAGTGTGCTGCGCGGGTTACTGCCCTCCGGAGCTCTCCATCCGTGGGTACGGCCCGCTACGCTCGTGCCCGTGACCGCGGAACCCCATCTTCCCCTTCCGGCCGAATTGCCCCTGGTCGACGAGCCGGGCGGCACGGACGTCGACCTGAAGACGCAGATCATTCGGTTCATCCTCACCGGCGCCCTGTCGGCGGTCGTCGACTTCGGGCTGTACCTGGTGCTGTGGAAGGGGCTGGGGCTCGAGCGCGACGTCTCCAAGGCGTGCAGCTTCATCGTCGGCACCACGGTCGCCTACCTGATCAATCGCCGCTGGACCTTCAAGGCCGAGCCGAGTCGCGCCCGCTTCCTCGCGGTGGTCGTCCTCTACGCGGTCACCTTCGCCGCGCAGGTCGGTATCAACGCCCTGATGAATACGGTGCTGCCCGCGATGAAGCTGACCCTCGGCGGCCACTCGGTGACGCTCGCGGTGCTGGTCGCCTTCGTCGTAGCCCAGGGCACCGCGACGGTGATCAACTTCATTGTGCAGCGCGCGGTCATCTTCAAGATGCACTGATCGTGAAGATGCACTGATCGGGGCTACCCCCAGCCTGTGCCGGCCGCATGCGATCGGGCCGCGGCCGCGAAGGCCCCGGCCTCGTCGGCGAACGACCGGATGCCCCTGGCCAGCGCCGCGGTTTCGGCCTCGGTGCCGAGCGCGCCGATCACTGTCGGCAGCACAGCCGGTTCGGGGCGCGGCGGCGTGCTCCGCGCCGCGATCGCGTCCGCCTTCACCCCGAAATAGTCCCCGCCCTTGGCACGCGGATTGTCCGTGCCCCACTGCCGGGACTCGCGCGGCGCGGGGATCAGGTGCGGGATGTGCTTGCGGCAGTGGATGTACGCCTCCTCGATGGCGACGACCACCCAGTGCGAGGCGGCCCGGCCGCGCTCGGATTCGGGCAGGCCGGGGACCCGGCTGCGTAGCGAGCCGTCCTCGACGATCCGGGCCGGGCCGTTGATGTGCAGGCCGATCAGATCGCGGGTGAAGTCGATGAGCATGATTCCGACGTGCGGGTTCTCCAGCAGATTGCCCATGCTGGCCATGACGCCGTTGCCGCGATACTCCGGATACGCGATCGTGCGTTCGTCGATGATGTGCAGGAAGCCCGGTTTGCCGGCGCGGAAGCTGGCGTCGCATTCGCCGTTGCTGTCCGCGGTGGCGATGAAGGCCATGTCCATGCGGCGGACGAACTCGATCATCGCCGCATTCAGCCTGTCCAGCACCTGTTCTCCGTAGAAGCGCTCGGCCCGTTCCCGGGTACCCCAGCGCTGCTGTAGCTCTCGCTCGCCGTCACTGCCGTGATCTATGCCGAGCATGTCGCTCCCTCGGTTAGCTGAATCCGCATATGCCGAGGTCTTGCGCGGAACCACAGATATGCCGAAATCCTATAGTTCGTACAGCTTTTCGTGCGTGTGGAACAGAACCAGCTGGTAGAGCTTTCGATGGAGCAGGGTCGCAACCATCTCGGGAGACGATCCTCCGCGACGTCGGCGGCGGCAAGTCCCGATTTCGTTGGTTGCCGAGTAGATGCTAGCCTCCGTGCCGCTATCGTGTGCCGAGATTGCTTGTATATAAGTGGGATTCGCAAGAGTGCGTTATCCCTTATGTCTCGATTGCCCGATCATGGGCGAGATGTCCGGTCGGCCATCCCCCTTGCGGATGCCGACCGGTCGTCTCGCGGACCTCGTCGTTTACGCGGGGGCCAGCGTCACGGGCACCCCGTTGAACACCGCATTCCCGGACGGCGCATCGACGAGCGAATCATCGGTCAGCGCATTGGCATTCACCCCGGCGTGTGCGCGCGCCACCGTCTGCGTGCTGTCGGTGTGACCCCACCCGTGCGGCAGGCTCACCACGCCGGGCATGATCTCCTCGGTCGGTTCCAGCGGCACGGTCACCGTGCCGGCCGCCGATTTCACCACCGCCAGATCGGACAGGCCCAGGCGTGCCACGTCGTCGGGGTGGATGTGCAGCGTGCAGGTGTTGGACCCGCCGACGAGGGTGGAGATGTTGTGCATCCAGCTGTTGTTGGAGCGCAGCTGGCGGCGGCCGATCAGCAGCAGCTCCGGCGCGGCGTCGGTCAGGCGGGCCCGGAGCCGGGCCACGTCGGCGAGCAGCTCCGGCGGCGCGAGCTCGACCCGCTGCGAGGCGGTGCGCAACACGTCCGGCAGGCGGCCGGGCACCAGCGCGCCCAGGTCGACACCGTGCGGATTGTCCAGCAGCACCTGGAGATTCATCCCGCTGTAGGGCTCGGTGGCCGCGTTCGGCAGTGGCTGCGGATTCCACTGCCCGTACGGCCCCAGCCGCAGCATCATGTCGATGCGCTGCTCGATGCTGTTCTCGCCCTGCAGTTCCGGGCGTCGCTCCAGCAGACCGGCCTTGTGCAGCGTGCCGGCTATCACCAGCTCGTCGACCGCGGCGAGCGGATCCCGCCCGGGCTCGGGCTGCTGCCCGGACGCCGCCAGCGCCAGGCGCGCAAGGATTTCCGCCTCCGCGGGGTGATCGCCCAGCGGCACCAGCGGCCGGGAGTACCGGGCATAGTTGTGCACCGCGAACTGCAGGAGCGCAAAATCGTAGTGCGGCGACTGCACCGTCCGCGGCGGCGGCAGGATGACATCGGCGTGCCGGGTGGTCTCGTTCAGGTACCGATCCACGCTCACCATGAAGTCGAGTTCCGCCAGCGCCGCGCCCAGCCGGGTCCCGCTCGGCGCGGACAGCACGGGATTTCCGGCGACCGTGATCAGCGCGCGCACCTGCCCCTCGCCCGGAGTGGTGATCTCGTCGGCGAGCGTGGCGATCGGGAATTCGCCCATGGCCTCGGGCAATTCGCGCACCCGGCTGGTCCAGCGGCCCAGCCGGAAGGGCCGGGAGCGCACGATGCCCAGGGCCGCGGGGGTGGCGAACATCGCCCCGCCGACGCTGTCCAGATTCCCGGTGAGCGCATTGATGACGTCGACCAGCCACTGCGTCACGGTGCCGAATTCGGCCGTGCACGTTCCGATGCGGGCGTACACGGCGGCCGTGGGCGCGGCGGCGAGCTCGCGCGCGAGCCGCGCAATCGTCTCGGCGGGCACGCCCGTGCGCCCGGCCACGACCTCGGGCGAGAAGTCCGCGGCGGCCGCGCGCACCTCGTCCAGCCCGTCGGCCGCCACGCGCACGTCGGCGAGATTCTCTGCGAACAGCGTGTGCACGATCCCGAACAGCAGGTAGGCATCGCTGCCGGGCCGGATGAACAGGTGCTCGTCGGCCGCCTTGGCGGTGCGGGTGCGGCGCGGATCCACCACGACCAACCGGCCGCCGCGCTTGCGGAGGGCCTTGAGCCGTCCGGGGTAGTCCGGTGCGGTGCACAGCGATCCGTTGGATTCGAGCGGATTGGCGCCGAGCATCAGCAGGTAGTCGGTGCGGTCCAGGTCGGGCACCGCGACGGTCAGCGGATCGCCGAACATCAGCCCGCTGGCCACCTGCTTGGGCATCTGGTCGGCGGTGCTGGCCGAGTACAGGTTGCGGGTGCTCAGCGCGCGGATCAGCACCGGCAGGTAGAGCGCCCCGGCCACGGTGTGTGCGTTGGGATTTCCCAGATACAGCGCCGTGGCGCCGCGGCCGTGCTCGGCGGCCACGGCCGGGAACCGCTCGGCGATCAGGTCGAACGCCGCCTGCCAGGACGCGGTCCGCCAGGTGTCGTCCGCTCGATTCCGGATCATCGGCGCGGTGAGCCGGTCCGGATCCTCGTCCAGATGTCCCAGGCTCGCCCCCTTCGGGCAGAGGAACCCGTGACTGAACGGGTCCTGACGATCGCCCCGGACCCCGACGACGTGATCGTCGCGATCGAGGGTGATCTCGAGCCCGCACACCGCTTCGCACAGCGGGCAGGTGCGCAGCAGGGTACGGCGGCCATCGGTGACATCGGTCATACGCCCATCATTGCCCGGACCGGCCGTATCCGACAGGCGAATCTTCAAGCGGGCGATGGGTAGTCCAGACACACGACACCGCGGGGCCCGTGCGGTCCCGCGGTGTCGTTATGTGGTTACGCCCCGGAGGTCAGCAGGCTACGCGGGCGAGCTGGCGCTTGCGGCCGGTGCTGGCCGCGCGGACGGCCGCGCCCAGCGCGACGACCGGCGGAATCCAGCGGGCCTCGCCGGGGGCGACGCCCCAGCAGGCATCCCCGGCGGAGAGCTGGGTGGGCGGCAGCGGGATCCCCGCGCCGTCGGTGTGGACGATCGCGCCGGCCTTGCGCAGCGCCTCCACGGCCAGCCCGGCCTTGGCAATGCCGGTGACCAGGTGGATCTCGCGGCGCTCGGCGCCCGGAATCTCGATGACCGGGCCCGTCAGGCTGTTCGCCCGCAGGTATCGGCGCACGGACGTCGCGAGCTCACCGGTGACCTCCACGGCGGAGACATTCTCATCGGTGATCAGGCAGATGCCGTTGGCCGTTTCGGCAACCGTCCAGCCGCGCTGGATGTAGTCCTGCGCGCTAGCGGCTACTGCGGCCGCCTTGACGGAAGTCGGAAACGTCGTACGCACGGTCTTCTCCATTCCCCGGTAGGTTTTCGGTCCTGCTCGGTGTTCATGGGGGCTATCGGAGGGCGGCATCCGCGTTGTTACATATTCGCGGAAAGTTTTTCGCGGCCGTCGCCTTCGTCACAAGATCACCGGGCTATTCAGGTTTGCTATGGCCTCGACCTGGGCTGTTCGGCCACGGGTACTACCTTTGTGCCGTCAGCTGTGAATCGCCGAGGTCCTGCCTGTGAATCAAATCCGTTGCCGCTGACAGATTCCCAACGGGATTCTTAAAGCTCGCTGGGTGCGTTGCGCCGCAAGGCCCGCGGGGGTGGCCCGGAAAACGTGCGCGTTGCCCGACGGCGCCGGTGGCGAGAGGATCGCAGCATGACTGATGACCCCGCCGGACCGGAGTCGGCCGAGCCGGACGATGAGTACATCGCCTGGCGCGAGTCCGTGGCGCAGCGCCTGCGGCGACGCCCGCCGCAGGCCGGGACGCAAGACGCCGAGCCGCGGCCCGAACCGTTCCGGAGCCCAGGGGCTTTCGGGGCGTGGAGCGCGGCCTCGGCCCGGGCGCTGCTCGACGTGCAGTTCCGGCGCCCGGCCACGCGCACCCTGCTGCCGCTGGCGTATCTGCTGGGCCTGGCCTTCGCGGTGGCGGTGCCGATCGTGCTGACAGTGCTGCTGTGGCGAATGTCGATGGCGGTGGGGATCGTCTTCCTGGTGGTTGTCGCGGTGCCGCTGGGGCTCACGATCGCCGCGTCGGTCCGGCTGGCGCTGGAGTTCCTGGTGAATGCCGCGCGGCTCGCGGGCCGGGTGGAACACATCGCGGAACTGGCCGACGACCTGTTCCAGGCGCTGTCGGACGTGGCCGAGCCGGTGAACCAGCTCTCGGAAGACGTTCGAGCGGTGCAATTCTGGCGGTTCCGGAGGCGTCCCGCGCGAAAGTAATCCCGCTCGGCTCAGGAGGGAACTTGGCGTAAGTGCGCCGATTGCTATATCCGGACCCGGTTTTGTTGTGCGACAATCCGAGCGCGATCCGGATATCCAATTCGGATGTGCCGTACGGCCAGGCAAGATGGGCGAGGGGGAAAGCATGGGCTTACCGCACGGGATTACCGGTTCGACTATGCCGCGCAGACAACTCGGCCGTCAGCTCCGCGATCTGCGTAATCGCGCCCGCATGACGACGCGGGTGGCGGCGCAGCGGCTGGAGTGGTCCGAGGCGAAGATCTGGCGCATCGAGACCGGGCAGACCTCGCTGCGGGCCCTGGACGTCGAGGCCATGTGCAAGATCTACGGTGCACCAACGGATGTCATCGACCCGCTCACCGCGCTGGCGAAGGAGACCAAGGCGCGCGGCTGGTGGGCCGACTACAGCGACGTCATCGCCGAGGGCTTCGAGGTGTACCTCGGGCTGGAGGAGGCGGCCGCGCGCCTGGCGACCTACGAGAACGAGTTGGTGCCCGCGCTTTTGCGGACCGAGGCATACGCCCGCGCGCTGCTGGTGGGCGCCCGGCCGGAAATGCCGCCGGCCGAGATCGAGCGCCGCTTGGCCGTTTTCGCCGCGCGGCAGCGGGTGCTCACCCGCCCGGAGAATCCGGTGCGGGTCGAGGCGGTGATCACCGAATCTCTGCTGTGGCATCGCATCGGCGGCACCGAGGTGATGGCCGCGCAGCTGGACCACCTGCGCCGGCTGTGTGAGCTGCCCAATGTCGACATCCGGGTGCTGCCAACCGATTCCGGCTATCACGAGGGCATGGATTCGGGCCGGTTCGTGCTGCTCGAATTCGCCGACGCCGGGGACCTGTCGGAGCCGCCGGTGGTGTACGTACAGACCTTCACCGGCTCGGCCTATTACGAGAAGGACAACGAAATCGCCCGGTACCGAACGGCTTTCGGCAGCATCAAATCCGCCGCAATAGACGCCCGTGCCTTACTGGACGAAGCTCGCGCCGCCCTGTGAACTGGCAGGCCGCGATCCGTCGGCCGCCGATTCGGATCTCGCGGCACTCTCCGGTGCGATGCCAACCGCGACAACTGATTTCGTACGGACATGGGTAACTCATCGGGGACGGGCGCACCGTGAGCGGGCTGTCATCCGCCGGCCCGACGAGCATATCTCGCAGTAAGCAACGGCACGCTGAAGTCGCGGGGAGGCGGGCGAGTCAGCGCAGCGTGCTGGCCAGGACCTCGCGGTGGGTGGGGGCGGCGTCGGCGTGGACCGCACGGCCCTTGTCGGTGAGGCAGACGAAGATGGCGCGCCGATCATCGCTGCACATGCTGCGGCTGACCAGGCCCTCGCGCTCGAGCCGCGCGACGGCGCGGGACAGGGCGCTCTGACTGAGGTAGATGTCGGCGGCCAGATCGCTCATCCGATAGGTCTCGCATGCGGCGTCTACCAGACGGTCCAGCGTCTCGAATTCGCTCAGGCCGATCCGATGGCGACCCTGTAGCTCCTTCTCCAGCGCGCAGGACACCGTGGCGTGCTTCTCCAGGAGGTCGCGCCATTCACTGATCAGCCCGGTGGGAGCTGCCGCGCGCACCGGCGACACCGTGGACGCCTTCGTCATGCCGCCATCCTAGTGTCCCGGGCGGAACCATGCAATTGCATTTAATGCTTGCACAATTTATGCGCGTGCATGTACTGTCCTGATCATGACTTCCACGGCAACACTTTCGGCTGGTGGGGCCGCCGATACCCGGTGGTCGGCACGCATCTGGGGCATGCTGATCACCCTGTGCATCGTGCTGTTCCTCGACGGCCTCGACGTTTCGATGATCGGTGTCGCCCTCCCGTCCATCGGCAAGGATCTGCACCTGGGCACCTCGACCCTGCAGTGGCTGGTCAGCGGCTATGTCCTGGGCTACGGCGGGCTGCTGCTGCTCGGCGGCCGCACCGCGGACCTGCTCGGGCGCCGACGGGTCTTCCTCATCGCGCTTGGCGTGTTCGCCCTGGCCTCGCTCTCGGGTGGGCTGGTCAGTTCCGCCGCGCTGCTGATCGCTACCCGCTTCATCAAGGGACTGGCCGCGGCGTTCACCGCACCGACCGGCCTGTCCATCATCACCACCAACTTCGCCGAGGGCCCCGCCCGCAACAAGGCGCTGTCCATATACACCGTCTTCGGTGCGGGCGGCTACTCCATGGGCCTGGTGTTCGGCGGCCTGATGACCGGGCTGGGCTGGCGCTGGACCTTCCTGCTGCCAGTGCCGATCGCGCTGGCCGCACTGGTCGCCGCGGCCGTCCTGGTGCCGCGGGACCGCAAGGCGGAGGAGGGCGGACACGACCTGCTCGGGGCGCTGCTGTCCACCGCCGCCATGCTGCTGCTGGTCTACACCGTGGTCTCCGCGCCGCAGGCCGGCTGGGCCTCGGCCCGCACGATCGGCTCGTTCGCCGCGGTGGTGGCGCTGTTCGTGGCCTTCGTGGTGGTGGAGAACCGGGTCCGGCATCCGCTCATCCGGCTGGGCATCCTGCGCAAGGTCACGCTGGTGCGGGCCAGCCTGGTCATCATCGCGGTGGCGGGTTCCTACTTCAGCTGGCAGTTCATCGTGACCCTGTACATGCAGGACACCCTGCACTGGTCGGCGCTGCACCTGGCGATGGCACTGCTGCCGGTGGGCGTGCTGGTGGCGCTGTCCTCGGTGTTCTCCGACAAGCTGGTCGACCGGTTCGGCACCGGCCCGATCATCGCGGTCACCACGATCGCGATGAGCATCGGCTACCTGCTGTTCCTGCGGGTCGACACGCATCCGTCCTACCTGACCGTCATCCTGCCCGCGGTGCTGCTGGTCGGCATCGGCTGGATCGGCTTCCCGTCCATCAACATTCAGGCCACCGCCGGAATCGACGACGACGAGCAGGGCCTGGCCGCGGGCGTGCTGCAGACCTCGATGCAGGTCGGCGCGGCGATCGTGCTGGCGCTCAACACCGCGATCATCAGCTCCGGATCGCACGGTGACGGTTCGCCCTCGGCGATGCTCGCCACCTACCGTCCGGGCCTGATCTTCGCCGGTGTGGTGTCGATCCTGGGAGCGCTGGTGGCGCTGACGCACTTCATCGGCAGGCGGCGGGTGTCGGATCTGGTCGTCGTGGCCGAGTCCGAGTCCGACTCCGAATCGGAGCTGACGGCAGCCTGAATGCTTCCGGGACGACCCGGTGCGAAAGCCGCGGTGGACGAACGTGATTCGTCCACCGCGGTGTGCGTCTGTACCGGTCGTTGCGACGGGCGCCCAGATTCGGCTGTGCGAGCAGGTCTCAGCCGCGCAGAGTCCGCAAGCCCGGTGCGGCAGCGTCTTTCGTGGAGCGGATGAAGTCGAGCGACTGTCCGTTCCTGCCCACCGTCGGCCAGTCGATGCCGATCTCCGCGTCGAAAGCGTCTATATCCCGATCGAATTCGGGTGAGTACTCCAGTGAGCACAGATACGTGACGGTCGAGCCGTCCTCGAGCGAGAGCAGCGCGTGCCCGAGCCCCTCGGCCAGGAATACCGAGCGCCGGTGCACATCGTCGATCAGCACGCTGTCCCAGGCGCCGAAACTCGGCGAGTCCGGGCGCAGGTCCACCACCACGTCCAGGAACGCACCCCGCACGCAGGTCACGTATTTTGCCTGTCCGGGCGGGGTTTCGGTGTAATGAATACCCCGCACCACCCCCGCCGCCGAGGTCGAGGTGTTGACCTGCAGCAGCTCGAACGGACGGCCGACCGCCTTCTCGAATTCCGACGCCTTGAACGACTCGAGGAACACACCCCGGTCGTCGCCGCGCAGTGTCGGGGTGAATTCCCAGGCGCCCGGGACGGCCAGTTCGCGAATCTCCATGATTACCAATCTCGATTGTGCTGTGGTTCGGTCTCGTCGAGCCCGTGTGCCAGCAGGCCGAACAGGTAGTCGCCGTATCCCGAGCGCACCAGCGGCTCGGCCTGCCGGGCCAACTGGTCGTCGTCGATGAAGCCCATGCGCCAGGCCACCTCCTCGGGCACCCCGATCTTCAGGCCCTGCCGCTCCTCGATCGTCCGCACGTAGTTGGCCGCGTCCAGCAGCGAGTCGAAGGTTCCGGTGTCCAGCCAGGCGGTACCGCGGGCCAGCACCTCGACCTGCAGCCTGCCCTGCTCGAGGTAGGTGCGGTTGATATCGCTGATCTCGTATTCGCCGCGAGCGGAGGGCCGCAGCCCGCGGGCGATCTCGACGACGTCGTTGTCGTAGAAGTACAGCCCGGGCACCGCGTAGTTCGAGCGGGGCCGCTTCGGCTTCTCCTCGATGGAAATCGCTCTGCCGTCGGAGAATTCGACGACGCCGTACGCGGTGGGGTCCGAGACCCGGTAGGCGAAGATGGCGCCGCCGTCGATCCGGTCGAAGCGGCGCAGCCGGGTGCCCAGGCCCGGTCCGTAGAAGATGTTGTCGCCCAGCACGAGTGCGGCGGATTCGGATCCGATGTGCTCCGCGCCGAGCACGAACGCCCGGGCCAGCCCGTCGGGCTCGGGCTGGACGACATAGTCGATGGCGATGCCGAACTGCGAGCCGTCGCCGAGCAGCCGGACGAAGGCGCTCGCGTCCTCGGGGGTCGTGATCACCAGGATGTCCCGGATGCCGGCCAGCATCAGCGTCGAGAGCGGGTAGTACACCATCGGCTTGTCGTAGACCGGGACCAGCTGCTTGCTCACCCCGCGCGTGATCGGGTGGAGCCGTGTTCCCGTGCCGCCGGCCAGGATGATTCCACGCATGTCACGCAAGTCTGCCAGCCGCGCCTCACGGGCGAAAATCGGTCCGCGGCGCCGGCGCGGTGGCGGATTATGTTGGTCCCGATTCGGGCATAACTGTTGCGTAGGTCACTCGTGGCGTGGTCTTCTGAAATAGCACTGTGTGAGATGTCAGCGCCGACAACTCGCCGCCGGAACTTCGGCTGCTGGTGACGCGGCGTGTCCGGAGTGAGGTAGGTGCACGATGGCTGCCGTACGAGTAGACGAGATCCGGCCGGAGCCGGGAGTGGTGGTCAATCCGGACGGCGGCAGCCTGGCCTCGCGGGCGTTGCTGCTGGCCTGTCAGGGCGTGGTCGGCCCGTTCGTGCGGCACTATCCGGTCACCCCGCTGACGATGCCGCTGGCGCGGATCGTCGTCGACGGGCTGTCGGCCCTGCGGCCGATGCCGCGCGGCATCGAGCGGGAACAGGTGCGCCTGGCGGGTTTTCGGATGGAGATCATCCGTCCCGCGGGCGCCCGCCGCGCGTTGCGGGATGGGGTGGTGATGTACCTGCACGGCGGCGGCTTCTTCCTGGGCGGCCTGGACTCGCATCGCCCGATCGCGGCCGCGATCGCGCGGCGCACGGGCCTGGCGGTGGTCAATGTCGAGTACCGGCAGCTGCCCGGCACCCCTATCGCCGGTTCGGTGCGGGACTGCCTCACCGCCTATCGCTGGCTGCTGCGGCACGGTGCGGACGCGGGCCGGATCGTTTTCGCGGGCGACTCGGCGGGCGGGTATCTGAGCTTCGCCACCGCGCTGCGGGCGGTCGAGTCCGGGCTGCCCGCACCCGCCGGACTGGTCGGCCTGTCGCCGCTGCTGGATCTGGACTGTGCGGCCAAGCGGGAGTACGCGAATGTCCGGCGCGATCCCTACATCCCGCTGCCGGGCCTGGCGAAGGTCGTCGAATACGGCGGGGAGGGCCAGGTCTCGCCCGTCGACGGGGCGCTGGGGACCCTGCCGCCCGCGCTGCTGATTGTCGGCGAGGACGAGCTGCTGCGTTACGACTGCGAGCTGATGGCCCGCCGGCTCACCGCGGCGGGGGTACCCAACTCGCTCGAGCTGTGGCGCGGGCAGGTGCACGCCTTCATGAGCATCGCGCCGAGCATGCCCGAGAGCCGGGTGGTGCTGGGGCGGGTGGCGCGGTTCGTGCGGGCGCGGATCGAGGCGGAGGCGGCCGCGCGCACGGCGTGAGCCGGGCGCGCCGAAGCACGACGACCCCCGCACCGTGCGGTGCGGGGGTCGTAGCGTGCGGAAATTACTTCGCCGGGGTGAAGGGCGCGTTGATGGTGGTGAAGTACTGGGCCGCGGCCAGGATGGCGACCGGGGCGGTCACCAGCAGCTGACCCGCCAGGGTGCCCAGGGCACCCACGGCGATGATGCCGGCCGCACAGCCGACGATACCGGCCAGGGGAGCACCGAACAGGGCAATCAAAGTCGCAGCAGCCGCCGCCGTACCGGCGATACCACCCAGGATGCAACCGACCGTCGCCCCGCTGATGCCGCCGACCAGGGTGCCGATGGTGGCACCGGTGGAGATGGTGTCCTTCATCCGGTTGAAGGCCGCCTGCTCACGGTCGTACGGGGTCTTCCACGGGGCGGTGTTCTGGTAGGGCAGGTCGACCGGCTTGTACACCGCGTGCGCCATATCGAATTGCGGGGTCAGGGTGGCGGTGTGGTCCGCGATGTCGGCCGCGATCGGGAACTCGAAATCGTCCACGCGGAACTTGAGCTGGGTGCCGGCCAGGGTGGTGCCGTTGGCGGCCTTGATCTTGAAGACCCCGTTCTCCACATCCATGGAGCCCGCATCGGTCTTGATGATCGTGGAGGTCTTGGTGGTGGTGGCCTTGTAGTCGACCGCGCCGTTGGCGGCGGCCGGTGCCGGGGCGGCGTTCGCGGTGCCCGCGGCGATGCCGAGCGTGGCGATCAGCATGGCCGACGTCGCGGCGAATTTCCTCATCATCATTTTTGGTGGAACCTCGGATGGTTTTGTTTCGGGGGGACGAGAGAAATCGAAATGGAGATCAGCTAACGTGCGGTGAATCAACTGTGACCGTTCATTCAAATTCTGTTCACCACGGTGTACTTGTGGTCTGTGATATCGCGGAAACATGCAGTCCGCGTGCGGGTTTCGAGGATGAACCAAACCGGCCTTCCAGTAGTGGGTGTGGCTAACGTCACAGTCCATGAAACGATTCGTTGCCCAAATGGTGATCTGCATCGCGTAATAGCCGATGTCGATGGGGAGGGTGCTCGAGCGTGCCGATTAGGGTGGATGCTCGTGCGAGTGCTCGTAACCGGGGGCGCCGGATTCATCGGCGCCAACTTCGTCCATCAGACCGTCGCCGAACGGCCCGATATCGGGATCGTCGTGCTCGACGCGCTCACCTACGCGGGCAGCCGGGCATCGCTCGACCCGATCGCGGACCGCATCGAGTTCGTGCACGGCGACATCGCCGACCAGGAATTGGTCGACCGGCTCGTCGGCGGTGTGGACGCGGTCGTGCACTTCGCCGCCGAATCGCACAACGACAACTCGCTCGCCCGCCCCTGGCCCTTCGTGCAGACCAATATCGTGGGCACCTATGCGCTGCTCGAGGCGGTACGCCGGCACGACGTGCGTTACCACCACATCTCCACCGACGAGGTCTACGGCGATCTGGACGCCGGGGCGCCCGCATTCACCCCGGATACGCCGTACAACCCGTCGAGTCCGTATTCCGCGACCAAGGCCTCGAGCGACATGCTGGTGCGGGCCTGGGTGCGTTCGTTCGGGGTGCGCGCGACGATCTCCAACTGCAGCAACAACTACGGCCCATATCAACACGTGGAGAAATTCATTCCGCGCCAGATCACCAATCTGATCGATGGCGTACGCCCGCGCCTGTACGGCGCGGGACATCAGGTGCGGGATTGGATTCACGTCCACGACCACAACCGGGCGGTCTGGATGATTCTGGAGCGTGGCCGGATCGGGCAGACCTATCTGATCGGCGCGGACGGCGAATTGGACAACAAATCGGTGGTCCAGCGGATTCTCGCCGAATTCGGCCGCGACGCGGACGATTTCGACCATGTCACCGATCGGCCGGGCCACGACCAACGCTATGCGATCGATGCCAGGCTGCTGCGCACCGAACTCGGCTGGGAACCGGAGTATTCCGATTTCGGCGCCGGGCTGGCCGCGACCATTCGCTGGTACCGCGAGAACGAGGCCTGGTGGCGGCCCCGCAAGGCCGCCACCGAAAGCGCGTATCTCGCTGCCGGGGAGAAGGTTCTGTAGTCGTCCGCGAGGACGGGACTCAGCCCCAGACCATGTAGTGGTACTTGGCCACCGCGGCAGCCAGCGCGAACACCGTCGCCGCGACGACGACGATTGCCGGACCGCGCACCGGAGTCGTCCCCCCGGTATTGGTCAGCCGCAACGGTATCCAGCGCAGCAGCACCGCGAAGCCCACAATGGCCAGCGGCACGAAGTACCGGCCCTGCACGCCGTCGATGAGGTAGTAGCCGACCGGCGAGAACGACATGTACAGCGTCACATAGATCATCGCGACACTCGCCGCGATCGTCAGCCCGACCAGCACGGCCCGCGGCTGCGCCGCCGAAAGCCGCTCGGCGATACCGATGCTCACCGCGAAGGCCAGCAGGCACGCCAGAATCGAGATCGCGGGCACATCGATGTAGGCGAAGCCGAGCTGACCGAAGAACTCGGTGAACCAGTTGTTGTCGCGCAGCCAGATGCTGTGCTCGAAGGTGTGGGCGAAATGCAGTGGATGCGTGAGGATCTGATGGAGCTGATCCCCGGTGCGCACCGAATACCACTGCGCCGGTGGGCGCATCAGGCCCATGCCGTCCCCGGTCTTTGCCGCGATCTTCATCCACCCCGCGAACAGCACGGCGCCCAGGACCGCGAAGCCCCACGGGATCCAGCGCAGCGGCCCGCGGAATCCGTACCGCCGCGCCGGAATCAGCGCGACCAGCATCGCGAGCAGCACGTAGGTCGGCTTGCTCAGCGGCAGCACGAGGGTGGCCAGCAGCGCCGCCGCGACCTCGCCCCGGGACAGCTTCGCATCCAGGAACAGGCCCTTGACCAGCAGGCACGACACCAGGATCGCCAGGGCATTGGTCATGGTGTCCGCGGTGACCGTCCCGGCCTGGAACAGCGCGATCGGCAGCACCGCCACGGTGAACGCGAGCCACTGCACCCGGTACCCGCGCAGCGCGCGCAGCGCGAATCCGACGATCACCAGATAGGCCAGCAGCCCGGCCAGGCGGGTCAGCATGACGGTCTGCCCGACGGTCATGCCGGTCGCCCCGGCGAGCCGGATGGCAAGGGCCGCCGGCACATACGGCACCGGGGAGTACGCCGCGGTATTGGTGAACCACATCGGCTTGGTCGCCGAACTCACCGGGGCGTCGCCGAGCCGGTCGTACGCGTCCCGGCCCGCCGAGAGTGGCGCGGGCTCCTGTGGCTTGCGGTTGTAGTCCTTGAACGCGTAGTTCATCATCGCGTCCACGGTCAGCGGGATCTGGCCGCCGTAGGACACGCCGCGGTCGTCGGCGATGCGCTCGGGCAGGAATCCGCCCTGCGCGACCTGATACGCCCGGCCGAACTGGGTGATCTCGTCATGACCCCAGAACGGCGGTGTGACCACGATGAACACCGCGCCGAAGACGGCGGCGACCACGACGAAGGCCGCCGCGCCCAGCCCCAGATGCCGCTGCACCCAGCAGATCGCGGCGCGCAGCGCACCGGGTCTCGGGGGTGAATCGTCCCGTTCGACGTCGTTGTCCGGCGTCTCGGGAGAAGGACGAGGGTCGTCGCCGGGCACGGCCTGCACCGGCTCCGCCTGCGTCGTCATCGGGCCTGTCCCAGCCCCGCCGGGGTCTCCACGCGCGGCGGCGCCTGCTCGTGCCGCGGGTCCGCGCCGTTTCCGGATCGGGCGGAAGCGCCGAATTCCGCGCCCACGGCCGAATAACGCAGATACATCAGCCGCGCCGCCTCGTGCCGGGACCGGCGGATGCCGTCCAGGATCAGGCCCGCGGTCCAGGCCAGGCTGCCCAGCAGCAGCAGGGTGAAGGCCAGGAACAGCGTCGGGAACCGCGGCACCTGGTGGATTTGATAGAACTGCACGATGATCGGCACGGTCAGGATGATCGAAATGATCCAGGCCAGCGTGCCGAACAGCCCGTAGAACGCGACCGGGCGCTCGTGCCGGGCCAGTCCGATGATCAGGGCCAGAATCTTGAAGCCGTCGTGATAGGTGCGCAGCTTGGATTCGCTGCCCGCGGGCCGATCCCGGAAGCCGACCGGGACCTGCGTCTGCGGGACCCGCAGGTGCAGGGTATGCACGGTCAGCTCGGTCTCGATCTCGAATTCGCGCGATACCGCGGGGAAACTCTTGACGAATCGGCGTGAGAACACTCGATAGCCCGAGAGCATGTCCTCGACGTTATCGCCGAAGACCTTGCCCACCACGCCGTTGAGCACCTTGTTGCCGGTTTCGTGGCCCGCGCGGTAGGCCTGGGCGCCCTCGTCCTCGCGGCGCACGCCCAGCACGTGGTCGTAGGGCCCGGACAGCAGCGTCTCGATCATCAGCGGCGCGGCGCCGGCGTCGTAGGTGTCGTCGCCGTCGATCATCAGATAGACGTCGGCCTCGATATCGGCGAAGGCGCGGCGCACGACATTGCCCTTGCCCTTGACGGTTTCGGTGCGCACGATCGCGCCGGCCTCGCGGGCCCGCTCCGCGGTCGCGTCGGTGCTGCGATTGTCGTAGACGTAGACGACCATGCCGGGCACGGCGGCCTTCAGGTCGCTGACGACCTTGGCGACCGCGGCCTCCTCGTTATGGCACGGCACAATGGCGGCGATTCGGAGTTCGGTGGGGTGCACCCCGTCAATCCCTCATTCGATCCGACGGTGAAATACGAACACCGGGAGGTTACAGGGGAGCGGTACGGACGCGCCCGGTAACCCGGTGGAACGCCCGGGTTGGTACCGTCGCCGGGTGCCCAGCAGTGAGACCGTGACGGAGTCGGCGCGGCTGTCCGGCGCCCCTCTTTTCCGAAGGCTGATATCCGCATTCCGGACCGGCGGCGCGTTTCTGGTCGTCGGGGCCCTGGGCTTCCTGGTCGACGCGGGAACATACAACCTGCTGGTGTTCTGGGGCGGCCACGGCGTTTTGTATCACGTGCCGCTGGTCGCGAAGATCATCTCGATCGCGGTGGCGTCGGTGGTCACCTACTTCGGCAATAAATGGTGGACCTTCGCGCACAAGAAGGGCGGCAGCGCCGCGCGCGAGTACCTGCTCTACACGGTGTTCAACGTGATCGCGATCGGCCTGCAGCTGGGGTGCCTCGGTTTCTCCCGCTATGTGCTGCACCTGTCGACACCGCTGTCGGACAATATTTCGGGCACACTCATCGGCCAGATCGTCGCGGTGATCTTCCGATATTGGGCATATGACAAGTTCGTGTTCACCGGCGAGGCGGCAGCCCGATCCGGCGCGGACGCGTGAATCGGCGATAATGGTTGCCGCCACAACGAGCAGATTCCGCGGTTGCAGCGCGGTGACCGCGGGTACTCCGCGGCGACGAATGGCACAGACACACGAGGGAATTCAGTATGGAGCAGTCGGCTGGCCAGGGCGTGACCGAGCGAAGCGAGGGAACCGATGACGCAGCCCGCCTTGGGCACGGCGGAGCCGAGCGCCAGCGAGGTGGAGATGACACAGCCCGCCTTGGGCACGGCGGAGCCGAGCGCCAGCGAGGTGGAGCCGTGACCAAGAACGACCGTCCCGCCGTCCCCGCACCCGATGCGCAGCTCGCCGCGGACCGGCTGGTGCTGGCGCGCGGCGTGTTCACCGGCCCGGCACCCAAGATCAGCGACGAGCTGTACGCGGTGGTCAGGGGCAAGGCGCAGCGCGAGCGGCTGACGATGCGGCTGGACAAGGGCGCCAGCGCGCACACCAACACCTACTTCGGCCGGTTCGCCGCCAGCTACTGGCAGCGCTGGACGACGGTGACCGAGGTCGAGGTCGGCGTGACGCTCGAGGTCGCCGGACGGGCGCACGTGCGCCTCGCGGCCTCCGACATCGCCGGGCATCGTCGCATCATCGACTCCGCCGAGCTGCGCGCCGACGGGCGCGTGGTGCTGCGCGCGCCGCTGGACCAGTACGTGGACGGCGGCGCGCTGTGGCTCGAATTCGACGCGGTCGGAGGCGAACTCGGCATCAGCGAGCTGGCCTGGACCGCGGCCGCGCCGGAACAGCTGCGGCCGTTGGCCATTGCGATCTGCACCTTCAACCGCGCCGAGGATTGCGCGAATACCGTTGCGGCGCTGGCCTCGGACCCGGTCGTGCTGGGCGCGATCGACGCGGTGTACGTGGTGGACCAGGGCAGCGACCTGGTCGAGAACCGGCCGCTGTACCGGGAAATCGCGCCGCGTTTCGCCGACAAGCTGCGGTACATCCGCCAGCCGAATCTCGGTGGCGCGGGCGGTTTCACGCGCGGGCTGTACGAGGTGACCGACGCCGAGACGCGGGTCGAGGGCGCCGAGCACGCCGACATCATCCTGATGGACGACGACATCCTGTGTGAGCCCGAGACGGTGCTGCGCCTGCGCGCCTTCGCCAATCTGACCGTCGAGCCGACGCTGGTGGGCGCGCAGATGCTGTTCCTGCTCAACCCCGACTACCTCAACGTCGGCGCCGAGGAGGTGCACCTGGGCGAGCTCAAGCACGGGCAGAAGGTGCCCAAGGCGCTGCGCAACACCAGCATGCTCAAGAAGAACCAGGAGCGCCGCGTCGACGCCGGCTACAACGCCTGGTGGACCTGCCTGATCCCGGCCGAGGTGGTGGCCCGGATCGGGCTGCCGCTGCCGATCTTCTTCCAGTGGGACGACGTCGAATACGGCGTGCGGGCCCGCGAGGCCGGATTCGTGACGGTGACGCTGCCCAATGCCGCGGTCTGGCACGCCGACTTCTACTGGAAGGACTACGACGACTGGGCGCGCTACTTCAGCATGCGCAATTCGCTCATCGTCGGGTCGATGCACACCGATCTGGATCCGAAAGCCATTACGCGCCAGCTGTTCCGCAATATCGCCGAACACCTGGTCGCGATGCAGTACGGCCTGGTGCACACCACGCTGCAGGGCATCGAGGACTTCCTGCGCGGGCCGAAGGTGTTGCAGGACGGTGGAATTGCCGCCCTGGCCGCAGCGCGCGGCGGGCGCGCGGACTATCCCGAGACGATCAAGCATCAGGCCGCGACGGCCCCGGTCCGGTCGGCCGACATCCAGGTGCGCCGCGACGTGGGCGATCCGAGCCGCCCGCTGCTGGTGCTGATCAAGCGGGCGGTGCAGCAGTGGACCGGGCGTACCCAGCCCGGCCTCAAGTCCATCACCCGCGAGGACGCGCACTGGTGGCACGTCGCGCTGTTCGACCATGTGATGGTGACCGACGCCTCCCAGTCCGGCGTGCGCATCCGCCGCCGCGACAAGGCCAAGGCGCGCGCGCTGCTGCTGCGCACCATCCTGGTGATGCGCCGGCTGCGGCGCGAGCTGCCCGAGCTCAGCCGCCAATACCGCGCCGCCGTACCGGAACTCATCGCCCGGGACAACTGGGAGCGCCTCTACAAGCAGTAGTTCGCCGCCGCCCGGATCCACGCGAGCCGCCGGTACCGCGATCCGTCGTCCGATCAACGAGTTCGCTCGGCGGTGGCCAGGATTCGGGCCCGAGTCGGTGGCGGCCGGACGGGAAGCCACCGCCGGGTGCCGACCTGGGTCGGTCACGGCGGCGGCGTCGGGCCTGCTAGCCCGCGGACGACCCCGTCGGGCGCGGCGGGGTGTTATCCACCTGCGCGCCCTGGTACTGGATTCCGATCCCCATCGTCGGGGTCGACGGTCCGGGCACCATCAGCGGGGGCTGAAACTCCACGGTGCCGTCCGGCTTGGTGATCGGCGGCTGCGCCCGCTGGGTGAGCGGCCCGGGCACGAGCGGGCAGTGGTATCCGATGGTCGCCGTCGTGTGCGGACGCACGTAGGCGACCCCCGAAACGCTCATGGCGCCCTGGGAACACGCGACGACTGCGTTCACCCTGTAGGTGTCCCGGTCGTTGTCGTTGCGACAGGTGAACCCGTCGCACGAGACCCCGGGCGCCAGCTGTTGCGGGGCGGCCGCGGCGAAGGGCGGCGTCGCGACGAGGATGGTCGCGAACGCCGCCGCCGCACCGAGACCGAATGTGACACTACGCATATCTGCCTTTCCTGGATGCCCGACCCGCATTCAGGATATCGGCGACCGGTCGGCCTCGAATTTCTCTTTTACAGGAACAGGTCCGTGGTGAGCGGGCCGTCGCCGGGGACGACACGGTATTTGTCGAGGTCGGTGATGCCGTGGGCGGCCATGACCTCGTCGTCTATGAAGAAGTTGCCGCTGGTGTCCTTCGCGGGGGAGGTCAGCACCAGGTAGGCGGCGTCGGCGTAGATGTCGGGGGTGCGGGAGGTCGAGACCATCTCCTCGCCGCCGAGCAGGTTGCGCACGGCCGCGGTGGCGATCGTGGTGCGCGGCCACAGCGAGTTCACCCCGATGCCGTACTTGCGCAGCTCCTCGGCCAAACCCAGTGTGGTCAGCGACATTCCGTACTTGGCGATGGTGTAGCCGAGCGAGGCGCCCGCCCACTTCGGGTCCAGGTTCAGCGGCGGGGACAGGGTCAGGATGTGCGGGTTGCGGCCCGCCTCGGCGCTGGCGCGCAGCGCCGGAATGCTCAGCTTGGACAGCAGGAAACTGCCGCGGCAGTTGATGTCCTGCATGAGGTCGTACTTCTTCATCGCCAGGGTCTCGGTGGGCGACAGGTCGATCGCCGAGGCGTTGTTGACCACGATGTCGATGCCGCCGAACCGCTCCACGGTCTCGGCCACCGCGCGCGCGACGCCCTCGTCGTCGCGGACGTCGCCGACGAACTTGTGCACGGTGCCGCCGGCCTGCTCGAGTTCCGTCGCGGCGGTATGGATGGTGCCCGGCAGCTTGGGATGCGGCTGATCGGTCTTGGCGATCAGGGTGATGTTCGCCCCGTCGGCGGCCGCGCGCCGGGCGATTTCCAGCCCGATTCCGCGGCTCCCGCCCGACATGATCATGGTCCGGCCCGCGAGCGGTTTACCTGCGTCTGTCATGCCACAGCTCCAATCTGTGTGCCCGCCCCGCATTCGATGATCGGTGAGACGGCGGGCGCCGGTGTCCGGATCTACCAATTCGAACGGTATTGGATACCGGGCTGGCTATGCAACCAGTTGCATAGAGAATCACAGTCGCCGGTGCACCGGCCGACGATGTTGGTATCCGCCCGCGGGCAGCGCGCACGCGCGCGCCCGGTGGATGGGTCGCGACATCAGAGCGCTGCGGTCCATGAGGAGCGCGCGGGCCGGGACCCAGCCGGTATCGAGCAGCCGTGTGTACCCAGCGGAAGCGGCCGGATTCCGGCCGTGCGGAGTGAAGGGGGTCGTTGTCGACCACGAGAGGAGTCGTCCTTTCGCCGGGCATCGGCCCGCGAAGGGGCTCAATGCACGTGGGAGAGAGGGGAGAGACATGCGGCGGCGCTGCCCGCGTATGCGGCGCGCTGTCCGGCCGCGACAATCCGGAAATTCACCTTCACGTTCTCCACCTCCTCGACCTTCCGACTGCCCGGCTGGCCGGGCGAACGACGCGAACTCTGTTGTCCCGCAGGACTGTTAACACTGTGACAGCCTGCCGCCGTACGCGGCAAACCATTTTCGGCGCGGGCTAGGAGCCGGCCACGACCACCAGCAGATTCAGCAGCACGAGCAGCCCGAGGATGCCCCAGCTGATGTAGAGGAACATCATGCCCGGCGTCTTCTGCGGCACCGGGCCGATCGCACCGCCGACGAACCACGTTGCGGGCGTGCGGTAGAAGACACGGGTGCTCTGCCCGTCGGCGACGGGCACGACGGCCTCCGCGGTTCCGAAGTCCCACAGCCACCTGGTCTTGACCTGCACGTGGTGCTGCCCGGCGCCGACGGGGATATGCGTGGCGCCCCACTTTGCATTCGGCACCTGCTGCCCGTTCACCAGGATGCGCGGCCCGGTCAGCGCGAGCATGAAGGCCATCGGCATGTAGCTGGTGTCCACCACGATGCCCGGCGGTCCCGGCTCGGGGCGGAACTGCACCGGCATCCCCTGCGGCGCACCGTAATTCGGTGCCCCATACGGATTCGGCTGGCCACCATAGGGATTCGCGGGCATACCGCCGAACTGCTGCGGCACACCGGGATTGGGGGCGCCGTAAGGAGGCTGCTGCGGCATGCCGGGATTGGAGGCGCCGTAAGGCTGTTGCGGCATGCCGGGCTGGCCGTAACCCGGCTGCCCGTAACCCGGCTGGGGTATGCCCGGCGAGGAAACGCCCTGTGGCTGCCCGTAACCGGGCTGCGGGATGCCGGGGGAGGACGGACCGTTCGGCTGCGGATAACCCGGCTGCGGAATGCCCGGGGCGGAGGGCCCGTTCGGCTGTGCGTATCCCGGCTGCGGCATGCTCGGCGCGGAGACGCCGTGCGGCTGCGCGCCGTAGGGGCCGTTTCCGTTGGGGGGCTGCGGCACACCGGGCTGCGGCTGCGGGCTGTTCGGCTGCCAGGGCTGGCCGTAGGGTGGTTGTCCGCCGTAGGGATTACTCACGACTCCACCTCGCTGGCGCTCGGCTCCGTCGAGAGCAATAGACGCTGTGTCGATGGTTCGCTCCGCTGCGCTTCACTCACGGCCATGCCTCCAAGAACGAGCTGATCTATCCGGGTTTGTGGAACTGCTCGCGCCGACCCAGGCGCCGCAGTCGCAGCCATTCTCGCAGACCCGCCGGATCCTTTTGCTGTACGAGGAAGAACCAGGAGAATCGGGCCCACTCCTGCGGCAGCAACTTACGCATACCCGGCTGTGACATCAGATAACCGCGGTTGCGATAGGTGAAATACCTTTTGACCGGATCGTCCGGATATTGGGTGTGCATGCGGCCGCCGAGAATCGGCTTGAATTCGGCGGATCCGTTGGGATGCAGATAGGCCGTGCGCAGGCAAGTGCCGAACGGCAGGCCCGAGCGCACGAGCCGCCGGTGCACCTCCACCTCGTCGCCGCGCACGAACAGGCGCAGATCCGGCACACCGATCACATCTACCGCGCGCCCGGAGATCAGTGCGCCGTTGAACAGCGAGGCGATGCCGGGCAGGAAATCCTCGTCCTGGCTGTCGGAATCGGAGTACAGCTCCGATCGCTTGCGCCGCCACACCACGCCGCGGCGCAGCGGGAACGCGAGCTGATCGGGATCCTCGATATCGCACACCACCGGGGACACCTCGGCCAGGCCGTGCTTGTCCGCGCAGTCGAGCAGGGTAGCCAGCACCTCGGGGCCCTCGGGGCGGCCATCGTCGTCGGCCAGCCACACCCAGTCCGCGCCGAGCGTCAGGGCGTGCAGCATGCCCAGCGCGAAACCGCCTGCGCCGCCGAGGTTGTGCTCCGATCCCAGGTAGGTCGATTCCACCGGCTGCGCCCGGACCAGCTCGCCCACCTCGGGCTCGTTGGCATTGTCGACCACGATCAGGTGATCGATCGGGTGCGTCTGCGCGGTGAGCACTTTCAGCGATTCCGCTAGCAATTCCCGGCGCTTGTGGGTGACAACCACCGCGACGATGCGGGACTGCGTCATGAGTGGTTGCTCTCCAGTTCCCGATCCAGTTCGAGCTCGCGCAGAATCTGCGCGACATGGTCGCCCGCCTCGGGCCCCTCGTAGGCGCGCACCACCTCTTCGATGCCGCCGCGCATCCGCATATTTCCGTGATCGATCCAGATCGCCGTGTCGCACAGCTGGGCCAGAAATTCGTTGGAATGGCTGCAGAACACCAGGATTCCCGAGCGGGCCACCAGATCGCGCAGGCGGGTTCGGGCCTTCTTCATGAACTCCGCGTCCACCGCGCCGATGCCCTCGTCCAGCAGCAGGATCTCCGGATCGATCGAGGTCACCACGCCCATCGCCAGCCGCACCCGCATACCGGTGGAGTAGGTGCGCAGCGGCATGTTCAGGTATTCGCCGAGCTCGGTGAAATCGGCGATCTCGTCCACCTTGGCCATCATCTGCTTGCGGGTCTGCCCCAGGAACAGCCCGCGGATGATGATGTTCTCGTAGCCGGAGATCTCCGGATCCATGCCGACGCCGAGATCGAATACCGGCGCGACCCGGCCGCGAATCCGCGCGCTGCCGCGCGTGGGCTCGTAGATGCCCGAAAGCAGCCGCAGCAGCGTGGATTTGCCCGCGCCGTTGTGCCCGACCAGGCCGACGCGGTCGCCCTCCTTGAAGGACAGGGTGATATCGCGCAGCGCCTCGACCACGACGACGTCGGACGTATTGCGCCCGATCGCACCGCCGGCCTTGCCCAGGAACGCCTTCTTCAGCGACCGGGATTTGGCGTCGAAGATCGGGAATTCGACCCAGGCGTCACGGGTCTCGATGCTCACATGGTCGGTCATATAGGCCTTTACACCCAGTAGGGCACGCGGGAACGGAACTTCTTCAATGCCAGTATCGCCACCGCCCAGCCGATCACGGTAATACCGGCGACCACCGCCCAGGACAGCAGATGGATCGGCTGCCCCAGCAGCGGCGCGCGAACGATCTCCAGGTAATGGAAGGTGGGCACCAGCTCGATCAGCCGTGCCTTGCCCCCGATGCCCCCGACCCGTTCGGTCAGCGACTGCGCATTCCACATGACCGGGGTGAGCACGAACAGCATGAGCGTCATGCTGTTCAGAATCTGCGCGATATCGCGGTAGCGAGTGCTCAGAATGCCGAATGCGATCGACACCCACGCGGCGTTGAGGAACAGC
Source organism: Nocardia sp. GP40 (assembly GCF_050434125.1). Lineage (NCBI taxonomy): Bacteria > Bacillati > Actinomycetota > Actinomycetes > Mycobacteriales > Nocardiaceae > Nocardia > Nocardia sp. GP40. The sequence goes on along the minus strand of NZ_JBNPVW010000002.1, from coordinate 212,811 downwards.
AGGACGATGCCTGGAATCGCCAGCAGCGCAGTCCAGCTCAGATGCCGCCAGACTCCGAATGCCGCCAGCAGAACCACATAGATGATCGCGTTGTGCGCGAAGAACAGGAACTGCCGCCACACCAGCCGGTAAATGTGGACGCTGAGCGCGGAGGGCAGCTGCTTGATCAGTCCCTCGTTGGCGATGAAGACCTGTGAACCCTCGAGAATGCTCGCATTGATCACATTCCAGACGATGAGGCCGATCGTCACGTACGGCAGCTGGAAACTGAGTGGCTGGTGTAGGAGCGCCGCGTAGAGCACGCCCATCGCCGCGGCCTGCACCCCCGTCGCAATGGTGATCCAGAACGGACCCAGCACCGAGCGGCGATACCGCTGCTTGATGTCCTGCCAGCCGAGCGACAGCCACAACTCACGCTGTGCGAATCCATCGCGCAGATCCTTGAACGCGCGGCGGAACGACTGCGAATCGGACACGATGGGTACCGAGGCGTCGGCCGGGCTCTGATCGGCGGTCACCGAATCGGCTGGGGCAGCAGCTGCGGGCACAGTGCTCGACTGTAGCCGAAGTCGCGACGGCCGAGTTCGGCGCACGCATTCATACCGTTCGGGACGGTTTTCGCCTACAGGTACTGCCCGCTGCTCCCGGCGCCGGGCTGCCCGCTTTCGCGCTGCCCGTGCAGCCCCGGCGGCAGCGCGTGACGCATCTGCTCGAGCTGGGCGCGCGCGGCCATCTGCTGGGCGAACAGTGCGGTCTGGATGCCGTGGAACAGGCCCTCGAGCCAGCCGACCAGCTGGGCCTGGGCGATGCGCAGCTCGGCATCGGACGGAATCGCGTCGTCGCTGAACGGTAGCGCCAGGCGCTCGAGTTCCTCGCGCAGCTCCGGCGCCAGGCCCTGCTCCAGCTCGCGGACCGAGGTCTTGTGGATCTCGCGCAGTCGGGTGCGGCTGGCATCGTCCAGCGGCGCGTGCCGGACCTCCTCGAGCAGCTGCTTGATCATGGTGCCGATGCGCATGACCTTGGCCGGCTGCTCGACCATATCGGCCAGCGACTCCTCCTTGGCGTCCTCGTCGCCGTCGCCGATCACCTGGCCGCCCAGCGCCGATTCCCCCAGGGAGCTGGCCGGTATAACCAGGGGCTGACCGTCAGGTCCGACTACCACGATGGACTCCGCTTCTCCGTCCGAGTGCGTCATGATCTCCATCATGTCGGGTTTGCGCGTACCGCGCTAAGCGGTGGTCCCCGACTCCGGTTTCCGGTTTGCTGAAAGTCGGACACAGTTACGCCACCTGGCTCCATGCCCTTAGAGTGGCCAGCATGACTTACGACGTCGCACGGGTTCGGGGCCTGATTCCGTCCCTGGGCGACGGCTGGATCCACCTCGACCCGCAGGCGGGCATGCTGGTACCGGACTCGGTATCGCGTGCGGTCTCGACGGGTTTCCGCACGTCGGCCTTTTCCCACACCAATCGGCACGCCGCCGCGCGGCGCAGTGGCGCCATCCTGGATGCCGCCCGCGAGGCGGTGGCGGATCTGGTCGGCGGCGATCCGGCGGGCGTCGTGCTCGGCCCGGATCGCGCGGTGCTGCTGGCCTGGCTGGCCGAGTCGCTGAGCTCCCGGCTGGGGCTCGGCACCGGGATCGTGCTGTCGCGCCTGGATGACGAAGCGAATGTCGCGCCGTGGCTGCGCATCGCGAACAGGTATGGGGCCCACGTGCGCTGGGCCGAGGTGGAGATCGAGACCTGCGAGATGCCGGCCTGGCAGTTCGAGGAGCTGATCGGGCCCACCGCGCGTCTGGTGGCCTTGACGGCCGCTTCGCCGATCGTCGGCTCCGCGCCCGCGGTCCGGGTGGCCGCCGATCGGGTGCACGAGGTGGGCGGGCTGCTGGTCGCCGACTGCTTCGGCGCCGCACCGTATGCCCTGATCGATATCGACGAGCTCAATGCCGATGTGATCGCCCTGTCCGCACCGGCGTGGGGCGGGCCGCAGATCGGTGCGCTGGTCTTTCGCGATCCCGCCTTCCTGGACCGGATTCCGTCGATGTCGCTGAATCCGTACGCCAAGGGTGCCGAGCGGCTGGAGGTCGGCGGGCATCAGTATGCGCTGCTGGCCGGGCTGTCCACCTCGATCGACTATCTGGCCGGGCTCGACGAGCAGGCCACCGGGACCCGCCGGGAGCGGCTCGAGGTGTCGGTCACCTCGCTGCAGGACTACCACGATCACCTGTTCGAGCACCTCATGGAGGTGCTCGACCGCGTCACGGACCTGACCGTCATCGGTCGCGCCTCCACGCGCATTCCGACGGTCAGCTTCACCATCGCCGGAATGCAGGCCGAGAAGGTGTCGGCCACGCTCGCCGACCACCGCATCGGCACCCTCTCGGGCGCGCACGGCGGCAGCCGCCTGCTCGACGCCCTGGGCGTCAACGACGAGGGCGGCGCGGTCACCATCGGATTGGCGCCGTACACAACCAAATTCGAGATCGATCAGCTCGGCCGGGTGCTGGCGTCCCTGGACTGAGCTCTGGTGAGCCGGCGGAGCTCAGCGGGACGGCAGGCGCGCTCAGGGCTCGCGGATCTTCAGGATCACCTTGCCGATCGTGCCGGCGGAATCCAGGAGCCGATGCGCGGCGGGCGCCTCGGTGGCGGGAATTTCGGCGCTCACCACGGGGATCACGGTCCCGTCGGCGATGGAGGGCCACAGCTGGCGGCGCAGCTCCGCGATGATCTCGGCCTTGCTCGACCGGCCGGTGTCGGGCCGGCGGCGCAGGTTTGTCGCGTGGATCGTGCCGCGCTTACCCAGCAGCGCGGCGATGTTCAGCTCGCCGCCGATCCCGCCCTGCATGCCGATGATGCACAGCTGTCCGTCGTCGGCCAGGGCCTCGACATTGCGGCCCAGATACGCCGCGCCCATATTGTCCAGAATGATGTCCGCGCCGCCGAATTCGCCGAGCGTGGCGACGAAATCCTCCTCGCGGTAGTTGATCAGGATGTTCGCGCCCAGCTCCTTGCAGCGGTCCAGTTTGCCCTGGGAACCGGCGGTCACCGCGACCCGCGCGCCCCGGCCGACCGCGACCTGAATCGCATGGGTGCCGATGCCGCTGCCGCCGCCGTGAATCAGCAGCAGCTGCCCCGCGTGCAATCCCGCCCGCATCACCAGGTTCGACCACACCGTCGCCGATACCTCCGGAAGCGCCGCGGCCGCGGCGAGATCCATGCCGTCGGGCACCGGCAGCAGGGCGGTGGCGGGGACCAGCACCTGTTCGGCGTAGCCGCCGCCGGACAGCAGCGCGCACACCCGATCCCCGGGCCGCCAATCTCGCACTCCCGCACCGACATCCGCGATCACGCCGGAACATTCGAGCCCGAGCAGCTCGCTGGCCCCCGGCGGCGGCGGATAGAACCCCTGCCGCTGCAGCAGATCCGCCCGGTTCACCCCCGCGGCGGCGACGTCGATCAGGACCTCACCCGGCCCGGGCGCGGGCAGATCCGGCACCTGCGCCCACCGCATCACGTCTGGTTCACCGAAGCCGTCGAGCGTCACCGCGTACATGGTGTAATTCTGGACCTCGCGCCGCCCGCGTGGTTCGTCCGGGCACATCCGGCGCGTTACGGCAGTGATTCTGCAATAGAGCGACAGGCTATTACTTCCGGATAATAGAATGCTCCGCATGGACACGGAGCCGAGCGATCGGACGGGAACGCAGGTGCGGTGGCTCGAGCCGGCGCAGCAGCAGGCCTGGCGCGCCTACATGGACGGCCACCAGCGGCTCCTGGCCGAGCTCAACCGCCAGCTCCAGCGCGACAGCGACCTGAGCCTCGCCGAATACCGCATCCTGGTCCTGCTCTCCGAGGCCCCCGATCACTCCCTGCGCATGAGCGACCTGGCCGACGGCGTCCTGGCGTCCAGGAGCCGCCTGACCCACCAGATCCGCCGCATGGAACTCCAGCGCATGGTCCGCCGCACCAGCTGCGAGGAGGACGGCCGAGGCGTCCGCGCCCACCTCACCGACGAGGGCATGCGCCGCCTGCGCGAGGCCGCCCCCGGCCACGTCGCCGAGGTCCGCCGAGACTTCGTCGACCTGCTTACTCCCGCCGAATTGACCATCATCGGTGAGGTTTTCGAGCGCATCGACAAAGAACTCGCGTCCCGGCCTCCGCGCTGAGAAGCTCGGGTGACAACCGGGCCGATTGTCGGCACCGCATTCTGTATGCCGGGTCGAGCCCGATAGGGACATGGCGAGAACAGGAGATGACAGTGCGGATTGCGCGAAAGATGTTCCGGTCGGCGGGGATGGCCGCGCTCGGCATCCTCATCGCGGCGGTGGCCATGGTGTCGGCCGCGCCCGCGCAGGCCGACCAACCCGCGTCGATGGTGGTCGGGCGCGGGCGGGTCGTAATTCACCTGCCCGCGCCGGTGCCCGGCGGTCCCGATCGATACGTATTCCTCGTCGACGGCGTCAATCAGTGCACACCGACCTGTGGCGGATTTCCCGTCGCGAAGTTCGTGCCGGGCGGGAAGTTCGTGCTGGGCCCCGCGGATCTGGGCTTCGGTGTGCCGGCGGGCCAGCACCGGATCGAGGTCCGCTTCCCCGGAAATCCGGACATGCTGGACCGCCAGGTCACCGTCCTACCGCCGAACCGACAGCAGGACACCATCGATAACTGGGTCCTGTGCTTTCATCTCCCGTTCCCGACCGATCCCACACTGCACTGCGCCATGTGACGGGTGGACCGCCGGGGGAGGAAACCGCCGCTGCGATGTTCTCGAACATAAGTTCGAACATACGTCGGTCCGCCCTGAGGGGTCTAGACTCGAACGAGGCAGCTGCTCTTGCGAACACTCACACAGAATCGACGCTGAGAGGGGCCTTCAGATGCAAAAACTCTCCGACCAGTTGCACGACTTGTCCATTCGGGCGAAGAAGACCGAAGACGTTATCGACGCCGCCGCAGCGAGAAACAAGAAGAAGCTGCAACAGCAGCGAGACGCGATGAAATCGGCCATGGAGTCTCGTCGTGCTAAGGCTGACCAGGCGGCCACGGAAGCACAGGCGGATGTGCAGTCGAAGACGCAGGAGCTGCGTACCGCGGTCGATAGTCACTTCGCTACTGTTCGCGCCAAGGCTGTAGAACACCGCGCTGAACGCGACCTCAAGGGTGCCGAGCGTTATGCCGAGCGCGCTGAGAAGGACGCCACGGTCGCCGTCGAATTCGCGCTCTACGCGCTCGATCAGGCCGACTATGCCATCGTCGAGGCTACCGTCGCGCGCGTGGACGCCGACGAGTTGGCAGCTCATAGCTAACCATGCGGTGACTCCTCGAGCGTGTCCGCGGCAGGCTCGTCGGAGAGCTTATTCGGCTTGCTTGCATACGCTCATCAGCGTACTGGCGGTGTCCCCGCAGATAGGTCGTCTATCCGCCCCTGACTGCTCTTCCCCCTCATCCTCATACCTGCCGCCCTGAGCGGAGTTCGGTCGTGTCAAGGATGCGCAGCACCGCGCAGCGGACACCGAAGGTGGTCCTTGACTCGGGCGAGTGGAGCGAGACGATGACGGCATGAGGAAGTGGGACCCCTGCACCGCGGTTCGGTAGACCGGACCACAAGCAGGCCGATCGCTGGTGCCGGCGGATCGGATGTGAGGTCGCGGGAGAGCAAGTCGGGTACGGCTCCGGGAACGACCACACTGCATCGTCGATGCAGAGATCAGGCAAAGAGACTGAGGTGGCGGTGCCGCCTCTTGATCCCGTATGGCTGAATTCGGCAGCAACTGCGTTGCAGACGCAGGGTGTGTATGCGGAGGTCGGGGACGGCGCTGCCGACGCAGTATGAGCACGGATCGGGTGCTTCCTGACCTCGGGCTGTGGAATCGGTTGCGTTCCAACCCCGTGGCCGACGCGATGGAAGTCGGCGCGCGGACTCTGCGGGCTGCGTGATCTTGATGACGGGTGGCAACGCCCTCCCACCTGCGGTGAGTGTGGGATTTGAACCCACGGTGGCGTGAACCACGACGGTTTTCAAGACCGTTCCCTTAGGCCGCTCGGGCAACTCACCCTGCCTCGGCGTCGCCGAGGCCATCCCAGAGTACTGGGCTCGGGGTGGGTTGCCGAATCGGCCGGGCGGGGGTGGGGTGGCGCCGGGCTTGCTGTACATGTGTGTGACGAATCACTTTTGTATCACTTTTGTGGCAAGTTGGGCATTTCGTGTGGTTAACGGGTTGGGTGGGTCTGGCACGATGACGGCCATGAGACGCCGCCGGATATGGCGTCGGGTAGCCGGCGCCCTTGCCAGTGTCGCACTGTTGCTCGGTGTGGCGACGTTCGTCGGTCCGCTCGCGGCGGGTGCGCCGCCGATCAATACGGGGTCGTCCGACGGACCCGAGCCGCAGGCGCCGGTCGACAATCCCCGCCCGACGGTGGCCTCGCTGGACCATATCGAGCGGATCACCGATCGCTGGCTGCGGCTGTTCGTGAAGTCGCCCGCGATGGGCCGCACCGTGCAGGTGCAGATCCTGCTTCCGGCGGATCGGAGTCAGCGGCGGCCCACGCTCTACATGCTCGACGGCCGCAGCGCGAGCAACAACTACAACAACTGGACCCAGCTCGGCGGCGCGGCGCGGTTCTTCGCCGACAAGGACGTCAACGTGGTGCTCACGGTCGGGGGCCCAGCCAGCTATTACACCGACTGGGTGCACCCGGATCCCGTGCTGGGCAACAACAAATGGGAGACCTTCCTCACCCGCGAGCTACCGCCGCTGATCGACGCGCAGTTCGGTGGCGACGGCCGCCAGGCCCTCGAGGGCGTGTCGATGGGTGCGGAGGCGGCCATGATGCTCGCTATGCGCAACCCGGGGGTGTACCGCGCGGTTGCCGCGCACAGCGGCTGCTATGCGATGGGCTCGGACCTCGGGCAGGCGCAGGCACGCGCCATCGTCCGCACCTACAACGGCGATCCGGACAATATGTTCGGCGATCAGAAGAATCCGGACTGGCTCGCCCATGACGTGATGACGCACGCGGACCGGCTGCGCGGCACCGCCCTGTTCCTGTCCGCGGGCAGCGGCCTGCCGGGCCCGTTCGACGGACCCGGCAATCCCGATGCCCGGACCTCGGTCCTGTTCGGTGGCCCGCTCGAAGCCGGTACCTATGCGTGCACCCTGGCGATGGCGGATCGGTTGTCGCGCATGCAGATTCCCGCGACGGTGGACCTGGAGCCGGTCGGCACCCATTCCTGGCCGTACTGGCGGCAGGAGGTGCCGCGGGCCTGGCCCACACTGGCCCGCGCGCTCGGAACCCGCTGAGGCGCGGCGATTCTCAGGCCAGGAAGCGGCCGGTGATTTCCGGATCGGTCGCGAACGCCAGGAACAGATCGTTCTCGTGCGGATCGCCCGCGGTGACCCGCACGCCGTCGGACCCGTAGGGGCGCAACAGGACCCCGGCCTCCGCGCTGGCCTCGGCGAATTCGCCACTGCGCGAACCGAGTTCCAGCCACAGGAAATTCGTCTCGCTGGGCACGACCCGATATCCGGCCGCCAGCAGCGCGGTGCGCATCCGATCACGTTCGGCCACCGTGCGATCGGTGCGGTCGAGCAGTTCCTCCCGGGCCTCGAGCGAGGCCATCGCGGCGGCCTGCGCCAGGCGGTTCACGCTGAAGGGGATGTGCACCTTGAGCAGTGCGGTGATGACCTCCGGATCGCCGACGGCATAGCCCACCCGCAGTCCGGCCAGGCCGTATGCCTTCGAGAAGGTGCGCAGCACAAGCACATTCGGCCGATCGCGGCGGATCTCCACCCCGTCGGGACGGTCCGCCAGCCGCACGTACTCGTAGTACGCCTCGTCCAGCACCACCAGGATGTGCTCGGGCACCGCGTCCAGGAACCGGACCACCTCGGCGCGGCCGACCGCGGTGCCGGTCGGGTTGTTCGGATTGCAGACGAAGATCAGCCGGGTGTGCTCGGTGATCGCGGCGGCCATCGCGTCGAAGTCGTGGGCCAGACCCTCGGTCAGCGGCACCTGCACCGCGCGCGCATTGCCCACCTGGGTGACGATCGGATACGCCTCGAACGAACGCCACGCGAACATCACCTCGTCGGTCGGTGCGTCGCAGGTGATCTGAACCAACTCCTGGCACAGCGCGACACTGCCGCAGCCGACCGCGATGTTCGCCACCTCGACACCGTGGAATTCCGCGATGGCCGCGCGAAGTTCGCTGGATTGATTGTCGGGGTACCGGTTGGCGAGTTCGGCGGCCTCGGCGATGACCTTGGCGACCGTAGGCAGCGGGCCGTGGGTGGTCTCGTTGCTGGCCAGTTTTACCGCCCCGGGATGGCTGCGGCCGGGGGTGTAGGCGGGGATGGACTCGAGGTCCGGACGGATGCGAGCGGTCACTCCACCACAGTAGCCGTGCCCATTGCTTGCGATCGCGGAGTGGATGTGGCCGGAAATTTTCTGTCCGAACCTCACCCTCGGGATATATCTCCCGAAAGATTTGCAGGCGAACTATCCTTATTTCATGTCGGTCAGCTATCGGGACGACGCGCCGCTGGGCGCGGACGATCCTACGCCGGCACCGGATCGGCCCGCGGCGAGCGCCGCGCGAGTGCCCCTGCGGGTGATCGAACCCGACGGCAGTGCGCGCGGCGGAATCATCGTGCTCCACGAATCCCGCGAGTTTGCCGAGGAATTGCTTCAGCTGATGGCGTCGTTGTCCGGCGAGGGGTGGATCGTGGTGGCGCCCAACCTCTTCCACCGCGGCGACGTGGCCGAAGGAGAGGGCGTGTTCGGTCCCGACCTGTTCGACGACTTCGACGCGAGCTTCGACTGGCTGGTCGAGCGCGGCGTCTTCCCCGACTGCACCGGGGTGCTCGGATTCGACAGCGCCGGCACCGCGGCGTTCCAGGTCGCGACCAACCGCCCGGTCGGCGCCGCGGTCAGCGTCGCCGCCCCCGGCATCACCGAACCGATCACCGTCCGGGCGGTCGCGCTGATCGAGGCCGCGCCGCGGCTGCGCGCCCCCTGGCTGGGCCTGTACAGCGCCGACGATCCGGCCACCCCCGCCGATCAGGTCGAGCAGCTGCGCGACGCGGCCGCGGCCGCCGCGGTGGCGACCCTGGTGGTCAGCTACCCGGGCCTGCGGCATCGCCCGGACCGCCCAGGCTTCGACAACGATGATGACGCCGACGCGGACGCTCTGATCGACGCACAGACCAGAATCTTCGATTGGTTCGATGCGCACCTGCGCTGACCAGTCGTTTTGCGTCCTGAGCGGTTGCTCTGTACTCTTTCTTCTCGGCGGTTCGAAAGGACCGAGCCCTCGAAGAGAAGGCTCCAGGAGGCGTGCCAGAGCGGCCGAATGGGACTCACTGCTAATGAGTTGTCCCTTCACGGGGACCGGAGGTTCAAATCCTCTCGCCTCCGCCACGCCCGGTTCGCCGGGCGCCACAACTGAATATGACGCACTGAGCATCTGACTACCGATCAGAAGGTTGGAAGTTCGAGTTTCAGTGATCTTGCGCCCGTAGCTCAACGGATAGAGCATCTGACTACGGATCAGAAGGTTGGGAGTTCGAGTCTCTCCGGGCGCGCTTTGTACCAGCGGAAACAGTTTTCGGCCAACCAGCTGAAACCCCTCGTTCCCCGCTTTTGTCCCGCTGTTCATGCAGCGTCTCCTACGAACTTGTCGAGTGCGGGCGTGGAGTCCGGCGCCTGCTGCTTCCTCGCGATGTAGTACGCCTCGGAGTCGTATTCCTCCGCGATGAGGGTTGCTACCGTGGCGCGGAACGTCTTTGGCACGACGTGAGCGAACGTCTCACCGCGAGCGCTGCGCCAGGACCGTCGGAAGTTGTTCTGATTTCGCCAGTTCCCGTTGCCAGGATCGCGCTGTGGCGCACCGCGAGATCCATCATTCCGGACATGATGATCCTGTGAAACTTCGCCTCACCGGACCAACATCACCAGCAGCATCCATTCGGTGGTGGCGGCCCCCATCCGGTGGTCCGCGCGAGCGCAAATCACGATGTTCGCGCGAAACACTCACTGCGACAAGGTCATTCCTGCCTCACCGAGACTGCGGAATCGACGGCAGTGCCACCATGGCCACCGAATGTGCAGCAGAGCCTGGGATCTTGTGGGCGGTGGCGGGTGGCCCTTTCCCGGCTGATGCGGCTGCTCGTATCGCCGCGGACCGAAACATCGTCTACGCCATGGGCCTGCGCTGCCCGTGCGCGCCCTCGCCGAACTGCTGCATGGTGCGGGCGCGGTCCGGGTGATGGAGCCCGGCATCGACACCGAGTGGGTCTCGTTCGTGACCTACACCAGCGTCCGCGACCCCATCAACCCGCCCGCCGCCGTCCCCGGATTCCGTCAAACGGGGGACGCTACTTCAGCACCGGCGAACGCGACTTCGTCGCCGTCTACGGTCGTTAGGCTTGGACGACTTCGTAGCTGTAGAAGACCAGGCCCTCACCCATCTTTCGGGTGTCGACCAGGTGCAGCGGCTTCTTGTCGCTGATCTCGTCGAACAGGCGCAGGCCCGATCCCACGACGACCGGGAACACGACCAGCCGCAGTTCGTCGAGCAGGTTATGTTCTATCAGTGTGCGCGCGAGCTGATAGCTGGCGTAGATCAGGATTTCCCCGTCCACTTTCCGCTTCAGTTCCGAAACCTCCTTCACCGCATCGCCGCCCAGGACCGAGACGTTGCTCCACCGAGGGTCTTCGATCGTCGACGACACGACGTACTTGGGCATGCTTCTCACCCTGTTCGCCCACTCGGGGCTCACGCGGCCTTCTGCCAAATTCTGCTCAGTCATCCGGTCCGCGAACCACGCATTGGTCCGCCCGCCCAGCAGCAGCACCTCGGCGTCGAGGGCTTCCTGCGTCTCGCGGGCGGTCCAGTCTTCGAGGTCCTTGGCCCCCACGAACTGGTGGAACCAGCCGCCCTGTGCGAAGCCTTCCGCGCCGTCCGGGTCCTGGACCACTCCGTCGAGCGTGACGTTCGAGGTGAGGATGATCTTTCCCATTTCCGTGCTCCTTTGATGATGTTGTCGGCTGTCACTGGTGTAGACGCCGCCGCATCGGAAAACGGGGCGGTCGGGTGACCGCCCCGTTCGCGCCTCGCCAGACGTCCATACGGGATGGAATGCACACAAGGAGTGAGGTGGCGAGCGTGGGGTTGGACGCTCTGCAGGACACGATGCTCGCCGCGTGGCGAGGTCTCGAAGGATTCGACGGGCGCGCTTCGGTTCGTACCTGGCTCTATCGCATCGCCACCAACCGGTGCCTCGACGCGCTGCGCTCTGCTCGCTGAGGTCCGGCAAAGCAGTGGGATTACCCGGGAATCGAACCACCCGAACCCACCGCGCTCGGCGAAATCCACTGGCTCGAGCCCTATCCCGACGCCCTTTTGGACGGTGCGATCAGTGTGCCGCTCGGGCCGGAGGCGCGTTACGAGCAAACCGTCAATCGCTCCCGGGCGCACAGTAGAACGCCTTCGAGCCATGCCACGGACGACCGGCAACACTGCCCTGACCTGCGGTCGCGCCATATCCGCCCGATTTCGCGGCGCAGGCCGCCCAGTTTTACCGGCGCGGGGGATCTGTATCGGTGACGAGTCATCCGGCTGCACGCGCCGCCGTCATCAACCGATAGGAGTTTTGTATGACCCCCGCATCTCTGACGTTCGTGCTGATCCATGGAGCATTCCAGACCGGCGCGATATGGGAGCAAACTGCCGGCGTGCTACGCGCCGACGGACACACCGTGCACACCCCGACCCTGGCCGGGCACCGTCCGGGCGATCCGATGACACTGACCCATGCCGACGCCGTCGCCTCCCTGACCGCATACCTTCACGACCACGACCTGTCCGACGTTGTCCTGGTCGGCCACTCGATCGGGGGCGCCTACATCGCCCAGACGGCCGTGCAGGCGCTGCCGCGGATCAAGCGATTGGTGTTCTTGAGCGCGTTCGTCCCCGCCGTGGGCCACGCCCTGGCTGACGAATTCCCACCGGCAGACGCCGCTTTCTTCGACATGACCGATCCGGCTCAGGGCTTCCTCCTGCCGTTCCCGGTGATCCGCGAACGTGCGTGCAACGATATGGATTCCGCTGCCGCGACAGCGATCTACGCCCAGATGTCGCCCATTCCGGTCAGATATTTCACGGACAAACTCGACCTCGAGACGTTTCACGAGCTGGTTGGGTCCGGAGGACTGCAAGCCAGTTACGTGAATCCGATCAGCGACTTCGCGCTGCCGCCCGGCGAATACGCCTCCTTCCCGCGGTTCGCCCAGCGATTGGGTCCACTTGCCCGGATCCTGCAGATTCCGGGCTCCCACTACGTGATGTTCAGCCGACCCGCAGAGCTGGCCGATACCCTCGTCTCGGCAGGCCGCGACTGAGGCTCGATACCCGGACCGAATCCGTCGCCGACCGCTGCGCCGCACTGGGCGGTCCGCCGACTCGAAACGAGGACGATGCGGTGACAGCAGAGTTGATCGCCAGGTGCCGGGCCGGTGACGCCGAGGCGTTCGGCGAGCTCGTGGCACCCTTCCGCCGGGAACTGATGGTGCATTGCTACCGGTTCCTCGGTTCGATGCACGACGCCGAGGACGCCCTGCAGGAGACCTTGCTGGACGCCTGGAAGGGACTCGGCGCGTTCGAGGCGCGGTCCTCGGTCCGCACTTGGCTCTACCGCGTCGCGACGAACCGCTGCCTCAAAATGTTGAGGACGGCCGACAGGAGGCCTCGAATGGCGATTCCCGGTGCAGGCCCGGCCAGGTTCGATCTGCCCGAGCCGTCCGCCCACGGCGAGGTGGTGTGGCTCGAGCCGTATCCCGACGTCCTGCTCGAGGGCCTCGGTGACCCCGCTCCCGGCCCCGAAGCACGCTACGAGTCCACACAGGCGATATCCCTAGCCTTCGTGACCGCCGTCCAGTATCTGCCGCCACGTCAGCGCGCCGTGCTGATCCTGCGCGACGTGCTGGGCTACCGCGCCGCCGATGTCGCTGAATTCCTCGACACCACAGAGGAATCGGTCACCAGCGCCCTCAAACGCGCCCGCGCCGGCATGCAGCAGCGGGCACCCGGACTCGGCGCACAGCAACCGCCGCCGCCGCCCGACTCACCAGCCGAGCGGCGGCTCGTCGACCGGCTCACCCGGGCCTTCGAATCCTGCGACGTCGACGGCGTCGTCGCCTTACTCGCCGACGACGTCCGACTGACGATGCCACCGCTGCCGGTCGAATACCTCGGGCGCGAGGCGGTCACCCGCTTCCAGGCCGCCGTTTTCGCCCAAGCCCCAAGCTATCGTCTGGTCGCGACGCGAGCCAACGGCCAACCCGCCTTCGGCGTTTACCTCCTGGACTCGGGCACGTCCCTCTGGCACGCGACGGGTCTGATGGTCCTCACCCTCGCCGCCGACCACATCACCGCCTTGACCCGGTTCGACAACAGCATCCTGGCCCGATTCGGCCTTCCCCGCACACTCCCTGGACAAGCACCCGGATGCGCATGATGGCCAGCCCGGCGCAGTAGCACCGCCCAGTTCTGCCCAAGCGTGGGATCTGAACAAATGACGGCGCACTCCGCAGGCACCGAACCATCCAGACGAGATCGAAGGAGCCGACAATGGCCAAGTTCGTGTTCACCTACCGGATGCCACCAGAATTCACGCCCGGCAAGCCCGAAACTCTCTCGGCGTGGGCTGCCTGGTTCGGCGGCCTGGGAGAGCAGGTGATCGATCAGGGACTGCCGACACATGGAACAACCGCCGTAGGCGAGTGCGGGGCGGGCAGCTCGCCCAGCGGCTATTCGGTCGTGGAAGCCGAGAATCTCGATGCGGCGGTCGCGATCGCCGAGAGCTGCCCGGCATTGGCCGAGGGCGGCGGAGTCGAGGTCGGCACAGCGGTGGAGATCGACACGGCCGCAGCACCGGCCGGTGGTGCCGCATGACTACCGACACCGCATCCAGCACACCAGAAGGTTCCACCACGCAGGCAAGCGCTACGCGGAAAGTGATCGAGTACGTCCTGGTTTCGGCGGACGGCGTCTACGAAGACCCGGTAGGGATGATGAGGGTCGGCGAATACCAGGACGAGGCATATTTGCGCGACGGCTTGGGCTTACTGACGGCATGCGACGCGATCCTGTTCGGCCGTCACACCTATGAGGCGTTCGCCAAGCTCTACGGCAGCGGCACCCACAAGCCGATGTGGGCCGACCGGCTCAACACGATCCCGAAATATGTATTCAGCTCCACGCTGGAACACGCCGACTGGGGCAACACGACCATCGTTCGAGGCGACGTCGTCGCCGAGGTGACCCGGCTCAGACAGCAGGCAGGAGGGAACCTGCTGATCCTGGGCCACGGCCGACTCGGGGAGACGCTGTTGCGGGAGCGCCTGATCGATGTCATCGACATGACCGTCTACCCGCTACTGCTGGGACGCGGCAAGCAGTACTTCCAAGAAGGTCAACACGCCAAACTGAAGCTCACAGCCGTGAAGACCTTTTCGAAGGTCGTGAAACTGACCTACGAGACGACGAGCTGATATCCGCCCCCCGTCGCCGCGCCACCGACGACGGGGGCCCGGCATGTGGGGTCCAGTCGAACGGAACTGGCGCTAGCGAGTGTCATTGATCGAAATGCGTTGCTGTGAAGGTTGATTCGCTGGATTAGTGGGTGTTGGCGCCCGTGGGATCCAAGTCCGCGAATCGGAGTCCGACCCCACCGAGCGGATCAGCGGATGTCGATCGTGCCCGAGCAGATGGCCGGAGGTAGCGGGGCCGGTCCGGTGTTGACGACCGACAGATCGAGCCGCACGGGTCCGGGGCCGGTGGCGATGTTTGCGAAGTAGACGCCAGTCGGGTCGCCGAGCGAGACCCTGCCGTAGCCAGTCACGGTGCCAGACGCTCTGGTGGCCAGGTTGGTCCAGGTGAGAGTGGGATGGGTGCCATAGCCCCAGACACTGATTCCCGGATTGACGGTGAACGATGCTACTCCCGGTCGGGCGCTACCGCCGGACCAGTAGATTGTGCTCGTGTAGGGGAAGTCGACGATGTTGGGGCTGAGCCCCGAGCAGTGAATGTCGACCGGACCACCCCAGTACTCCGCCGCGTTGGCCGTTCACGCGCCCGACAGGGCCGTGCCCGCAAGCATCGCGGTGCCCACCGCGAGTGCGGCGACGAGCTTGTTCGCATACGTTCGTTGCAGTTGCATGTGGTCTCACTTCTGGCTGTCCCGCAACGGGTTCGAACGCCTCACGAAGGGCCGACTGCGGCACCGCGGCCGTACCGGCGTCTCGGGCGTCCGGTGCGGCTCGGCGACTCGTGCCCGAGGGCCCGGGATTACTCGCCGCCGGGCACGGTGACGGGCTGGTCCCAGTCGATCTCGTAGTAGTGCGTGTGGCGGAACATCTGCTCCGGGTCGGGGAGGGCAGGCTTGCCCGTCGCGGCGCCTTCGGCCTTGGCCTTGTTCGCACCGCGGGCGCCGGCGGCGATCGCCTCCACCCTGGGGCGGCGAAGCTGCTCGTAGGCGGCGAAAGCCTCGGGGATGGACAGGTCGCGCAGGCAGCGGGCGAGTTCGACGGCACTCTCGATGGCCAGCGAGGCACCCTGTCCGGAGCTGGAGGAGGGCGCGTGAGCCGAATCGCCGACCAGCACGACGCGGCCGCGGTGCCAGGTCGGTACGGACGGCATCAGTTCCATCGGGCCGACAACCGTCAGGTCCTCGGGTGCGGTGTGCGCGAGCAGGGTCTCGCCAGGCAGGTGGCCGGCGTACAGCTCGCGCAGCTGACTCAGCCATGCGGCGCGGGTGGTCTCGTGGGTTTCGGCACTGGTCAGCCGCTCGGGACGCGCGAGACTGGCGAACCAGGCAACGTTTCCCTCGGGGTTCCCGGGGTCCGGGTCGTCCTGGCCACCGCGACCGACGCCGAGCAGCGCAGCGGCCGGAACATGGTAGTAGCCGAGGAAGGTCTGCCCGAATGCGAAGTACATCATCTCGTGCTTGGTCTGCACATCGCTGCCGCGGGCGATGCCGCCGAAGCTGAGTACACCGCCGTACTCCGGCCCGGGGGCGTCGGCGTCGATGAGCGTGCGCACGGTGGAACGAATGCCGTCGGCACCGATCAGGATGTCGGCCGTGGCAGTGCTGCCGTCGGCGAACGTGGCGGTCACCGCGTCCTCGGTCTGGGCGATTGAGACGAGTTTCTTGTTGTACTCGAAGCGAATTCCGCTCGCTGCCGCGTGATCGGCAAGGGCTCGGAACAGCTCGGCGCGCGCCATAACCTTCGTGCCCGGCAGATCCGGGAAGCCGGCGAACTCGGTGAAGATGTTGCCGCTGGCATCGCCGAAGGTCTGCCCCGGAATCTCGATCCCGAGCGAGTCGAGGACGTGCTCGCAGTCGATGGCGGCCAGCGCACGCTGTCCGTTCGGCGCCAGGCTCAGGCCCGCGCCGACACCGTCGGCGGCGACCGGGTAGCGCTCATAGACGGTCGCGTCGATGCCGGCCTTGCGCAATGCCAGCGCGATCACCGATCCCGCTACGCCGCCGCCGATCACCAAGGCCGTTGTTGCCGTATTCATTTCGTTCTCCTATCCGGTTGCTCCGCGTAGGGAAATAGTAACTACATAACTAGTATCTTTGCAACTAGTCATTCGGATACTGGTCTTGCCGAATCGGCCGGAGGCCGGTGCGGCCGCAACCTCTGTGCGGATCGCCCTCACGCCGGCGGTGGAACTCGTTGCTGACTACTCGGGGCGACCGGTGTCCGTCGGTGTGGGCGCTGCGGGCGCCGACCGGGTCGGCGGTGCCCTTGCAAACGACTGCAGTAGTTTTGCTAACTATCCGAAATGGATGGATTAATCGTTCTCAACGCCAATTAAGCTGCAGTACATCGCCAATAATGCAGCCATAATCTTGATTAGCTTTGAATTTGCTGATGGCGGGGTGAATTGTCTACTCTTGCTGGCGTCCGGTCGGATCATCAAAGAAGGATGTCGACAGTGAGCAGTGTTGCCCGGAAGCGGGTCGTGGTCATCGGGGCTGGATTCGGGGGGTTGGCGATGGGATCCGCGCTACGCCGGGCGGGCGTCGAGGACTTCGTCATCGTCGACAAGGGGGAGGAGGTCGGCGGGGTGTGGCGGGACAACACCTATCCGGGTTGCTCGTGTGACATTCCGTCGCACCTGTATTCGCTGTCGGCGCGCCCGTACCGCAGCGTGCGGACCCGGTACCCGCAGCAGGACGAGATCCTCGGCTATCTGCGCGATTTCGTTGTGGCAGAGGGTCTTCGCCCGCATCTGCGCCTGGGTGTCGCCGCGCGGGAGGCTCGCTACGACGAGTCCGGCACCTGGACCCTCACCTTCGGCGACGGTGTCGAATTGCACTCGGACGCGGTCATTTTCGCGGTCGGACAGCTGCATCGTCCGTACCTGCCGGACATTCCGGGCCGGGAAGTGTTCACCGGTGCGTCCTTCCATTCCGCGCGCTGGGACCATTCGGCGTCGTTGCGTGGCCGTGCGGTGGCGGTGGTCGGGACCGGATCCAGTGGTACCCAACTGATCCCGCACGTCGCCGCGGTCGCGGAGCGGGTCGCGGTCTACCAGCGAACGCCGCACTGGGTGCTGCCCAAGCCCCGGGCGGACTTCGGTCCCGTGTCCAGCCGGGCCCTGGCGATACCGGGAATGCACGCGCTGTACCGCAAGGCGTTGTATTACGGGGCGGATCTGACGCTCACCCCGCTACTTCGGGCGGGTTTGCCGGCCGACCTCGCCGAAACGGTCGCCCGGGTCCATCTGCGCCGGCAGGTGCCCGATCCGGGGCTGCGCATGGCGCTCACCCCCGGCTATCCGATCGGCGCGAAGCGAATCCTGTTCGACAGCAGCATCTTCCATGCGTTGCAACAGGAGAACGTTGAACTGGTGACCGATCCGATCCGGCAGATCACGGCCGATGGAATCGAAGCCGCCGACGGGCGGCATCGCCACCACGAGGTCATCGTATTCGCGACCGGATTCCGTGCCTCGGAGTTCCTCGCCCCGATCACCGTCCACGGTCGCGGCGGCGCTTTGCTGGGCGAGCGGTGGACCGACGGGGCGGACGCATTTCTCGGATTGGCGGTGCCGAAGTTTCCGAATATGTTCCTCATCGCCGGCCCGAACACATTCCTGAGCACGGGCTCGAACCCGGGGATGAAGGAGCGTCAGATCCGGTACATCATGAAATGCCTGCGCTGGCAGGACGAGTCCGGATTGCCGGCGATCGAGGTGAATCCCGCGGCCGCCGCCCGGTACCGGCAATGGCTGCACCGAGAACTCGCCTCGACCGTTCTGGGTGCAGAGGTGCCCAGCTGGTACAAGGACGCCACCGGTGCGATCACCAATCCGTGGCCGGCCTCGGCGCGGAAATTCGCCCGGATGACCACCGCCCACCCTGTCCAATCATTCCATGCGGTCGAGGTCAGCGCCCACGGTGCCGTGTGTTGATCGTGTCCCGCTACTCGACAGGCGCGTCCGCCAGCTGCCGTATCCGCTGCATCTCGAGCATGGTGAATCGGCCCATCCGCTGTACGGTCGCCTCTCCGACGCCGCACCGTATCGCATTGGCCCCGGCTTCGAGCTTGTGACGCATCGCCTCGCGGTAGTCGGGATCGTCGCCCGAGGTCATCTCGATGGTCATCATGCACGACGCGAGAACTCGTAAGGCCTCGGACCGCTGCATGATCCAATCCCTTTCATTGTGAGAAAGCCCGGTCTCAGGTCGGGGCGGAACCATCTGCGCGATCCCCTCGATTCGGTCACCGACCGTTTCGTCCTGTCGCTGGAGAGCCTATCCTCGACCCGGTGTCCTGTGTAGGCCAGGCGGAGGAGCCCTTGTGATCCGGCACGGCAGGCTCCTTCAATCTTGTACCGTCACAGGGAGTATGGCCCGACCGAATGCTATCGCTCGCTCGTCGGCGTCGCCGCGAGCCGGGCTGCAAGGGGAACCGACATGTCCACCGAGCGCAAGACCGAGTTTCGAACAGATGTCCCACACTCCGCCAGGATCTGGAACTACTGGATGGGCGGTAAGGACAACTACGAAATCGACCAAGTGGTCGGTGATGCCAGCCTGGAAATCGATCCGGACATCGCCACCATGGCGATCGAAAGCCGCAAATTCCTCATCCGCGCGGTCACACTCCTGGCTCGCGAGGCCGGCATCACGCAGTTCCTGGATATCGGCACCGGCCTGCCGACCATGCGGAACACCCATGAAGCGGCCCAGGAGGTCGTGCCGGAGGCCAAGATCGTCTACGTCGATAACGATCCGCTGGTACTCGTTCACGCTCGCGCGCTGCTGATCAGCGCCACCGATGAGGGAGTCGCCGAGTATGTCGAGGCCGACTACCACGAGCCGGAAAAGATCATCGCCGCCGCCCGCGAGGTCCTGGATTTCGACCTGCCGATCGCGGTGATGTTCATGGGCGTGCTCGGCCACGCCCGGTCGTATGACGATCTACTTCGTATCGTCAACACGATGCTGGCCGCGGCGCCCAGCGGCAGTTACCTCGTGTATTGGGATGGCACCGACGACAGCGAGGCTTACGTGACGCTGTGTGAGGAATACACCAAATCCGGTGGCGTGCCGTATGTTCCGCGCACACAGCAGGAGCTGTCCGCGGTCTTCGAGGGCCTGGAGCTGCTCGACCCGGGCTTCGGGCCGATGGCAGAGTGGGGCATTCCAGCCGGACAGCTCGATCGGGTGCCCAAGATCGCCGCATACGGCGGCGTCGCCCGCAAGCCCTGATGTGCCGGCGCGCAGAGAGGCTGGATCACCGGTCAATCCGGCGGGCGTTGGCGCATGGCCCGACCCGGGAGCTGTCCCTCGGTACGGGCGATGTCCCACGTTCGGGTGATCAGGGTGCCGCGGTCGTCGATGTCGTTGGTGCGGAGGATGATTCCTGACATATCCCACCGAGGACCGAGGGTCTGTCCTGCTCGATACGGCAGGGGAAAATATCGGCCTGCTGGGTGAGCTCGCCGGCGAAGCCGTTCTGCGTGCCGAGCCAGTCCCGCTGCTCGGGGGTGAGATCGGCTGCGCACCGCGCTACGCTGAAATCTATTCTGGGGGTGGGTATTCGGAGGTCGACGAAGCGTGTGAGACCTTGGAGCCAGCGCACGTCGGTGGTGCGGTCCGGTGTCCCGTCCGCATCCACGAGCAGGGTGCGACGCCACAGTCCATGGCAGTGCGCCATGTGGACCGAGGTGCTCGATTCCGGGAGCGTCATGTGTCGGAACCTGCCTGTCGAGCCGGCACGGAATTCCGGGGTCCGGTGGCGTTCGTGAGTGAAGGGCGATACCGGCCCGGGCGAGTTGGTGGTAGGGCGTACCCGAGCGCTCGAGTAGTCTTGCTCACCCAGGCGCCGCTGCGCGCCGATCGGGGACACGGATGGGCGAGAGGGCTGGTGTGACGGGCGCGGGGATGGTCGGACTGTTCGCCGGGATCGGCGGACTGGAGCTCGGCCTGCGCGCACACGGGTGGCGGGCCGAGCTGCTGTGTGAGATCGATTCCGGTGCGCAGGCGGTGTTGTCGGCGCGCTTTCCCGATGTCGAGCTGCACTCCGATGTGACCAGGCTGCGCTCGCTGCCGTCCGGGACCGAGCTGGTGGCGGCGGGGTTTCCGTGCCAGGACCTGTCGCAGGCCGGACGGACGGCGGGCATTACCGGCTCGCGGTCGGGGCTGGTGGACGAGGTGTTCCGGCTGGTGCGCCGCCGGCGTGGCCCGCGCTGGCTGCTGATCGAGAATGTGCCGTTCATGCTGCAGCTGGGGCGTGGGCAGGCGATGCGGCACATCACCGCGGCGCTCGAGGACATGGGCTATACCTGGGCCTACCGGGTGGTGGACGCGCGCGCGTTCGGGCTGCCACAGCGGCGTCAGCGGGTGCTGATGCTGGCCTCGCGCACCGAGGACCCGCGCCCGGTGTTGTTCGGGTCCGATGCCGGTCCGCGCACCCTCGGGGATCCGGCGTGCGATCCGTGCGGTTTCTACTGGACCGAGGGGGTGCGCGGGCTGGGGTGGGCGGTCAATGCGGTGCCGACGCTGAAGGGTGGTTCGGGTCTGGGGATCGCCAGCCCGCCCGCCGTGCGGCTGCCCTCGGGCGAGATCGTGACGCCGGGCATCGCCGATGCCGAACGGCTGCAGGGCTTTTCGCGGGATTGGACCGCACCCGCGCTGGACGCGCCCGGCGTCCGGTCCGGACACCGCTGGAAACTCGTGGGCAATGCGGTGAGCGTGCGCATGGCGACCTGGGTGGCCGGGCGCCTGGCCCAGCGGGCCGACGATCCGGTCCCCGACGATGTGCCGCTGTCGGGCCACCGCTGGCCCATCGCCGCCTGGGGCCGGGACGGGCGGGCCTACCGGGTCGCGGTGTCGAGCTGGCCCGTGCACGAGCCGTACGAGGATCTGCGCTGGTTCCTGGAGGACGCCCGGCTGCTCTCCGCGCGCGCGACCGCGGGCTTCCTACGCCGCGCGGCCCGGGGCAGCCTGCGCTTCCCGCCGGGGTTCCTCGCCGATATGGAGGTCCATCTCCTGCGCATGGGAGGATTCCCGCAGGAGGCGGCGTGAGCGGAGCGAACCGTCGACACAGTGCGCATCGCGCATGCCGGAGCCGAGCGCCAGCGAGGTGCAGGAATGAGCGAGCGCGGCGAGCTACACAAAGTCCCAGGCAGACGTTGCTCATGCGGAGGAGCAGCGGTGGCGTGAGCAAGGGCATCGAGCGACTTGAAGACCCAGCCGAGCCCTCGCCGTGTCGGAGAGAAGCGGCAACATGAGAGAACTAGGCGAGCGGCAGAAGGTGCAGCCGGGCCCTCGCCTGCCGGAGCGAGGCGGCCGCATGAGCATGGGCTCTGGGCGAGCAGAAAGCGCAGCCGAGTCAGGGCCGGAGCATAAACACGCAGGCCCGGCGCTCGTGCGTGGTGGGGCAGCATGAGCGCGAGTCGGCCGATCACCGATACCGCGACCAGCGCCCGGATGTCCCGCCAGCGCCGCACGGGTACCGCACCGGAGACCGCGCTGCGCCGTGAGCTACATCGGCGCGGCCGCCGGTACTTCGTCGACCGGGCCCCGCTGGCCGGGATGCGCCGCCGGGCGGACATCGTGTTCCCACGCCTGCGCGTGGCGGTCTACGTGGACGGTTGCTTCTGGCACTGCTGCCCGGAACATGCCACGTACCCGAAGAACAACGCGCAGTGGTGGGCGGAGAAGCTGGCGGGCAACGTCGCGCGGGACCGCGACACCGATGCTCGCCTCGCCGCCGCCGGGTGGACCGTGGTGCGGGTCTGGGAACACGAGGACGCGGTCGCGGCCGCCGATCGGGTACAGGCCGCGCTGAGTTTACCCACCCCGTCGACTCCGCAGGCTCCGTCGACCAGCCATCCCCGTTCGCGTCGATGACACATGTTGTCAGAGCAATAGGCGATGATTGAGGTACCGGCCGTTCGGTATGTGGCCGGCAGTGACGAGCCGACGAATCGAGGGCGAGGGCACCGGCGCGAGAACCACAACCGGAGCGTGTGACGACGCAAAGGGGGCGAGCGCGATGACATGGACCAAGCGGGCACTGGTGACGCCGAGCGGGCAGGTGTCGCGTTCCGCATTGCCCGTGCCGGAACGCGCCCGGCCGGTGGCGCGCGATCGTACCCGGGAGCTGCGGCTGTTCCTCGCGATCGCGATCGGCCTGGCCGGGATCTGCTACTCGTCGTGGTTACTGGAATTCGTGCTGCCGATCCGGGTGAACCCGGTGCGGACCTTCCTCAGCGAACTCGACGCGAGGGGTCGTCCGTACGCGTGGGTGTTCTCGGCCGCGGACACCGTGACCGGTGTGCTGGCGCTGGTGGCGGGCGTCGCGGGGCTGTACGCGTTCTCGCGGCGCCGGCTGTCCACGGCCGGATGGGCGGCGCTCGCGGTCTTCGGCGCGTCGACGATCGCCGACGCGCGGTTGCCGCTGCGCACGTGCAGGCCGGATCCGTGCACCCCGTCGCATAACGGGCTGTTCCCGCAGTTACATCAGATTCACGCGCTGACCAGCACGGTGGCGGTGACGGCGGTCTTCGTCGCGATGATCGCGTTCAGCGCGGCCGCGTTCCGGTACCGGCGCTGGCCGATACTGCGGCACAGCGGGCTGTGGATCTTGATCGGAGGGTCCGCGGTGACGAGCTGGATGCTGATCGCGGACAATTTGGCGGGCAACTATGCCCTCGGCATCGCACAGCGCATTCAGATCGGGGCGATCTCGCTGTGGCTGGTCGCGCTGGCCGTGCAGATCGTCGTGGCCGAGCGGGTCGTCAGCGGCGCCGGGCGCGCACGGCCACCAGCGAGCGCGGGGCCGAGGAGGCCATGAAGCCGGATGCGGCCATCGTGACCAATAGCGCCATCATGACGGCGAGGGTGAGGACTTCGCTGACTGTGTTCATGGCTCCACGGTCGCAGCCGCGCCTGTAAGCGGTCCGTGCGAAACATGGGTAAACCCTGAGAGTTTCCGCCGAGCCGAAATTCAGTTGGCAGGACCGCGGGCGCCTGGCAGCCTGAACTCTCATACCCCGGTGCGTATGACCATGTCCCGCCGTGGCGTGGAAACCACTCTGCCGACGAAGGGGAAAGTCTTGTCTGTTGTCGTGGTCCATTCCTCGGCCGAGGCGGATGTCCGGCCCGGATCGGTTGTGCCGAACCATGATTCGCCACGGGGGCCGCTGTGGCGCCTGTGGTCCGAACTCCGCTGGTACCGGCCCGTGCTGTTCGGCGGTGCGGCACTGTCCGCGATCGGGATGCTGTCCGACATCCTGCTGCCGGTGATCACCGCGCGGATCGTGGACGGACCCGTCGCCCGCCGCGACTTCGGTGCGATCTGGCAGCCGCTGCTGGTGGTGACCGTCCTGGCCGCGGTGAGCACCGCGACGTCCTGGGCGCGGCGCTGGATGGTCGGGCGTCCCGCCAGCCGGATCGAGGTCGAACTGCGCGCGAAACTCTTTGCGCGCCTGCAGGTGCTGGCGGTCGGGGTCCATGACGGGATGGAATCGGGCCAGCTGACCTCGCGCGCGATCACCGACATGTCCACGCTGCGAAGATTTTTCGCCAATGCCGCGCCCTCGCTGATGTCGCTGAGCGCCACGCTGTGGATCGGGATCGGCCTGCTGTTCGTGTTCAGCTGGCAGATCGGTCTGGTGGAGCTGGTCATCGCGGTGCCGCTGGCGCTGCTGGCGCTGTGGTTCGAGCAGCGGTACGGGCGCGCATCGCGGGCCGCCCAGGACAAGTCCGGGGATCTGGCCACCCTGGTGGAGGAGTCCGCGCAGGGCATCCGGGTACTCAAGGCCTTCGGGCGCGGCCCGTGGTTCGGCGAGCGGTTCCGGGGCGAATCGCTTGCGCTGCGCCACCTCGAGCTGGCCAAGGTGCGGCTGGAGGCCCGGCTGTGGTCGTCGCTGAACGCGCTGTCGATGCTGGGGATCGCGGCCGCGCTGGCCATCGGCGGCTATCTGCTTGCCCGGCACGCGATGTCGCTGGGCACGCTGATCGCGGGCATCACGCTTACCACCTATCTGCAGTGGCCGATCATGGGTATGGGTTTTCTGCTCGCGGAGCTGAACCACGCGCGCACCGCCGCCGAGCGGTACTGGGAGGTGATCGACACCCCGGTCGACATCGCCGATCCGGGGCGGCCCGAGCCGCGCCCGGAGGCGCTGCGCGGCGAATTGTGGTTCGACGACGTGATATTCGGCTTCCCCGACGGTAAAATCGAGCTGCTGCGGCATATTTCGCTGCGCATCCGGCCCGGTGAGACCGTCGCCGTGGTCGGCGCGACCGGCAGCGGCAAGTCGGCACTGCTGGGGCTGGTGCCGCGGCTGTTCGATGTTCGCTCCGGTGCGGTGCGCATCGACGGGATCGATATCCGGGCGCTGCGCCTGGCCGACCTGCGGTCCATGGTGTCGGTCGCCTTCGAGGATCCGGTGCTGTTCTCCGCGAGCGTGCGGGAGAACATCACCCTGGGCAGCCCGCGGGCCACGCCCGAGCAGATCGACGCGGCCCTCGAGGTGGTCTGTGCCACCGAATTCGTGGGCAACCTGCCGTGGGGGCTGCGCACTCGGATCGGGGAACAGGGGCTGAGCCTGTCCGGGGGCCAGCGGCAGCGTCTCGCGCTGGCCCGCGC
Source organism: Nocardia sp. GP40 (assembly GCF_050434125.1). Taxonomy (NCBI): domain Bacteria; kingdom Bacillati; phylum Actinomycetota; class Actinomycetes; order Mycobacteriales; family Nocardiaceae; genus Nocardia; species Nocardia sp. GP40. The sequence goes on along the minus strand of NZ_JBNPVW010000002.1, from coordinate 187,630 downwards.
GGTGCTGGATCGGCAGCGCGACGCGGGCGGCCACATCGTCGTTCTCGACGATCCGCTCTCGGCGCTGGACGTCTCGACCGAGCGGCTGGTGCAGCAGCGGCTGCGGGCTGCCCTGGCCGGCGCCACCGTGCTGCTGGTCGCCCACCGGCCCTCGACCGCCGCCTGGGCCGACCGGGTCGCGGTCCTGGACTCCGGCCGCATTATCGCGGTCGGCCCGCACGAACAGCTACTGGAGACCTGCCCGCGCTACCGCGAACTGATGGGGGGCGCGCCCGGCGAATGAGACCCGCGGCGCTGCTCACGAAGAACTGTTGAGGAGGTGAAGATGGTATCGGAAATCTCTGCCGCGCAATCGGATTCACGCGGCGGATCGGAGGGGATCGACACGGAGGACGAGGGTGCCCGCCTGCGCGGTCCGGATTCGCCTGCCGCCGTGCCGGATTCGTCCGACGCCGCCGCGAACAGTTGGCGTGGCGTCGCGGCGGAGGAGAACGACGATGCGGAGGTGGACGAGGAGGTCGACCTCGCCCTGGCCGCCCGATCGCGGCGGCTGCTGTGGTCGCTGGTGCGGCCGTATCGGATCTGGACGATGGCCGCGCTGGGGCTGATCGTGATCGACAACGCGGCCATCGTCGCGGTGCCGCTGTTCGTCGCGCGCGGGGTCGACGCGGGGGTGGGCGGCGCGCGGGCCGGGAACTGGGCGCCGCTGGCCGTCGCGGTGGGCGGCGTCACCGCCTGCGCGCTGTTGCTCGCGCTGACCACCTTCGTCTTCGTGCGCGTCTCGGGGCGGCTGAGCCAGCGGGTGCTGTTCGACCTGCGGGCGCGGATGTTCGCGCACGTGCAGCGCCTGTCGATCCAGTTCCACGAGAACTACACCTCGGGCAAGATCGTGGCCCGGCTCACCAGCGATCTCGAGTCCCTGCAGGATCTGCTGGAACGGGCCCTCAACGATGCACTCAGCGCGATCCTGTCGGTGCTGACCATCGCGGTCCTGCTGCTGTGGCTCGACATCCCGCTGGCGCTGGTGGTGCTGGCCGGATTCGTGCCGCTGGTGTACGTGACCCGCTGGGCGCAGCGGCGCCAGCGCGCGGACTACCGGCGTACTCGCGGCGCGATCGCGCAGGTCGTGGTGCATTTCGTGGAGGTCATGGGCGGTATCCGGGCGGTGCAGGCGTTCCGGCGCGAGGATCGCAATGCGGCCATTCTCGGGCAGGAAGATGCGGCCTACGGCAACGCCAACACCGGCGCGCTGCGCGGCATGGCGACCTACATCGGCCTGGCGCGGTTGATTCAGAACGTCACAACCGTGGTGGTACTGGTGGCCGGTGCGTGGCGGGTCATCCACGGGCACACCGAGATCGGCGTACTCGCTGCCTTCCTGCTGTATCTACGGCAGTTCTACGGCCCGGTGGACGAGCTGGCGCAGGTGTTCAACTCGTATCAGTCCGCGGCCGCGGCGCTGGAACGGGTATCCGGTGTGCTGGAGGAGGTTCCGACGGTGCCCGAACCGCGAACGGCGCACCCGATCGGTTCCGTGCGCGGCGAATTGCGTTTCGACAAGGTGTCTTTCGAGTATCCGGCGCGAAAGTCCCAGGGCGATGCGGCACAACCGGGACGCACCGGGAAAACGCCTGTGCTACCGCAATTCTCGCTGACCATTCCGCCGGGCCAGGTCGTGGCGCTGGTCGGTGCGACGGGCGCCGGGAAGTCCACACTGGCCAAGCTCGTGGCCCGCTTCTACGACCCGTCCGCGGGCAGCGTCCGGCTCGACGGCATCGACCTGCGCGAGATCGCCGATGCCGACCTGCGGCGCGCCGTCGCGATGGTGACCCAGGAGTCGTACCTCTTCTCCGGCTCGGTGGCCGACAACATCCGCCTGGGCAAGCCCGAGGCTACCGACGCCGAGATCCACGCTGCCGCACGGGCGGTCGGGTTCTACGACTTCGCGATGTCACTGCCGGACGGGTTCGGCACCGATGTGCGCAAGCGTGGCGGGCGGCTGTCCGCGGGACAGCGCCAGCTGGTCGCCTTCGCCCGGGTGTTCCTGGCCGATCCGGCGGTGATCGTGCTCGACGAGGCCACCTCGAGCCTCGACATCCCGGGCGAGCGGCAGGTGCAGCGCGCGCTCGAGACGGTGCTGCGCGATCGGACCGCGGTCATCATCGCCCACCGCCTGTCCACGGTCGCCATCGCGGACCGGGTGCTGGTGGTGGACGGCGGCCGCATCGTCCAGGACGGTCCGCCGCACGAATTGACATCCGGAACCGGGCACTTTGCCCGATTGCACAGCGCGTGGCAGGAGTCGCTGGTCTGACGTTGCCGACGCTTGCTGGTCCCGGCGGGCCGGGCCGCGACCGGGACCGGGTGCGGTCAGGGCAATTGTCGGCACGGCGCTCCCCGCCGCGCGGTTCGCCCGCGGGATGCCGCACTGCCCGGCCGGGACGTCGCCTACGGTAGAGGGGTGACGAATCCAGCCCAGGGCACCTCGCAAGCCGCCCCGGTGAACAACGGGGACGCGGACGCGGCGCCCCCGGCATCACGGTGGCCCGCGATTCTCACGTGGCGGGCGCACAACGGGTACCGCATGGAGTCCGCGCGGGTCGTCCTGACCGGCAACCGGATCCGCGCCTCCGGCCGGATCATCGCCGGCGAATGCGCGGACCACCCGGCCTTCAGCGCCTCGTACGACCTCACCACCGACGAGAACGGGATGACCAAGCGCCTGTCGCTACGCAGCACCGTCGCGGCGGGCGAGCGGCACGCCTCCATCGCGCGCGACGCGGAGAGCTACTGGCTCATCGATGCGGGCGGCACCCACGTGCGCTCGACCTTCGCCGGGGCGCTCGATGTGGACGTGGTGCTGAGCCCCTTCTTCAATACGCTGCCCATCCGCCGCCACGGGCTGGCCCATTCCAGCGGCGACGTCGAGGTGCCGGTGGTCTACGTCCGGCTGCCGGATCTGCTGGTGCAGGAGGCGAGCCTGACCTACTCGGCCGGCCCCGACGGTATTCACGTGCTGTCCCCGGTCTCGAGCGCGACAGTCACCGTGGATTCCGACGGAATTCTCCTCGACTACCCGGGCCTGGCCGAGCTGATCTGAAGGCGGGATCCCACGGCGGTTTCCGCCCGCGCGGACGCTGCATTCGGTGCGCAATCGCCAGACCAGGATTAGTCCAGCGCCCGGATCACCCCGTGGCGCTGCCCGACCGATCGGGGCCGCTCCAGCCACTTCGTGATCGCCCAGGCGAATGACCGTGATCTCCGAGCGTTGCAGCGTGTCGTAGCGCGTGCGTGCGCTGCCCGCCATTGGCCGGCCCGGATTTCAGTCCGGCGCGTAGGCCACTGGAACCGGCCCTCAATCGGCGGCTCGGGACCTTCAGTCCAGCGCCCGGCCGCTGGAACGGGCCCGCGATCGGCTGGACCGGATCAGTCCAGCGTGCGGATGACCCCGCCGCGTTGCCCGGCCTCCCGGAGTCGTTCCAGCCATTCGTGATCGCCCGGGCGAATACCGGTGATCTCCCAGCGTTGCAGCGTGTCGTAGCGCGCGCGTTCGCTGTACCCCGCGTCGACGAGCTCGCCGAGAACGCCGTCCGCGGCGAGGCTGTCCCGCGCGGCGCCCAGCAGGCGCAGGGTGTCGTCGAGCGCGTCGAGCAGGGCTTCGGCATTCGGCTCGCAGATGGCCCGGACCAGGTCTGCCGCGGTGGCCGCGACCCTGGTGCCGTCGCGGAACGATCCGGCCGCCAGCCCCAGGGCCAGATCGCCGCCGCCCGCTCCCGTCACCGCCAGGGCCTCTGCCAACACGTGCGGCAGGTGAGAGATGCGCGCCACGGCCCGGTCATGTTCGGCCGCGACAACCGGTACGAGGTAGGCGCCGCAGTCCAGCGCGAGGCGCGCCACCCGCGCCCATGCCTGCGCATGGGTGCCCGGATCCACCCCGATCGCCCATGCCGCGCCCTGGAAGAGCTCGGAAGTCGATGCGGCCCATCCGGATTCGGAGGTTCCCGCCATCGGGTGCCCGCCGACGTACCGCGCGCCGAGTTCGTTTTCGCCCACCGCCGCGGCCACCGGCGCCTTCACGCTCACCACATCGGTGAGGACGCAGCCCGGGGCGAAGAGCTTGATGTCCGACAGGATCGAATCGATGGCGGGCATCGGCACGCCGATCACGATCAGCGCGTCGTCCGCGGCGGCGCGGCGCAGCACCGTCTCGATATCGTCGGTGACGTCGAATCCGTCGGCCTGCGCGGCCTTGGCGCCCGCGGGGGATCGGTTGTATCCCCAGGCCTCATATCCGGCCCCGGCGGCGGCGCGCAGCACCGATCCGCCGATCAAACCCGTTCCCAGCACGCATATCGCGGATTTCCGGTCGAGGATCACCACACCAGATTCGCATACGACTTCAACATTTGTGCCGAAGCGGACTACCGTTGCGGCCATGGCAGCACAGCGCTCGGGCACGAATAGGGCGGCGTCGGACGATTACGACGACGTGGAGGGGTTCGCAGTGGCGGTTGTCCGCGAAGAAAGCACCTGGCGATGCACCCAGCTGAGCCCGGCCGCAATGGTGTCCCTGACCGATGCCGAGAACGAGTTGCGCGCGCTGCGCAGCACGGGCGCGGTGTTCGGGCTGCTGGATGTCGACGATGAATTCTTCATCGTGCTGCGGCCCGGCCCGACCGGTTCCCGCCTGCTCATTTCGGATGCCACCGCCGCTATCGATTACGACATCGCCGTGGACGTGCTGGAGGCATTGAACGTCGAGATTCCCGATATCGACCCCGACGAGCTCGACGACGTCGAGCCCTGGGAGGAGGGCGATCTCGGCGTGCTGTCCGATCTGGGCCTGCCCGAGCCGGTGCTGAGTGTCATCCTCGCCGAGACCGACCTGTACCCGGACGAGCAGCTCGGCATGATCGCGCAGCGCCTGGGTTTCGCCGGCGAATTCGCCGCGGTCCTGGACAAGCTGCCCCGCTGACGGTGCAATCCCGGGCCGCGGCCGACGAGGACATGATCCGCGCGGCCCTGTCTGCGGCGCGGGCGGCCGATCCGCGCGACGTTCCCGTCGGTGCGGTGGTGTTCGACGCCTCGGGCCGGGAGCTGGCGCGCGCCGCCAACGCCCGCGAGGCCCTGGGCGACCCCACCGCGCACGCCGAGGTGCTGGCGTTACGGGCCGCGGCCGCGGTGGTGGGCGACGGCTGGCGGCTCGAGGGCGTCACCCTCGCGGTGACCCTGGAACCGTGCACGATGTGCGCGGGCGCCCTGGTACTCGCGCGCGTGCAACGGCTGATCTTCGGGGCCTGGGAGCCCCGCACGGGTGCGGTCGGCTCGCTGTGGGACGTGGTGCGTGACCGTCGTCTCAATCATCGCCCCGAGGTCCGCGGCGGCATCCTCGAATCCGATTGTGCCGCAACGCTGGACGCCTTCTTCCGCACCCAGCGCCCGTGATTCCCTATCCAGGCGATTTCGGTTCCCCGCGGTATTCCGGTACAGTCACCTGCGGTGGCGTGTCCGAGCGGCCTAAGGAGCACGCCTCGAAAGCGTGTGAGGGGTAACCCCCCTCCGAGGGTTCAAATCCCTCCGCCACCGCTTCGGCCCCTGACCTGATATTCACCAGGTCAGGGGCCTTTTTCATGTCGCAGTGATCAGTTCGCCGGGCCGAGCCAGGTGAGGGCGGCGGTGGTCAGCGCGGCGACTCCGATGTCCAGGGTCGGCTCGATGACGGGGGCGAAGAACGGGGAGTGGTTGGCGGGGACGTCTTGGGCGAGCGTGCCCTTCTGCTGGGCGGCGGCGAAGGTTGCTGGGTCGGCGCCGCCGATGAACCAGTAGCACAGGGGTGCGCCCGAGGCCGTGGCGAAGACGCCGACGTCCTCGCTGCCGGTGGCCGGGCCGGGATCGATCACGTTGTCCGCGCCGAACTTCGAGCGCAGGGCCGCGGCGGTGCGGTCCACCGCGGCGGGGTCGTTGGTCATGATCGGGAACGTGGTGATCGGCTCGATATCGGGTTCGCGCTCGGCGCCGGACGCCTGCGCCTCGGCCCGGATGATGCGCCGCACCGCCGTCAGGACCCGCTCGCGGACCTCGGGTATGAAGGTGCGGGTGTTGATCTGCAGCTCGGCCTGGTCGGGGATGATGTTGTTCTGAGTGCCCGCCCGCATCGAGCCGACCGTCACGACCGCGGTGTCGCCGCCGGCGATCTCGCGCGAGACCACCGTCTGCAGCCGCAGGACCGTCGCGGCGGCCATGACCACCGGGTCGATGCTGCGCTCGGGCTGGGAACCGTGCCCGCCCCGGCCGTACAGGGTGACCTTCCAGGCGTCGGTGGCGGCCAGCGCCGCGCCGGCGTGCACGGCGAGCATTCCGGCGGGCAGCGGCATCACGTGCTGGCCGAGCACGACCTCGGGGGTGCCGAAGCGCGCGAAGAAATTGTCGTCGATCATGGCCTGCGCGCCCGCGCCGAGCTCCTCGTTGGGCTGGAAGACCGCGACCAGCGTGCCCGACCAGCTCGACGTGTCCTGCATGAGCATGCGCAGCGCGCCCAGCAGGCACGTGACGTGGACGTCGTGCCCGCACGCGTGCATGACCGGCGAGCCGCTGGTGGGATCGGTCGCGGTGGAGGCGTAGGGCAGGCCGGTCTGTTCGCGCACCGGCAGCGCGTCCATATCGGCGCGCAGCAGTACCGTGGGCCCGGGGCCGTTGGCCAGCCGCGCCACCACTCCGGTCCGGCCGACCCCCGTCGTCACCTCGTAGCCCAATGCCGTTGCGCGCCGGGCGATCTCGGCCGCGGTGCGATGCTCGGCGAATGCCAGCTCGGGATGCGCGTGCAGGTCCTTGTACAGCTCGGACAGGTCGTTGCGAATGGATGCGATATCGGTGTCGAGATCGGCGATCGTCACAGCGGGCTCCTCACTGTCGCGGGAACGAGCATCGACATGCGTCGCGCCCGTCGGCCGGGATCGCGGATCCGTCAGTGGTCCGGGTGCTGATGTGGGACGACGGCCGGAACCGCGAACATCACGCTAGAACCGTAGCGCGGGCGACCCGCGGTGACCACTGCGCTACCCCCGGCTCGCCTGGGCCAGCTCGGTGAAGATGCGCAGGCCCTCGGCGACCTTGCCGGACATGATGTTCAGCTGTTCGGGCTGGAGCGGAGAGCTGGTGGCGGCGGCGTCGGCGAGGTGATCGCGGACCTGCTCCAACCACAGCTGTGCGAAGTGGATGTGGCGATCGAGAGGCATGCCACACTCTACCGCAATTCGAACACAAGTTCGATAGAAGTTTCGGGGTGTCGCGCTCCGCGCTGTGGGCTCCTTGGCGCCGAGCGCCGCCTGCCGTTAGTATTGCCCCGGAACTCCAAATCCCGTGTCCGAGAAGGGCGTCGCAGATGGACACGGGACCCTGGTCGAACCAGGGAGGAGGTGGCGACAGGTTTCACTGTGTCCATCTACCCTTTTGGAGTCATCATGTCCTTCACCCCTGCCGAGATCGCCTACCTGTCGTCTCAACGGCTCGGCCGACTGGCGACCGTTCAGCCCATGGGCACTCTGCAAGTCAGCCCGGTCTGCTACACATTCGACCCTGCCACCGGTTGCTTCGACGTGGCCGGTATGAACATGGCCGCCAGCCGGAAATATCGCAACGTCGCCGACAACGGGCGGGTGGCCTTCGTCGTCGACGACCTCACCTCGACCGATCCCTGGCGAGTGCGCTGCGTCGAAATCCGCGGCCACGCCGAGGCGATCGTCGTGCCGTTCGAACCGGGAGACCGGCGCGGTGGAGACATCATTCGCATCCATCCGGAGCGGATCATCAGCTTCGGGATCGACGACGATCGTGAACCGGATCAACTCACCGTGCACACCCGCGACGCCGCCGAGAAGCCCGCACGCGTCTGAGCCGACGGCCGCGGATCACCGGAAGAACAACGGGCCGAACTCGTCCACCGATTCCTACGGGGTGCTCCCACACTCTGCAGTCCGATGCCTTGTCGTTCGTGGTGTCACGCCTCTGACCAGCTAGACCTCGACAGAGGGCGTCATGAGAGGGGCACGGGCGTCAGGGGCGCAATGACTGCCGCACCCGGGCGGCCTCGCGGGTGAGGTGGTCGCGCTCGGGGGCGGTGATGGCGGCCCGGGCCGCCTCGGCGTACAGGGCGGCGGCCTGCCCGAGGTCGCCGGTGCGTTCGACCAGGTAGGCGCGGACGGCGGTGTAGCGGGGCAGGTTCGGGTCGAGGTCGGTCAGGGCGGCCAGTCCGGCGTGGGGGCCGTCGGCCTCGCCTACCGCCACCGCGCGGTTCAGCCGCGCCACCGGACTGTCGGTGAGGTGCAGGAGTTCGTCGTACCACTCGACGATTTGGATCCAGTCGGTCTCGGCGGTGCTCGGGGCGTCCGCGTGCAGGGCGGCGATGGCGGCCTGGGCCTGGTATTCACCGAGTCGGTCGCGGGCCAGGGCGGTTCGGAGGATCGTCACGCCCTCAGTGATGAGGGTTGTGTCCCAACGGGTTCGGTCCTGCTCGGCGAGCGGTATCAGGCGTCCGCCCGGGCTGGTGCGGGACGCGCGACGAGCGTGATGCAGCAGCATCAGTGCGAGCAGGCCGGCGGCCTCGGGGTCGTCGGTCGCGGCGGCGAGCTGGCGGGTGAGGCGGATGGCCTCGGCCGCCAGGTCGATGTCGCCGCTGTAGCCCTCGTTGAAGACGAGGTAGAGCACGCGCAGCACCGTCGCGGGGTCGCCCGGCTGGTTGAGCGGCAGCCCGGCGATTCGCCGCTTGGCGCGGCTGATCCGTTGCGCCATGGTCGATTCGGGCACGAGATAGGCCGTCGCGATCTGGCGGGTGGTCAGGCCGCCGACGGCGCGCAGGGTCAGTGCGACGGCCGATGCGGGCGACAGACTGGGGTGTGCGCACAGGAAATACAGCCACAGCGAGTCGTCCGTGGCGGGCGCCGGGCCCGGCGGTGGTTCGATCTCCACGGCGAGTTCCCTACCGCGCCGGGATGTTTCGGCGCGGGCGGCATCGAGGAACTTGTGCCACGCGGCCGCGACGAGCCAGGCCTTGGGATCGCGTGGCGGATCCTGCGGCCAGCTCTCCAACGCGCGAATCATGGCCTCCTGCACGGCATCCTCGGCCGCGGCGAAGTCGACCCCGCGCCGCACCAGCACGCCGATCACCGCGGGCACGAGCTCCCGCAGCAGCGCCTCGTTCACTCGGTGACCGTGGGCGAGCCGGTCAGAAACGGGCGGACCTCCAGCCATTCGTGGATCGGCTTGCCGCCGGCCCCGGGCGCGGCCGACAGCTCACCGGCCACCTCCACCGCGCGGTCCCACGACTCCACGTCGATGATGTACCACCCGGCGATCAGGTCCTTGGTCTCGGCGAACGGCCCATCGGTGACCGGTGGCCGGCCCTCGCCGTCGTAGCGCACGAATGCGCCGCCGGGCGTCAGCGCCTGGGTGTCGACGAACTCGCCCCTCTCCTCCAGCCGGGTCGCGAAGTCGCGCATGAACCGCACGTGCGCGTCGACCTCGTCTGGTGTCCACTGGTCCATCGGCACGTCGTTGACCGGTGCCGGCGCGCCTCGGTAGTGCTTGAGCAACAGGTATTTCGCCACGATGTTCTCCCTCTGGTCGGTTGATGCCCATTCTGGCCGCGATCAGGCCCGCTGCCGCTCCGCACGCTGCCGGATCAGCTCCTCGACCGCGGTCGGCAGCGTCGTGTCGAAGTCGATGAGCTTGACCCACGTCGGGGTGATGACGATCCGCACCATGCCGTCGTACAGCGAGCGGACCTCGGCCTCCCACTCGACGCGCTGCTCCGGGGTCATCTGGTAGCTACCGTTCATCCGCAGGTACTCCTCGGGAATGCCGTCGACCGTGTCCAGCTCCGCGGTACCGCGGATGAGCAGGATCTTCGGCGGGTGCACCTCGGTGTCGATCGTCAGCGCGACCTGCGGGTTGTGCCGCACCGACGGCAGCTTCGGGGCGTTCTTCGTCGTGCACACGACGATCCGGGACCCGTTCCAGGTGAATCCGATCGGGATGTTGCGGGGCGTGCCGTCCTTGGCGACGTACGCCATGCGCAGCAGGTCGCGGGCCAGGAGTTCCTGGCTGTTCGGGAGGTTCAGGATCGCGGAGATCTCGTTCGGGTGCATGATGATCGCTCCTTCGTGGGGTCGTCTGGCCCGGTCGGCCGCTCGTACCCCTGGGACGGAGCCGCCCGAGCATTCTCGACATTCACGATGTGGGAAGTTGGGGATTTTTTCCGGACCCGAACCGTCGCGGAAAACTCGGCGGGCGTATCCGATGCCCGGTGACAGGCGGCGGTACGTTGGAGCCCGTGGAACTACGGATCTTCACCGAACCCCAGCAAGGCGCAACCTACGACGATCTGCTGCGGGTCGCCAGGAAGACCGAGGAGGCGGGCTTCGACGCGTTCTTCCGGTCCGATCACTTCCTGAAGATGGGCGGGGTGTCCGGGCTGCCGGGGCCCACCGACGCGTGGATCACCCTCGCGGGTCTGGCCCGCGAGACGTCCCGGATCAGGCTGGGCACCATGGTCACCGCGGCCACCTTCCGGCACCCGTCGGTGCTCGCGATCTCGGTGGCTCAGGTCGACCAGATGTCCGGTGGCCGTGTGGAATTCGGCTTCGGCGCGGGCTGGTTCGCCGATGAGCACACCGCCTACGGCATCGAGCTGCCCGACCTGAAGGAGCGGTTCGATCGGTACGCCGAGCAGCTCGAGGTCATCACCGGCCTGTGGGAAACCCCCGAGGGCGGCAGCTTCGATTACGCGGGTAGGCACTACCGCCTCGAGAACGCCCCGGCGTTGCCCAAGCCCGCGCAGCGCCCGCGCCCGCCGGTGATCATCGGCGGCGCGGGCAAGAAGCGCACCCCCGAGCTCGCCGCGCGCTTCGCCCAGGAGTTCAACGTCCCGATGAGCGACAATGCCACGGCCGCAGCGCAATTCGAGCGCGTGGACGCCGCGGCCCGCGCCATCGGGCGCGAGCCCAAGGAGATCGTCCGCTCCATGGTGCACGTGGTGTGCGTCGGCCGCGACGAGGCCGAGCTGACCCGCCGCGCCGCCGCCATCGGCCGCGAGCTGACCGAGCTGCGCACCAACGGCCTGGCCGGCACCCCCGCCGAGGTCGTCGACAAGATCGGCCGCATCCGCGAGGAGACCGGCACCTCCCGGCTGTACCTGCAGGTCCTGGATCTGTCGGACCTGGACCATCTGGACCTGATCGCCGCCGAGATCGCGCCGCAGCTGGGCTGATTCGCCCCCGAAGCAAACCTCGGCCCGGCCGAAGGCGGCCGGGCCGAGGAGGAATCGCGGCGTCAGTCGTCGTAGTGGCCGCGGCAGGCGATGACGGTGACTGCGTCGTCATCCGCGTGATAGACGATGCGATGTTCATTGTCGATCCGCCGCGACCACCAACCGGACAGATTCTGCTTCAGAGGTTCGGGCTTGCCGATGCCGTCAGCATTGCCTCGTCGTCGTATGTCCTCGATCAAAAGGTTGATGCGCCGCAGCAGTTTTCGATCGTTGAGCTGCCAGTAGCGGTAGTCTTCCCAACCGTTGGAATCGAAAATGACCTTCGGGCTCACTCGTCGTCCTCGTCGTCCACCTCGATGAGCTCATGAGATTCGGTGCGTCCCGCCTTGACGGCCTCGACGCTCTCGAGGAGTCGCCGCGCCATCTTAGGGCTGGACATCAGGTAGGCGGTCTCCTTCAGTGAGCTGTACTCAGCCAGGCTGATGACGACTGCGGCCTCCTTACCGCCGGAGCGGGTGATGATGACTTCGTCGTGGTCTTCGGTGGCGGCGTCCAGTACTTCCGCAAAATTGTTGCGGGCATCGGTGGCGTGCATGGCGCGCATCATGAACTCCTCTATGTCTGCCCCCATGCTAGCGATTATATACGTGATTTCGTACGTAATTACGTGCTTGCTGCTCCGATTGACATGATCTCCGCCGGGTCGCGTCGTGACCGGGCTGAACTCCGACGCGAGCCCCACGCTCGGGCGGTGCCGGGCCGCGGTGCGCCCGCCCTCCGGGGAGCATGCGGTGGGTGAATACTGGCGCGATGAGCGAGGACACCGATTCGGTTCCGGCCTGGGCGCGGCGCAGCGCGGGCGAGTCTCGGCTGGCCGCGACCGTTGCCGTGCTCGCCGTCATCGCGTTGCAGTGGGTGTTGCCGGATCGGCTCACGGTGCGCCCGGCGGCCCTGATCCCCGGACTCGCCCTGATTCTGTTGGTCGTGCTGATCGTGGCGAATCCGGTCCGCATCGACCGCGAGGCGCAGTGGTTGCGCTGGGCCAGCCTGGCGCTCTCGGGGCTGCTCGGCGTCGCGACCGCGTGGTCGGTTGATCGTCTGGTCGCTGGCCTCATCGACGGGCAGTTGAGCAACAGCCCCGGGGTGTTGCTCTCCTCCGGAGCGGGGGTCTGGGCGACCAACGTGCTGGTCTTCGCGCTCTGGTATTGGGAATTCGACCGGGGTGGCCCGGCCGCCCGCGCCCACGGTCGCAAGAAGCACCCCGATCTGCTGTTTCCGCAGATGCAGCTGGGAAAGCTGGTCGACAGGGAGTGGGAACCGCAGTTCGTCGACTACTTCTATCTGGCCTTCACCAACGCGACGGCGTTCAGCCCGACCGACGTCATGCCGCTGTCCCGCTGGGCGAAGGTGATGATGACCGTGGAGGCCGCAATCTCCTTCGTGACAGGGATTTTGGTCATCGCCCGCGCGGTGAACGTCCTGAAATAAGACTGGGCCCCAACCGGAAGTGGTTGGGGCCCAGCCTTTCAGGGGAGTCGAACTCAGACGCCGACCGGCTCCGGCTCGGGCCTCTTACGCTGCTGCGCCTGCAGCGCACGCAGTTTCGTGCCCTCGACGTCGATATCGGGCAGGATCCGGTCCAGCCACTGGGGCAGCCACCAGGCCGAGCGGCCCAGCAGCACCAGCAGTGACGGGATCAGCACCATGCGCACCAGGAAGGCATCGAACAGCACGCCCGCGGCCAGTGCGAAGCCCATCGACTTGGCGGTCACGTCCGGCACCATGATGAAGCCGCCGAACACCGAGACCATGATGATCGCGGCGGAGGTGACCACGCGCGCGCCGTGGTGGTAGCCCTCCACGACTGCATCCTTCGGCGACTTGCCGTGCGTGTACTCCTCGCGCATCCGCGACACCAGGAACACCTGGTAGTCCATCGCCAGGCCGAATACCAGCCCGATCAGGATGATCGGCAGGAAGCTGACCAGCGGATGGGTCTCCTTGACCAGTCCGAGCTTGCCCTCCTGGAAGATCAGCACCGTCGCGCCGAAGGTGGCCGCCATCGACAGCAGGAAGCCCAGCGCGGCGGTCAGCGGCACCAGAATCGACCGGAACACCAGCATCAGCAGGATGAACGCGGCGATGGCGACGATCGCCATGTACGGCACGATCTTGCCCAGCAGCGCCGCGGACACATCGGCGTAGATGGCCGTGGTGCCGGTGATGCCGTACTCCATGCCGTACTGCGATTTGAACTGCGCCTCCGCGCCGCGTGCGCTCTTGACCAGGTCCTGGGTGGCCTTGTCGTTCGGCCCGGTCTTGGGCACGGCCATCAGCCGCGCACCGGTCGAGGCGGCGTAATCGTCGGCCTGGGTGGCCGGATCGACCTTGTTGGTGATCGGCTGGGTCACGAAATTCATGCCCGGATACGAGGCCAGCTTGTCGTGCAGCGCCGTCACCGCGGCCTGCCGCTGATCCGGCGCGACCTTGCTCAGGTCCGCGACCACGGTCAGGATGCCGTTGTTGCCGACGCCGAATCCCTCGGTGCGCAGGTCGTAGGCCTTGCGCACGGTGCTGGTGGTGGGCTGGCTGTCCTCGCCGGGCAGTCCCAGGCTCAGCTTGGTGGCGGGCAGCGCGAACAGGCCCAGCACCACGATGCTCAGCACCAGCGTGACCGCGGGCATCCGGCCGATCAGCCGGCCGAAGCGCATGCCGTTGGTGACCGCGGAGCTGTCCTCGGGATCGTGCTTGGCGACGATCGGCAGCTTCGGCTTGAACAGGTACTTGCCGAACGCGCCCATCAGCGCGGGCAGCAGCGTCAGCGCCACCATGATCGCGAAGGCAGCCGCGAGCGCGCCGCCCAGGCCCATCCACGTCAGGAAGCTCACCCCGACGATGCTCAGCCCGCACAGCGCGATGATGACCGTCAGGCCCGCGAAGACGACCGCCGATCCGGCCGTGCCGATCGCGGTTCCGGCCGCCTCCTCCGGCGAATCCTGTACCGCCAGTTCGTGTTTGTAGCGCGAGACGATGAACAGCGCGTAGTCGATGGACAGCGCGATACCGATCATCGAGGCCAGGATCGTGGTGAAACTCGGAATGTTGACCACCGAGGTACCGGCCATGATAAGCGCCGAGGCCGAGCCGACGCCGACGATGCCGGTGAGGATCGGCACGAAGGCGGCCAGCAGCGCGCCGAAGGCGATCATCATCACGATCAGGGCCACGACGTAGCCGATCATCTCCGAGGCGCCGGTGCTGATCGTGTTGTTCGTGGCGATGGTGCCGTCCATCTCGACGGTCAGCCCGGCGTTGCGCGCGACGTCGGCCACGTTGTAGGCCGCGGTGCGGTCGGCGGCGGTGATGTCGGAGAACTTCTTGATCGTGAAGGGGACCTGCAGGTAGGCGACGGTATCCGCGGGCGCGGTCGACCGGTCGCCCTTGCCCAGCACGTTCAGTGGCGCCAGTCCGCAGCGCGCGATGAACGAGGGGTCGCCGCGATCGCCGCTCACGCAGCCCATCTTCTCGGCGGCCGCGATCGGGTCCATCAGCGGCTTGCTGTGGTCGACGATGTTCAGGTCGCCGAGCTTCTGCACCAGCGCGGCGACCGCGTCGCGGTTGGCCGGGTCGGTGAGCTTCTGCCCGGCCGGTGCGCCGATCACGTACGTGCCGGTGACCGCGTCGAAGCTGAACTGCGCGGACATGCCGGGGAATTGTTTGTCGAGGATGTCGGTGGCCCGCTGCGAGGGCAGGTTGGGGATGTTGAAGTCGTCCTTGACCGGCTTCTTCAGCCCGAATCCCAGGCCGCCGATGAGCAGGAAGATCAACAGCCAGACCGGGAGCACGATCCATTTTCGGCGGTAGGCGAATTTGCCCCACCGGTACAGGTATACGGACACGAGCGGTTCTCCTAGCGATCGCTTGGGACGTGTGCTGAGCGGAAATACGTAGACAGCACTCTGCGGCCTCGCCGCCTCCACGAACGTTTTCTGCCTACCGTGCGGTAGGTAGACTACCGAGCCGTAAGCGGAGCAACAACCTCGATTTAGGCGCTGCCGTCCGCTCACCCGAGGGTCGATGAGAGGATCGCGATATGGCTGTGCGCAGTACTTCCGGATCAGTTGTTGCAGGTAGAAGCACTAAGGAAGCGATCCGTGAGGCTGCGATACGGTTATTTTCCAGCAAAGGTTTCGATCAGACGAGCCTGCGCGAGGTCGCAGATGCGGTGGGAATCACAAAAGCATCGCTCTACTATCACTATGCTTCCAAGCTTGATCTGCTGCTTGCGGTCATCGAACCGATATTCGACGAGCTACTGGCCGTGGTCGACGAGGCCGAGCAACTTCGCCGCGACCCGGCGGCGGTGCGCGAGGTGCTGACCGGCCAGCTGCGGGTCTTCCTGCGGCATCGCGACGCGGGTGCGATGTGCGTGCGCGACACCGTCGCGATCATCAATGCGATCGGCGACCGCTCGCCGGACATGGTCGATATGCACCGGCGCCTGTGCACCTGGCTGGCCGGGCCCGATCCCGGCGATGCGGCCATGCTGCGGGCCAGCGCCGCGCTCGAGGTGCTCAGCGCGGTGCTGTGGTCGCACGAGCTGACCCCCGGCGCGGACGACGAGCTGCTCGAGCGGGTGCTGCTGACCGCGGCCCTGGGCGTGCTGGCGGGGGAGTGAGCCGTGCACATCTCGCCCCGCGTCGACAACGCCGTCCGGATTCTGCTGGAAATCGCCCTGGCACACCATGATTCGATCGATTCCGGAGCGGTGAAGGCCGAAGCCATCGCGGCCGCGCAGGGCATCGCGCCCAAGATCCTCGAGTCGGCCGCCGCCGAACTCCGCCGCGCGGGCCTGGTCACCAGCCGCCGCGGGCCCGAGGGCGGGTACCGCCTGTCCCGGCCGGCCGCGGAGATCAGCATCGCCGACGTCATCCGCGCCGTCGAGGGGCCGCTGGCCTCGGTGCGCGGGCAGCGCCCGGAGGACGTGCGGTACTCCGGCGCGGCCGAGCCGCTGCGGCAGGTGTGGATCGCGCTGCGGGTCAATATCCGTGCGGTGCTCGAGCGGGTGACGATCGCCCAGATCGCCGCGGGCGAGCTACCGGAGTTCGTCGACGCGCTGACCGCCGATCCCGGCGCCTGGCAGCGGCGACCGGCGCGGGAGGCCGGGGTCGCGGGCGAGGGCGTCGCCGATCTCGCGGGTGGCCGCGGGGCGTAGCGGGGAGAACGTCCGGTTCGGTCACGATCTCGGCGAAGGCGTCACCGAATGCCGGTAGCCTGCATGCATCATGTTGATCAGACTGCTCCGCACGTATGCGGCCCCCTATCGCAGGCAGTTGGCGGGTGTTGTCGTGCTTCAGCTGGTCTCGGTGATCGCGATGCTCTACCTGCCGACCCTGAATGCGGACATCATCGATAGCGGCATCGCCAAGGGCGATGTCGGCTATATCTGGACCACCGGCCTGTGGATGTTGCTGATATCCGGCGCGCAGATCGTCGCGGCGGCCAGCTCGGTCTACCTCGGCGCGCAGGCCGCGATGGGCGCCGGGCGCGATATGCGCGCGGCCCTGCTGCACCGCGTCGGCGGCTTCTCCGCGCGCGAGGTCGGCGTCTTCGGCGCCCCCTCGCTGATCACCCGCACCACCAACGACGTGCAGCAGGTGCAGCTGCTGATCGTGATGAGCGTGACCATCCTGGTGATGGCGCCGATCATGTGCATCGGCGGCATCATCATGGCGCTGAAGCAGGCCCTCGGGCTGTCGTGGATCCTGCTGGTCGCGGTGCCCGTGCTGGCATTGACCATGGCGCTGATCATCTCGCGGATGGTGCCCGGATTCCGCCGCATGCAGGCGCGCATCGATGTGGTGAATCGCGTACTGCGCGAACAGATCAGCGGCATCCGCGTGGTGCGCGCGTTCGTGCGGGAGCGGCAGGAGACGGGGCGGTTCGGCGTGGCCAACTCCGAGCTCACCGACGCCTCGCTCTACGTCGGGCGGCTGTCCGCGCTGATGTTCCCCGCGGTGATGCTGATCAGCAACCTCACCACGGTGGCCGTGCTGTGGTTCGGCGGGCATTCGATCAACAACGGCTCCATGCAGATCGGCTCGCTGACCGCGATGCTGCAGTACATCATGAACATCCTGATGGCCGTGATGATGGCGTCGTTCCTGGCGATGATGGCGCCCCGCGCGGCGGTCTCGGCCGAGCGCATCTCCGCGGTGCTGGACACCGAGAGCTCGGTGGCGCCGCCGCCGTTGCCGCAGGACTTCGCGGGGGATCCGGGTTCGGTCGACTTCGCGTTCGCGGAGTTCAAATTCCCGGGCGCGGAGAAACCGGTGTTGCGGGCCATCGAGTTTCGCGTCGCCCCCGGGCAGACCACCGCGATCGTGGGCTCGACGGGCGCCGGTAAAACCACGCTGATCAACCTCATTCCGCGGCTGATCGACGTGACCGACGGCGCGGTGTGCGTCGGCGGCACGGATGTGCGCCACGTCGAGCTGGAAATCCTGCGCGACCAGATCGGCTTGGTGCCGCAGAAGGCCTACCTGTTCTCCGGCACGGTCGCGGACAACCTGCGCTACGGCCGGCCCGAGGCGACCGAGGACGAGCTGTGGCGGGCCCTGGAGATCGCCCAGGCCGCCGATTTCGTGCGTGCCATGCCCCAGGGGCTCGAGACGCCGATGGCGCAGGGTGGCACGACCGTTTCCGGCGGCCAGCGCCAGCGCCTGGCCATCGCCCGCGCCCTGGTCCGCAGGCCCCGCATCTACCTGTTCGACGACTGCTTCTCCGCCCTGGACGTGGCCACCGACGCCCGGGTGCGCGAGGCGCTGCGGCCCGAGACCGCGAATGCCGCGGTTATCACCGTCGCGCAACGCATTTCGACCGTCCGCGACGCTGACCAGATCGTCGTGCTCGAGGACGGCGCCATGGTGGGCCTGGGCACCCACGAGCAGTTGCTGCGCGACTGCGGCGAATACCGTGAGATCGTCGAGTCCCAGTACAGCCCGGAGGAGGCGGCACGATGAGACCTGGCATGCCCAATCCCGGCGCCCCGGGGTCCAAGGCGAAATCGTTCGGCCCGTCGCTGCAGCGGCTGCTGCGGCAGCTCGCGCCCGACCGGGTGTACATCGCGGTGATCCTGGTACTCGCCGTGATCGCCGTCGTGCTCAATACGCTCGGGCCGCAGATCCTGGGCAAGGCCACCAACCTGATCTTCGACGGGGTCATCGGCAAGCAGTTGCCCGCGGGCGTCACCAAGGATCAGGCGATTGCGGGTCTGCGTCAGCAGGGCCAGGACCGGCTGGCGGACATGCTGTCCGGAATGCACGTAATCCCCGGCACCGGAGTGGATTTCGGCGCCGTGGGCCGTGTACTGCTGGTCGTGCTCGGGCTGTATGTCTGCGCCGCGGTATTCAGCTGGTTGCAGGGCTATCTGCTCGCCACGGTCATCAACCGGGCGGTGCGGCGGCTGCGCGGTGAGATCGAGGACAAGATCCATCGCCTGCCGCTGAGCTACTTCGACAACAATTCGCGTGGTGACCTGCTCAGCCGCGTCACCAACGACGTGGACAATATCGCGCAGAGCATGCAGCAGACCCTGAGCCAGCTGGTGACCTCGGTGCTGACGGTGCTCGGCATCCTGATCATGATGTTCTGGATCTCGCCGCTGCTGGCGGTGATCGCGCTGATCACCGTGCCCGTGGTGGTCGTGGTGACCGCGCAGATCGCCAAGCGGTCCAAGCCGCATTTCGTCAACCAGTGGAAGTACACCGGCCTGGTCAACGCGCAGGTCGAGGAGGCGTTCACCGGACACGAGGTGATCACCGCGTTCGGCCGGATGCGCGAGGTCGGCCACGAGTTCGACCAGCGCAACGAGAAGCTCTACGAGGCCAGCTTCCGCGCCCAGTTCATCTCCGGGCTGATCATGCCGGTGATGATGTTCGTCGGAAACCTCAACTACGTGCTGATCGCCGTCGTCGGCGGCCTGCGGGTCGCCTCGGGCAGCCTGTCCCTCGGCGAGGTGCAGGCGTTCATCCAGTACTCCCGCGGCTTCAGCCAGCCGCTGACGCAGATCGGTTCGATGATGAACCTGCTGCAGTCCGGCGTTGCCTCGGCCGAGCGGATCTTCGAGGTCCTCGACGCGCCCGAACAGCTCCCCGATCCCGAGGTGGAGGATTCGCGGCCGGTCGATCAGGGCCGGGTGGCATTCGAGGACGTCTCGTTCCGCTACGAGGCCGAGAAGCCGACCATCGAGGGGCTGTCCCTGGTCGCCGAGCCGGGGCATGTGGTGGCCATCGTCGGCCCGACCGGCGCCGGCAAGACCACCCTGGTGAATCTGCTCGAGCGCTTCTACGAGATCGACGAGGGTGCTATCACCATCGACGGCGTCGACGTCACCCGGATCAGCCGTGACCGCCTGCGCTCGCGCATCGGCATGGTGCTGCAGGACACCTGGCTGTTCAACGGCACGATTCGCGAGAACATCGCGTACGGCAATCCGAATGCGAGCGAGGAGGAGATCCTGGCCGCGGCCCGCGCGGCCTACGTCGACCGGTTCGTGCACGCGCTGCCGCTGGGCTACGACACCGTGATCGACGACGAGGGTTCGGGTGTCAGCGCGGGGGAGAAGCAGCTCATCACCATCGCGCGGGCATTCCTGGCCAAGCCCTCGATCCTGGTCCTGGACGAGGCGACCAGCTCTGTGGACACCCGCACCGAGCTGCTGGTGCAGCAGGCCATGGCGGCGCTGCGGCGCGACCGCACGAGTTTCGTCATCGCGCACCGCCTCTCGACCATCCGGGACGCGGACTTGATCGTCGTCATGGAATCCGGCCACATCGTCGAGCAGGGCACCCACGAGCAGCTGCTCGGTGCCCGCGGCGCCTATCGCAAGCTGTACAGCGCCCAGTTCGCCGGGGCCGCGGTCGACCAGGACCTGATCGACCTGGACACCATCGACGCGGTCTGAGCCGTCCCTCGTCCGGAGATCGGGTGGGGACCGGGGGCGAGGCGGCACGGGGTGCTGGCAGGATGTCGGGGTGCCTGATCCCGCGTTCTCCTTCACCGTCACCTCGCGCCTGGAGGGGCGGCACGGCCGGGCCGGGCTGCTGAGCACCCCGCACGGCGATATCGCCACCCCGGCGTTCATCCCGGTCGGCACCAAGGCGACGGTCAAGGCGGTGCTGCCGGAGACGATGCGGGAGATCGGCGCGCAGGCGCTGCTGGCCAACGCGTACCACCTGTACCTGCAGCCGGGGGCGGACATCGTCGACGAGGCGGGCGGCCTGAGCCGGTTCATGAACTGGCCGGGACCGACGTTCACCGACAGCGGCGGCTTCCAGGTGATGTCGCTGGGCGTGGGCTTCAAGAAGGTGCTGGCGATGGAGGCCGTCGGCGTGCAGAGCGACGATGTGATGGCCAAGGGCAAGGAGCGCCTCGCGGTCGTCGACGACGACGGTGTCACCTTCCGCTCCCACCTGGATGGGTCCAAGCATCGCTTCACCCCCGAGGTGTCGATGGGCATTCAGCACCGGCTCGGCGCCGACATCATGTTCGCCTTCGACGAGCTCACCACGCTGTTCAATACCCGTGGCTATCAAGAGAAGTCGCTGCAGCGCACGCACGAGTGGGCGCAGCGCTGCATCGACGAGCACGAGCGGCTGACCGCGCAGCGCACGCATCGCCCGTATCAGGCGCTGTTCGCGGTGATTCAGGGCGCGCAGTACGAAGACCTGCGCCGCAAGGCATGTCGCGGTCTCGACCAGATGCGGGGAAGCGGCGGAACGGGTTTCGACGGCTACGGCATCGGCGGTGCGCTGGAGAAGCACAATCTGGGCACGATCGTCGGCTGGTGCTGCGATGAACTGCCCGAGGACAAGCCACGCCACCTGCTGGGCATCAGCGAGCCGGAGGACTTCTTCGTCGCGATCGAGAACGGCGCGGACACCTTCGATTGCGTGAATCCCTCACGCGTGGCCCGCAATGCGGCCATCTATGTCGAGCAGGGGCGATTCAACATCAACACCAGTCGTTTCAAGCGCGACTTCACCCCGATCGACGAGACCTGCGACTGCTACACCTGCGCCCACTACACCCGGGCCTACATCCATCACCTGTTCAAGGCCAAGGAGATGCTGGCGGCGACGTTGTGCACAATTCACAACGAGCGCTTCACGATTCGGCTCGTCGACCGGATTCGCGCGAGCATCGAGGGCGGATACTACGACGAATTCAAGGCCGAAGCGCTGGGCCGCTGGCAGGGGCGGATCAAAACACCCTAGGCGCAACGGGTTTCGTCTGGGCGGGTCCTATTTCCGTCAATCCGGCGTGTCGTGGCCGGGATCTCGCGGTCCCGGCCACATGCACGCCGGGACGACGGGATGGGGCGCCCACGCCGGAACGACGGGCGGGCTTGTGCGCGCTGGGATGCCGGGGCGTCAGCTGTAGATAGCCGCGCGCTCCAGCGGCGCGTAGCTGGGCTCGCGCTTCTTCAGGTAGGCGATCCAGCGGTAGCTGATCGGCATGATCATGCACTCGACGAACGTCTTCCAGACGAATCCGACCAGGACATAGTTGAAGAAGTCGCCCCAGGTGTTGATCCCGATGGCGGTCGCGGCGATCGAGCAGAACACCAGGGTGTCGCCGAATTCGCTGGCGACGGTGGACCCGAGCAGGCGCGCCCACAGGTGCTTCTCCTTGGTGCGCTCCTTGATCAGCATCAGCGTGATCGAGTTCAGGAACTGGCCGACGACGTATCCGGCCAGGCCCGCCAGCACCAGCTGCGGGGTGGTGCCCAGGACGGCCTTGAACGCGGGCTGGTCGGTGTAGAAGTTGGCCGCGGGCAGCCGGATGGCGATCTCGAAGCAGGCCACCATCAGCGCCAGCATCGAGAAGCCGATGTAGATGGTGCGCCGGGCAGCGCGGAAGCCGTACACCTCGCTGAGCACGTCGCCGATGACGTACGAGAGCGGGAACAGGAAGAAGGCGCCGTCGGTGGTGATCGGCAGGACGTTGATCGGCCCCAGCGTCATATGGCTGTGGGTGAAGAACTGCACGCCCTTGGTGGCGCAGATGTTGGAGATCATCAGGGTCGTGACGAACAGGGCCACGACAATGGTGAAGTGCTGGCCCCCCACGGTCCGCGCGAATGACGCGTGCTCGACCGCGGGGCGCCCAGACTCGTCGGCTTCTAAGGTATTTCTAGTCTCGCTCACGAGGTAGGGACGATACCGGCATAGCGGTACGGCCGTCTCGCCGTCGCCGTACCTTGCCCCCGTGCGCAATGAAATGCTGTTTACGGCCCGCACCCACTAGTCTGGGCCAATGACGAATCCCGGCGATTCCGACGAGTGGTGGAAACAGTACGGCGGCGAGGGAGTGCCGTCGGAGTCGGGGGGCCACGCATCGGTACCGCCGCCTCCGCCGGCGCCGTACGGTTCCAACCCCCAGAATCCGGCGCAGCCCATGCCCCCGCAGGGGCAGCCCTTCCCGAGTTATCCACAGCCGGCCCCGCCGCCGCAGCCCTATGGCCAGCCCGCGGGATACGGTCAGCCCGCCCCGGGGTACCAGCCGTACGGTTATGCACAGCCGCGCACCAGTAACGGCCTCGCGATCGCCTCGCTGATCACCTCCGTCGCCGGGTTGTTCACCTGTGGTGTCAGCTCCATCGTGGGGATCATTCTGGGGATCGTCTCGCTGAACCAGATCAAGCAGCGCAACCAGGACGGCCGCGGGCTGGCGCTGGCCGGAATCTGGATCGGTGTGGCCTTCATCGTGCTGTGGATCGCCTACTGGGTGTTCGTCGTAATCATGGCCGCACACAGCAGTTCGACCAGCTGATCGACAAAACGCCAGGGGCGCACCCGATTACGGGGGCGCCCCTGGCGTATGCATTGGCGGTGCTCAGCCCTTGACGACCTGGGTGCCGCCGGCGAGCCGATCGTGGAAGCCCTGCTTGATCGGGGACTGCTCGATCGTCACCATCATGCCGATGATCATGCCGATCGCGCCGATCCAGCCGATGCAGTAGATCAGGTTGACCACCAGATACAGGTTGCGCATGAACGCCTGCTGGTAATCGGGCCGGGGCGCGCCATTGGGGCCGAGGACCCGCAGCCCGAGGATCTTCTTGCCGAGGGTGGCGCCCTGGGTGGCCTCCATGACGACGAAGTAGACGACGCCGAGGATGGCGAACAGGAATCCGCCGATGATCGCCCCGAGGATGCCGTGCACGGCATAGGTCATGGCGAAGTTGAAGATCGCGCCCGGGATGTAGACGATCACGGAGTCGATCAGCCGCGCGCCGATGCGGATACCCAGATCGGCCGGCTGTGCCATCCCGAATCCCGGCTGCCCGAACGGCGCCTGGCCGAAGGCCGGGGGCGTCTGGCCGTAGCCCGGCTGGCCCGGCTGTCCGAATTGCTGCTGCCCGTAGGCATCCTGCGGCTGCCCATAGGGCTGTCCGGCGCCCGGCTGCCCGAACTGCTGCTGTCCGTACGGATCCTGCGGCGCGCCCTGCGGGTACGGCTGGCCCGGCTGGCCGTAGGGCTGCTGCTGTCCGTACTGCTGCCCGGACGGATCGGGCTGCCCATACTGCGGCTGCCCCGGCTGCCCGTACGGCTGTGGCCCGGATTGTGAATACGGCTGGGGCTGACCGGCTTGTGGGTACGGCTGGCCGTACGGCTGCCCGCCCTGGGGGTATTGGTTGGGATCGTACCCACCGCTCGTCATTCTCGTATCGTCCTCGGAAGTGGTCGTGGCTTTACGGACGGGGCGTACGTTACGGATTCCCGCTCGGTTGCACCACATCTATAGGGGCGAATGTCCAGGCTCGAGTGGGCAATTGCCCCGGATGGAACAATCGCAGCAGCTCGTCCGGACCGGATGCAATATAGCCCAGCGAGCCCGCGAGCAGCGCGAACACCTGCTGCGGGGTCTCGCCCAGCGCGGCGCGATCGGCGAGGGTGACCGCTCCGTCGCGTTTGGCCAGCCGCTGCCCTGAAGTATTGAGCACCAGCGGAACATGCGCATAGCGCGGCACCTCGAGCCCGAGCAGGGTTGCCAGATATGCCTGGCGCGGCGTGGAGGGCAGCAGATCGTCGCCGCGTACGACCTGATCGAAACCCTGATCGGCGTCGTCGACGACGACGGCGAGATTGTAGGCGGGCGCGCCGTCGCCGCGCCGCAGCACGAAATCGTCCACGACACCGCGATAGACGCCGTGGATCTCGTCGGCTATCTCGAATTCCGTTGTCCGCGAGCGCAGTCGCAGCGCGGCGGGGCGCCCCAGCGCACGCCGCTGGGCGCGCTCGGCATCGGTGAGTTCGCGGCAGGTGCCAGGGTAGGCGCCCATCGGCCCGTGTGGCGCGGTGACCGCCTTCTGGATTTCCCTTCGCGTACAGAAACATTCGTACGTCAGACCGGCGTCGGTGAGTCGATCGATGGCCGCATGATGCCCGGGGGTGCGGTCGGACTGTCGGACGACCGGCCCGTCCCAGTCCAGGCCCAGGGCGGCCAGATCGGCCAGCTGACGTTCGGCGGCGCCCGGCTGCACCCGATCCAGATCCTCGATCCGGATGCCGAAGGCCCGCCCCGTGGAGCGGGCGAACAGCCACGCCAGCAGCGCGGTGCGCAGGTTGCCCAGATGCAGATCCCCGGACGGGCTGGGTGCGAAGCGGCCGCCGCCGCGATGCTGTGCCACGTTCAGCCCCGTAGACGCAGGCGCAGGCGGTCGGCGGGGATGTCGCGCCCCGCGGCCAGGTCGGCCAGCAGTCGCTCGGCGTGTGCCACCAGAGCTGCACCGTCGATGCCGTACGGCCACGGGCCGAAGGCCTCGAGTCGACCAACCGCCCGTTCGAGCAGGGTCCTGGCCCCCTTGGGATTGCCGCGCTGGATGTGGGTGAGGCCGACCGCGTACTGCGCCAGCCCCTGCCACAGCATCCTTTCGGCGAACGGCTGGCTCTTCCACGCCGACTCGAGCACCTCGTGGGCGCTGAAGGCCAGCCCGTCGTCGAGCAGGCGCTGCGCGTAGTCCAGGGTCTCGTCCGGGGTCAGGTCGAGGTTGTCCGGAACCCGCTCGATACCGGGGCTGCCGGGAGGTAGCGGACGACCGAATCGGTCGCGGGGCCGGGCATTGCGGGCATGTCCGGCATCGTCTCGATCGCGTTGGTCCACGATTCCATGATCCAGGACGCGGCGACCGCCGATTGTCCGGGCGGTCGTTACGGTCCGCCCGGTGGTCGGAATATGTACCGAATAATGGTTGCCGGGACTGAAAAATGATTGCTAGCTATATTTGGGCAAACAAATATCGACGTTTCAGACTGGTGGGATAACCGCCGTTGAATTCGAAAAGAGAACCGCGCAACTTTGTGGAAACCTGCTACTGTGCTGAGCGGGGGCAATCCCCCCGCAAGGTGCGAAAAAGTGGACAGCACCGCGAGTCATGCAGAGCGCAGGCCGCACCCGTCGTGGGCGCGGCGAGGGATCCATAGTGCCACCGATCCCGCTGCCAGAACGAATGAAACTAGCTAATTCTCGGTGTCGATGCAGCAAAGGAGCAACTGCCGTGAAGGTCGATACAGCTGGCGCCGTGTGGCGTAAGAGCAGACACAGTGGTCCCGACGGAAACTGCGTGGAGGTGGCATTTCTGGTGGACGGGAACGTCGCCGTCCGGGACACGAAGGATCAGGGGAGCGGGCCCGTGCTGGGATTCACCCCCGGCGAATGGGACGCGTTTGTTGCTGGAGTGACCTGGCAGGCGTAGCGGCGATCCCGCGCGCCGCGGCGGATCCGGCCGCCGCGGACCTCGGCACAACGAGCCCCGGGTCCGAAGAGACTCGGGGCTTTGCAGTGTCCGCAGGCGATTGCCCCTGGCTGTCGATCACTCGGCGGACTCCTGCGCGCTCCGCAAAACCGCGAGTTGCTCATGATCCCGGGCCTGTTCGAGCTCGGCGAGCTGCTCGGTCTCGGCATCCGGGTCGGGACGGAAGAGGCCGCCGAGGCCGGGCTTGCCCGACAGCCCCAGCTTGTTCAGCTTCTTCGGCACGGCCGCGCCCTGATATTCCAGGGGAATCGGGTGTCCCTGTCCGTCCACCGGGCCCAACGGCTGATGGATTTCGATGTATTCGCCGTGCGGCAGGCGCCGGATGATTCCGGTCTCGATGCCGTGTTCGAGCACCGCGCGATCGCCGCGCTGCAGCGCCAGGCAGATCCGGTAGGCGAGCAGATAGACCAGCGGTGGCGCGAGCAGCAACGCGATGCGGAAGCCCCAGGTCGTCGCGTTGAGCGAGATGTCGAATCGCAGGGCGATGATGTCGTTGACGCAGGCCAGGGTCAGCGTTGCGTAGAAGGTCAGCGCCATGGCGCCGATCGCGGTGCGGACGGGGACGTCGCGCGGTCGTTGCAGCAGGTTGTGCCGGACGACATCCCTGGTGATGCGTTTCTCGATCCACGGGTAGCTGATCAGCACGGCGAAAACCAGCGTCATCATGACCGCGACCCAGAAGGCCGCGGGAATGGTGTGCCCGAAGATGTACAGCTCCCACGGCGGTACCAGCCGCAGGAATCCATCGGTCCACATCAGGTAGAAATCGGGCTGGGTGCCCGCCGAGACCTGAGAGGGGTTGTAGGGCCCCAGATTCCAGATCGGATTGATCTGCAGCACCCCGCCCATGATCGCGACCACGGCCAGAGTGAACATGAAGAACGCGCCCTGATCCAGCGAGAAGACCGGCACGATGCGGGTGCCGATGACGTTCTTCTCGGTGCGTGCCGGACCGGGGAACTGGGTGTGCTTCTGGTGCCAGACCAGCGCGATGTGCGCGGCGATGAGCGCCAGCATGATGCCCGGAAACAGCAGCACGTGCGCGATGTACAGGCGCGGAATGATGATCGTGCCCGGGAAATCGCCGCCGAAGATCAGCCAGTGCAGCCAGGTGTCGACGACGAGGGTGCTCATCATGATGCCGCTGAACGCGGCGCGCAGGCCGGTGCCCGAGAGCAGGTCGTCGGGTAGCGAATAGCCGAAGAATCCCTCGAACATGGCCAGTATCAACAGAATCGAGCCGATCACCCAATTCGCTTCGCGCGGTTTGCGGAACGCGCCGGTGAAGAAGATGCGGCACAGGTGCACGATCATCGATGCGGTGAAAAGCAGTGCGGCCCAATGGTGTACCTGCCGGACGAACAGGCCGCCGCGCACGTCGAAGGTGATGTTCAGGGCGGACTCGTAAGCCCGCGACATCGACACCCCGCGCAGCGGCTGGTAGGTGCCGTTGTAGACGACCTCGGTCATCGACGGGTCGAAGAACAGGGTCAGATACACGCCCGACAGCAGCAGAATGATGAAGCTGTAGAGGGCGATCTCGCCGAGCAGGAACGACCAGTGTGTCGGAAAGACCTTGTTGATGGATCTCTTGACGAAACTGGCCGCCCGATATCGCTGATCCGCCGAATCCGCTTGCTCGGCGAGCGTGCGGCCGATGAGACCTTGACGTACTGCCATGGCAGTCACCCCACCCCGGGAGAGTGCTGAGTCCTCTACTACAGACTGTAGCACTCGGGGGTCATCGCGATCGATGGATCAGCGGATATCGTCGTCGGCGTGAATTCGCTGGCGCCGCAGGATGCGACGAGATACTGGCTTTCGGCGCACGGCTGCAACGATCTGTTCCTGCTGTACTGCTTCGCTGACACGGGTCGCTCCGCGGAGTGGTTGCGGGCGGAGATCGCCGCGCGGGCCGCCGGGATCGGGGATCTGCGGGTGCGGCTGCGGGAACGGCGGTTTGCGTATCCCGCCTGGGAGCCTTGCGAGATCGACGACGATCAGATTGTCGAGTACAACCTAGAGGCGCCGCCGTGGTCCGCCGTCGTCGCGGCGCTGGGTGGGTTGCTGGGCGAGGGTCTGCGGGCGGACTCTCGGGCCTGGCGTGTGCATCTGTTTCGCGGTGTCACAGGGGCTCCCACCATCGGCGGTACATGCGGAGCGGCGACTACGGCGTCTGCATCGACAACGAGCCGTACATCACCGGCCGGAGCTGAGGGGCCCGCGCTGGTCGCGGTATTACAGCTCTCGCATGCGCTGGCCGATGGACAGCGGGCCGCCGCGATCGCGCGGGCGTTGTGGACAACTTCGGCCGTCTCGCTGGAGGGCCCGGCCGTGGAATCGGGATGGTGGGGGAATTGCGCGGCCGAGGCGTCCGCGTTGGCGGAGCTGCCGCTGCGGGTGGTTCGCACGATCGTCCGGGGATTCGCGGCCGCGCGGGCGCAACGCGAGTTGGCCGGACTCACCGCGCGAGGTGAATTGCCAGCGCCCGCACCGGTTTTCCCGCCGACGCTGCTCAATCGGCCACCCGCGCCGGTCGCGCACGCGGTGCGCATGATCGTGCGCGAGGATTTGCGGGTGCCCGGGCGCACGGTGACCGTGGTGGTGCTGACGGCGATATCCGTTGCGCTGTCACGTTACTTGCGAAACCACGGTGAGGCGGTGGGGACGCTCGGTGCGCAGGTTTCGGTGGCGCTACCCGCGGGTGAGGCGTCTGTGGACAGCGTGCCTGTGGACAGCGCGGCTGTGGATCGCATGTCTGTGGGCGGCGAGGACATCGACCGCTCACCTGTGGATGGCGGGGTCGTAGATCGCTCGGTTGTGGATGAAGGAGCCGTGGGTCGCTCGTTTGAGGATGGCGGAACTGTGGATCGCATGTCTGTGGGTGGGCGACCTGCGCGGCCGCGGTCTGTGTATAAGCGCCTCGTGGACAACTTCCACATGTGGAGCCGAAAGCCTGTGGTGCGCAACAATTATCTGGACGTGAGCGTCGATCTGCCTGTGGATGAACCGGAGCTCGCCCGCCGCGCCGACCTGATCGCGGCCACCCTTGTGGAGCGCCGCACCCGGGCCCGTCACCCGCTGTTGCGTGCGGCCGGCCGCGTGACCGAGGTCCTTCCGGCTCCGGTGCTGCGGCGGGACATCGCCGGATATCCGCTCGACCTTGTTCCCGAGGCGATATCCGGTCATACGGTTGTCTCCAGCGTGAACCGCGGGCCCGCGGATCTGTCCCTCGGCGGCGGTGCGGTTCGCTTCACCGCGGGCTTCCCGGCGCTGGGCGCGGTCATGCATCTGACCCACGGTGTGCACGGTCTGGGCACGACGGTCACGGTGTCGGTCCACGCGGATCCGGCGGTCATGCCCGACATCGATACCTATGCCGATCTTGTGGAAACAGCCCTCACCGAAACCGTCTCCGCGCTGCGCTCCTGACCCGGCGGGGACGGTGAGCCGATCGTGCACATGCACAGGACCTGTTTCGCACGACCGACGTGCACGACCAGCCGACGGTCACCGCGACCACGGTGCTGATTCCGCCGGTGCCGTGGGTCGGCAGCCCGCGGCCGGTGCTGTCCTATCAGGAGGCCATCGACAGCAGCGCCGGCGGCGCATTCCGGTGGCGGCAGCGGCACCGCGCGCGCCGCGGAAACGCATGCCTCGTATGCGCCCGAGCTGAAGATAGTGGGCGCGGCCAAGGGCGGCGTCCCGGGCGATATGGTGGCGCTGGCGCGCGATCGCGAATTTCACCGGCCCGGGCAACTTCACGATGTGGCTGGTGCTGGCCGATCTGCCGCCGGGGCCGCGGCTGCGGGTGGGAATCTGAGGCGCGGTTTCCAGGGGTGAATTTTCCGACCGGAGTTGCGTGGCACATTGCCCGTTATCGCAGGTTTGCTGTGTTAGGTTTGCCCGGAAGTTTCGAGCCGCACGATGCTTCCGAGGGGATCTACTTGGGCGCGATGGACGCTGATCTGCCGACCCTGGACTGGCTGGCGGGCGTACTCATCGCCCATGCCGAGGCGATCGGCAAGGCCCGGATCGCGGCCGTGGTGGCGATGCCGGGCTCGCCCGTACAAGACCTGACTACCCAGGTCAGCGCGGGTGTGGCGACGGCGTTCGGCCTGCTGGGCGGGAATCTGCGGGACATGGCCGAGGCGACCCGGACCACCCGGAATTTCTGTGCCGAACTGGACGCGGCATTCGAGGCGCAGCTGCGCCGGTACACCGCCGGCGAGCGGTCGCGATGACCACCACGATCGGCCGTGTCCGCGGCTGCAATCCGCGGTCCATGGGCGGTTTCGCCGCCGATCTCACCGCGCGGAGCAACATCCTGGCGACCGAAATGGAACGGGCGAATCGCGACGTCGACAGCGCCATGAACCACTGGAAAGGCAGCGCCGCCTCCGCGGCAGCGGCCCGCGCACTGTCGCATAAGCTGGCCGCCAATCATCTCGCGAAAACACTCGTCACGCTGGCCGGCCATTACGACGCCTACGGCGCCGAACTCGACGGCTACCGGACCTCGCTGCTGTATATCGTCGATCACGACATTCCGTTCGCGGGCATGGCGGTGGACGACGAGGGCAACGTCACCGCGCTGCAGCAGGGCCTGGACAGCCACGCCGCCGACCTCCAGACCCGCGTCAAGACCCTGTTGAATCAGTTCGCGGATACGGAAGGAAAAGCGGCGCAGGCAATCTCGGCAGACCTACGGGATCTCGCCGAATACGAGAAGTCTCCCGACGCCGCGCAGGTCCGGCCCCAGGTGCCGGACATCATCGACGGTAGGGCGCAACTGCCGTCGGATCCGCAACAGCTGCATTCCTTCTGGGAGACATTGACCCCGGCGGAGCGAGACGCACTGTGGCAGCACGATCACTACCTGGGCAATCGCGACGGCCTGCCCGCCGTGGATCGCGACCACTACAACCGCATGACGCTCGACGACGAGCTCGCCCGCGCCCAGGCCGGTGACCCCGCGGCGAAGGATAGCTCGGTGACCTGAAAACCGTTGCGGCCGAGGTCTGCAAGCCCGACCGTTACCTCGAGCGCAACCGCCGCGGTTGGCTCGAGGGCTGAGCCCGCGGGATCACTTCCCGGCCCGGCCGCCCAATTCCGATGACCTGGCGCGGGCGAGTTCGGTGATCGCGCTGGCGGCGTGGCGCTCGAAGCGATCGCGGGAGACGTCCAGGGTGCCGTCCAGCCAGGGGCTGTACAGGAACGCCATCGTGCCGAAGATGGCGTGGGCGTTGAGCCGGATATCGGTGTCGTCGAAGGGGTGTCGCTTGTGGCCACTGGCCAGGCTGGCGGCGATGGGTTGGGTGAACTCCACGACGTGCCGGTTGCCGCGTTCGCGCAGCGCCGGGGTGGCCTGCGACTCCACGAACATGATGCGTCCCCGCCGGTGGTCCTCGTCCATGTAGTCGGTGAAGCGGCTGATGACGTGCTCGAAGATCCGATCCCGTTGCGGGGGAGCGCTACTCAGGGCCGCGATCAGGCGATCGCGGCCGCCGAGCACCACGTCGTCGAAGACGGCCAGCTGCAGCGCCTCCAGGTTGGCGAAGCTCTCATAGAAGTACCGTTCGGTCAGGCCCGCCTCGCGGCATACCGCGCGCATCGACATGCCCGTGACCCCGACGGTCCCCATCAGCTGCAGGCCCGCGTCGAGCAGCTGCCGGCGGCGGGTCGCGGTGCGGTCGGCGGGCTCGACACCGCGCCAGCGTCGCGATTCACCCCGAGGCTCCTCGGTAGCAGTTGGCATGCCCCGCATCCTCTCACGACGGCCCCCCAATGTTGACATCACGTGCTGTTGACATCGTGTGATGTCGATAACTAATCTTGGTTCACTGCCGCCTACCAGCGGCGAATTCCTAGCCATTCCTTCACCTTTCGGCATTTCGAGCGTTTCAAGGAGAACGCGATGAGGTTCGGGCAATCAGCACAATCGGTCGTGCTGCGCATCCTTCATCCCGGTGGACTGTTGTCCGCGGTTCAGATTCAGCGGCAGGCCCAGTTGACGGGGTGGAGTACCCGCAACGCGCTGGCGCGGCTGCAGGCGCGAGGTCTGGTCGTCCCGATCCCGTACAAGGGGTGCTGGCAGATCAGCGACCGCGGTCGCGGGGCGGTAGCTGCCATGCCGATCGAATCGTGGCGGTCGCACAGCCGCTGACATCGCGGATCACCGCAGCGAGGTCCGTCGGGACGGACCCCGAGCACCAACATGCCGCTGTGGTTGAACTCGAGCGGGTGGTGGCACATTGGGTCAGGCACTGTGGCGGTCACCGAGCACTGCTTCCGGCCGTCCGGCGAACCGCGGAACGGTTGCGGCGCAGCGGTTTCGACGGCCTTGCGCACGCCGTCGTCGGCGAGGATGTAGGCGGCTGCGGGTGTGTCGACGACCCCCGATGCGACGACGTTGAGGGCGACGCCGGCTCCGGCCCACTCCGATGTCGGTGCGACTCGTCTTTCTGGCCACCGGAGTCGCTGTGCTCGTGCTGGGCCTGATCTATCATCGCGCGTGTGACACGGCGCCTTTCCGGGACGACCAAAGCCTCTGGCGCGGAGCCTGTTTCGACCGTTGGTCGTGGTGCGGGGGAGGATCGCCGCAGCGGTAGTTCGAGGTTGCATCGACGTCCAGGACAGTTGCGGCGAGTTCGGTGTGTTGCGCGCTGTGTTTCGGTGGTGCGGTTTGAAGGTGGCGTAGGGTCTGCTGGATCCATTCCCGACCCTTGGAGAAGCGATGGCGGACCGTCATCTGATCGACGTTCATGTTCTTCTCGTCGACGGCGATCGCCTGCTACTCACCCAGCGGACCGGGAACGACCCTTTCTCGAGTCGCTGGCACCTTCCCAGCGGCAAACTCGACGCCTGCGAGCCGATCACCGTCGCGGCGGCCCGTGAAGCGTACGAGGAGGTCGGAGTGGTGATCGACCCGGCCGACCTGCGCGTTGTTCACGTGGCGCATGTCGCGGGGTCTGGGCCTGAGGCCCGGCTCGGGCTGTTCCTGTACGCCGCCCGGTGGCAGGGGGAACCGTGGAACCGGGAAGGGGAAATGGGCAAGTGCTCTGCCGTGTGCTGGGTGCCGCTCGACCAGGTAGCCGAGTGGGATGTGATCGAGTACCCGGCCGTGGGCATCCGCGCCTTCCTTGCTGGCGCGGCGGCGTCGTTCAGCGAACACGGCTGGGTACCGGCGGGCGTCTAGCCTCGTGGGCGGGCGTACGGGGTGCGGCTGAGGCACCGGACGCTCGAGGTCCAGCCGCTTACGCACCGAACGCGTG
Organism: Nocardia sp. GP40; assembly: GCF_050434125.1. Lineage (NCBI taxonomy): Bacteria > Bacillati > Actinomycetota > Actinomycetes > Mycobacteriales > Nocardiaceae > Nocardia > Nocardia sp. GP40. Next base: position 154,272 of record NZ_JBNPVW010000002.1, on the reverse strand, counting down.
GTAGACGAGGACCTCGTCGGCGGACAGGTTCAGCGCATTCCCGACTGCCATTCCATATCCTCTCTCGTGGCCTGCCATCGGGCAATCTGCCAGCATTCGCATACGGCAAGTTATCCGCGTAACAGTGCGACTGCCATATATTTCGGCAATCGGATGAGCATTCGGCGTGACACGCTCGGGGCACGCCATCGGAACACAACCGAGCCGTGGGCGCCGCGGCCCTACCTCGGGCTGTCAATGGTCATGCGGGGCTCGCGAAATGTATTGCGGCTACGGGAAACGTGAAATGTGGGACTATTGGACGCCCCGGCGCCTTGCTTCGGTGGATCCGCTCGTGCCGCTGGTCTCGTGGTTTCGGAGCGCCTGTGATCCCTTGTCCGGCAATGCAGCTCGATCTTCATTCGAGCGCGTCGGCGCAATCTCCGTACTCAGGCGGTCGGTGGTGGATAACCTCGGCGAGCCGCAGAAAATCCGGGAATGCTTTGGGGGCGGGAAACATCAGGAAAGCCCCATTTCCGGCTCGAGTCGATACCCACCCTCCGACTGCCTCCGGTGCGTTGTTATTGTGCGTCGTTCTCTGCGTGGGTCTGCACGCACCAGGGTATTCGACCGAAAGAATGGAAATGGGCGACACAAAAGACTATCGGCATTATCAGGATAATAGTGGGCAAATCGGATTCGACCCGACCGGTCACATCACGGTGGGAATCGGGAACGGTGTCGGATTCGACCTCACTGATGGTCATCTGACCATCAGTACGGGCTCCGGATTCTCCATCGACACCGGTATGTGACGTTATTCGTCCTCGTCGGCGCGGCAACCCGGTGGCCCGGCTGGAGCCGATGACCTGTTCGCCGGAGCGCCCATCGCCTCGACCTGCCTGCTCTGACCGCGCCCCAGTGGCCGCCCATGCCTGGGCGGGAATCATTGTGTGGCCGTGTCGATGTGAAGGAGCGGCTGCAGCGCCACCAGCCCCGGACTCGGAAGCCCGCGGATGCCGTCATCGGGTCCGCGGGTCATGTGGTGTCATGCGCAGGTCGACGCTGAGCGGGCCATCCGCAGTCGCACGAACTACGGCCTGCCGCGGGTCGCATAGCCGCAATCGACCCCCGCTCGCCGCAGGGGTGCCAACCGGCTGGGCCCGGATCTGTGGCCCAACCGCCACCCATTTGGCGGCACCCACCATGGCGCGACTTGTCCGGCTCCGAGACGAACGAAAAGAGCTTCGCACCGTGGTCGGTGCGAAGCTCTTCACAAGTCGCGATGAATCAGATCGCGCGGACGTCCTTGGCCTGCGGGCCCTTCTGCCCCTGCTCGACCGAGTACTCGACGCGCTGGCCCTCATCGAGGGATTTGAAACCTGAGCCGCTCACGGCCGAATAATGCACGAAGACGTCCGGGCCGCCATCGTCCTGAGCGATGAAGCCGAAGCCCTTCTCGCCGTTGAACCACTTCACACTGCCTAGGGCCATGTTGTAGACCACTTCTTTTCTGTTGATGAGCCGGGCAACTTTTTAGCAAGAAGCCTGTTCTCAGCCATTCATTGTACTGCACCCGAAGCCGACCCCACGCACCGCCCTGGCTTGCGGATCTACCGGACGGATCTTCCGCTTCAGCGAACTTCTTCGACACCTCGGCGCGACGTGGAGTGCGAGTCTGTTCGCCCGCGGCTACGGGTGCCCGATCAGCACTGCCACTCCGGGTCGGATACCGGCTCACGCGATTCGGGCAGATCGAGGCCGAGCATCGCCAACAGATTCGCACAATCGGCGACGTCCAGCGCATGGCTGGCAACCATCTTGGCTGCCAGCGCTTTTCGTTCGAGATCGGCCACTTGCTCAGCGGCCCGGACTTCGGCGAACACGGATGCCGAACCGGGTAGTCGGTCGCCGTCGGCGGCGGTCATGAAGGCTCCTTGCGGATAGCCCCGACCGAATACCGGTGCCTGCGATCGAGGACCGACAATCAACAACAAACCGCTACATCTCACGTGACGGCCGCTGATCAGATTCGGCTGATGCTGACAATACCCGATCCGCTGCGGCGATGAGCTCGGCCTGCTGATAGTTGTCGCGGCCCTGGTCGGATGGCAGCTGCGGCGCGGACGGCACTTTCGGCTGCGACCAGCCACCGGCTCACGGCGCCCGCCCGGCGCGGTGTGGGATGAGGGATGCCATGAACGCGAAGAGGAACCCGTGCTTGTTCGCAATCGTCTTGGGGGCGTTGCGGAGGTAGGGCGGCGACCGCGGTGTTGACAGAAGGCCAGGCCAGAGACCGAAAAAAGTCTCTGGCCTGGCCATACGTTGGCGGAGGATAGGGGATTTGAACCCCTGAGGGCGTTAACCCAACCCGCGTTCCAGGCGAGCGCCATAGGCCACTAGGCGAATCCTCCGCTCAGCAATATACCGGGTGACACCCCGAGGTCACCAAACGGGCCCGTCAGGGGTCATTTGTGTAGAGCGGTGAGCACCTTTTGCAGCTGGGCCTTGCAGGTCGTTCCGGCGTCGGTGGCGTTCGGGGGATTCTCGGTCTCGATGTGGAACTTGATCTTGGCCGAGAGGTTGGAGTCCAGCGCCGCGCAGGTGTAGTCCAGGGTGTTGAAGCTGGAGTAGTTCTGCGTCTCGGTGGCGTAGTAGGCCTGCTCGCCGATGCCGGACAGCACGCCCGAATCGCGGCCGCTGCCGGTCGTCTTGGTGTCCTCGTCCTTCCACGTGTTGTAGTCGGGCGAGCCGTAGGCATCCTGGAACTCGGCGTCCAGGTCCAGGTCGGAGCCCTCGCTGCCATATTTGCCCGCGCCGTCGTAGCCCGCGGTGCAGTTCAGCGAGCCGCCCATCAGGTTGTCGCCCGCGCGCTCGGTGTGCTGCGGATTGGACTTGGGGTTGGGTGCCCACTTGGACAGCACCGTCAGGTCGACCAGGCCGCAGGCGTTCGTGACGTTGGTCATGGCGTAGTTGCCGTTCATGTTCTTCTTGCCCAGCAGCGAATCGGTGGCCTTGTGGCTCGCGCTCACCACGACCAGCGTCACCACCAGGCCCATGATCGCCACCAGCCCCACCACGCCGCCGATGATCCACGGAGCCTTGCTGCGCTGCGGCGGGCGCGGGGGCTGCTGGGCGTATCCAGCGGTGTATTGCGGCGTGGCATAGGCGGGCGGCGCGGCGACCGGCTGCGGCCCCGGCGTCGGCTGCGCATAGGTCTGGCCCGGATACTGCGTATAGCCCGACGTGCCGTACGGCTGGTTCCCGCCCAGAACGGTTGGATCGGTGCCGGTGAGCGGGGCGCCGGGACTGGTGCTGGCCGGCGTGGACCACCACTGATTGTCGTCGTTCGGCGGCTCGTCCTGTGGTGGGTTGCCGACTGTCATCTGTTCTTCCTCCGGTCGTGGCGCCGAAGCCCCCTTGCAACACGTCGGACAGATCGTAGCGAGTTCGGCATCCCCCGTCGCGTGGCATTTGCCTAGGCCGTTTGCGGACCGGGCGGCGCGACCCGCTACACTGGCCGACGGATCCCGCGCGGCGCGCATCCTGTGAACTCCCCCAGGGCCGGAAGGCAGCAAGGGTCAACGGGCTCTGCCGGGTGCGCGGGGTCCCCTATATAACGGCCCCTCCAGGCCGTATCCCCCGCATAGATGCGGAAGACAGCGTATAAAAATCTTCGCCCGGTCGGCGTACTTCGGGGAGTAACGTGGACGCCTGGACCGGCGTGGGCCGTGTCCGTGAATCCCACGATCACCGCTTGGAAAGGCTGTTGAGTGATGCCCCGGCAGATGCAGATCGGTTTGATGAGCCATGCGGAACTCGTATCCGAACACGAGACGCAGACCGCGAACTACGCGAAGCTCCAGACCGAGAAGCTCACGCTGGACCTGACGCGAGGTAAGCCGTCACCGGAACAACTCGACCTGTCCGCGGACCTGCTCACCCTCCCGGCCGGTGAGTTCCGCGATGCCGCCGGCACCGACCTGCGCAACTACGGTGGCCAGCAGGGACTTCCGGAACTGCGGGCCATCTTCGGTGAGCTGCTGGGGATTCCGGTTGCCAACCTGCTGGCCGGCAACAACTCCAGCCTGGAGTTGATGCACGACGTGCTGACCTTCGCGTTGCTGTACGGCACAGCCGATTCGGAGCGTCGCTGGGTGGACGAGCCGGTGGTGAAGTTCCTGTGCCCGAGCCCGGGCTACGACCGGCACTTCGCGATGAGCCAGTCCCTCGGCGTGGAGATGATCCCGATCGCTATCGGCCCCGACGGCCCGGACGTGCACGCCATCGCCGAACTGGCAGCGGCGGATCCGCAGATCAAGGGCCTGTGGGTGGTGCCGAACTACTCCAACCCGACCGGCGTCACCATCTCCGAAGAGATTGCGCGCGAACTGGTTTCGATGCCGACCGCGGCGTCCGACTTCCGGATTTTCTGGGACAACGCCTATGCGGTGCATCCGTTGACCGAAACCGCCGCGCCCTCCCTCGACGTGCTCGGCATGGCGGCGGCCGCCGGAAACCCCAACCGCCCCTTCGTCTTCGCGTCCACCTCGAAGATCACCTTCGCCGGTAGCGGCGTCAGCTTCCTGGGCGGCTCCAACGCGAACCTGGACTGGTATCTGCAGCGCGCCGGCAAGAAGAGCATCGGCCCGGACAAGATCAACCAGCTGCGGCACGTGAAGTTCTTCGCCGACGCCGACGGCGTGCGCGCCCACATGCAGAAGCACCGCGCGATCCTGGAGCCGAAATTCAAGCTGGTGCTGCGGATTCTGGAGGATCGCTTGGGCGCCTCCAAGGTGGCGTCCTGGACCGAGCCGAAGGGCGGCTACTTCGTCAGCCTCGACGTGCTCGAGGGCACCGCGACCCGGGTCGTCGCGCTGGCCAAGGATGCCGGAATCGCGCTCACCCCGGCGGGTTCGGCGTATCCGTATGGGAATGACCCGGACGACAAGAACATTCGCATCGCGCCCAGCTTCCCGCCGGTGTCCGATCTGGAGAAGGCGATGGACGGCCTGGCCACCTGTGTGCTGCTCGCGGCCACCGAGAAGCTGATCGCACGGTAGTACCTCCGGCGAAAAGGGCAGCCCCGGTGGATATCCGCCGGGGCTGCCTTCTTTCCGTGGCTATTGCGGCTTGTGCGCCAGGACCGCGAACATGGTCACCGACAGGTGGATATCGCCGGATTCGGCGCCTGCCTCCAGGTCGGCGAGCAGTTTCTCGCGCTGTTCCTCGGTGATGGCGCGGCGCGCCACCGCCATCGCGGAGACGCGCGCCACCAGCGCGCCGGCGCCGATGCTGCCGTCCTGGACCAACGCATGCGATCCGACCTCGTCGATCACCAGTCCGGCCTGGCGCAGCAGACCGGGCAGGCGACGCCCGGAGAACGGGTTGGTGGTGTTGGTGGTCAGCGTGTCGATCACCGCCTGCACCACCTGCCGGTTACCGGGATGCACGATCGCGGTGCCCCAGTCGCTGTCCATCACCACTACCCGGCCGCCGGGGCGCAGCACGCGGGCGATCTCCACGGTGGCGCGAGCGGGCGCGGTCAGATGCTGGAAGACGCGCTCGCACAGCGCCGCATCGAAGGATTCGGCGCCGAACGGCAGGCCGTAGGCGTCGCCGGGGGCGAATTTCGCGGTCGAACCGGCCTCGGTGGCGCGGCGCTGCGCTGCGGTGAGCAGTCCGGGATCGGGCTCCACACCGACCGCCAGGCCCTCGGGACCGACCGCCTCGGCCAGGGCCATGACCTCCGATCCGGTGCCGGAGCCGATATCGACCGCGCTCTCCCCGGCCCGCACGGCCAGGGCCTCGTGGGCCCAGGCCCGCAGGCGGTGGATGCCGGGCAGCGCGGCCTGCAGGTCGCGGACGTCGATGAGCTGATCGTGTCCTTCGCGGTCGAACCGGTCAGGTCGCCGGGCGGGGGGCGTGGAGCTGGGTGTGGGCGCCATATGACTTGCCGTTCCATCCGTCGGCGCCGTATTCACCGTGGGTATCACCAAAGTGTCAGGCATATGGCAGAGCCTAACCGGCGGGAATGGCTACTCGCCGGTTCGTTTGTGCTTGGCGTCATAATTGGGCTCATGAGCCCATCGCTGTGCCTGGCCCAGGAGCCCGAAGCGGACGAATTGCTGTCCACGGATTCGTTCGCGCTGCTCACAGGGATGCTTTTGGATCAGCAGTTTCCCCTCGAGCACGCGTTTCGCGGGCCGCGCAAACTCGCCGATCGCATGGGCGGATTCGATATTCGCAAGATCGCGGCCGCGGATCCGGCCGAATTCGAGGAACTGGCCTCGACACCGCCGGCGATCCATCGGTACGGCCGCTCCATGGCCCGCCGGACGCAGGAGCTCGCACGGTACGTGCTCGAGCATTACGACGGGGAAACCGAAAGAATCTGGACCCTGGATGATCCGGACGGCAAGGAGGTACTGCGCCGGCTGAAAGAACTTCCGGGATACGGCGATCGGAAGGCCAAGATCTTCCTGGCGTTGCTGGGAAAGCAGCTCGGCGTGCGGCCGAAGGGGTGGGAGAAGGCGGCGGCGGAGTTCGCGGAGAAGGGTTCGCGGCGCTCGGCCGCCGATATCACCGATGCCGAGACGCTGCTCGAGGTGCGGGCGTTCAAGAAGCAGGAGAAGGCCGCGGCGAAGAAATAGTTTCCCAGCAGAGACAGTCGGTGGCAGGCATCGACGAAGAGCTGACGGCTCAGGTGGCGGCCGATTCCGGCGCGACCTCGTCGGCGGTCTGCGCGAGCCATTCCCGGCGCAGGCTCAGGGTACTGATGCCGTAGTCCAGCACCAGGCGGCCGTAGCGGGACAGGTTGTCCGCGTCCCAGTCGATGGTTTCCTCGGTGGTCTGCAGCTCCTCGATGTGCCGGGTGAGGTATTCGACGCCGTCGAGCAGGTAGCGGCGGGCCTGCTCCGGATCGAGCTGTCCGAGGAAGAAGATCCGGAGCAGGGCCTCGTCGCGCAGCGGACGCTTGGGTGGGACCTCGGTGAGCCAGTGGCGCAGCTCCTCGCGGCCCGATGCGGTGATCTCGTATTCCTTGCGGCCGCGCGCGCCCTCGGCGGTCACCTCGATCAGGCCCTCCGTGGCGAGTTTGCCCAGCTCGGTATAGAGCTGACTCTGCGTCGCGGGCCAGACGCCGGCCAGCGACATGTCGAAGGTTTTCAGCAGGTCGTACCCGCTGGCCCGGCCCTTCTCGACGAGCAGGCCGAGTACCGCATGACGAAGGCTCATGCTTCCTAGGTTAACAGGTTTGACCCGACATATCACTATTGACATGTCTGATCTGAGACTTCTAGTCTCAACCTGTCAAAACTGGAATATGCCGTGAAAGGCGCCATCATGATCAAGAACTACGCTCGGTCCTTCCTCCCGTGGATCGTCTTCGCGGTCGTCAGCGGCTTCGACGTCCGAGCGGGCGCGGTGGCCGGCCTGGCCGCGGCGCTGATACTGCTGATCAACGAGCGGCGCTCCGGAATGCCCTGGGATGCCCTGATTCTCGATATCTCGACCGGTGCGTACATGTTGGTCATCGCCGTATTAGCCTGCGCTGCACCGCATCTGGCTGTTCTGCAATACGGCACGGCGCTGTCCTTCGGCTGGCTGGCCGTGACCGCGTGGTTCGGGCTGGCGATCGGGCGCCCGTTCACCACCGGCATCGCTCGTCGCCAGGTCGATGAATTCATCGCCACCACACCGCTTTTCCGTCGAATCAATGTCGTGATCACGACGGTCTGGGCGATCTGCTTCACGCTGGACGCGGTGACGCTGACCGTGCTGCAGATGCGGTATCCGCACGCGACGACGCCGCTGCTCATCGCCAAGTTCGGATTCTTCGTCCTGGCCGCGGTCTTTACCGCGCGGTATCCGGATATCGCCAGGCGGCGAGCGGGTTTCGGCGACACGGCGGATGCCGAAGGCGAGCGGGTCGCATAACTCGCCGACCCGTGTGGGCAGATACGCATCGGTCCCGGTGGCGCAATGCCACCGGGACCGATTTGTGTGTGCAAGGGGATCAGCTGCTGCTCGCGGCGGCCTCGGCGAAGGGAATCCCCGCCGGGAGTGCGGTGGCCCGCTCCACCGGCGGCCTCCACAGGCCGCGACGCCGCAGGATGGGCAGCACGCCCTCGCCGAACCAGTACGCCTCCTCCACATGGGGATAGCCCGAGAGGATGAACTGGGTTATCCCCAGGCGCGAGTATTCGATCAGGCGCTCGGCGACCTCCTCGTGGGAGCCGACCAGGGCGGTGCCCGCGCCGCCGCGCACCAGCCCGACGCCCGCCCAGAGATTGGGGGCGATCTCCAGGCGATCGGTGCTGCCGCCGTGCAATTCCAGCATCCGCCGCTGTCCCTCGGAATCGGTGCGCGCCAGATTCGCCTGCACGCGTTCGATATCCGCCGGATCGATCGCCTCGAGCAGCCGATTCGCCTCGGCCCAGGCCTGTTCGGAGGTGTCCCGGGTGATGACGTGAATGCGGAGTCCGTAGTCGAGCTTGCGGCCCTGGTCCACCGCCAGGCGGCGAATCCACTCCAGCTTCTTGCTCACCGCGAACAGCGGCTCGCCCCAGGTGAGATAGGTATCGGCGTATCGGGCGGCGACGGGTCCCGCCGCGGCCGAGGAACCGCCGAAGAAGACCGGCGGGACCGGATCGGGATGGTTGTTGAGAAGGGTATCGGTGACGCGAATATGCTTGCCCTCGAAGCTGATCGGCTCCCGCGCGGCCCACAGGTTGCGCACCACGTCCAGGAACTCGCCGGTGCGCTCGTAGCGCTGTTCCTTGTCCAGGAAGTCCCCGTAGGCCTGCTGTTCGTGCGGTTCGCCGCCCGTGACGACGTTGAGCAGCAGCCGTCCGCGTGAGTGCCGCTGGAACGTCCCGGCCATCTGCGCGGCCAGCGTCGGGCTGACGAGCCCGGGCCGCAGCGCCACCAGGAACTTCAGTGCCTCGGTGGTTTCCACGAGCATGGCGGTGGTGAGCCAGGCGTCCTCACACCAGGCGCCGGTCGGGGTGAGCACCGCCTCGAAGCCGTTCTCCTCCGCGGCGCCGGCGATCTGGTTGAGATAGCGCAGCGAGGCCGGGCGGTCGCCCGCCATCGAGGTGCCGTGGCCGCCGGCGACCAGGTTGCGGGAGTCGCCGTAGGTGGGCAGAAACCAGTGGAAAGACAGACTCATTCGAGCGACTCCCTTCAGGAGGTGGTGGGGAACAGATCGTTGAAGCGGGTGTCCGCGATATCCGCGATGCTGATCTTGTTCGGGATCAGGCCGGCCGCGGCGAAGGCGTCGGCCACCTGCTGCTCCTGTGCGATGGCGGTGGCATCGAGCGGATGATCGTGGTAAACACCGCGTTTCACCGCGACGGTGGTCGCCGCCACCGGCAGGCCGGTGTTCTGCGCGTAGGTCTGCGCCCACCCCTCCGGATGAGCGTTCACCCAGGCGTGTGCCCGGCCGATGCGCGCGATCAGATCGTGCAGCGCCGCGGTCTTGGACTTGCTGCCCAGGGCCGCGGTGCCCGCGACGTAGTACGAGTCGGGACCGACATATCCGGTGCCGTCGGCGAGGATTCGCGCCCCGGTCTGCTGCTGTGCCTGCGCCGAATACGGGTCCCAGATCGCCCACGCGTCGACCCGGCCGGTGGACAGCGCGGCCAGCGCGTCGGCGGGCTGCAGGTACTGCGGCTGTACGTCACCGAGCTTCAGATCGTTCTTGGTCAGCACCTGCAGCAGGTGATAATTCGCCGACGTGCCCTTGGCGACGGCGATCTTCTTGCCGCGCAGGTCCGCCGGGGCGTGAATCGGCGAATCCTGCGGTACCAGAATGTCCTGACCGCCGAGGCCGACGCCGTACGCGGTGACGATCTTCAGGGCCGAATGTGCCGCCGCCGCGACGACCACCGGTGCATTGCCCACGCCCCCGAGGTCGACCGCCCCGGAGTTGACCGCCTCCAGCATCGGCGGCCCGGAGGTGTACTGCGACCAACTGATGTGGTACGGAACGTTTTTCAGTTCACCGGCGGCCTGCAGCAGCGCCTGCAGGCCGGTGCCCTTCTGGTCGCCGAGGTGCAGCGTCACCTGGGACAGGTCGACGGTGCCGTCGGCGCGAACCGCCGTATCCTTGCCGTCGTTCGAGGCGCAGGCCGTGGCCAGGGCGGCGGTCAGCGCGAGCGCGGCGAACAGTCTGCGTGTGATCATGCGGTTCCTTCTTCGACGTCGACGCCGAGCTCGGCGAGCAATTCGGTGCGCAGGGTGGTGAATCGGGGGTGGTCGCGGCGGCGCGGCCGGGGTAGGTCGATCGGTAGCTCGCGGGCCAGGCGGCCGTGCCCGAGCACCAGCGCGCGATCGGCCAGCAGCAGCGCCTCGTCGACGTCGTGGGTGACCAGCAGCACGCCCGGCCGATGGCGCGACCACAGCTGCAGGACGAGCTCGTGAATGGTGATGCGGGTCAATGCATCCAGCGCGCTGAAGGGCTCGTCGAGCAGCAGCAGATCCGGCTCCCGGACCAGGGCGCGGGCCAGCGAGGCACGCTGTGCCTCCCCGCCGGACAGCGTCAGCGGCCAGGCATCGGCGCGATCGCCGAGCCCGACCTCGGTCAGGGCCGCGCGGGCCGCGGAGCGCGGGTCGGGATGGCGCAGCCCGAGAGTCACGTTGGCGTGCACGCGCTTCCAGGGCACCAGGCGCGGTTCCTGAAAGGCGACGGCGACCTCGCCCTCGACGGTCAGCTCGCCATCGTGGTCCCGATCGAGCCCGGCCAGGGCGCGCAACAGGGTGGACTTGCCGGTGCCGCTACGGCCCAGCAGCGCGACGAATTCGCCGCGGGCGATGTCCAGATCGATGCCGTCCAGGACGGTTCGATCACCGAATGCCTTGGTCAGCTTCTTGATTCGCGCCACCGGCGAGGGCGCGGCCGCCTCGGGTGCGGTGATCGCCGCGGGCTCGCTCAGCTCGCCAAGAAGTCGCGTCGCCATGCCAGTGCCTTCCTTTCGATGAGCCGCACAACGGCGTCGGTGAGCAGCCCCAGCAGGCTGTAGACCAGCAGGCCGACGAGGATCACGTCGGTGCGCAGGAAGTCGCGCGCGTTGTCGATCAGATAGCCGAGGCCCGCATCGGCATTGACCTGCTCGGCCACGATCAGTGCGAGCCAGGCGATTCCGAGCGACTGGCGCAGCCCCACCAGCGCCTGCGGCAACGCGCCGGGCAGCACGATGTGGCGGACCAGCCCGACCTTCGACAGGCGCTGGACCCGCGCGAGTTCGGCGAGTTTGCCGTCCACGCCGCGGATTCCGGCAAAGGTGTTGAGATAGAGCGGAATTGCGACGCCGAAGGCCACCAGCACGATCTTGGGCAGCTCACCGATGCCGAACCAGAGGATCAGCAGCGGGATCAGGCCGTAGAACGGCAGCGTGCGCAGCATCTGCAGGGGTGGATCGATGAACTGCTCGGCCACGACGCTCAGTCCGGCCAGCAACGCCAGGCCGATGCCGAGCACCGCACCGATGACGAATCCGATCGCCGCGCGCTGCAGCGATATCGCGATCGCGTGCGGCAGGGTGCCGTCGCGGGTGATGTTGATCGCGGTGGTGAGCGTGGTGAACGGGGAGGCCAGCAGGCGCTGGGGGAGTATGCCGGTGCCGCTGGCCAGCTGCCACAGCGCCACGATCAGTATCGGGCTGATCAGCCTGACCCACCGCCCGGATGGCAGGTGCGCCAGGCGAACGGTCGCCGGCCGCAGAGTAGTCGATGACAACGGAAAACCTCGTGCGGTGGTGGGGAAATCGGTCGGCGGCGCCGCGTGCGTCGGCGATGCAGCATCCGATAGTGCCCAGTTCGTGGCCTCGGGTCACCGGTTGAAATCTCGATGCTTCTTAACCTGGTTCACGCGCCGTCGGATGTACCAGGCTGTCGGGGATCGGCCGGTAATTGCCATATCGGCCGTGATCTCGGCGTTTCGTTGAGTAGTTAACTAACAGTACACGCGCCGTTTACCGCGGCTGGGTAATCTTCGCCGCTACCGGGCCGCCCAGTGCGCGATGACGACCCGGTCGGTGGATCAAAACTCGGTGCCTCGGTACCGGGGGGACAACGTCTCCACCTGGGAGTGCAGACCAGGTGTAGCGGAATCCGAGCGCGAAAAGCTGAAATTGAGTTTTTCGAGCTAAAGGGTTCCGCGTCGGACGTGATTTGCCGGAAGATTGCGCGACGCTGCAGCGGTTCCATTCTGCAGCCTGATGATGAGGGAATACCGAAGTGAAGATGAGGAAATTCGCAGTGGTCGCGGCTCTCGTGACCGCTGCTCTCGGCGTTACCGCCGGTGCCGCCAATGCTGCCCCGGCACCGGCCGCCGCCAACGGCGCGGTCGACTACAAGGCCACCACCACCAAGACCTCCACGATCATCAAGACCGATGCGGGCTCCATGGATGTGGAGAACGGGGTCTTCAAGATCAAGGCCGCCAACGGCACCACCCTGGCCGGCACCCAGCTCAAGTTCCGCGTGGACGATTTCGAGTTCCCGATCGCGGCCGACATCGCGGACCACACCGCCACCCTGACCCCGCAGTTCGATGTGGCGCACGCGGTGTACAAGCCGGTCGACCTGCCGTATCAGAACACCGCGCCGTGGAAGACCCCGTACGACCGTGAGCAGGCGGCCTGGAACCGTATGAAGGACACCATCTCCACCGGTGCCACCATCGGCACGCTGGTCGGCGGCATCAGCGGGGCGACGGTCGGTTGCATCCTGGGTGGTATCGCCGGTACGGCGGCGGCTGCTGCGACTTTGATTGCCCTGTTCGGTGCTCCCCTGGCCGGTATCGTCGGCTGTGCGGCCGGCATCATCGCCGTGGGTGCCCTGGGCACCCTGGCGGGTCAGCTGGTGGTAACTGCTCCGGTGGCGATCCTGGCCGCGGTCCAGTACTTCACCACCATCAACGCGCCCTTCACCCCGGCGAAGTAATTCGTTTCGAGGCGAAGTAGTCAGACATGGATGATCCCGCCCGGCTCCGGCCGGGCGGGATCAGCCGTTTTCATGGGTCGTTTCGATCCCGCTGCGCACAACCCGTGAGCTGAATCCACGACCGCGCAATCGTCGGGTATGACTTCCATTGCTCCCCACGCCCTTTCCAATCGCGAACTCGACGAGACATTCGCGCCCCTGTTCGATCGGATCGCCGTCGGCGCGGTCCAGCGCGAGGTCGACCGCCGCCTGCCGCACGAGGAGGTCGGCTGGTTGCGGGCGGCCAACTTCGGGGCACTGCGGGTGCCCGTCGAATTCGGTGGATTCGGCGTCAGCGTGCGCCGGCTGTTCTCGCTGCTGATCGACCTGGCGGCGGCCGAATCGAATCTGCCGCAGGCACTTCGGGTGCATTTCGCCTTCGTCGAGGACCAACTGCTGGCCGAACCGGGGCCCGACCGCGAGCGGTGGCTGCGCTCCGTCGCCGGTGGCGCGCTGGTCGGCAATGCCATCACCGAACCGGGCGTGGGCGCCGTGGACCGGTACCGAACCGCCATCACCCCGGACGGACCGGACTGGCGGTTGAACGGCGTCAAGTACTACAGCACCGGCTCGCTGTACGCGGATTACATTCTCGCAGCGGCCGATCGCGACGGCGAGCGAGTGTCCGTGCTGGTCGACGCCGATGCCGAGGGCGTGCGCCTGCACGACGACTGGGACGGTTTCGGGCAACGGCTGACAGCCAGCGGCACAACGGAATTCGACAATGTCGCGATAGCCTCGGACCGAATTCTGGGACCGGGCTACGGCAGCGGCGGACCCACCTACTCCACCGCGTATCTGCAACTGGTGCAGCTGGCGGTGCTCGCCGGCATCGCCCGGCGGGCCGAGGCGGACGTCCGGGCGTGGGTGAGCGAACGCACGCGCAGCTACACCCACGCCGCGGCCGCGTTGCCCCGCCGGGATCCGTTGGTGCAGCAGGTGATCGGCCAGCTCTCGGCCGCGGCCTTCACCGCGCGGGCCACGGTGCTCGCGGTGGCCGATCGGCTCGACGTGGTGCTCGACGCCGGTGCCGGTGACCACGACGAGCTGGCCGCTCTCGAATTGGCCTCGGCCCAAGCACAACTCGGCGTGATCGACGTCGTGCTCGCCGCCACCACGCGGCTGTTCGAGGTGGGCGGCGCCTCGATCGTGTCCGAACGGCTTCGCCTGGACCGGCATTGGCGCAATGCCCGCACCATTTCGGTGCACAATCCGGCCATCCAGAAGGCCCGCGCTATCGGCGATCATCTGCTCAACGGCACCGAGCTGCCGTTCGCATGGAGCGCTGGAACGCGGGAGCAGGCGCGCTGAGCGCGTCGGTGCGGCGACAGGTACGGCCGCCGCACCGACGCTCCAGCCCGACGCGAAGGTGCCCCGTCACCATCGACCGCGTCTACCAGGAGTGACAGCGCCTGTCCCGCTGACCCCAGCGATCATGCTCGTCGTGGTGCCAGAATCCGCGGCGGTCGCAGTGCCAGTCGTTGTGGTAGCGGACAGGGATCGAAACCATTGCAGGCCGTGCGGGCCGGAAAGGAAACAAATCCCAGCCGATTCACAGCCGACTTCAACCCTGCGATCGGTTCTCGGTGATTGCAATGCTCTGGCGCCGCGGATGCGGGTAGCAGAATTTCGTTATGACGAAACAGAATTCAATACAAAAGGCCGCGATAATCGGTGCCGGGCAGACCGGTGTGACGGCGGCACTGGGTTTGCTGGACGCCGGATTCGAGGTCACCGTCCACAGCGATCGGGACCAGCGCGCCCTGCGTGACGACGTGCCCGCCACCGGCACCGCGCTGGAATTCGGGGAGGCCCAGGCCGCCGAGGCCGCGCTCGGCCTGGACACCTATCTCGATCGCGCGCCCCGGCACACCGGGCTCAGCGTCCGCATCGCCGGGCCCGAGAACGCCGAATTGATCGCATTCGACGGCAATTTCGACGGATATGCGGGCGTCGCGGTCGATACCCGTCTCAAGGCGGACGAACGCCTGACCGCATTCCAGGAACGCGGCGGGCGATTCGTCGTGGATGCGGTCACCCCGGAGACGCTCGATGCGATCGCGGGCCGCAACGACCTGACCCTGGTGGCCACCGGCCGGGGCGGGCTCGCGGATCTGTTCGCGATCGATCCGGTGCGCACCGTATACAGCGCGCCGCAACGCAGCCTGTTGACCGTGACGGTAACCGGACTCGGCTACGGCCCCGACGTTTTCGCGCACCGCAGTCCGGACGGCGGTGCGCACAGTGGATTCTCGATCCTGGCCGAGCAGGGCGAGGCGTGGTGGGGACCGTACCTGCACAAGGACGCCGGGCCCGCGTGGGCCTTCCTGGGCTGGGCCCGGCCCGGGAGCGACTGGGAACAGCGATTCGCGGGCGCGGATTCCGCCGCGTCCGCGCACCGCATCGTCGCGGACCTGTATCGCGACTACGTCGACTGGGATCTTCCGGAAGTCCTTGCCACACAGACGATCTCCGAGGACCCACACTCGTGGCTGCGGGGCGCGGTCCGGCCGGTGGTGCGTTCCGGAGTCGGCGCCACCGCGAGCGGGCACGTGGTCGGCGCCCTGGGCGACACCGCGGTGTCCTACGACCCGATCGCGGGTCAGGGTGCCCAGAGCGGGTTGGTCCAGGCGCAGCGGCTGGTCGCGGCCGCGAAGGCGCACGAGGGGCCGTTCGACCGGGAATGGCTCGGCGCCCGATACGCCGAATTCCTGAGCGCCCGTTCGGATGCGGCGAGCAAGGTCACCCGGCTGTTCCTCAGCGACCCCGAATTCGCGGACATCGGTGGCCGCTTCTTCGCCGCGGCCGCGGTAGATCCGCAATTCGCCACGGCGCTGGTCGGGCTGCTGCACCGGCCGCAGCCCTTCGGAGACATCGAATCGCTCACCGCGGCCGACGGATTCATCAAGGAGGTCTCGGGCGTGGATGCCGACACGCTACTGGGCAGGTTCGAGCCCGCCGGGCGCTTCGCTCGCTCGCGATACGCCGCCTAGCTCCGTGCGTATCCCACCGTCGCCGGCGATGCGATCGCGGCGATTCAAAACCTCGTGCGGCCTCGCCCCCGGTGCTGAAGTGAGGGGGCAGCGGGGGCGACGCACGATCCGGACCGCCGGCACGTCACCGGAAACCACTGGGAGCACACATGAGCACCGAAAAGATCGCCGGGAAAACACAATTCGCGTACTGGGTGCCCAACGTCAGCGGCGGGCTGGTCACCAGCGATATCGAGCAGCGCACCGGCTGGGACTTCGAGTACAACAGGAAGCTGGCCCGCACCGCCGAGCGGAACGGCTTCGACTACGCCCTGTCCCAGGTGCGCTACACCGCCTCGTACGGCGCCGAGTACCAGCACGAATCGACCTCGTTCAGCCTGGCGCTGCTGGGGGCCACCGAGCGGCTGAAGGTCATCGCGGCCGTGCATCCGGGGCTGTGGCATCCGGCGGTGCTGGCCAAATTCGGCGCCACCGCCGATCATTTGTCCGGCGGCAGGTTCGCCATCAACGTCGTCTCGGGCTGGTTCGCCGGGGAATTCCAAGCGCTGGGCGAGCCGTGGCTCGAACACGACGAGCGGTACCGGCGCAGCGCCGAATTCCTCGAGGTGATCCGCAAGATCTGGACCGAGGACGCGGTCGACTACGCCGGTGACTTCTACCGGATTCGCGATTTCACCCTGAAACCCAAACCGCTCAATACCGAGGCGCGGCCGAATCCCGAACTGTTCCAGGGTGGCAACTCCACCGCCGCCCGCCGCAACGGCGGCCGCTATGCCGACTGGTACTTCTCCAACGGCAAGGATTTCGACGGCGTCACCGAGCAGTTGGACGATGTGCGCGAGGTGGCCCGCGAGCACGGTCGGGAGGTGAAATTCGGGCTCAACGCGTTCATCATCGCCCGCGATACCGAGGCCGAGGCCCGCGACACCCTCCGCGAGATCATCGACAAGGCGAATCGTCCCGCGGTGCAGGGGTTTCACGACGCGGTGCAGCAGGCGGGCCCGTCGACCGCGGACCGCAAGGGCATGTGGGCCGACTCGACCTTCGAGGATCTGGTGCAGTACAACGACGGTTTCCGGACCGGTTTGATCGGCACCCCGGAGCAGATCGCCGAGCGCATCGTCGCTTACCGCGACCTCGGAGTGGATCTGATTCTGGCGGGGTTCCTGCATTTCCAGGAGGAGGTCGAATACTTCGGCCGGCGGGTGCTGCCGCTGGTACGAGAGTTGGAGGCACAGCGGGCGTCCGCGGCGGTGGCGGGCTGATGTCCGCCCCGCCGCAGGCCGCGGTGTCCGGACCTGCCGGGCCGGATGCGGCGCCGGCCGAGCGCATAACCTCGGCCGATCAGGCCCTGCGGGTGGCCCGGGCATCGCTCGCGGTCGCCGCCGCCAAGATCACCGCGGACCGGGCGGCGACCGCCGTGTCCGCGGCACTGTTCGAGGTTGGCGGAACCCGCAGTGCGGCAGCGGATCTGAATCTCGATCACTTCTGGTGCAATGCCCGTACCCATACGCTGTACGATCCGGTGCGCTGGAAGTATCAGCACCTGGGTCGCGCCCTGTTGCACGACACCCCGCCGCCGCTGCACGGAGTGCTGTGAGGCGCGGCGGACAGGAGAGAGGTATGCCGTGCCGGACCTGAACGAGATTCCCGCCGACGGTGCTGGATTACGCGCGGCCTTCGCATCGTTTCCCAGCGGCGTGGTGGCCGTCTGCGCCGAGATCGGCGGCGTGCCAAACGGATTGGCGGTGAGCACCTTCGTGCCGGTCTCGCTCGATCCGCCGCTGGTGTCGTTCTGCGTGCAGAACAGCTCCACGACCTGGCCGCGGCTGGCGGCGGCGAGCCACCTGGGGCTGAGCCTGCTGGGGAACGGCCAGCGTGAGGCCGCGCGCTCGCTGGCCTCGCGCACGGGGGACCGCTTCGCCGGCCTGGAGCTCGAACACGGTGCGGGCCAGGCGATCTTCGTCGACGGCGCCTCGGCTTGGATCGAGGGGACGATCGATGCCCAGGTTCCCGCGGGCGACCACCATGTGGTCATCCTGCGAGTTCACCGGCTCGCCACCCGGGCCGAGGTGGATCCACTCGTCTTTCACGGCAGCCGATTTCGCCGCCTGCACGCCGAGGAGTTCCACACCCCCGCGCGGTAGGGCCGCGAGGTCAGATCGGATGCGCCGGGCGGAAACACAGCCTGCGGCGCGGCCCGTCACCTGGGCTGGTGTGCGAGATCACCGCGGCGGCCAGGCCGCGCGCGGTCAGGTTGTGGCGCTGCATGTCCTGACTGAACCCGTCGAGATGGACGAGGGTGTGTTCGATCAGCGCCCGGGCGATATCAGCCGGGTCGGTGCAGGCCACGCGGTAGGCCGCCACGGCCCGCGGATCCTCGGTGAGCGCTGCCAGCGCGCCCAGGCGCACGCGCTGCGTCATGCCCTCCCAGCGCTCCGCCTCCTGCGCGGTGTGGATGGTGCGCCGCCCGCCGCGGTAGTCCAGATCTCGGATGATGCTGTCCGCGGGTTTACCCAGTCGCGCCTCGCAGACCACCGCCCACAGGGCGCAGAGCCAGCTCAGGCCGCGCAGGATGGACTGCTGCTCCTGGACACCGCGCAGCGCCAGATACGCATCGGCCCCGGCCTGGGTGGCCGTATCCTCCCACTCGAAAACCAGCGCCTCGAGCTCGACGAGGAACTCACCCGGCAGCTCGGTGGAGTCGGGGCGGACGATCCGAACTCCCCACCGCGACAAGGGATCCCGGAGTTCGACCATCTCGGGATCGTCCGTCGGCACCCAGTCGTGCTGCGAATCTCGGTCCATGCCCCTCGAGCCTCGAGTCGATGCGGGGCGCCCCGGTGCTATCCGCCCTCTGTTCACCCACCCCGCCGGCTCCGCAAGCTCCGCCGACTCACCGTCCCCGTTCGCATTAAGCCACGGATTTCCCGGCCGTGCAAGCAAGGGGCCCGCGACCCCCGAAGGTGTGCCGCGGGCCCTCGCTCGATGATCAGGGCTGGCCGGAGACGACCGCCATCAGCGCGTTGGTGAACGGGGCGCCACCCATGATCGCGCCGCCGGCCAGGGCGCCGACGAGCAGTCCGATCGGGCCGGTGAGCCAGCTCAGGAAGAACAGGCCGACCACGGCGCCGATGAGGCCGCCCAGCACGCCGCCGATGACCATCGCGACCACGTTCTGGTTGATCTGGTTCATCAGCCGGGCCATGGAGCTGACCGGCTGCAGCTGCCCGATCTCCTTGGCGCTGCCCGCCTTCGGCGCCAGCACCAGCTGATGACCGTCGGCGCTGATCTGCTGCCCGAGGTGGACCGTGCTGCCGTCCACCTTGTAGGACAACGGCACCTTGGCGAGGGTGGTGCCGGTGCCCGAGCGCAGGTCGACCTCGCCGCCGCCGGGCGCGAGTTCGAAGCGGCCGTTCTGGACGACGGTGGTGAGCTTGCGGTTCAGGTCCGACAGGGTGGCGTGGTAGGCGACGCCCTTGTCGATGCCGGATGCCGAGATCACCTTGGCCTGTGCGGGAACGGGAGTGGTGGAGGTCGGTGGGCTCGCGTTCGCCGTACCCGCGGCGATTCCCACCGTCGCGACCGCGAGCAACGCGGTAGCGGCGAACTTGCCGAACTTCATTCAGGTTTCCTTAAAAAAAGATTGCCGACACGGACGAGCCGGACGGCGGAACACTCTATCGCGTCGGAAGCCTGTTGCGGCGTCCCGTGATTGGCGATACCGCGGCGGGCATTGTTATGTAATTGTTATTCGTGATGCGTTGCGACGAGATCGAGTAAAAATTGGAAGCTTCACAATTCGCGTACGGAGTCGCGGGTGGTGTATGCACTGAGGGGTCGCAAAATGCAGGTGTCCAAACTTCGGTTCTCGCGATCCAGGTCCGAAGCGTTACAGATCTGGAGGACGGGCCAGTGCCGCGTCGCCGTGTCCACGCCGGAGTCGTTCTGGTGGGCTTCGTAGTTGCCTCCGGATTGGCCATGGCGTGCCTGATCTTCGCCGCCTTGTCGATGAGTGGCCACGACGCCCACAACACGAGCGCGAGCGCGACGACGGCCTCCACCGAGCCGACGACGGCCGCTCCGACGACGCCGAAATCGACCAGAACGCCCAAGACTCTGTCGGCGCCGAGCGCCTCCGGGTCCCGCACGCCGGCCGCCGCGCCGCTGCCCACGCTGTCGTCCGCGGCATCGCCCTCGACGACGACCAGCGCCACCACCACGAAGACCTCCGCCCCGGCGGTGGCCCCCGTGGCCGCGGGCGACTGTGTCGACGGCAGCTCGCTGGCCAGAACCGCGTGTGGCAGTTCGGATTCGGCGTACCGGGTGTCGAGCACGGCGGCGCCGGGCAGGCAGTGCCCCACCGACTCGGACCGCTCGGCGCCGCAGGCGCTGCCCGGCGGCGGTACGGAGACGCTCTGCATGGACACCGACTGGGAGGTCGGCCGCTGCATGTCCATGGCGGGCGGCGCCGCCACCCCGGCCGACTGCGATGCCTCGGTGCCGGGCCTGGTGCGGGTGCAGGGCATCAAACACGGCACCGCGGATGTGAACACCTGCACCGACGCCAATCGCGGTGTGGTCTACAAGCAGCGGCAGTTCGTCGTCTGCGTGGCTCAGCAGTAAGCCGGTGCGGTGGCGAATTATTCGGGATTTAATGCGTTGCTGAGCGGATGCCGCTGGCTGTCGAGCACCCGGCTGAACTGACGGTTCGCCAGCCGCATCGCGATCTCGTAGGGCAGCGCGAATTTCCGGGCGAACCAGTATCCGATCCGGATGTCGGCGGAGGTGTGCACGAGAAAGCGGTTGCGCCGCACACCGTCCACAATGCGTTCGGCCACCCGCTCCGGCGTGGCGGCATGCCCCTCGAACATGCCGGTCAGGCGCTGCACTCTGGGGTCGTTGCGGTCGACGCCGATGATCTGCGCGGTGCCGACCAACGGCGTGCGCACCGCGCCCGGGACCACCAGGCTCACCCCGATGCCGTGCCGCTCCAGGTCGAACCGCAATACCTCCGAGATGCCGCGCAGGCCGAACTTGCTGGCGCTGTAGGCGGCGTGCCAGGGCAGTGCGAGCAGCCCCGCCGCCGAGGACACGTTGACCAGGTGCCCGCCGCGCCCGGCCCGGACCATCGGCGGCAGGAAGTTCTCGATGATGTGGATGGGACCCATCAGATTGACCTCGACCACCGAGCACCAGTGCCGATGTTCGAGGTTCTCCACGGTTCCCCAGATCGCGATGCCCGCGATATTCATCACGATATCCAGGCTCGGGTATTCCTCGTGAATCTCGTTGGCCCACAGGGTGACCGCGTCGTAGTCGGAGACGTCCAGCGCCCGCGCGCCCAGCACCTCGCCGCCCTCGGTGCGGACCAGGGCCACGGTCTCGGCCAGTCCGTCGGCCGCGATATCGGTCAGGAACAGGCGGGCTCCCGCGCGCGCGGCGGCCAGGGCGGTGGCCCGGCCGATGCCGCTGGCCGCGCCGGTGATCAGGCAGAGGCGGCCGGTCAGGTCTTTCATGCGCGGACTCCTTGGAACTCGGGTGCAACGTGTCCACCCTAAAGTATTGCGAACAGTTATGTACATATGACCGCGACTTCGTGGCGGATCCCCCGGTGGCGGGCGGGAAAGGCGCCGCAAACAGTTGAATTCACGTTGATCGGGAGTGCGGACTTGCGGCCGCGGCTTGCCTAGCGTCGAGGACGCGGCCCCCACCGCCCGTGACGGGCACCGGGTGGCCGCGACGATCGACGGAGGATCCCATGAGCGTTGCGACTGCCCTCGATTCCCCGGCCGCGCCGGAGACCGACGAGGACGTCCTGCCGGTCGCCCGCACCCGGCACCCGTGGCGCTGGCTCGCCGCGGCCCTCGCGCTGGTGCTGGTGGCGCAGTTCGCGCACGGGCTGGTCACCAATCCGGGCTGGGACTGGCCGACCTTCGGCCGGTACTTCACCGCGAGGTCGGTGCTCGCGGCCCTGCGGGTCACCCTCGAGCTGACCTGCTGGGGGACCCTGTTCGGATTCCTGCTCGGCACCGTGGTCGCCGTCGCGCGACTGTCGAAAATACCTGTGCTGCAGGTGATCGCGTGGGCCTACATCTGGGCGTTCCGCTCGATACCGCTGATCGTGCAGCTGCTGTTCTGGTTCAACATCGCCTATCTGTACAAGCGGCTGTCGTTCGGAATCCCGTTCGGCCCAGCGCTGTTCAGCTTCGATGTGAACGGGGTGATCAGCGGGTTCACCGCCGCGGTCATCGGGCTGGCGCTGCACCAGGCGGCCTATGCGGCCGAGATCATCCGGGCCGGAATCATTTCGGTGGATCCGGGGCAGCTCGAGGCCGCCAAGTCGCTGGGGCTGCCGTGGCACCGCCAGTTCTTTACTATCGTTGCGCCACAGGCGATGCGGGGCATTCTGCCCAACGCTGCCAACGAGGTGATCAGCCTGTTCAAGGGCACCTCGATCGTCTCGGTCATGGCGATCGCGGAGCTGTTCTACCAGGTCCAGGTGATATACGGCCGCAACGGCCGGGTGGTGCCGCTGCTGATGGTCGCCACGATCTGGTACATCGTGCTGACCGGCGGGCTCAGCGTCGCGCAGTACTACATCGAACGGCACTTCGCGAAGGGCGCCGCGCGCAGTCTGCCGCCGACGCCATGGCAGCGGGTGCGCGGCACCATCGAGGAGATCACGGGGGGACGGCGATGACCGCGCCGCACGCACACGACGACGGGTACGCCGTGGAATTACGCGGTGTCCGTAAGCATTTCGGGGCGCACGAGGTGCTGTGCGGCATCGATCTGACGGTGCGCCCCGGCGAGGTGACGGCGATCCTGGGCCCCTCGGGATCCGGCAAGTCGACCCTCCTGCGCACCATCAATCACCTGGAGAAGGTCGATGCGGGGACCGTGCGCGTCGGCGGCGAACTCGTCGGCTACCGCCGCAAGGGCGCCGTGCTGCACGAGCTGAGCGAACGGGAGATCCTGCGCCGGCGTGCGCGGATCGGTTTCGTGTTCCAGAACTTCAATCTGTTCCCGCACCTGACGGTCCTGGAAAACGTCGCGCTCGCACCGGTTTCCGCGCAGCGCAGGCCCCGGTCCGAGGTCGAGGCGGAGGCGGCGGCGCTGCTGGAACGGGTCGGACTGGGTGATCGGGCGGGCGACTATCCGCGCCGGCTCTCGGGCGGGCAGCAGCAGCGGGTCGCGATCGCGCGCGCCCTGGCCCTGCGCCCCAGGGTGGTGCTGTTCGACGAACCCACCTCGGCGCTGGATCCCGAACTCGTCGGCGAGGTCCTCGACGTCATCCGCGGCCTGGCCCGCGAGGGCGCCACGCTGGTGATCGTCACCCACGAGATCGGGTTCGCCCGGGAGGTGGCCGACACCGTGGTGCTGATGGACTCCGGCCGGATCGTCGAGCAGGGCTCGCCCGCCGAGGTACTGGACCGGCCCAGCCATCCGCGCACGAAGGCCTTTCTGGCGCATGTTCTCTGAATCGTTCCGCGGAGCCCGGGAGGTTGTCGTCGCATGAAATTCCTGCTGTTGACCCTCATTACCCACCAGCCGGACCCGGTCACCGGCGCCACCGAATCCTCGGCGCAGCGCCTGCGCCGAGTGGTCGAGAACGCCAGGCTGGCCGAGGAATTGGGCTACGACGGGTTCGCGGTCGGTGAGCGGCACGAGGATCCGTTCATTTCCGCCGCGCCCCCGGTGGTGCTGAGCAACATTGCGGCGGTGACCTCCCGGATCGCGCTGTTCACAGGGGTGACCACGTTGAGCCTGCTCGATCCGGTGCGGGCCTTCGAGGACTATTCGACGCTGGACAATCTGTCGGGTGGTCGCCTGGAACTCATCATCGGCAAGGGCAACGGGACCGCGCAGGCCAAGCTGTTTCACGTCACCGCGCAGGATCAGTGGGAGCGAAATCGCGAGGCCTACGAGCTGTTCCGGCGGCTCTGGGACAGCGACGAGGTGACCTGGGTCGGCCGGTTCCGGCCCTCGCTGACCGAGGCCCGGGCGCTGCCCCGGCCGCTGCAATCGCGGCTGCGTATCTGGCACGGAAGCGCCACCAGCCGCGACTCGGTGGAATTGGCGGCGCGTTACGGGGATCCGCTGTTCTCGGCCAATGTCACCAATCCGATCGAGCCCTACGCCGAACTTGTCGCGCACTATCGCGAGCGGTGGGCCGCCTACGGCCACGATCCGGCGCAGGCGCTGGTCGGTGCGGGTACGGCCGGGTTCTATGTCGCGCCGCGGTCGCAGGACGCGGTCCAGGTGTACCGGCCGATCTTCGAGGCGCGGCAGTCTGTCGCGCGTAAGCATGGTCTTCCCACCGTCTTTGCATCGGTCGAGGACTTCGTCGAGCGCAGTTCCGCGCTCGTCGGTAGCCCGCACCAGGTCCTGGAAAAGGTGCAGCGGTATCACGAGCGGTTCGGGCACGAGGTGATCCACCTGAGCGCGGACGGCGATGGGTTGTCCGAGCGGCAGCATCGCGCGAGTCTCACGCTGTTTCAGTCGGCGGTTGCACCGGTGCTGCGCGAGGGGATCGTCAGCCGGCCGCTCGGAGCGCAGCGGTACCCGTCCGGGGAGCTCGTGCGATGACTGCCGCAGAATCGTTGTGCGGCTGGAGAGTTCGATGACACGCTATGTGATCCTGCGCCTGCTGCAAGCGGTCGGAGTGCTGTGGGCGGCGTTCACCGT
Organism: Nocardia sp. GP40; assembly: GCF_050434125.1. Lineage (NCBI taxonomy): Bacteria > Bacillati > Actinomycetota > Actinomycetes > Mycobacteriales > Nocardiaceae > Nocardia > Nocardia sp. GP40. The sequence continues at coordinate 129,622 of NZ_JBNPVW010000002.1, read as the reverse complement.
GTCCTTCGGGGTGCTGTATCTGCTGCCCGCGGACCCGGTTCAGCTCGCGATCGGCGCAAACCCGGGGGTGGCCGTGGATCCGGCCGCGGTGGCCGAGATGCGCGCCCGGTACGGACTCGACAAGCCGGTGTGGCATCAGTATTGGACGGCGTTGGAGCATGCCGTGCGCGGCGATCTGGGGCATTCGCTCAGCACCGGGGAGTCGGTCACCGACGCCCTGGGCCAGGCCCTACCCTCGACACTGGCGTTGGCGGCGCTGGCGCTGGGGCTGGCCACGGTGCTCGGCACGACGTTGGCGCTGGCCGCCGCGTATACCGAGCGCCGGTGGTTGAGCGGGCTCTTGACGGCGTTGCCGCCGATCGGGGCATCGGCGCCCACATTCTGGGTGGGATTGATACTGCTGCAGCTGTTTTCGTTTCGGCTGCGGCTGTTTCCGGCCTTCGGCGGTACCGGGTTCGGTGGCACGGTGTTGCCCGCGGTGACACTGGCAATCCCGGTCGGCGCGGTCATCGCTCAGGTGCTGTACAGCGGCCTGGCCGGGACGTGGCGGCAGCCGTTCGTCGAGGTGGCGTTCGCCAAGGGCGCCTCGCGCTGGTGGGTACAGCTGCGGCATGTACTGCGGCCCGCGCTGGCCCCGGCGCTCAGTGTTGCCGGGGTGTGGGTCGGCACGGTGCTGGCCGGATCGGTGGTGGTCGAGACCGTGTTCTCGCGGGCGGGGATCGGCAGGCTCACCCAGACTGCGGTGCTGGCCGAGGACATTCCGGTGGTGCAGGGCGTCGTCATGGTGACGGCGGTGGCCTTCGTGCTGGTCAATCTAGCCGTCGATCTGATTCATCCGGTTCTGGATCCTCGTGTTGCCCGGGAGTTCCGGCGTCAGGGACGGGGTGCCGGGGCCGGGGTCGATCGCGCGGCGCGGAGAGGGGTTGCAGGGTGAGGAATTCGGATTTACCGGGCCGGGATCGCTTCTGCGGGAGCCTGGTTCGTGCATCGGTATCGGGTCGTTCCGGTAGTCGTCGCCGCGTGGAGCCCCATCGGCTCCAGGAGCGCCGGGAGGCGCTCGCAGTCGGGTGGAAGGTCGAATTCTGCTCGGGTGCAACGGCAATGCGGCGGTGCACCGGCGGACGGGAGGGTGTGTCATGACCGACGTGGTTTCGACCGCAGGCGCCCGGGCGGGGGCGGTGTCGTCTCCGGACCGCTTCGGATTTGTCAAGGCGTTGCGCGCCAACGCATCCACCGCACTGTCCGTGGTGGTGCTGCTGACGGTGCTGGGCTGGGCCCTGGCGCCGTCGATCTTCGCCGATGACGATCCGCTGCGCGGCGTCCCGGCGCAGAAGCTGCGTGGCCCCAGCGCGCGGCATTGGCTGGGTACCGACAACCTGGGGCGCGATCTCTACACCCGGGTTGTGCATGCGGCCGAATTGTCGCTGACCGCAACGGTTATTGCTGTCGCGATCGGCCTTGTCGCGGGGACGCTGGTCGGTTTGGTCGCCGGATCGGCGGGCGGCGTGGTGGATGCCGGCCTGATGCGCATCGTCGATGTGCTGCTGTCGATTCCGGAACTGCTCAGCGCGCTGGTGCTGGTCACCGCACTGGGATTCGGGAGCCGCAAGGTCGCGATCGCGGTCGGTGTCGCACTGATCCCCGCCTTCGCGCGGGTGATGCGCGCCGAGGTGGCCCGGGTGCGGCGGGCGCCGTATGTGGAGGCGGCGATCGCCTCGGGGGTGCGCTGGCCCGCGGTGTTGATTCGCCACGTGTTGCGCAATGCGTATGCGCCGGTGGCCGCGCTGGCCGCGGTCGAATTCGGGGTCGCGGTGCTGGCGGTGTCGTCGCTGAGCTTCCTGGGATACGGTGCGCCGCCGCCGGCGCCGGAGTGGGGATCGCTGATCGCCGCGGGCCGTGACTATCTCGCGACCGCGTGGTGGATGACGACGCTGCCGGGCCTGGTCATCGTCGCAGTGGTGCTGGCCGCGCAGCGCCTCGGCCGCGCCCTGGCCCGGGACGGTGCGCTGTGACGGTCTCGGCACTGCCGCAGTCCAGCGGCGAACCTCTGCTGCGCGTGCAGGATCTACGCGTGGAGTATCGCGGCCGGGGCGGGTCGACACCGGCCGTCGCGGGTGCCTCGCTGACGGTCTCACAGGGGGAGACCGTCGCGCTGGTCGGCGAATCCGGCTCCGGGAAGTCCACTCTCGCGCATGCGGTAATCGGGCTGCTCGGTGGCACGGGAACGATCACGGGCGGGCGAATCACCTTCGCGGCCGAGCGGATCGACGACGCGCCACCACACCGGCTGCGCCGGATTCGCGGCGCACGAATCGGTCTGGTGCCCCAGGATCCGGGCACCGCGTTGAATCCGGTGCTGCGCGTCGGCGATCAGGTGGCCGAGGCGCTGCGCATTCACGGCCACGCCACCCGTCGCGACGCGCGGGATCGGGCCGTGGAGATACTCGCCACGGCGGGGCTGGACCGCCCGGCCCTGCGGGCCCACCAATACCCGCAGGACCTGTCGGGCGGGCAGCGGCAGCGGGTCCTGATCGGAATCGCCCTGGCCTGCGGTCCGGAACTGGTGATCGCCGACGAACCCACGAGCGCCCTGGACGTCACCGTGCAGCGCCGCATTCTGGACCATCTCGCCGCCCGCACCGCCGAATCCGGCGCCGCGGTACTGCTGATCACCCACGATCTGGCCGTGGCCGCCGACCGTGCCGACCGCATCGTGGTCATGCGGCGCGGGGAGATCGTCGAAAGCGGAAGTACCGGGGAGGTATTCGGGAATCCGGCACACGAATACACGCGGCGGCTGCTGGATTCGGTACCGACGCTGAACGCGCCGTCGCGGCCGGCGCGTGGGATACCGCGCGAACCGTTGCTGTCGGCCACGGGGGTGCGCCGGACCTTTCGGGTCGGCCGGGCGACCGTAGCCGCCGTGGATGATGTTGCGCTGCACATCGATCGCGGCGAGACGCTGGCGCTCGTGGGTGAATCCGGCTCGGGTAAGACCACGACGGCCCGGATGCTGGCCCGGCTGGAGCGGCCGGATGCGGGGACGATCATGCTGGACGGGCGGGAGATCGGCGCGCTGCGTGGCGATCGGCTGCGTGCGTTCCGGCGTCGTGTGCAGATCGTCTACCAGAACCCGTACGCCGCGTTGAATCCGAAACAGACGGTGGCGCAGAGTATCGCGGAGCCGCTGCGAGCCTTCGGAATCGGTGACCGCGCCGTGCGCCGGACCCGTGTGGACGAACTGCTCGAGCAGGTGGCGCTGTCACCGGAGCACCGGGATCGGCGGCCCGCGGAACTCTCGGGTGGCCAGCGGCAGCGAGTCGCCATCGCGCGCGCCCTGGCTCCGCGGCCGGACCTGGTGGTCCTCGACGAACCGGTCTCGGCACTGGATGTGTCGGTACAGGCGCAGATCCTGGATCTGCTGGAGCGGCTGCAGCGCGAACTGGGACTGGGCTACCTGTTCATCTCTCACGATCTGGCGGTGGTGCGGCGCGTCAGTGATCGGGTGGCGGTCATGCGCGCGGGGCGCATCGTTGAAACCGCGGAAACCACAGAACTTTTCGACCGGCCCGGCCACGAGTACACCCGCGAGTTGCTGGCTGCGGTTCCGGGTGCCGCTCGGAGTGAGCCCACGGGCGCGATCGAGAGGACGGCGTGATGTGCGCGGGGTGCGTGCCGTGCCGCCGGACGACCCACTACAGCAGAGGAGTGAAAGCGATATGACCGCGACTATCACCGAATTCGAACAGCAGTGGCGGGCCTGGCATGCCGAGCGCGAGGCGTGGGCGCGAGAACCGCTGGGCTGGCTGAGTGTGACGGGGTTGTACTGGCTCGGTGAGTCCGGTGAGACCGTCGAGGGTCTGCCGGGTCTCTGGCAGGTGGATGGCGAAAATGTCGTTGTCACGGCGGAATCGGGGGACGGCCTCGGCCTGGAGGGTCGCCCGCTCGCGGGCCGCACCGTGCTGACGCCGGGTGAGGGCGCACCCGGCCTCGAGGTGCGAGCGGGCGATCGCGTGGTCGAGGTGATCCGCCGCACCGGGCAGTTCGCGCTGCGTGTACACGATCCCGACGCTCCGACACTGGCCGGATTCGCGGAAATTCCTGCCTACCATCCCGATTCGCGCTGGTCGGTGCCGGGCACATTCGCGCCCTACGAGATCGCCCGCATCGTCACGACGGGTGCGGTCGTGGAAGGACTGGAGCATCACCATTCCGCCGGGGGCACGATCACCTTCCGGCTGGACGGCGCCGAGCACATCGTCGTGGCCTTCGGCGATCCGGAAACCGGCCTGCGCCTGCTGTTCACCGACGCCACCAGCGGTGTGAGTACCTATCCGGGCGCGCGGTTACTGCCGATCGCCGCGCCCGATGTCGACGGCGGTGTGCTGCTGGATTTCAATCGCGCGCAGAACCTGCCGTGCGCCTTCACCGACTACGCGACGTGCCCGATCGCACCGCCGGAGAACAGGCTGAGCGTGGCCGTCGAAGCGGGAGAGCGCAATCCGCGACAGACGGTGGCGCGATGAGCGCGGCGGGCGGTGTCCGGGTGCCGCTGTCGATCCTGGATCTCTCGCCCGTGAGCGCGGGATCGACACCGCAGCAGGCGATCCGCAACACCATCGATCTGGCTCGGCACGCGGAGTCCTGGGGGTATCGGCGGTTCTGGGTCGCCGAACACCATTTCGCCCAGGTCGCCAGCTCCGCGACGGCGACCCTGATCGGCCTGATCGCCGCGGCCACCTCCACGATCCGGGTGGGCTCGGCCGCGGTGCAGCTGGGACACCACACCTCGGCCTCGGTGGTGGAATCCTTCGGCACGATCGACGCCCTGCACCCGGGCCGCCTCGATCTGGGCCTCGGCCGGTCCGGCCACCAGGCGGACAAGATCCGGTCGGCGGGGGTGAAGCCGGTCGCCGTGCCGGAGCGGTCCACCGAGGTGCGGGACGGGGTGGTGATCCCGCCGCCGTTCACGCCCGGGCAGGTGCTGGACACGTCCCGGCTCCTGGCCGGATTCGAGGCACTCTCGCTGCCCGGTGCCCGGCCGGTGGGCTACACCGAGCAGGTGGAGCAGATTCGCGCGCTGCTGAGTGGTGGCTATCGGTCCTCCGAAGGTATTGCGCTGCATGCGGTTCCGGGTGAGGGAGCGGATGTGCAGCTGTGGCTGTTCGGCAGTAGCGGCGGCGAGAGCGCGAGGCTGGCTGGGCGGCTGGGCCTGCCCTTCGCGGCGAACTATCACGTCTCGCCCGGGACCATTCTGGAAACCGTTGCGGCATACCGGGAATCGTTCCAGCCATCGGTGAAGTACCCCAAACCCCATCTGGTGGTCTCTGCGGATGTGGTGGTCGCGCAGGACCGTGCGAGGGCCGAACATCTGGCATCGACGTTCGGCCACTGGGTCTACAGCATTCGCAGCGGCGCCGGGGCGGCGGCCTATCAGGACCCGGACACCGCACCGGCGCTCACGCCGCATCAGCAGCGACTGGTGCAGGACCGGGTAACCACCCAATTCGTCGGTACCCCCGCCGAGGTCGCCGACCGCCTCACCGCCCTGCAGCAGCTGACCGGCGCGGATGAACTGGTCGTCACGAGCGTCACCCACGGCCACGAGGACCGGCTCGATTCGCACCGCCTGCTGGCCCGAGAGTGGGGGATGACGGACGTGCGCGCGGCGTGACCTTCGGGCAGCGTTCGCAGCCGCTCTCGCAGTCTCGCAAGCCCCCGTACACCCGTGGTGGCAGTTCTGGCGCTCACCCGCGGATCAGCCGGGATGGGCGCGCCCGCTGTTGCTGATCGTCGCGGCGCTGGCGGCGGTGAGTTATGCAGGGGGCATCGCCGCGCAGAAGCCGCACATCTTCTATGCCGCCGCGGCGCGGTCGATGGCCATGAGCTGGCACAACTTCTTCTTCGCCGCGTTCGATCCCGACGGGATCGTCAGCATCGATAAGCTGCCGGGCGCCCTGTGGATTCAGGCGATCTCGGTGCACGTGTTCGGCCCGCACCTGTGGGCTAAGGTGCTGCCGCAGGTCGTCGAGGGTGTGCTGACGATCCTGCTGCTGTACCGGGTGGTGCGCCGGATCGCCGGTCCGGCGGCGGGTGCGGTGGCCGTGGTGGTGGCGGCGTGCACGCCGGTGACGGTGTCGCTGAACCGCGGCAATATCCCCGATACGCTGCTCATTCTGCTGCTGTTGCTGGCCGTGGACCGCACGCTCGCCGCGATCGGGTCCGGCCGTGGCCGGAACCTGTGGCTCGCGGGGCTTTTCATCGGGCTGGCCTTTCAGGCAAAGATGGTGCAGGCGTGGATCATCGTCCCGCTACTGGCGTTGGCGTACCTGATCACCGCCGGTGTCCGGCTGCGCCGCCGGCTCGCCGACATCGCGGTCTTCGGGGGTGTCGCACTGGTGGTCTCGCTGAGCTGGATGACCGTGGTGAGCCTGGTTCCGGCGGGCCGTCGCCCGTATGTGGATGGCAGCAACCATAATTCGCTGTTCGAACAGGTCTTCCGCTACAACGCGCTGGCCCGTACCGACAGCACGTTCACGGTCGGGGCGGCCAACTTCGAGCTCGCCGGGCAGCAGAACTATCGCAGCAAACTGGTTCTCGGCCCGGGCAATCGGCTCGATCACGTCTTCACCGGCGGCGGCGGCCGGTCGGCGGGCTGGCTTGTTCCACTGGCCGTGATCGCGCTGGTGGCGCTGGTGCTCCTGGCCCGGCGGCGCGCCCGTTCCCCGATCGCCACCGCCTCCCTGGTGATCTGGGGTGGTTGGTTGCTGGTCCATCTGGCGATCTTCCTGGCCATCGGCACGGTCAACCCGTACTACCTGGCGGTGCTGACTCCGGCCGTGGCCACGCTGATCGAGTGGGGGACAGTCGAATTCATGCAATCGAACTCGGTGCGGGTCCGATGGTACGGGCTGACGGCGGTGATCTCTACGGGGCCCTCGACATGCCGTTCGAAACCGCGGCGACCAGACGGGTGACCCAGACCTCCATCGCCGAGGGCCTGGCGGAAAGCCCCAAGCTGGTCGCGACTGCGCGCGAGCTGTTCCCGAACGCGCACTACCCGGCGGTCGCCAACACCGGAATTCTGGCCTTGCCCTTCATCATCACCACCGGCGCCGAGGTGCCGGCCTTCGGCGGATTCACCGGATCGGCTCCGGCGATGAGCACCATGGAGATTGCACGGCTGGTGGCGCACGGCCAGATCGGATTCGCCCTGCTCACAGCCTCCGACGACGAACGGGTGCAATGGATTCAGCGACACTGCGCGAAACTGCCGTCCAGCGCCGACGATTCGGTACTGGTTTACGTGTGCGCCCGCCCAGCCCGCCCGCCCGCTGAACTGACGTCGAGACGATGCTGCCCGCGCCGGATCGGCGCGGGCAGCGAAATGTGTTCCGGGACAGCCTAACCGGCGCTGGGTGCCCAATCCTCGAGATAGGCGCGGTAGGTGCCGAATGGCAGCGCCGCGTCGTACACCAGATCTCCGGAGGGGGAGAACTCCGAGATGTGCGGCGCCATCCCCCAGCCGACGAGGGTGTTGCCGTTGGCCAGCCCCTGGGCGTTGCCCATCGCCGGGGCGACCAGGCCGTTCGGATGAGTCTGGTTGCGCACCAGCGTCGCCCGGTGTTTCGCGGTATCCAGGTGGATCCACTGCGCGCTGGACACGCCCAGGGTCTGCTGTCCGCTGGAGTTGTCGTTGAAGAGCCGGATCGTGTTCGGACCGGCGAATTCGGCGTCGTGCTGGAAGGCGAATTCGACGCCGGGGCCCGGCGCGAAGGTGGAGCGCTTGCCACCGAGCTGCCAGTTGATCGCGCCGGTGTGGATGTTCACGTCGTAGACCGTGGAAGTGTCGCGCATCGAAATCAGCAGATTCCCCGCGGGATCCAGCGCGATGGAATTCATGTGGTACGGATCGTAGGTCCCGCTTCCCGGCGCCGAGGTGGCCGCGGTGGAGTCCGTCAGCGGTACGTGCTGGGCCGCACTCCATTGGAACAGCACCTTTTTGGTGGCCACGTCGACAACCGAGGCGACGGTGTCGAACATCTTCCCGTGCTTCGGGCCGCCGATCAGGGTCAGGTCGGCGTCGACCTCCCGGTAGGAGGTGATCAGCGCGCGGCCGTCCGGAGTGAGCCGGAATTCGTGGACGTCGGAGGTCAATCCGTCGCCGGCGGTCAGGGTGGTGATGACGTGGCCGTGCTGATCGGCGATGTAGTCGGTGCCCGAGCCGTGCCCGCCGACCGTGCCGCCCTGCCACCAGGTCAGCACCGGCTTGCCCTGATAGGTCTGGGTACGGAAGTTCGAGACGTCCTGGCCCTTGGGCGGCGTGTATCGCCAGACCTCGTGCCCGGCCTTGTCCATGACCACATTGGCCGGTTGGCCCTGTGGCAGATTCGACAGCACCTGACCGGCGCCCGGCACCAACGCGGCCGCGCTCACACCGCTCGTGTAATAGATATAGCCCGGTGTGGAGCCCGGCTTGTTCACATCGACCGTGTATGTCAGCGCGCCGACCGGCAGGCTGGGGACCGGGGCGGCGGACGCGGCCAATGGTGCGGTGGCGGCTGCCCCCAGGGCGATCGACGTCGCGGCCAGGACCGCGGCGGCGCGGCGGAGGCCACGCGAATTCCGTGTCATGAGAGTCCTAGCAATGCTAACGAATGGATGCGGGGCAGCGTAGTCCGGCTCTCTGTGTGCAGTCTGGCAGCCACTGGCGCGCCGGAGTCGGTGATCCGGTCGGACCGGCGTGTCCCCGGCGTCATTCGAGCGCTCGTCGCGCGTAGGCCCGGACATCGGCATCGCCATCGTCCAGGGCTGCGTGCAGCGCCGTGCGTGCGGGCTCGTGGCCGGGCCACGCGGCGAGGGTGAGCACCGCGGCCTTACGGACATCCGGGTGCGGATCGTCCAGGGCCGGCCGGAGGGCCGGGACACCCAGCTCCGGTCCCGGGCCGAGCCAGCCGCGGGCCGCGCCCACGCGCACCTGCCACGCCGAATCACCCGCGGCCGCGGTGAGGGCCGCGCCGTCGCCGGCCGCCCCGAGGACCGCGAACGCGGCGAGTGCGGCGGCGCGGACCAGAGGATCGTGGTCGTCGGCCAGGGTACGGATAGTGTCTGCCCCGCCCTGTCCGATCGTCGCCAAGCCCTGCGCCGCCACGATCCGGACCTCGCGGTTCTCGTCGTGCCCGGCCGCCTCCAGCGCGGCCCAGTCGTCGAGCGAGACCAGCGCCCGCACCCCCTCGATCCGCACCCGGTGGTCGGCATCGGCGACGGCCCGGCCGAACAGGTCCGCCGTGCCGGATCGGAGGACGCGCAGCAGGTCCACCACGCCGGCCCGCACGAGCGGATCCGGTGATGCGGTGTGATCGGTCAGATCGGTTGCCGCGGGCAGGATCTCGACGAGTTCCCGCAGTCCGGCCAGCGCGGCGGCACGCACGCTCGCATCGGAGTCGGCCAGCGCGCCGCTCAGCGGTCGGGCGAAGCCGTCCGGTGTCTCCTCGGTCAGCACCGCGACCGCGGTGGCCCGCACGCGGGGGTCGCCGTCGTCGAGATACGGCTGGAGGTCGGCGAGCGCGGGCGCGTCCAGGTTCAGCAGCGGGGCGATTCGGGCGGCCGATGGGGACGGCCGGACCGATGTCGTTGCGGCGCGCGAGTTTACCGCCGCCGGATCAGGGGGAGCGATGCGCGGTGGACCGGTGATCAGCTCCGGCTGCGGTACCGGCACCGGCGTGAGTTCGGCCGCCGGAATCTCGGCCAGATCGGGCACGGGCACGAAATACGGTGCCACGGGCCGCTTCAGGAACTTCATGTCCCCGTCGGCACCTTTGCGCAGGTTCAGGTGGTAGCGCCATCCGGTGTCGTCCCGCTCCGGGAGGTCCGCCCTTTCGTGGTAGAGGCCCCAGCGGGATTCGGTGCGGGTCAGCGAGGATCGGGCGGCCATCTCGGCGCAGTCGCGGATGAAACTCACCTCCGCGCAGCGCATCAGTTCGTGCGGGGTCGCGCCGCCCATCTGTTCTATATCGGTGCGCATCCGTTCGAAGGTCTCGACCGCCAGCGACAGCTTCGTCGCGGTCTTGGGCGGCGCCACATAGTCATTGACGAAACGGCGCAACTTGTATTCCACCTGCGGCTGCGGCGGGCCGTCCGGATTGCGCAGCGGGCGATAGACCAGTTCGTGCGCCGCGGCGAGCTGATCCTGCGGAAGATCCTGCGGCGCAGGGATATCGAAGCGCATCGCGGCCGCGTCGGCCCCCGCCAGATCGCCGTAGACGAAGGCTCCGATCATGTAGTTGTGCGGGACGCACGCCAGATCCCCGGCGGCATAGAGCCCGGGAACCGTGGTGCGGGCATGTTCGTCCACCCACACTCCCGAGGCCGAATGCCCACTGCACAAACCGATTTCGGAGATGTGCATCTCGATGTCGTGGGTGCGGTAGTCGTGTCCGCGGTTGGCGTGAAAGGTGCCACGGGTCGGGCGCTCGGTGGTATGCAGAATGCCCTCGAGTGCGGTCAGCGTCTCGTGCGGCAGATGGGACACCTTCAGATAGATGGGACCGCGGGCCGATTCGATCTCCCGCTTCACCTCGGTCATCATCCGGCCCGACCAGTAGTCCGAGTCCACAAAGCGCTCGCCGTGGGCGTTGACCTGATAGCCGCCGAACGGATTCGCGACATAGGCGCAGGCTGGGCCGTTGTAATCCTTGATCAGCGGATTGATCTGGAAGCATTCGATGCCCGAGAGCTCCGCGCCGGCGTGATAGGCCATCGCATAGCCGTCCCCGGCATTGGTCGGATTCTCGTAGGTACCGTACAGATATCCCGAGGCCGGTAGCCCCAGGCGCCCGCACGGCCCCGTCGCCAGGATCACGGCCTTGGCGCCGACGGCCACGAATTCGCCGGTGCGGGTGTGCAATGCGGCCGCGCCGACCGCACGCCCGCCGGAGGTGAGCACCCGCACGGGCATCAGCCGGTTCTCGATCCTGATCCGCTCGCGCATCGTGCGTTGCCGCAGCACGCGATACAGCGCCTTCTTCACGTCCTTGCCCTCGGGCATCGGCAGCACATAGGACCCGGAGCGGTGCACCCGCCGCACCGTGTACTCGCCGTATTCGTCCTTCTCGAACTTCACTCCGTACCGCTCGAGTCGCTGCACCATCGCGAAGCCACGCGTCGCGGTCTGATAGATGGTGCGCTGGTTGACGATGCCGTCGTTGGCCCGGGTGATCTCGGCGACGTAGTCCTCCGGCTCGGCCTTACCGGGCACGACCGCGTTGTTGACCCCGTCCATGCCCATCGCCAGTGCGCCCGAGTGCCGCACGTGCGCCTTTTCCAACAGCAGCACATTCGCGCCCTGTTCGGCCGCGGTGAGGGCGGCCATGGTCCCCGCGGTGCCGCCGCCGATGACCAGCACGTCGCAGTCGAGCCGGAGGGTGTCGGCGAGGTCGGGAATATTCATCAGCACACTCCAGAGTGGATCAGGCGACTCGATTTTCCGAATAGCCAAGGGCAGTAAGGATTTCCGCGCGAAGTGGGAACCGGTCCACTCCGCTCCCGCGCGGCTGCGGCACCTCCAGCAGCGCGCACAACCCGCCGCCGCGCAGCACCGCGACCCGGTCGCCGAGCAGCAGCGCCTCGTCCACATCGTGGGTCACGAAGACCGCGGTGGCCGGGTGGGCATGCCACGTCGCGATCAGCAGCCGCTGCATGGCGGCCCGGGTCGGCGCGTCCAGCGCGCCGAACGGCTCGTCCATCAGCACCGCCCGGGGTGCGCCGGCCAGGCCGCGGGCCAGCTGCACGCGCTGCCGCATGCCGCCGGAGAGGTTCTTGGGCAGGTAGTCGCCGAAGCCGGTGAGCTCCACCTCCGCGATCCAGCGCTCCGCACGCTCGCGCCGCCCGGCGCGCGGTTCCCCGCGCAGCTTCAGCGCCAGTTCGATATTGGAACGCACGGTGCGCCAGGGCAACAGCGCGTTGTCCTGGAACACCATCGCCCGGTCGCGGGAGGGGCCGGTGACCTCGAGGCCGTCCGCGAGCAACCGCCCGGACCCCGGGCGCAGCAGTCCGGCCAGCGCGCGCAGCACCGTCGATTTGCCGCATCCGGACGGCCCGGTCAGCACCAGAATCTCGCCGGGGCGGATATCGAGGCTCAGCTCGGTCAGCACCGGCGCACCGGCATAACGCAATTCGACCCGTTCGAGCGCGAGAGTCATTGGTGAGGAGGTCATCTCGCCGACCCCGCCGCCCGGGGCAGCCAGCGCGTGACGCGGCGGCCCAGCACCTCGACCGCGGCCGAGGTGCCGAAGCTCAGCAGTCCGATGGTGATGATGCCGACGAACACGCCCGGATAGTCCACGATCGTGTAGGCCTGCCAGGTGCGGTATCCGACTCCCAAACGCCCGGAGATCATTTCGGCCGACACCACGCAGATCCACGCCACGCCGATCCCGACCGACAGCCCGCCGCCGGGCACGAACGCCCCAGTGCGACACCGGAAGCCACGCCCGCGACGGACAGCGCCTGCACCTGACCGGATTCCAGCGCCGACGCCCCGATCTGAGGCTGCTGGTTGAGCACCTCGACGCCGGACTTGGGATCGATGCCGGTGCGGGTCAACGCCTGCCGGAGCAAACCGTCGCTGGCCGAACCGACGCTGGAGGAAACCTTCTTTCCCGACAGCTCGGCAACCGATTGAACCGGCGAATTCTGGTTCACCACAATCATGTTCAGCGATCCGCGCGGCTGGTAACCGGTGACGGATACCAGCTCGGTGGCCGCACGCGCATCGGCCTGGGTGCGAGAGCCGTTGATCAGCAGGGGATAGTCGCCCATCGAGCCGATATCGAGCTTCTCCGCGACCATTTGCGCGGTGATCGGGGCGCCGGTGTCGTAATCCTGCCACTCCACTTGATATTTCGGGCCGCCGTGCGCGGTGAGCGCGGCGAGGCGCTGCTCCAGAAGGCCTTTCGCCCGCAGCAGGGTGCCCGCGGTCACGGTATTGATGGTCTTGGACTGATAGCCGATGACGACGCGGACGGTACTTCCGGATCCGGTGCTCTGCAGGGAGCACCCGGCGGCCGTGAGCGCCGTGATGGCGACGGCCGCGATCATTCGGGCCGGGCGGTACTTCATATTCCCTCGAATCAGCGCAGCAGGTATGGCATGTTCACGGTGACGGCGCCGGTAGGACAGCGCGCGGCGCACGGGCCGCAGTACCAGCACTCGTCGACGTGCATGTATGCCTTGCCGTTGTCGGGGTTGATCGCCAGCGAATCGAGCGGGCAGATCTCCACGCACAGCGTGCATCCCTGAATGCAGAGGGATTCGTCGATCGTCACCGGGACATCGGCACGCTGGTTCACCAGGGTCATCGGGTCAGCCTCCAGTCGATGGGGTCGGTCGGGCGAACTGTGCTTACCCACCCCGCCGGCTCCGCAGGCTCCGCGGCTAACCGTCCCCGAAGGCTGCCGCGCATGGTGATTCGGTCGCCGCGCAGCCGGATGTACTCGAGGTCCACGGGGCGCCCGTCCTTCATTCGCGTCAGTCGTTCGAGCAGCAGCAGCGCGCCGCCCTCGGGCATCTGCAGGGTCGCGGCCGAGTGGGGATCGGCGGTGATGGCCTCGAGTGCCAGGTCGGCCGAGCCCAGCGGGCCGCCGCCGATCTCCTCGATGAGCGCGAAGATGTCGTTCGATTCCAGGTCGCGCTCGATCACCGCATCGCCGATATCGGGCGCCAGGTAGGTCAGGTCCAGGCTCACCGGTAGCCCGTCCAGATGCCGCAGCCGCTCGATGTAGACCGCGGGCTCGCCGGGCCCCAGCCGCAGCCGCCGCGCCACCGCGGACGGCGGCGTCACGCGCAGCGCGGCCCGCACCTCGTTGTACACCTCGCCGTGGCCGCGCAGCGTCTCCTTCAGCCCGCGCAGCGAATCCAGCCCGTGATCGTATTTGCGCTGGGCGACGTGGGTTCCGACCTTCGGGGCGCGCTCGATCAGTCCCTCGTCCCGCAGCAGCGCCAGCGCGTCGCGGACGGTGTTGCGGGACACGGCGAATTCGGTGGCCAGCGCCGCCTCGGCGGGCAGCGCACTGTCGAAGGTTCCGGCATGGATCTGCTGGCGCAGCACGTCGGCCACCTGCCGGGCGCGATCGGCGCGGCGGATGGGGGTGGGTTGGGGCGTCACCTCGTTCTCCTTCCGCCGGTGACCTGCGGATTGCGACTGTAGCCGCGGGCTGCGAGGCGACCCGGCGCTCGCGGCGGCAGCGGCGTGACGCGATCGGTGTATCCGCCTCCCGCACACGGCGGGGCCGGGAGGTGAGGCCAGGTGTGGACGGTCATTGCGCCACCCCGGCGGCGCGTGCGGGCGTTGGAATCACGATGAGCGGAATGCATGCAGACCGACTGGTCTGGCGTCCGCGAGACATGGGATGTTACCGTGGGCAACATGTCCTCCAGCCGACCGAACGCCGCACAGGTCACGTACATGACCGTCGCGCTCGGCGTCCGGCTGCCGCGGCAGCGGGAGCTGTGTTGCTCCCGTTCGCGCAGCTGAGAACCGCTCCACGTCGCGCTGGCCGACCGTTCGGGCCCTTCCGGCTGCCTTGTTGATCCTCGATAAGAGTTCTCCCGCGATCCGGGACCGCAACAAGGATTCCGCACCATGACGAGCCCCACCCTCGAGCGTCCGTCCTCCACCTCCACACCGAACACCCGAATTGCCGCGCGGCCCGCGGTGCCGCCGGAGCTCCGCATCGCGGACAACCCGGCCGCCGCCGTGCTGCGTTCCGCGACCCGCGGCCCGATCTTCCGCGACTCTGCCGCGCAGACAACGGGTTTGAGCATCGCCACCGTCAATCGTCAAGTGTCCGCGCTACTTTCGGCCGGACTCCTGCGAGAACGGGCTGACCGCACCGCATCCGGCGCCGTGGGCCGCCCGCGCATACCGTTCGAGGTCGATACCGACACCTTCGCCACGGTCGGCGTGCACATCGGTGCGACGGTGACCCGGATCATCGCCGCCGACCTGTCCGGGCGCATCCTCGGCGGCCTGGAGATCGCCACGCCGCAGGCCGGCCAGGACGCCGCGCTGACCATCATCGCCCGCAGCGCCAAGGCGTTCCTGGACCGGCTGCCGCGCCGGCGTCCGCTATGGACGGGGGTCGCGCTGGCGGGGCGGGTCGATGCCGCCGCCGGCGTGGTCGATCATCCCCGCCTGGGCTGGCGGGCCGCGCCTGTCGCCGCGATCTTCGGCGCGGTGCTAGATCTGCCGGTCTCGGTATCGGCGCACGTGGAAGCGATGGCCGCCGCGGAATTGCTGCTCGGGTCGGCCGACGAGCAGCGGCCCGGCAGCAGCCTGTACGTCTACGTGCGGGAGACCGCGGGCATCGCGGTCACCATGCACGATCGCGTGCACACCCCGGCCAGCGGCCCGGGGTCGATCGCCCATCTGCCCACCGGTTCCGAGGTGAACTGCGCCTGCGGCCGGCGCGGTTGCCTCGAGGCGACCGTAGGGGAGGCGGCGCTGCTCGCCCGGGCCGTGGCGGCCGGGATCGTGCCCAAGCGGGAAGCTCCGCGCCGGCCCGCGATCGCGGACCTCTACCGGGCCGCGGCGGGTGGATCCGGGCCCGCGCGCGAGTTGCTCGACGAGCGCGCGGAAATCCTCGGCCGCACTGCGGCATTGGTCCGGGACATGTTCAACCCGGATCGAGTCGTGCTGGGCGGGCAGGCATTCACCGGCTACCGGCCCGGAATCGACCGGGTGGCACAGGCGTTCGCAAAGAACACCGCACTGCCCTCCGCCGATCTGCGCATCAGCCGCTTCGGCGGTCGCGTCCAGGAGCATGCCGCGGCGGTCACCTCGCTGAGCGTCTTCTACGCCGACCCGCTCTCGGCCATGCGACGCGCCACGCGCTGAGAGTGCCTGACGCAGGGCATATTCTGCGAGGTCCCGCGATGGACACCCCAGGTGCTAGAGCACGGTGTCCATCGCGCGGACAGCGAGATTGCGCGCAGTGATGTTCGCGCGGTTATTCGGTACCAGCAGCATTCGCGCCAGCGCGAAGCCGCGCAGCTTCGGGCGCACCACGGCGCGATGGCGGCGTTCGTAGCGGGCCAGGGCGCCGGAGATATCGCCGGGCGTGCTCGCGAGCTCAACCGCCAGGGTATGGGCGCCGATGATGGCGAGGGTGGAACCGTTGCCGAAGACCGACAGGCTCGACGCCGCGTCGCCGACCACGCCGATGCGGCCGATCGACCAGTGCGGCAGGCTGACTCGGCTCACCGAGTCGAAGTACAGGTCCTCGGCCGCGGCCGCGCGGTCGAGGAATTCCTCGTAGACACCGAGCTTTCCGGCGTATGCCGCGGCGATCAGGCGCTTGTGCTGCTCGAGGTCGCGGTAGTCGAAATCGGGTACCGCCCGCTGCTGGAAAAAGAAGGCTGCCAGGGGAATTCCGTGTGCGGGGTGTACCGAGAAGGCGCGCCCGGGACTGTTGACCATGGCCACGGCATCCTCGCCCGCAATGGTGTGGTCGACCGGCAGCGTCGCCACGTACATGCCCATGTGCCGGACGAAGGCGGAGTCGGGGCCGAAGGCCAGCCGCCGCACGGCCGAATGGGACCCGTCGGCCCCGATGACCAGGTCGAAATGCGCCGGTGTGCCCCGCTCGAAGGTGACCTCGACCGCATCGCCCGCCTGCTCCAGGCCGGTTATCGCGTCGCCCCAGCGGATTTCGGCATTGTCGCGCGCGGCCGCCAGCAGTATCGCGGCCAGGTCGGCGCGCGATATCTCCACCTCGCGGTCGCCGGCGGAGCCCTGGAATGCCGACAGGCTCACACCCGCCCGCTCCCGGCCAGCGGTATCGAGGAAGACCAGGCGCCGCACGGCCGTTGCCGCGGCCCTCAGCTGCGGCATCACCCCCATCTCCTCGGCCACCGCGACCGCGTGCCCCTTGATGTCGACCGGGTTTCCGCTCGACCGCTGCCCGGCGGCGCGCTCCACCACGGTCACCGTGAATCCATGTCGCGCAAGCCAATACGCAAGCGTCGAGCCCGCGACCCCGGCGCCGGAAATGAGCACGCTGCCGCCCATGGTTCATCCCTCCAGTCAAGTGGACGAATTTCGTCCACTTCCGTCTACGGTACGCTAACCGGAAGAATTTCGTCCACTTGTTTCGGAGGTGCGGGGTGTCCGACGAGTTGCGGGCCGATGCGCGCAGCAATCGCGACCAGATCGTGGCCGCGGCGCAGATCGAGTTCCGCGATCGGGGCGTCGAGGTCTCGATGAAACAGATCGCCGATCGGGCGGGCGTCGGCGTCGGCACGCTGTATCGGCGGTTCCCGGACCGCGCCGCGTTGATCACCGCGGCGGCGCACGGCTACCTCTCCGGTCTGGCGGAACTGGCCGCCACCGCCCGCCGGGACGAGGCCCGCGCCTGGCCCGCGCTGTGCCGGTTCCTGCGGGAGTGTGCCGAATTGCGTTTGGGCGCAATGGCGGCCGCGCTGGAGCCGGCGTTACATGCGGATATCCGGAGTCATCCAGGTCTGGTCGACGTCCGCGCGCGGGTGGCCGAACACGTCGTGGCCATGACCACCCAGGCGCAGGCCGAAGGGGATCTGCGCCGGGACATCGATGCCCGGGAGATCGCGAAGCTGGCGACGCTGCAGATCTATGCATTCCCGGACGAGTCGTATCCGGCGACGGTCGCGCGCACCGTGGATATCGTTCTCGACGGATTGCGCGCCCGCTGATCCGACATTCGATCGAATCAATCCGCGCCGATTCGCCGTCCCCGATTTGTACCGCGGCGCGGCGGTCCCGGCGTTCGCGGCCGGTACGACCTCCGGGAGGTAATACCGGCCGCGCGCGTCATTTCGCGGCGAACAGCCCCTGCAGTGCGGTGATGAAATACGGGAAATGCCCGGCGAATCGGGTCAGGTCCGGGTCCTGTTCGAAGCCGCCGAACCAATACAGCGCCGGTTCGCCTCCCGCGCCGGGATTCAATTCGCGGAACTGGCGAATCCAATTGTCGGCGCGGCCGTCGACCACGGTGAACGGCAGTGCCCGGGAGAACACCGGCCCGCGCTCGGCCGGCGGTATCTGATCGACCCGAAGGGTCTCCAGGCCGCGTTGCATGCCGCGCACCCGCACGGCCAGGGCGCGGCCCGCCGCGGTGCGGGCCGGGAGGTAAGCCGGCAGCAGAAGCAGGGCCAGCCCGCCGATCCCGACGGCCACGCCCACCAGCGCGAATCCGCCCGAGAGCGCCAGCCCGATGGTCGCGCCGAGGCCCGCGACCACGAGCACCGCGCCCAGCCAGAACACCGGGCCGCGCCGCTTGCGGTCGGCGACCAGTCCGTTCGCGCGCCCATCCTCGCGCAGCGCCGCGCGTGCGGGTTCGGCCTGCATCCGGCCCGGCACGCGCAGCTCGGAGACCAGCACCGAATCGACGCCCTCGGGCAGCACCGCCCGGTAAACCTGCCGTTCGTAGTCGCGCAGCTGCTCGTCGGCCGGGTTCACCCTGGTGATACGCCAGTCCGAATCGCTCACCGGCGCGATCCAGAGGTACCGGCGCGCAGCCAGATCCACCACGGTCGCCGCGAGTTCTCCTGCGCCGGCCACACCTTCGAGCAGCAGCCCGGCCGCGCCCGGCAGCACGCCGTCCGGTGAGACGAACTGCGCCTGACTTCCCTTGCGCTGCACAGGATCCACCGCCTCGGCGCCCACCAGGGCGGTAGCGTCCTGACGACGTACCCACGCCACATATCCCCCGAAGGCGATGAGCGCCGCGAGGAGTACGCCGAAGGCGGCCACCGCCGGTGCGCTCACGGCGAAGGGCCCGCTCGATGTGCCGTCGCTGATATCGGCATTGGCGGGCACAGTGCCCGGCGGCAGCTGCAGGGTGAGGGCGATGACATCGCCCTTCTTCAGGCCCTCCTCGTACATCGTGAGCACGCCGTCGGCCTCGATCTGCGCGTGGCACTTCCGCGGTGCGTTCTGCGGCCCGACCGAGCAGTCGGCGATGCCCATCTTGTAGCTGGGGCTGATCAGCGTCGCATCGAACGAGGCGACGTCGGCGTTCAGGACGCCGGTATAGCGGAACAGCTGAGTGCCGGGCGCGTCGCTGACAGTGTTGTGCACCGTGTACTTGAACGAGGACTTCCCCGGCGGTGCGTTCACACTGAACAGGTCGCCGTTCACCTTCGCCGAGCCGGGGCCGGTGCTGGAGATGTCCGAGACCTTGAAGCGACGCTCGCCCCCCTTGTCGCCGAGCGCGAGCCGCAGCGGCAGCTCCATGTCGAAGGACCCGCCCTGCGGCACGGTCACGGTCTCGGCAACCTGCAGATCCCCCTGCTTGGTGAGTTTGACGGTGGCCTTGATCGCTACGCCGTCAGCGGGTGGCTGGGCCTGCGCGGCCGGTGCCATCGCGAGCAGTCCGGCCAGAACCACCAACAAGGCGCCGGCCGCGCCCCCCCGAAACGTGAGCATGACGCAACAGCATAGACAGCTTGGTATTGTTCGGCATCGGCTGTCGAGTACGTGGGTACAACGGGGGGAGTGGGGGAGTGGTCAACAACCGTGCCGGCGTTGACCGCAGCCGTCCCGTGCGCGACCGGTCTCCACAGTCCGCAGCCAGGGTTATCCACAGGAGTTGTCTTCGCTCCCACGCCCCTTCGCACGAGTGAGTTGATCGAGTCATGACCCAGCCCCCGTATCCGCCGGGACCCGGCTACCCACCTCCCGGACGCCCGCCGTCCGGTGGAATGCCGCCCGGTTACGGGGGACCGCCGGCCGGCGGCGGGCCCGGTTATGGCCGGCCGGGGTACGGAGGCCAGCCGGGATACGCCCCGCAGCAGGGTTACGGTGGGCAGCCGGGTTACGGCGGGCAGCCGGGCCCGCGGCCGCCGTACGGTGCGCCGTTGCCTCCGGCCGGGTATCGCGGTGGGCCGCAGCAACTTCCGCCCTTGCCACCGACCGGCTACTACAGCCCCCCGCCGTCGGGTGGGGGCGGTGGTGCGGGCGCGATCGTCGCGATTCTCGCGGTGCTCGTCGTATTGACTATGGTCGGCGGCCTGGTGGTGTTCGCGGCGGCCGGCAGTAGTAACGACGCGTCCTCGTCCGCGGAGACCTCGACCCCGAGCTTCACGTATCCCTCGACTCCCAGCACCGAATCCGCCGCTGCCACCACCACATCCGGCAGCACGCAGTCCACGAGCGCCTCGGGACCGCAGGCGGTGGACAAGCTCGGGGACAACCCGCTGTTCACCGACGCCGGACTGCAGAACTTCAGATGCCCGCTGCCGCACTGGGCCTCGGATGTCAGCTCGGTCCGCAAGTACTTCCAGACGGCGCAGACCTGCCTGGACAACATGTGGAAGCCGTTGCTGCAGGCCGCGAATCTGCCATTCGACAGCCCGAAACTCAGCGTGACCGAGGCCGGCACCTCCTCGGCCTGCGGTACATCCTCCGGCAATTTCGCGGCGTTCTACTGCTCGGCGGACAACACCATGTACATGCCGTTGAAGCAGCTGTTCATCAACGAGGATCCCAACGGTGATCCGGCGATCTACCTCGCCGTCTTCGCCCACGAATACGGCCACCACGTCCAGGCTCTCAGCGGCGTCATGGATGCGGAGAACGAGAAGCTGAATGACCTCGGCCTGGATTCCGATGAGGGCCTGGAGTACAGCCGCCGCCTCGAGTTGGAGGCACAGTGCTTCAGCGGCATGTTCATCGGCGCGGAGCAGGCCGCGGGTGCCGTGACCACCGCCCAGGGATCCGGGGCGAGCAAGGACAACGGCGAACGCGGCGATGCGCCCGGCGATATGCGCACGCACGGCACCGCCAACCACTACGGGGCCTGGTGGAACACCGGATACAAGAACAACAAGACCCAGCGGTGCAACACGTGGACCGCCGCGTCGAGCGATGTCAGCTAGTACTCCGGCCGCGGGACTGTGTGATGGCCGGCGTCCCAGCGGATTCCCGGGCCTGACCGAAGTGAAATGACTGCACGGTGACCCAGCCTCCGTATCCGCCCGGTCCCGGCTACCCGTCCCGGGGCCGCCCGTCCGCGGGGCCGGGTCAGGGTGGACAGCCCCCCGGGTATGGAGGCCGGCCGGGATATGGGTCGCCGCCGGGATATGGCGGCCAGCCAGGTTATGGCGGCCAGCCGGTTTACGGTAGTCAGCCCGGGTACGGCGGTCAGCCCGGCCCGCGGCCGCCGTACGGCGCGCCACTACCGCCCACCGGGTATTCCGCTGGGCCGAACCAACTTCCGCCGCTACCCCCGCCCGGGTACTACGGACCGCCGCCCTCCCGCGGCGGAGGCGGCGGCGTGATCGGCGCGGTGCTGGCGGTGGTCCTGGTGCTCGGTGTGGTGGGTGCGCTCGTGGCATTCGCCACCATAGGCGGCAGTCGCAACGACGCGTCGACCTCCGAGGGCACCACGCCCAGCTTCACCTATTCGCCGACGCCGAGCTCGGAATCGCTCGTTCCCACAACAACATCCAGGAGTCCGGTAACCAGGGACACCGAGCCGAGCACCGCACCGCCCACGACGACGGGATCCGCCGGGCCGCGGGCCGTTGCGGCGACGTCCGACAACCCGATTTTCGCCGATCACAACGCCAGCCTGCCGAACATCACCTGCAGCTTCCCGCAGTGGACCGCGACCGTGGATGCGGCGACGTCCTTCTTCCGGGGAGCCCGGACGTGCCTGGACCGGGAATGGCAGCCGACGCTCGCGGCGGCGAATCTCCCCTTCTCCAGCCCGGACATCAGCGTCCCGGCCCGCGGCGCGGACGCGACCTCGCCCTGCTCCGGCGACATGTCCAACTACGCCGCGTTCTACTGCCCGGCGAACCACACCATCTACATGCCGCTGGACAAGATCCAGACCAACCTCTACGGCGACAAGTGGTATGTCTATCTCCAGGTTTTCGCGCACGAGTACGGGCATCACGTGCAGGCCCTCAGCGGTATCACCCGGAAGGAAAGCAGCGAGATGAACGCTGCCGGAACCGATTCGGACCAGGGGCTGGAGCCGTCCCGCCGCTTCGAGCTGGAGGCGCAGTGCTTCAGCGGCATGTTCATCGGCGCCGCCACCTACGCGGGCGATCTCACCCACGCCCAGGCCGACTTCCTGGCCAAGGACCAGTACACACGCGGGGATGACAGTCAGCGGGTGGACATGCACAACCACGGCCTGAGCCAGCACTACGGTGACTGGTTCGCCAAGATCGGCATGCCCAGCGATCGCACCTGGAAGTGCAACACCTGGTCGGCGCCTTCCGGCGACGTCTCCTAATCCGGGTTTTCGCGCTTCCGGAGCGCCGCCAGCCACAACGCGCCCTGATCCGGGTCGGGTACCGGCCCACCGCCCATGATGTCGATCACCACGTGCCCGACGCAGGCCGCGCCCAGCACCCGATCGACGATGAGATCGGTATCGCCCCACGGCAGATAGGGTTTGGCAATGATCAGCGAGGCGATGCCGTGCGCGGCCGCCCAGAGTTCGAGGACGATCGGCAGCGGGTCTCCGGGGGTGATGACGCCGGATTCCATTGCCTCCTTGACGGTCTGGGTGAACCGCACGACCGCGCCGCTGGTCAGCACGTAATCCACCGCGCCCGGCTCGCTGGACCCCAGGAATGCCAGCCGGTACTGCTCCGGATTGTCCAGCGCGAACCGCACATACGCCAGGCCCTGAGCGCGCAGCCGGGTGATCGGTGACTGCTCCGGATCGTCCACCGCGGCCATCGCGGCGTCGACGTGTTCGAAGACCTGCGCGACCGCGGCATCGATGAGCTCGTCCTTGTCGGCGAAGTGCCGATAGATCGACGGCGCGCTCACCCCGACCAGCTTGCTCACCTCCCGGATGGACACCGCGTCCGCATTTCCGGTGCGCGCCAACAGTTCCCGCGTCGCGTCGAGAATCTCGTCACGAAGCTGAGCGCCGGCGCCGCGGGCCGAGCGTGGCCGGGGCGCCATCACGGCTGGCTCACCAGTTCGGGTTCGGGGGACGTTGAGGCGGATTCCTCGTGAAATCCGAATCTTTCGTGCAGCCGCCGCAGCGGGCGCGGCGCCCACCAGTTGGCCGTGCCGAGCAGCCGCATCAGCGCCGGGACGAGCAGGCCGCGGATGACGGTGGCATCGGCGAGCACGGTCAGGGTCAGGCCCAGACCGAACATTTGCATGAAGGATACCTTCGAGGAAACCATGGCCCCCAGCACGATAGCCATCAGCAGCGCCGCGGCCGTAACGATCCGCCCGGTGTGCGCCACCCCGATCGCGACCGAGTGGGTATTGTCCGCGGCCGTGCGCTTCGAGGCCAGCCAGGCCTCGCGGATCCGGGACAGCAGGAACACCTCGTAGTCCATCGACATGCCGAATGCCAGGCAGAACATCAGGATCGGCATCGTGGGCACCAGATATCCGGTCGCGGTGAAGCCCAGCAGATTCGACAGGTGGCCGTCCTGGAAGATCCACACCATCATGCCGAACATCGCGGTCAGCGAGAACGTATTGATCAGCACCGCCTTCAGCGGCAGCACCACGCTGCCGGTGAACAGGAACAGCACGATGAACGTGGACAGCGCGATCAGCGCCACCGCCAGCGGTAGCTGCGCGCTCAGCGAGTGCAGGCCGTCGGCGTCCATTTCCGCGCTGCCGCCGAACAGCGCCGGCGCGGGCGCGGGCGTGGCGTGCAGCTCCCGCAACTGCCGCTGTCCGGCCGGGGAGTAGGGATTCACCGACGTTGCGACGGTGAGGTATTGGCCCGACGCGTTGGCCATGCCCGGCAGGGATGCCGCCGCCCGGCCGCCCGAGATGTAGACGCCCGCATCGGACAGCACCGCCGAGACCCCCTCGATCCTGGACAGCGCCGTCGCGTACGGGGCGATATTCCCGGAGTATCCATCCAGGACGATCGTGGCGCCGTTGCCCGCGCCGACCGCCGGGAACTGGCTGCGCAACTCGTCGCCGACCGTACGGCTGTCCGAGCCCACGGGCATCACGCGATCGTCCGGAAAGCCGAATTTCACGCCCAGGAACGGGGATCCGACCGCCAGCAGTGCCGCGAGGATCACCAGGGCAACCGGAATCGCATGCCGCATCACCCAATTCACCGTCCGGTACCACCGCGACCGCTCGGGCGCGACCGGAGCCGGCGCGGGCCGCCGGAGTGCCCGGCGCAGCCCGGCCCGCACGTCCAGGGCGTTGACCCGGTCGCCGAGCAGCACCAGGGCCGCGGGCAGCAGCACGATCGAGGCAGCCGCGGCCGCGACCACCACCGCGACACCGGCGTAGGCGAAGGACTTCAGGAAGTACAGGTTGAAAACGCTCAGCACGGCCAGGGCCAGAGCGACGGTCAGCGCCGAGAAAAGTACGGTGCGCCCGGCGGTTTGCACCGCGCGGATCGCGGCGTCCCTGTGCCCCAGCCCGTTTCGCAGTTCCTCGCGGAAGCGGCTGACAATGAACAGGCTGTAGTCGATGGCCAGCGCGAGCCCGAGCGCGGTGGTCATGTTCATCGCGTAGACCGACACGTCGGTGAACAGCGTGAATCCGCGCAGGATGGCCAGGGTGGCGGTGATCGCGAACAGCCCGACGGCCAGCGGCAGCGCCGCGGCGATCACGCTGCCGAACACCATCGTCAGCACGATGGCGGTCAGCGGCACGGCCACGCCCTCGGCCAGCGCGAGGTCCTTGGTGATCTGGCCGTTCACGTCGTGGTAGATCGAGGCCAGTCCGCCCGCCCGGACGGTGACCCCCGAGGTGGTCCCGTCGAACTCGGCGGCAATGGTGCCCGCGGTCTTCTGCGCGGTGTCGTCACCGCCGGTCAGATAGGCCAGCACGAGGCCGCTGTGCCCATCGGCGCTGCGCAGCGCGGACTTGGCGGCCGGCGGGCTCGTCCAGTACGACCGCACCCCGACCACGTTCGATCGCGCGGTGAGCTTCGTGGCGATCTCGGTGCCCACCCGCTGGGCCGCGGCGGAGTCGGCGCCCTGACCGGACTCGACCAGCAGCACGAAATTCGGCTGGGCGCCGTGGAAGTTGGTCGCCAGGAGCGCGGCGGCCCGCGAGGACTCCGCGTCCGTGGAGATGAAGCCGCCGGCCTGCAGGTGTGCGGCGACCGAGGCCCCGAACAGCCCGCAGAACGCGGCCACGGCCAGTGCGGCCAGCAGAATCGCCCGGGGAAACCGGGTCGAGAATCGCGCGATACGGGTCAGCATGGTCGGCCCCCAAATGCCACGGATAGGTTAACGACGTTATAGTAACGCCGTTAACCTACCTGGACGCAAGAGCCGATTTTCAGTGACTCCGGTCACTCTGCGGCCCGAACAGCCCGCGCGGAGCGTGCCCGTGCACGCCCTCGGCGTAGGCGGTCTCGGCGTGCAGCGCGAAGTCGATGCCGGTGACCTCGTCCTCCTTGCTGATCCGGAAGCCCAGCGTGCGGTCGATGATCTTGCCCAGCGCGAACGACACCCCGAAGGCCCACAGCGCGACCACGAGGACGCCCACCGCCTGCTTACCCAGCTGGGTCAGGCCGCCACCGTAGAACAGCCCGCGCGCGCCGCCGGTCATCACCTTGGTTGCCAGCAGGCCGATCAGCAGGGTGCCCGCGATGCCGCCGATGAAGTGCACGCCCACCACGTCCAGCGAATCGTCGTAGCCCGCCTTGAACTTCCAGCCCACCGCGAACGAACAGACCACGCCCGCAACCAGTCCCACGATCACCGCGCCCAGGGTGTTTACCGAACCGCACGACGGGGTGATCGCGACCAGGCCCGCCACCGCGCCGGAGGCGGCACCGAACGTCGTCGGGTGACCGTCGCGAATCCGTTCGACCGCAAGCCATCCCAGCATGCCCAGGCAGCCCGCGACGAGCGTGTTGAGGAATACCGCCGCCGCGATGCCGTTGGCCTGCAACGCCGATCCGGCATTGAATCCGAACCAGCCGAACCACAGGATGCCGGCGCCCAGCAGCACGAACGGCAGATTGTGCGGGCGCATCGCATCGACCTTGAAGCCGATGCGCGGGCCGAGTACCAGCGCGAGTGCCAGAGCCGAAGCGCCCGAGGCGATCTCGACGACCATGCCGCCCGCGAAATCGAGCGCGCCGAACGAGGACAACCAACCGTGCGGGCCCCACACCCAGTGCGCTACCGGCGCGTACACCAGCAGCGTCCACAGCGGCACGAACACCATCCACGCCGAGAATTTCGCGCGATCGGCGATCGCGCCGCTGACCAGTGCCGCGGTGAGGATGGCAAAGGTTAGCTGGAAAGTCGCGTACAGCAGCTCCGGGACTCCGTCGCGCACGGTGCCGGGGTTGATGCCGGACAGCGCGACATGTGACAGGGTGCCGATGATTCCGCCGCCGGCATCCGGGCCGAACGCCATGGTGTAGCCGAACAGCAACCAGGTCACCGTCACCAGCGGGATCGCGATGAAGCTCATCATCAGCATGTTCAGTACGCCGGTGGAGCGCACCATCCCGCCGTAGAACATCGCCAGGCCGGGCGTCATGAGCAGCACCAGGGCGGTGCTGGCCAGGAGCCAGGCGGTGGCGGCGGGATCGATGGTCGAGGGCATGGGGTAACTCCTTCCACGCGCGACGGCGTTGCATGAAAGTTACCGAATACGCACAGCGCCTACCCACCCCGTCGGCTCCGCAAGCTCCGCCGCCATGCCATCCCCGGGTGCCAGAAGCAGGTGTGATTCATCCGCCATCGGCCACACCTATCGACGGACGGGCTTCGCCTATGGGGGTGCACCGGCCTAGGAGCGGCGGGCCTTGCGGGCCAGCGCGCGGCGGCCGCGCGGTCCGGGTGCCGGGAGGTCGTCGTGCAGCTCCAGCCATTCCGCGGTGACCAGCCACTGCTGCTGCGCCCGCGCGTCCGCGGTGTCGTTGAACACCCGGCGGCCGCGGTCGTCACGCAGCTCGTGGGCGAGTACGGACCAGCGCGGCGGGCGGGAGTGCTCGGTCTGATAGTCGTGCAGGTAACCGGCGACGAGCGTGCCGATGATAGTGACCGGACGTAGTGAAACCCGATTTCCGAATTTCGCGGAGTGGAAACGCCGTGCCGCGCACAGGGATCGGGGAATGGGGTTGAATGCGATCCATCCGGCGCGCTGGGTTCGTTCGATAAGCCAGAGGTGTTTGACTGCGGCCGGGGCGATTTCGCCGACTTCTTCCCGAATGAGTGACAACACCGGTTCGGAGTGCAGGATGTCGCGGCGCGTGGGACCGATACCGTGTTCTGCCCAGTATTCGTGTGTCAGGGTCGCCAGCACCCGGCCGAATTCATCGATACCGCGCTGCGCGCGTTTGCCCAGGCGCTCGATGCGCTCGGCCTCGGCGCGCATCTCGTTCTGCACGATGAGGGTGCGAATGGCGGCCATCGTCGGCACCTGACCGCGTTCGAGCAGTTCCAGGATGGCCGCGGCGGTGCGTGGGTCGGCGGCCGCGGATACCGGCAGCGAGTCGCGATTGAGTGCGAAGTCCGCGGGGCTGATCGCCCTGCTCAGCAGGCTCGTGGCGCCGGCGTTGCCGGCGAATTCGGTATGCGAGAGCCAGGCGGTGGCGATGTCGTCACACGACTGCACGGTCGACATTTCCTCCGGTACGTGGACGGGAGTGCGAGGCGGCGAATCGGTAGAACTCGCGATGCATGCTGTGGATTTTCAGGTTGTGCCCCGGCCGGGATGAGGGACCGGCCGGGGCCACCAACCTGATGAAGGTTTGGCTACCGAAGTTGCCGAGACCTACGTTAGCCAGTGGATTGCCTTTGAAGCCAATCGCTTTACAGGATCGTTATGTCCGTGTTGTCACTCCGAAACGGGGCAGCGGTTTGTTAATTTGCGTACGATGCGGTTCGAGCTCGGTATACGGGCGAATTTAGTTGTATTTCGAATTTGTTTGCCCGAGCGTCTGCTACCGGGGTTCGCTGCGTGGCGCACGAACGGGACCGAGGAATGATTGCGGTGGAGCCCGCGATGCGTACCGGTGATCGGCAGGCGGCGGAGCGTCACCGCGCGCCCTCGGAAGGATCGCCGGCGCGGCCGGCGACGCGCGCCGGTGGGCGGTAGTGGCAGCGGACGGTCGCCACGCAGACCCGCGGAACCATCGCCGGTTCAACACTGTCAGTGGTCGCCGGTACCCTCGGGCCGTGGCTCTGTACCGGAAGTACCGACCGGCAACATTCGCTGAGGTAATTGGGCAGGAGCACGTCACCGAGCCCCTCAGTACCGCATTGGACACCGGCCGGATCAGTCATGCCTACCTGTTCTCCGGCCCGCGCGGCTGCGGTAAGACCTCCTCCGCGCGCATTCTCGCGCGCTCGCTGAACTGCGAGCAGGGGCCGACCTCGCGCCCGTGCGGGGTGTGCGCGTCCTGCGTGGCGCTCGCGCCGGGCGGGCCGGGCAATCTCGACGTCATCGAGCTCGACGCGGCCAGTCACGGCGGCGTGGACGACACCCGCGAGCTGCGTGATCGCGCCTTCTATACGCCGGCGGAATCGCGGTACCGCGTGTTCATCGTCGACGAGGCACACATGGTCACCACCGCGGGCTTCAACGCGCTGCTCAAGATCGTCGAGGAGCCGCCCGCGCACCTGATCTTCATCTTCGCCACCACCGAGCCCGACAAGGTGCTGCCGACCATTCGCTCGCGCACCCATCACTATCCGTTCCGCCTGCTCCCGCCCGCGACCATGCGCGGGCTGCTCGGCACGATCTGTGAGCAGGAGGGCGTGCCCGTCGAGGAGGCGGTGTACCCGCTGGTGATCCGCGCCGGCGGCGGGTCCCCGCGCGACAGCCTCAGCGTGCTCGATCAGCTGCTGGCCGGCGCGGGGCCGGAGGGCGTCACCTACCCGCGGGCACTGGCGCTGCTCGGGGTCACCGATATCGCGCTGATCGACGAGGCGGTGGAGGCTCTCGCGGCCTCGGACGGCGCCGCCCTGTTCGGCGCCGTCGATCGCGTGGTGGAGGGCGGGCACGATCCGCGCCGCTTCGCCGGAGACCTGCTCGAGCGCGTGCGCGATCTGATCCTGCTGCGCGCGGTGCCCGATGCCGCCGAGCGCAATCTGGTCACCGGCCCCGGCGATGTGCTCGAGCGCATGCGCGACCAGGCGCAGCGCCTGGGCCCGGCCGCCCTGGCCCGCTACGCCGAGCTGCTGCACGCGGGCCTGGGTGAGATGCGCGGCGCCACCGCGCCCCGCCTGCTGCTCGAGGTCGTGTGCGCGCGGATGTTGTTGCCCGTGGCCTCGGACGACGAATCCGCCACCCTGCAGCGCCTCGAGCGCCTCGAACGACAGCTGGCGGGCGGGTCGGTCCCGGCGCCCGCACCCGGCGCGGCGGCGAGCGCGCGCCCGCCCGCCCCTGGCGACGGGGCCCCCGAACAGCCGCGCCCACCGGCCGGTGGGCAACAGGCGGGCCCGCCCCGCCGCCGCGGCGCGGAAATGCTGGCCGCCATGCGGGAGGAACGTACCGCAGACGGCGGGGGAGCGGTTGGTTCGGCCGCGCAAACGGCCACGGCGCCAGCGGATTCCAGCAGATCCGTCTCGTCACCGAGCGATTCGCCCGCGAACCCCGCCCGTCCGGCCGTCGGCGGAGTGAGCGAGCAGCGGCCACATCCGGCCCAGCGGGCTCAGGCGCCCGACGGCCCCGAATCGTCTCGGCCGCAGCAGGATTCCGCACGTGCCGCTGCCGGGCCGGAATCCTCAGGGCCGCAATCGGTTCCGGACGAACGCGCAGTCTCTGTGGAGACCGGACAGGAGCAGGACCGGTCGGCGCAACCGCATTCGGGTACACCCGCCGGCGTTGTGTCGCCCCCTCCTGCGTCCGCCCCGGTCGCGGACCCCGAGACCATCCGCCCGACGTCCGCCGCGGCTGCCGCCCACGCGGCAACCCCTCCTGCGTCCGCCTTGCCCGTCGACCTCGAGTCGACCCGTCCCTCGGCCCCGGCCGCGGGGTCCGGAGTGCCGCAGCAGGATTCGACAGCGCCCGTCGGACCGGATCCGGCCGAGTTCGCATTCTCGCCCGGCGCCCCGGCTGATGGTGTTCCCAAGGCGCTGACCGATGTCGCCTCGCCACGCGACTCCCGTGCGACCGGGGGCGATGTCGATGCGCACACCGAGTCGGTCGAGCGAGGCACGGCCGGTGACGTCGATGTGGCGTCGACGACACGGCCTCAACCTGTCGCGCAATCCGAGCCTGCGACACAGCCTCGGCCTGTCGCGCAATCCGAGCCTGCGGCACGGCCTCAGCCCGTCGGGGAGGCCGAGCCTGCGGCGCAGCTTCAGCCTGTCGCGCGGTTCGAGCCCGCGACGCATCCCGAACCTGCCGCCCAGTCCGAACCGGCGCAGCAGCCGCACCCCGAGTCCACGAGCTCGGTGCGCGGCGAGCTGGGTGAGATCGAGACCGCGTGGGGCGATATCCGTGCCAAGGTGCGGGAATTCAGTGTCGCGGTGTCCGCGCTGCTGTCCGGGGCGACCGTGGCGCGGCTCGAGGGCGACACGGTGGTCTGCGCGCATCCGCACCAGCCGCTGGCCCAGCGGCTGTCGCAGCCGAGCAATGTGCAGGCGGTCCAATCCGCGATACAGGCGGTGCTGGGACGCACCTACGAGGTGCGCTGGGAGGTCGGCTCAGGCGCGCCCGCCGCCAATCCGGGAGCCGCCGCCAAACCACAGGGCACACCCAAGCGCGAGGCCCCCGCGCGGCAGTCCGAGCCGCCCCGGTTCACCCGGCCCAGCCAAGCCCGCGGCGGCGGATCGGATTCCGGCGCCGCCTCCGGCCGTCCCGCCGCGGGCGGGGATTCGGGCCGGAGCCCCGGCCGCGAGCCGGTGACTCGTGCCACACCCCCCGACGACGATATTCCCCTCCCGGACGGACCCGACCTGCCCGACGATCCCGGGCCCGCCGACTACTCGCCGGTAGGTTATGACGGTGTCCCACCTGCGTCGACGCCGGAGGAGGAGCAGGAAATGCTCGCCGAGTCGGCCACCCCGGTCCCGCAGGAGCAGCGGCGCGACCCCGATGAGGTGGCGTTGGAGCTGTTGAGCTCGCAACTGGGCGCTACCCGTCTGGAGGCTTGACAGCCGCCGGGCCTACGGCCTTAAGTTAACCGGAGTTCGCATCCCGCTGTACTATGAACGGGTGGTCGTCAGCATCGCTGCTACCAGGTTCTACGGTCGGCCCGAGAGTACGGGCGCCCGGAACGCCGGTGGCTCGATGCACGCCGGCGTTTGTACAGCGTTATACGACGTGTCCGGGGCAGTACCCACCTGCGCGCACGCGCGGGGCCCGGGGCGTTGCCTGCCAACTCGAGCGGGTCGGTCCCACGGCCGGTCGGCGAGGTTTACCTGCTCCCGGTGCCGCAGTGCGCGGTGTCGGGGCACCTTAAGGAAGGAAGAACTCCGTTATGACCACAGAGGCCTACATTTTCGAGGCCATCCGCACCCCGCGCGGCCGCAACAAGAAGGGCACGCTGCACTCGGTCAAGCCGATCGATCTGACGACCGGTCTGGTGCAGGAGCTGCGTAACCGCTTCCCGAACCTCGACGAGGATCGCATCTCGGACATCATCCTGGGTGTCGTCTCCCCGGTGGGTGACCAGGGCGCCGATATCGCCCGGACCACCGTGCTGACCGCCGGCCTGCCGGACACCGTCGGCGGCGTGCAGATCAACCGCTTCTGCGCCTCGGGCCTCGAGGCCGTCAACCTGGCCGCCCAGAAGGTTCGCTCGGGCTTCGACGACCTGGTCCTGGCCGGTGGCGTCGAGTCCATGTCCCGCGTGCCGATGGGCTCCGACGGCGGCGCCATGTTCATGGACCCCAAGACCAGCTACGAGAGCTACATCGTTCCGCAGGGCATCTCCGCCGACCTGATCGCGACCATCGAGGGCTTCTCCCGCGACGACGTCGACGCCTACGCCGTGCAGTCGCAGGAGCGCGCCGCGGCGGCCTGGACCGGCGGTTACTTCGCCAAGTCCGTCGTCCCGGTCAAGGACCTCAACGGCCTGACGGTGCTGGATCGCGACGAGCACATGCGCCCCGGCACCACCGCCGCCGATCTGGGCAAGCTGAACCCCTCCTTCGCCGGCATCGGCGAGATGGGCGGCTTCGACGCGGTGGCGCTGCAGAGGTACCACTTCGTGGAGAAGATCAACCACGTGCACCACGGCGGCAACAGCTCGGGCATCGTCGACGGCGCCGCGATGGTCCTGATCGGCAGCGAGGAGGCCGGTAAGGCCTCGGGCCTGACCCCGCGCGCCCGCATCGTCTCGGTCGGCATCAGCGGCGCCGACCCGACCATCATGCTGACCGGCCCGACCCCGGCCGCGCAGAAGGCGATGGCCAAGGCCGGCCTGACAGTCGACGACATCGACCTGTTCGAGATCAACGAGGCCTTCGCCTCGGTCGTGCTGAAGTTCCAGAAGGATCTGCAGATCCCGAACGAGAAGCTGAACGTCAACGGCGGCGCCATTGCGATGGGCCACCCGCTGGGCGCCACCGGCGCGATGATCACCGGCACCATGGTCGACGAGCTGGAGCGCCGCAACGCCCGCTACGCCCTGGTGACCCTGTGCATCGGCGGCGGCATGGGCGTGGCCACCATCATCGAGCGCGTCTAACCAGACCCAGACTTCCTTCAGGAGACCCAAAAACTATGACCGACAACATGATTGCCTGGGAGAAGGACTCCGACGGCATCGTCGTGCTGACCATGGACGACCCCAACCAGGGCGCCAACACGATGAACGAGCTCTACAAGAGCTCGATGCTGGCCACCGTGGAGCGCCTCGAGGCCGAGAAGGACGACATCACCGGTGTCGTCATCACCTCGGCGAAGAAGACCTTCTTCGCCGGCGGCGACCTCAAAAACATGATGAAGACCGGCCCGGACGACGCGGCGGCCATCATGGCGGAGCTGGGCGAGATCAAGGGTGCGTTGCGCCGCCTCGAGCAGCTGGGCAAGCCGGTCGTGTCCGCGATCAACGGCGCGGCCCTGGGCGGCGGCCTGGAGATCACCCTCGCCACCCACTACCGCATCGCGGCCGACGTGAAGGGCCTCAAGCTGGGCCTGCCCGAGGTGAAGCTGGGCCTGCTGCCCGCCGGTGGCGGCGTCACCCGCACCGTGCGCAAGTTCGGCCTGCAGACCGCGCTGCTGCAGATCCTGTTGCAGGGCAACGAGTACGACGCGAACAAGGCCAAGGGCATCGGCCTGGTCGACGAGGTCGTCGGCTCGATCGAGGAGCTGGTCCCCGCGGCCAAGGCGTGGATCAAGGCCAACCCGGACAAGGGCGTGCAGCCCTGGGATGTCAAGGGCTACAAGATCCCCGGCGGCACCCCGTCCACCCCCGCGCTCGCCGCGAACCTCCCGGCCTTCCCGGCCAACCTGCGCAAGCAGCTCAAGGGCGCGAACATGCCGGCGCCGAAGAACATTCTGTCGGCCGCGATCGAGGGCGCCCAGGTCGACTTCGACAATGCCTCGCTGATCGAGTCGCGCTACTTCGTGAACCTGCTGACCGGCCCGGTCGCGAAGAACATGATCCAGGCGTTCTTCTTCGACCTGCAGACCATCAACAACGGTGGTTCGCGTCCGAAGGACGTGCCCAAGCGCGAGATCAAGAAGGTCGGCGTGCTGGGCGCGGGCATGATGGGCGCGGGCATCGCGTACGTCTCCGCCAAGGCCGGCTACGAGGTCGTGCTGAAGGACGTCTCGCAGGAGGCGGCCGACCGCGGCAAGAACTACTCGGAGAAGATCGAGGCCAAGGCGCTCTCGCGTGGCAAGACCACCGAGGAGAAGTCCAAGGCGCTGCTGGACCGCATCCACCCGACCGCCGAGGCCAAGGATCTCGAGGGTGTCGACTTCGTGATCGAGGCCGTCTTCGAGAACACCGAGCTCAAGCACAAGGTGTTCCAGGAGATCGAGGACATCGTCCTGCCCGACGCGCTGCTGGGCTCGAACACCTCCACCCTGCCGATCACCGAGCTGGCCACCGGCGTGAAGCGCGAGAGCGACTTCATCGGTATCCACTTCTTCTCCCCGGTCGACAAGATGCCGCTGGTGGAGATCATCAAGGGCGAGAAGACCTCCGACGAGGCGCTGGCCCGGGTGTTCGACTACACCCTGGCGATCCGCAAGACCCCGATCGTGGTCAACGACAGCCGCGGCTTCTTCACCTCGCGCGTGATCGGCACGTTCGTCAACGAGGCGATCTCGATGCTGAACGAGGGCATCGACCCGCAGACCATCGAGCAGTCGGGTCTGCAGGCGGGCTACCCCGCTGCGCCGCTGCAGCTCTCGGACGAGCTGAACATGAAGCTCATGCAGAAGATCGCCAAGGAGAGCCTGGAGGCGGCCGAGAAGGGTGACAACACCCTGGGCGCCAAGCGGCATCCGGCGCAGGACGTCATCGACTACATGGTCGGTGAGGGTCGCCCGGGTCGTCTGGAGAAGGCGGGCTTCTACGAGTACGACGAGAACGGCAAGCGCCTGGGCCTGTGGTCGGGCCTGCGCGAGCACTTCAAGACCAGCACCGAGGATAAGGTTCCCTTCCAGGACCTGATCGACCGCCAGCTGTTCATCGAGGCGATCGAGACCCAGAAGTGCTTCGACGAGGGCGTGCTGACCTCGACCGCGGATGCCAACATCGGCTCGATCTTCGGCATCGGCTACCCGGCCTGGACCGGTGGCGTGCACCAGTTCATCGTGGGTTACCCGGGCGGCCAGGAGGCCTTCGTGGCCCGCGCCGACGAGCTGGCCGCCAAGTACGGCGAGCGTTTCCAGGTGCCTGCTTCGCTGCGTAAGTAGCGAATAGCGTTACCGCACAACCGGCCCGGATCACCCTGCGTGGTCCGGGCCGGGGGCGTTTATACGGGACGCGTCACCTGTCGACGCGGACATCAACCCCCGCACATCACAGTGACTTCGAGGAGTTGAGATGAACCGCCTTGGAACGCGAGGGACATCTCCATCAGGGGCGACCGCTGGTCGATCTGATCCCACCCCTGCTGGCCATGGGATAACGGTACTGGCAATTGCGCGGAGCTGCGGCGGTCGCCGCTGCGAGACCGAACGTTGTCGCTTACTGAGCGGCCGCGAAGCCGTGCTCGCTCGCGCGGACGAGCTGGGCGCCAAGTACGGGGTGCACCTCCAAGTGCACGGCCCTGTAACTCGTTGCCGTATCTCCCGGTATGAAGCCGACCACATCGGGCGCGGCGGTTGCCGTGCCGAATGTTGTTGTCCGTCAAATGATTGCGGTGGCGGTGTTGCTGAGCGGTTCCGCGGTCGCGGTGACACTGGGGGTGCTCGGCAGTCACGTCGGGCCTGTTCCTCGACAGCTGCCCGCTTGGGGGTTTTCTGCGCCTCAGACTTTCAAGGCGTATCTGAGCAGCTCGGTGCTGGTGTTGTTGGTCGCCCAATTGCTCACGGCCGTATGGATTTATCGGTGGCGTGCGGGGCGATGGGTGCATCGGTATCACCGAGTTGCGGGTGTGCTGACCTTCGGTGCGAGCTTGCCGGTCGGCTACTACTGTCTGTACGGCTTCGGGTTTCACCTCGATACCGGGATTCCGCCGCGGATCGTCGTGCACTCGATCGCCGGGACCGCTTTCTACGGCGCGTTCGCCGCGAAAATGCTGGCATTGCGGCTGCGTAACGCACCCGTCTGGCTGGTGCCGGTCCTGGGTGGGCTCGTCTTCGGGTCCTTCGTGCTTGCTTGGGCAGCCGCGACGCTGTGGTGGTTTCACACCGTCGGATTCGCTCGCTGATCGGATCGGGTTATCCTGCAGCTGTTTTCGTGCTCAGTGTGCGGGAAGGTGTTGAGTCGGGATTCATTCGACGTAAGCCGTGCGGGCCGCCTCGACTTCGTCCATGTGCTGTTCGGCCCAGGTCTTGATGGCCTGCACGACCGGCAGCAGCGAGCGCCCGAGCGCGGTGAGCTCGTAGTCGACGCGCGGCGGCACGGACGACTGGACCGTGCGGGTGATCAGGCCGTCCCGTTCCAGGTTTCGCAGCGTCTGGGTGAGCATCTTCTGGCTGACGCTGGCCAGCCGCCGTTGCAGGTCGCTGTGGCGCTGTGGCCCGTCGGCCAGCGCGTTGACCGCCAGGCTCACCCACTTGTCGGAGATCCGGTCCAGCAGCTTGCGGGCGGGGCAATCGGCCAGGTAGGCGTCGTAGGCGATGCTGCGTTCGAGGCGTAGCTGCGATGCGTTTCGGGTGGTCATCGGTACCTCACGGTGCGGTGGGCACTTCGAAGTGCGTACTTCCTTGTGAAGGGTAACGCCCGAATAGTGGCGTTCATGACCAGGCGAGAATTGATGCGAGCCGTGGTAGCTCGCGGCTACGGCGGACCCGAAGTGTTGCAGATCATCGACGTGGCGATCCCGGAACCGGGCGAGGGGCAGGTCCGGATCAGGGTGGCGGCCGCGACGGTCAACCCGGTCGATCTGGCGACCCGCTCCGGCGCGCTGGCCGAGGCCGGGCTGATGGCGCCGCGCGAGATGACCGGCATCGGATGGGATGTCGCTGGCGAGATCGACCGGCTCGGTCCGGGCGTGGACGGGTTCACCATGGGGCAGCAGGTCATCGGACTGCGTGACCTGCTCGACGTGTCGTTCGGCGCGTACGCCGACTACCTGGTGCTCGACGCCACCGCGGTAGCGGCCGCCCCACCCGGGCACTCGGCCGTCGAGGCGGCCACCCTGCCGCTCAACGGCCTCACCGCCGCCCAGTCGCTCGATCGGCTCGGCCTGTCCGAAGGCGACACGCTCCTGGTGACGGGCGGGACCGGCGCCGTCGGCGGCTTCGCCGTCGAACTTGCGGCACAGCAGGGCATTCGGGTGATCGCGCAGGGCTCCGATGCGGACTTTCTCCGATCGATCGGCGCGCAGTGGACTCTGTCGCGCGATGCCGACCTCGTGGCCGAGGTGCGCCGGCTCGTCCCCGGCGGCGTGTATGCCGCATTCGACACCTCCGGGGCCGGCATCCGCGCTCTTGCCGCGGTCCGCGACCGCGGCAGCTTCGTCACCGTGGTGGGAGGCGCCGATCCGACCCCGTTGCGCGGTATCGCGGTGCACCACCATTGGATTCACGCCGACGGGCAAGCGCTCGCCCGTCTCGCGGGGCAGGGGCTCACCGCCCGCGTCGCCGACACCCTCCCGCTGCACGCCGCCGCCGAAGCCCACGCCCGCCTCGCTGCCGGCCGCTTGTCCGGTCGCCTCGTGCTGACGCCGTGAGCTGTACCTCAGTGGGCGGGAACGTTTACCGTGATTTCCCCGCCGAGGCGATAGCCCTCGGCCAGCCGCAGGTGGTCGCCGCTCCAGAAGCTGCCCGGGTCGTATCGGTTGGGGCGCTTGCCGGGCAGTAGGCCCATGGCCTGGTAGGTCATGGCGACTATTTCGGCGCAGTACGCGTTTTCCAGACTGGTCTCGGGCGCACGGGTTTTCGGGCGTTGGGGCAGCGGTACCCGGCCACGGAACCAGCGGCCCGCCAGGGCGCTCGTCGAGGGGAAGGGCATGCCGTCCAGGCGGGCCACCGTGCGCAGGGCCGCGTCCTCCATCTCGCGGCGCACCGGACGATCCAGTTGGCGGAGCCACGCCTGCTGCCCGTACTCGTGGGTCCAGCGCAGGACCGCGGCCCGCAGGTCGTGCAGCTGGGCCCCGCGATGGTGGTTGCCCGACCAGACGTCCGGTAGCGCGCGGCCGAGCTCGGCGTGCCAGATCAGGGCCGGGAGGTCCTCGACGACGATCGCCATGCCGACGTGGTTGACCGGGCTGTTGGTCAGGCCCCGGATCGCGCGGTCGGCGCCGGAATGCCCACGGAACAGCCACAGATCGCCCGTTCGCGTGAGTTCGACCGCGTCATCCAAACCGATACTCGAGGGCGCTTCGCGTGGCACGGGATTAGCCTAGGCGCATGCGCTGGTGGAAAGTGGTCGGATTGGCGGGGGCCGCGGGTGTCGCGGCGACCGGAGTCGTCATCGTGCGGTCCGAACGCAAGCGGCGCGCCTACACCCCGGACCAGGTCAGAGACCGGCTGCGTGCCCGTCTCGACGAGCAGGCCGGGCCCGTCGAATCCGACGACAAGCGCTGATCCCCGACCCGGCCCGAGGTACTGCCCAGCTCACTGCAGCTCGGGTATCGGCTGCTCCTCCAGGATCGTGACCTCGCACTCCGGCGCCCAAGACAGGTGATGGTGGTCCCGGACCATGCCCAGCGCGTCGTTTATCGTCGCCGCCCGCAGAATCGACATTCCGATGATCGTGCTGTCCGCCCGGGTGATTTCGGCCTGCGTGACCCGATGCGCATTGCCCAGCGGCTTGCCCGGGTCGACCAGGGCGGTGCCGATCCGCCGTGCCCAGTCGATCCACAGCTGCGCGCCCTGCTCGGCTTGCTCCGGCGTCGCCTGTGCGAACCGTGCCGCGACGGAGAGCGGAGCGTGGTAGAGAACGACATATCGCTTCATCTGTGAACCTTTCCGGAATCTTCGGTGGTCGTTTCGCTTTCGCGCGAATCGACCGTCATCAAGGAGTCGGAGCCGAACTCGCGGTTTCGACATCGCCGGCAAGGAACCACCGAATGTCGAAATCGGCGATCGTGTTCCGACTTATCCACAGAAGCGCCGACCGGGCGCCGGACCGAAGGACACCGGATTGAAATACCTGCTCTTGATCTACAGCAACCCGAGGAACTGGGAGCACCCCACGTTCCTGCACCAGCACGTGCCGCAATCACCCGAGGAACGCGACGCGCAGATGCGTGCGTTCGCCGCCCTCCTCACCGAGATATCCGAGTCGGGTGAGCTCTGCGAGCACGCCCCGCTGGCGGATCCGGTCCTCACCAAGACGGTGCGCGTGCGCGACGAGGTGCCCGCGGCCACGGATGGGCCCTTCCTCGAGGCCAAGGAGCACCTGGCCGGTTATTTCGTGGTGGACTGCGACAGCCCGGAACGCGCGGTCGAGCTGGCGGCCCGCTTTCCGGATGCCCGTTACGGAGCCGTCGAGGTCAGGCCCATCATGACGCTGTCCGGTCCGGATCTGTGACAACCGAACCCGTCGCGGACCTGCTGCGCCGATTGGCGCCGCAGGTCCTCGGTCAGCTCGTACGGTGGGACGGCGGATTCGGACCGTGCGAGGACGCGACCCAGGAAGCGTTGCTCGCGGCCGCGGTCCAGTGGCCCGAACGAGGAATTCCCGACAGCCCGGCGGGATGGCTGATCACGGTGGCCACCCGCCGCCTCACCGACATGCAGCGCAGCGAGGCCGCGCGCCGGCAGCGTGAGGTCACCGTGGCCACGCTGGCTCCGTCGTCCGAGGCGATCGCCCCCGGGCCCGGTGACGACGAGACTCCGCACGGCGACGACACGCTGCTCCTGCTGCTGCTCTGCTGCCATCCCGCGTTGAGTCCGTCCTCGCAGATGGCGCTGACCCTGCGTGCGGTGGGCGGACTGACCACCGGCCAGATCGCCCGGGCATTCCTCGTCCCGGAGGCGGCGATGGGCCAGCGCATCAGCCGCGCGAAGAAGACCGTCAAGGCGACGGGTTTCGCCGACGCACCCGAGCTCGACGAGCGCCTGCCGGTGGTACTGCAGGTGCTCTACCTGATCTTCAACGAGGGATATAGCGCGACATCGGGCCCCGATCTGCACAACCCCGGCCTGACCGGCGAGGCCATCCGGCTCACCCGCGAGCTGCACCGATTGCTCCCGGCCGAGGGCGAGGTGGCGGGACTGCTCGCGCTCATGCTCCTGACCGAGGCCCGGCGCGCCGCGCGCACCGCATCCGACGGAGCCCTGATCCCGCTCGCCGACCAGGATCGCGGCCGCTGGGACCGGGACCTGCTCGATGCCGGCACGGCACTGCTCGACCGGACATTGCGGCGCGCGCCCATCGGTCCCTATCAGCTCCAGGCCGCCATCGCCGCGGTCCACAGCGAGGCCGCGAGCGCGGGCGACACCGATTGGCCGCAGATTCTCATGCTGTACCAGTTGCTCGAGAACAGGTGGCCGACCACCGTGGTCAGGCTCAACCGGGCGGTGGCCCTTGCGATGGTGCAGGGCCCACGGGCCGGCTTGGATCTGCTCTCGACCCTGGAAACCGACGGGCGGATGTCCGGGAATCATCGTCTGCTCGCAGTCCGGGCGCATCTGCTCGAGAGGGATGGCCATCTGCCCTCCGCCCGTGCGGATTACGAGGCGGCCGCGCAACGGACCACCAGCCTTCCCGAAAGCCGTTACCTCCGTTCGCAAGTCGCACGGTTGGACGCGGCGGCCCGCGATCACGGCTGACCGTGCACCCACCCGGCCGCGTCCGGAGAGTGTCTCCGGTCTATTCCATGCGAGCGCGCAGGACCGGGACGCCGTCGCCGTCGAGTTCGTCGAGCACGACGGGACGGCCCGCGATCGCCAACGCCAGCGCCTCGCCCGTGCCACGCACCTCGGGGCCGGAGCCGGATGACCAGTCCAGATCCGTCGCCACGAACCGCAGGCCCCGGGTGCGCCTGCCGGGGTAGGCGAACGGGTCCGGGTGGGCGATCGCGTGCCGCAACCGCTCGGGTGGAATCCGGCGGGTGCGTCCGAGCGGTCGCAGGATGTCCTGGTGGTGCACTACCGCGTCCGCGAGCATGATGCCGGGCAGGGTGGTCGCCAGCATGCCCCGGCCGGCGGTGTCCTCCAGCAGGTCGGTCAGCTGCGCGCGGGGCAGCGCCCGATGACGCCGCACCAGGGCGTTGTTCACGCGGTCGGGTGAGAATCCCTGCCGCACAGTGGTGGCGGCGTAGGTGAGTGCCGACGCGTCGGAGGCCAGGTGCGCTACCACGTCCCGGACCTGCCACCCCGCACACAGCGACGGCGCCGACCACTCTTCGTCCGACAGGGTTCGCAGCGTCGCCACGATATCGCGCCGCTCGTCAGCGATCATGCCCCGCAGCGCCCGATAGCTCGTCATGTGAGAACTTCCCTTTCCCGCCCGTCTATGACGGATCGTAGGTGACGGATTCCTGGCCCGGGATCGTTGCTGGGCGAGGCATCCCACCGGGTTCCGGACCGCCCGCATCCCCGCGTCCGGGTGCCGCGGGACGTGGCGAAACACGTGACCGGAATTACGGACGCATCGCGGTAACGCGAGCTACGTTGGAGGTAAGCGGAGACGTTCGAGGGTGGTGCGCGATGGATCCACGCATGGACAAGATCCACAGCACCGGTACTCCCCCTGAGGCGAACACCCAGCACTATCTGCCGTTGGATATCGCCGAGGAGCTCGAGGCGATGGGGTTGTTCGATGCCGAGGAGATCGGGCGCGGTGGCTTCGGGGTCGTGTTTCGCTGTGCCCAGCGCGCCCTGGGCCGCATCGTCGCGGTGAAGATCCTGTCCTCGGAGATCGACGAGGAGAGCCGCGAACGG
Source organism: Nocardia sp. GP40 (assembly GCF_050434125.1). Lineage (NCBI taxonomy): Bacteria > Bacillati > Actinomycetota > Actinomycetes > Mycobacteriales > Nocardiaceae > Nocardia > Nocardia sp. GP40. The sequence continues at coordinate 88,242 of NZ_JBNPVW010000002.1, read as the reverse complement.
TTCCTGCGCGAGGAGCACGCCATGGGGCGGCTGTCCGGCCATCCCAACATCGTGGACGTGCTGCAGGTGGACGTCACCGCCAATGGCCTGCCCTACATCGTGATGCCCTATGCGGTACACGGGTCGCTGGAGCGGCTGGTTCGCGATCGCGGGCCGCTGAGCTGGGCCGATACGCTGCGGGTCGGGGTGAAGCTGGCCGGTGCGATCGAGAGCGCGCACCGCGTCGAGGTGCTGCACCGGGACGTGAAGCCGGCCAACGTGCTGCTGAGCAGGTACGGCGAGCCGCAGCTGACCGATTTCGGCATCGCCCACATTCCCGGCGGCTTCCGGACCTCCACCAGCACGATCACCGGCTCGCCGGCCTTCACCGCGCCCGAGGTGCTCAAGGGCGAACAGGCCACCGTCCGCTCGGATGTGTACGGCCTGGGCGCGACGCTGTTCGCGCTGCTGACCGGCCACGCCGCGTACGAGCGGCAGTCGGGGGAGAAGATCGTGGCGCAGTTCCTGCGCATCACCACCCAGCCCGTTCCGGACCTGCGGGAGCAGGACATCCCCCCCGACGTGGCGGGCGCCATCGAACTCGCGATGTCGCCGGACCCGGCCGCACGTCCGGAATCGGCGCGGGCGCTGGGCGAGCTGCTGCGGTCCGCGCAGCACGAGCTCGGGCAGTCGCAGGACGAGATGGCGCTGCTGGAACCGGGCGTGGCCGGCGATCCCGAAGGGGCACAGGGGGATACGACACATTCGCTGATGAGCAGCCAGCGCAGCGTGCTGACGCTGCGGCCGCCGTCCGATTCCGGCATCTCCCCGGGCGGAACCATCGCACGACCGCCCACCACGGCGCTACCGCCCACGGCCGCAACGAAATTCCGCCCGCCCACCCCCACCCGCGAGCCGATCCCGCGGCCGCGCCTGCTGGAGATCCTGCGGGCCGGTGGCCGCCGGCGGCTCGCGATCATCCACGGCCCCGCGGGATTCGGCAAGAGTACCCTGGTCGCGCAGTGGCAGGCCGAGCTGTCCGAGCGCGGAGATACGGTGGCCTGGATAGGAATCGATCGCGACGACGACAACGAGGTGTGGCTGCTGGCCCACCTGGTGCACGCGATCCGGCGGGTGTATCCGGAGATCGGGGACGGGCTCGAGCAGCTGCTCGAGGAGCGTTCCGCTGAGGCCGCGCCCTATGTGATCTCCACGCTGATCGACGAGATCCACGCCGGCGGCCGCCCGGTGGTCATGGTGGTCGAAGACTGGCACCGGATCACCGACGCCGGGGCGCAGCGCGCGATGGATGCGCTGCTGGACAACGCATGTCACCATCTGCGATTCGTCGTCACCTCCCGCGAGCGGGCCGGCCTGCCACTGAGCCGCCTGCAGGTGCGCGACGAACTGGTCGAGATCGGCGCCCGCGAGCTGCGCCTGACACCGGCGGAGACGCGCGGAATCCTGGTGGAGCGCAACGGTTTCGAGCTGTCCGATGCGCAGGTGGAGCGCATCTACGCCGCCACCGACGGCTGGCCCGCGGCGATCCAGCTGATGAGCCTGTCGCTGCGCGCCCTGGCCGGTCGTCCGGGCGCGCCGTCGAGGGTCGACACCGAGCAGCTCATCGCGCACCTGTCCGGTCCGGACGCCTCGATCGGCGACTATCTGACCGAGAACGTGCTCGATGCCCTCGAACCGCGCATGCTGAACTTCCTGATGGCGATCTCGGCCACCGAAAAGGTCTGCGCGTCGCTGGCCGGTGCGCTCAGCGGCGAGCCCGATGCGGAGGAGCTGCTCGCGCAGGCGCACCGCCGCGAGCTGTTCCTGCGCCCGGTCCACCACGATCCCGGCTGGTTCCGGCTGGCGCCGCTGTTCGCCGAGCAACTGCGCACGCGGCTCGAGCGGCAATCCCCGGGCGCACTGAAGGGCCTGCACCGCAAGGCATCTCGCTGGTACGCCGAGCATCAGCTGCTGCGCAAGTCCGTCGACCACGCGCTGGCGGCCACGGACCTGAAGCTGGCGCTGGATCTGCTCGAGGGCGGCGGGATGGACCTGATCGACACCTCGCGGCTGGCCACGCTGCTGGGTTCGGTCTCGAAACTGCCTGTGCAGCAGGTGGCCACGCGCTCGCGGCTGATGCTGGCGCTGGCCCGCGCCAATATCAATTTGCAGCAGTCCAGCGCCGCCCGCAGCGCGCTGAGCCGGGTGACGAACATGCTGGCCCGCACCACACCCGCCGATGCCGACACCGTGCGGCAGCGGTGCGAGGCCGCCGTGCTGGCCGCCGCCGAGCTGGTGGCGCGCGACCGCACCGACGGTGTGGCCGAACGGGTTTCCGAGCCGCTGTCCGTGGCCGACCAGCTGCCGCCCTGGACGGTGTCGACCGCGGCCAACCTGCTGTCGTATGTGCGGCTGTGCGAGTTCGATTTCGACGGGGCCCGGGAGATGCAGGACTGGGCCACGTCCTACCACGAGCGGTCGAAGGATCCGCTCGGCGAGGTGCTCGGGCTGCTGAACGAGGGCGCCGCGGCCTACGAGCAGCTCGATATCGACACGGCCACACGCTGCTACGAGCAGGCCTGGCGGACCGCGCGCGATCGTTCGGGACCACGCTCGCACGCGATCCGGGCGGCCGCGGCGCTGCTGGGCGAGCTGAACTACCGGCGCGGGGAGCTCGATGCGGCCGAGCGGCTGCTCGACCAGAGTCATGAGCTGATCGCCCGGGTCGGCCCGGTCGACTTCATGATCACCACATTCGTGGTGGGCGCGCGTGTCAAGGCGGCCCGCGGAGACCGTCAGACCGCCGCCGCCCGGCTGGCCGAGGGGGCACGAATCGCGGCGGACCGCAGGCTGATCCGGCTGGCCGCCCATGTCCGTGCCGAACAACTGCGGCTGGCGCTGAGCGTCGACGCGGGCGGTTCCGGCGCCGATGCGGGGCCACGGCCGCTGCGGCACACCACCGGAACCGCCGCCCTGAGCGCGGAGGCCGAGGAGATCGCCGCCGTGCGTGCGCTACTGGCGCGGCATTATGCCAGCGGCGGCTTCGATCCCCTGTACGGCGCGGAGGCCGCACCGCTGGGCGTGGGCGATTCCGCGGTGAAACGGGCCCGGGCGCTGCACAGCCGGATGGCCGAACAGGACCGTCCCCGTGCACAGTTGGACTCGGCGATCCTGCTCGCGGAATGCCTGTCGGCGGCGGGCTGGACCGGGGAGTCCATCCACACGCTCACGCCGGTCGTGATCCGCTGCGCCGAATTGGGCTGGAGCAGACCGCTGCTGGACGCCGGACCGGGGGTGCTCTCGCTGCTGCACACGATGCGCAACGAAATGGTCATGGGCGCAGAGCATTCCGAGATGACCGAGGAAACCCACCGCTTCCTGGACTCGCTCTAGACGCTGTTGCGGCTAGGGCTTCCACCAGGGGCGCAGCGGCACGTTCCAGCGTTCGTCGGCCCCGAGCTTCATGCCCAGCACCTGGTGCAGCTGAACCACGTTGCGCTCGAAGCCCAGTCGGCTGCCGGCCATGTACAGGCCCCACACCTTCGCGGTGCCCTCCCCGACCTCCGCGACGCACGCATCCCAGTTGGCGACCAGGTTCTTGCACCATTCGGCGAGGGTCAGCGCGTAGTGCGGGCGCAGATTCTCCTCGTGCACTACCTCGAGGCCGGTGTTCTGGATGTCGCTGATGATGCGGCCCGAGCCGATCAGCTCGCCGTCGGGGAAGACGTAGCGGTCGATGAAGTCGCCCGCCTTGGTGGTCCGGGTGTTGTCGTGCCGGGTGATCGAATGGTTCAGGAACAGGCCGCCGTCGCGCAGCTTGCCCTTGATGAATCCGAAGTACGACGGGTAGTTCTGCACCCCGATGTGCTCGGTGAGGCCGATCGAGGACACCGCGTCGAAGTCGGATTCGCGTATGTCGCGGTAGTCGGAGTGGCGGACCTCGGCCAGGTCCGAGAGGCCCTCCTCGGCGATCTTGTGCTGCGCCCACTCCGCCTGTTCGGCCGAGAGCGTCGCGCCGATCACCTTGACCCCGCGGGCCGCCGCGTAGCGCACCATGCCGCCCCAGCCGCAGCCGATATCGAGCAGCCGGTCGCCCGCCTTCAGGTTCAGCTTCTCGAACACCAGGCGGTACTTGTTCTCCTGGGCCTGCTCGAGGGTCTGGCCCTCGTCCTCGTAACACGCGCAGGTGTAGGTCATGGACGGGCCGAGCACGTACTCGTAGAAGGTGTTGGAGACGTCGTAATGGTGGTGAATCGACTCGGCGTCACGCTGCTTGGAATGCCGCAGTCCCTCGAGCGCGATGCGCCGCCAGCGCGGCAGCGTCTCCTGCGGCGGCGGCGCGATCGGCTTGAGAGCCTCCCAGCCGAGCGAGCGAGCGATCGTCACCAGCGCCAGCGCCGAGGGCCGCTTGAACTTCAGCTCGGCCATCGCCCGCAGGATCTCGTAGGGGTCGCCCGGATGAATGCCCTCGGCGACCATGTCGCCGGAGATGTAGGCGCGGGCCATGCCCAGATCGCCGGGTGCGGTGGCGACATAGTTGATGCCGCGGGGATTGCGGATCTCGAGCGCGAACTTCGAATCGTCCGGCCCGGTGCTGCTGCCGTCGTGTGCGGAGAACCGGATCGGCACCGGACCATCGACCAGGTTCGCGAAGATTTCCGCAATGCTGAGCTTGGTTCCCAGCTCCGCGAATACATCCGAACGGTCCTTGAATGTGGTCACTTGCGTTGCACCGCCTTCGAATACAAATCCAGCAAACGATGATCGGGGTCGTATCGTTTCTTCACTTCGGGATAGACGTCTCCGCCGTAGAGCTGCGCGAATTCGTCCCTGTCGTAATAGGAATCGGAGTACAGCGACTTGTGGCCGTCCAGTTCGGAGACCTTGTGCTCGATGGCCCGATTGGCCGCGCCGTCGACCCCGCCGGGAACGGTCGGCACCGCCGACCAGAAGCCGACGTTGACATAGGTGCGCGCGGGCTCGAGCGGATAGAGCGGCCAGGGCCGCGAGGCGGGATCCGCCTGATCGTCGCGCAACCGCAACGGGCACAGCCAGATCGGTTCGATCGGGATCTCGTCCAGGAACCACTGGACGAACTCGGCGGTCCGTTCGATCGGCACCTCGATATCCTGCACCACGCGCTCGCGCGGCGGGTTACCTTTGCGCGCCTCGATTCTGTCGGCGATGTCGTACTTGTGATCCAGCGCGATCAGCTTCCAGTAGAAGCTCGAGCGCCGGTACTGCCGGGGCCAGAAACGGCGGATGCGCGGATCCTGTGTACCGAATGCCCGCGAGCACCAGAACCAGTCGGTGTCCCAGCGCCACAGATAGTCGTGGATCGTGAGCCGGTCACGCTTGGGCTGCGCCGAATTGTGCTGGATGGACCGGTAATAGATGTCCATGCCGGTGTAGTCGCTCACCGGCCCGGGCTCGTCGGTCTGGCGGCCGAGCACGAGATAGCTTTCCGTGGCGGTGAATACGACGCCGTCCAGATACTCGACGGGCTCGCCGTCGTAGGCGCGGTCGGCGATGATCTGCGCCATCGCCGCCTCGAGCTCGCGCAGATCGTGGAATCGCACGTGCCGCAGCACCACGAAGGGCAGCACGGGTTCCAGCTCGATCTTCAGCCGGGTCGAATAGCCGAGCGTGCCATAGGAGTTGGGAAAGCTCCGGAACAGATCGGCGTGCTCGCCGTCCGGGGTGGCGGTGATGATCTCGCCCGCCCCGGTGAGCACGTCGATCTCGAGCACCGATTCGTGCGGCAGGCCGTTGCGGAACGAGGTGGACTCGATGCCCAGGCCGGTCACCGCGCCACCCAGGGTGATCGTCTTGAGCTGGGGGACCACCAGGGGGGCAAGGCCGTACGGCAGGGTCGCCGCGACCAGGTCCTCGTAGGTGGTCATCCCGGCGACGTCGGCCGTGCGGGCTTGGGGATCGACCGCGATCACCCGGGTCAGGCCGGACACATCCAGACCTGGCGCGTTGGTCTTGGCCCGGGCCCGGAACAGGTTCGAGGTCTTCTTGGCGAGGCGGATGTTCGCATCGCGGGGGATTGCGCGATAGCTGGCCAGCAGGCGGTCCACCCCGGCCCGGTGCGCGGCAAATCCCGACTCGTGTGCGGCCGGTGCGCGTCCGGCCTTCCCCAACAGACTCACTGCCACACCCAGACGCTATCGCGCAGGGGTGGGCGAGGCGACCGGGAGGGTACCCGGATCGCCGATTTTTCACACAGCTGTTGCATTGCGTTGATGTTGCCGAGCACGATCGCGCACGGCGGGGAAAGCGCTGGTTGCAAAGGTGGTTCCGGGTGGAATCGAGTTGCGGCCGGGGCGCGGCGGCGGCGTGTCGCGGTGGCATATGCCCCGGATGGCCGAATTGGGAGAGTGATCACCGCGCGGACGGGAATGCGGAGGTCCGGGCCTTAATCGGAGTCTGCGTTCCGTATCTGTTCGGCATCGTTCGAGCTATCGGGTCCATGAGGTGTGAACCGGCGATCCGGAACACCGGCTCAGTACGACTGCCCGGGCGGGTACTGGCCCTGCGGCGGATATCCGGGGTGTTGCTGCGGACTGCCACCCTGCTGGGGATAGGGCTGCTGCTGTGGATAACCCTGATTGTTCGGCGCTTGGGGATAGCCCTGCGGCGCACCGTAGGACTGCTGTGGATAACCCTGCCCCTGTGGCATCTGTGGATTGGCCTGGCCGTACGGCTGTGGATAACCCTGGCCCGGGGCCGCGTAGCCCGGCGCCGCCGCGACGGGCTGCGGCGGATACGGTCCGGGCCCGTAGCCGGCCTGCCCCGGGTTCTGCTGCGCGGCAGGGCCGTTGGGCTGGGCAAACGGCGCCGCGTCGGCCTGGAACGAGGAGATGTCGCGGCCGCCATCGAACATCGGCATGCGGAACCCGCCGGATCCACCGCGGGCCCGGATCAGTTCCCGGCGCAGCAGGAATCCGCAACCGATGCTGATCAGCGGGCCCACCAGCACTTCGATCCAGCCGGATTCGGTGTTGTCGGACTTCTGCTCGTCGATCGTGCGGACCGTGCGGTGGCCGTGCTTGTCGGTCTCCACGCAGTGGTCGCCCGACTGCATCTGGGTTCCGCCGCAGTCGACCGTGCCGTGGCTGTTCAGCTGCGAGATACCGAAGAACACCATGGCGATGCCGAGCACAATGCCGAACGCGAACAAGACGATCGACCGCAGGCGCATGACGTAGCGCACTGTCCCCTCGTATGACTTCGGTGACTCTGGTTGACTCTGACCCGTCGGATCGCGGCGTAGCATAGCTCGGCGGCAGTCGTCGTGCCCATCGCATTTGCGGACTCGAGTGAGGAGCTCATTGTGGGACAGGTCAGCGCATCCAGTTCGATCGTCGTTCCGGCGGAACCGCAGCGCACCCTGGAGGCGATCGCGGATTACGAGACGGTCCGCCCGCAGATCCTCACCCCGCACTACCGCGATTACAAGGTGGTCGAGGGTGGTAAGGGCGCCGGAACGGTCGCGGACTGGACGCTGCAGGCCACCGAGAAGCGTTCCCGCAACGTGCACGCCACGATCTCGGTGTCCGATTCGATCGTGACCGAACGGGATTCGAATTCGACCATGGTGACGACCTGGACGGTGACGCCGTCGGGCACCGGCTCGCTGGTGACCGTGCGCACCAGCTGGAAGGGCGCCGGCGGCGTCCCCGGCTTCTTCGAGGGCATCTTCGCGCCGTTGGGGCTGAAGAAGATTCAGGCGCAGGTGCTCGAAAACCTCAAGGGCGCACTGAGCTGAGGATGCGCGCTCAGGCGGGCCGATGCTCGATGAGCACGAAGCTCAGCAGCAGTGCGGTCTCGAAAGCCCCGCGCCACCACGAGTATCCGAACCACACGCCCGGGCTCACCTCGCGGATCTCATCGAGGATCTGCGGGGTGACGGACGGGGCGTAGTCCAGGATCCAGGCCGGCTGGTGGTCCACGCGCTCGGGTGCCGAGTAGACGTACGCGGGAAAGCCGGGGATGTTCGCGCCGGTGATCCGGTTCAGCAGCGTGCCGCCGTTCGGGCCCGTGTAGAAGGTCTTGCCGATCCAGAACGGCGGCGCCAGCGTCTCCATGATGGGCGGACGAGCCACCCAGCCGTCCGTCACGCCCATCGGGACGTCCCCGCGCGAGGACGAGAAGAAGATCTTGTCCTGCTGCTCGATCGAACACTGCGTGCGCAGCGCGTTCACCGTCGCCATGCGGTCGTTCGGATAGAGGATGCAGCCGCCGCCGAAGCTGGTGTCCGCCTGTGCGGCCGGCGCCATCACGGTGGTTGGAACGACACACAAGGTGGCCAGGCCCGCGAGCGCCGCGAAGCGCATCAGGGCCGACCGCAAGAGCTGACTGTATACCCGCATTGTTGCCTCCGTCAGGTATCCCTGCCGTCACGATGATCGCCCGGCGTGACAATGATCGTAAGTGGCCCGGGCCCCGCCGATGCTGCGGTAGACCGAACCGTGACTACCCTGGAGGCGGAAACTCCGCGATGACAGAGAGGACCTCCGTGCAGCCCGGTGGACAGTTCGATATGCAGGCATTGCTGGCGCAGGCGCAGCAGATGCAGGAGGCCGTGCTGGCCGCGCAGGAGGAGATCGCGGCCGCCGAGGTGCCGGGTGAGGCCGGCGGCGGCCTGGTCAAGGTCACGATTAAGGCGACCGGCGAGGTGACCTCGCTGCAGATCGATCCGAAGGTCGTCGACCCCGAGGATGTGGAGACGCTGCAGGATCTCGTCGTCGGCGCGATCAATGCGGCGATGGCCAGCGCGCAGGAGCTCGCGGCGCAGAAGCTGGGCCCGCTGGCCGGTGGCATGGGCGGCGGCGTGCCCGGCCTGCCGTTCTGATCGAAAGGCGGCGCAGGTGTACGAGGGTCCGGTTCAGGATCTGATCGACGAGCTGGGCAAGCTGCCCGGCGTCGGTCCGAAGAGCGCGCAGCGCATCGCGTTTCATCTGCTCTCGGTGGAGCCGCCGGAGATCGACCGCCTGCAGGCGGCGCTGCAGAAGGTGCGCGACGGCGTGCGGTTCTGCGCCGTCTGCGGCACGGTCTCCGACGGCGAGCTGTGCCGCATCTGCGCCGATCCGCGCCGCGACCGCACCATGATCTGCGTGGTCGAGGAGCCCAAGGACGTGCAGGCCATCGAGCGCACCCGCGAGTTCCGGGGCCGTTACCACGTGCTGGGCGGCGCGCTGGATCCGTTGTCCGGCATCGGCCCGGACCAGCTGCGGATCCGGGAGTTGCTGGCGCGCATCGGAAATCAGGCCGACGGCGTGGACGTCACCGAGGTGATCATCGCCACCGACCCCAACACCGAGGGCGAGGCGACGGCCACCTACCTGGTCCGCATGATGCGCGACTTCCCCGGCCTGGCCGTGACTCGCCTGGCCTCGGGCCTGCCGATGGGCGGCGACCTCGAATTCGCCGACGAGCTGACACTGGGCCGGGCGCTGTCCGGTCGCCGCGCGCTGTAGGCGTGAGCGGGTAGTGCGTTCGGCGGCCGGGCATTTCGGGCCTAGGCAGGCAGGGCGATTCCGGTTACTCTCCGGGTAATGAGCCTTGCCTTTCTCATTACCACCCTCGTCATCGTCGTCACCCCGGGTACCGGGGCGCTCTACACCCTGGCCGCCGGGCTGCAGCGCGGCGCCAGAGCCGCCGTCGTCGCGGCGTTCGGCTGCACGCTCGGGATCGTCCCGCAGTTGCTCGCCGCGATCACCGGCCTGGCCGCGCTGCTCAACACCAGTGCGGTCGCCTTCGCGACGCTGAAGTATCTCGGCGTGCTCTACCTGTTGTACATGGCATGGAATACCTTCCGGGACAAGGGATCCCTCGCGGTCGAGCCGGAGCCGGGCGCCGCCCCCTCGGGACTGAGGGTGATCGGGTCGGCGATCCTGATCAACCTGCTGAACCCGAAGCTGTCGATCTTCTTCTTCGCATTCCTGCCGCAGTTCGTGAATACCCACTCGGCCCACGCCGTTCCGCAGATGCTCTGGCTCAGTGGCGTTTTCATGCTGGTGACCTTCGTGGTGTTCGCGCTCTACGGCATCTTCGCCGCCGCCGTGCGCAGGCATGTCATCGATCGTCCGGCGATCACGGCATGGATGCGGCGGGTGTTCGGGCTGTCCTTCCTCGCCCTGGCCGGGCGGCTGGCGCTCACCAATCAGTAGGGACACGCGGACCCGACACGCGAAAAGGGGCGGCGGAACGGGTGTTCGAGTGGTAGACCGGATGCGAGCATCTCTCTGGAGGAGGTCTTGTGCGCACGAGGGTCTGTACGTCCTGCGATTCGGCGCTCGACCACTGTCACGGCACGCTGATCGTGCACACCGACTGGTCGGTGGATTGCACGGAGGGCGACAACTGCTACGACGGCGACCGGTCCCGCCACAGCTTCATCGTCGACTGCTTCGACGTGGCGGGCGGGTGCGGGTGCGCGGTGTCGGGGACCCGCAGGCGGCCGCGTAGCCTGGCCGGGTGAGTTACGACCACGTACTGCTGCCGTCCGGCGTCGCCTCGACGCCCGCCGAGGTCGAGGAGTATCTGACCACTCAGCAGGGCAGGCCGGAATCCGAGCCGGTCGCGGCGATCGCGGCCGAGCTCATCCGGCGCAACTCCGAGCGGCCCGAATCCGACAGCTTCCTGTCGGCGGACGTGGGTGGCGACGGCGCGGGCGCGACGCTGCACGTCCCGAGCCCCTACGACGCGATCGGCCACGTGCGCGGGCTGCTGTTCGAGCTGGCCACGCCGCGCGACTATGCGATCTTCGATCCGCAGCTGAGCTGGCTGATCGACCCGGCCGGACGCGTCGACATCGCGGTGACCCACGGCGGAGCCGGTGAATTCCCGTATCTTACAAGGAAACTCGTTGACGAGTGGATTCCCGCGCTCGCCGAGCCCGGGCCGTATCTGATCGTGGCGAGCGCCCCCGAGGTCTATATCCAGACCTACCGCAACGGCCCGGACGATTACACCCTCGAATACCGGGATGGCAGCGCCGACAAGCACTTCGGCGCCACCCTTACCGATCCGCAGCGGGTCGCCGATCTGATCTGGGCGTGGGCCGCCGGCGACCGCGCCCGTCTGGACGAGGTGGCCTGGGAGCGTGTGACTTTCGACAGCCACTCCGCCTAGTCGGAGCTACCGGCTCGTACCGCCTGCGCATCGAGCTCGCGCGCCCGCCTGGACGCGGTGTCTGGAGCCCGACCTTCGAGGGTCACTCCGCCTGAGGGGCTCCACACGCCTGCCGCTGTTCGGTTCGCCCTTACCGTGCACCCGATATCCGCTGCATCCCAGCGGAATTCAGCAGTCGCAGCAGCCGTCCCCGCAGCATTCGCAGCCCTCGCAGGTGCAGCAGCAGCAATCCTCGCTGCACCGGCAGCACTCGCAGCAGGCGATGCCCTCGCAGAACGGCAGGCAGAATCCGCTGCGGCGGCGGGGCGGGGGACCGTAGCCGTATCCGGGCGGCGGGTAGTAGCCCTGCGGCGGCGGGTAGCCGTATCCGGGCGGCGGCGGGCCGTATCGGCCGCGGCGACCGCGCCGGTTGACGATGGTGGAATCGCCGCGGCAGCTCTCGTGATCCGAGTGCTTGAAGGTGCGGTGCACCGACCGGCCCAGTTCCTTGGTCAGCAGCCGGTGCACCAGCCGCCCATCGGTGAATTCGACCTCGGCCAGCGCCAATTCGATGCCCAGCAGCGCGTCGGTGCACAGCCGGTGGGTCTCCTCGGCGGCGGTTCCCGTGGCCACCAGCGGATTCCACTTGCCGTGCGTGAAGTCCTCGTGCAGATCCTCGGCGGCGTCGACCAGATGCGCGATGCGGCCGAACAGCCGGCCGGCCTCGATCAGTGCGCCCTCGTTGCCGGGCCGCCCGGACAGGATCGCGGTGTGCCCGAACGCCGCCGCGGTGGCGGCCTCGGTCGGTTCGGTGAGCTCGAGCAGGGTGGTCTGCGGTCCGGCGGCGGCCTCGACGGCGAGCTGCCGGTCCACCGCGTCCAGCAGGACCGCGGTGTCGAAGCCCAAGCCCGCGCCGGTCTCGGCGCCCTGGCGGGCCCAGCGCTCGGCGATGCGCCGGGCGGCGGGCCGCACGCCCGCCGTCCCCGCGACGCCGTCGCCGTCCTCGACATGGTCGCGCACCTTCGCCGCGGCCAGCACCAGCGATACCGTGGCGGCCAGCCGCACGCTGTCGCCGGTGGCGACGTCGGCGGTGCGCATGGCGCGCAGGGGGCAGGGCCCGGCGGCGCGGCGGGTGGCCCGGGGCGCCTGCGCATCGACCAGCGCCGAGATGACCAGGCCGTCGTAGTTGGTGGCCATGCGGGCGGCCTGGCCGTGGTCGTCGCGCAGCGCCAGGCAGAGCCCGCACAGCTGCGCCATCCACGCGGAACTCAACTCTGCGCCCAGTCTGTGCTTACAGGGGCGGATGATGCCGAACACGCCTCGACGGTAGTGGAGATCGGCGGGGTGCGCTCGGCAGATCACCTGTGAATCCGGTAAGGACACAACCGAATCCGCACGGGACGCGGGGTGTTTGCCGGTCCGGGCGTCCGTCGGCAGGTATCGCGGTCGGCGTGTGTCGCGACTCCCGTGTGCGCGAATTGTGGGCAAGACCGTCCGCAGCCTCGCGGTCCGTGGACTGCGCTGATGTGTAAGGTCGCAGCTAGTGGCTGACGCAAGTCCCATCGATGGCCACGTACGCCGATGGTGGCGTTCCGAAGCGTCAGCAACCAGCCTGTTGCCGAACCGCCGGAGGTGCCCATGACGACGTCCGCAGAACCGGGCATGATCGATGTCAATCGATACGATCCGGAGCACCGGCGCTGGCTGTCCGAGGCGATCGCCAAGGTGCGCGCCGATGCGCGCCGCTCCTCCGATACCCACCTGCTGCGGGTGCCGCTCGCCGCGTTGCCCGGTGTGGACCTGTATCTAAAGGACGAGTCCACGCATCCCACCGGCTCGCTCAAGCACCGCCTCGCCCGCTCGCTGTTCCTGCACGCGCTGTGCAGCGGCTGGGTCCGCCCGGGCCGCCCGGTGATCGAGGCCTCCAGCGGTTCCACGGCGGTGTCCGAGGCGTACTTCGCGCGGCTGATCGGGGTCCCGTTCATCGCGGTGATGGCCCGCAGCACCAGCCGGGAGAAGGTTCGGCTGATCGAATTCCACGGCGGCAGTTGTCATTTCGTCGACAATGCGAACGAGGTGTACGACGTCGCGGCGCGGCTGGCGCGCGAGAGCGGCGGGCACTACATGGACCAGTTCACCTACGCCGAGCGGGCGACGGACTGGCGCGGCAACAACAACATCGCCGAGTCGATCTTCGACCAGATGTCCCAGGAGCGCTTCCCTGATCCGGCGTGGGTCGTCGCGACCGCGGGCACCGGCGGCACCTCGGCCACCATCGCGCGCTTTATCCGCTACACCGGCCGCTCGACCGGCCTGTGCGTGGCCGATCCCGACAATTCGGCCTTCTTCCCGGGCTGGCGCGACGGCGACACCGCCGTCACCACCGAGGTCTGCTCGCGCATCGAGGGCATCGGCCGCCAGCGGGTCGAGCCGAGCTTCGTCTCCTCGGCCATCGACCGGATGATCCATGTGCCCGATGCCGCCGCGATCGCCGCGGTGCACGTGCTCGAGGAGGTGATCGGCCGCAAGGCCGGGGCGTCCACCGGAACCGGGCTGTGGGCGGCGTTCCACATCATGTCCGAGATGGCCCGCGAGGGTCGTGAGGGCAGCGTCGTCGGGCTGATCTGCGACCCCGGCGATCGATATATCGATAAGTACTACGCGGCGGATTGGCTCGAGTCCCAGGCCATCGATATCGAGCCCTACCGGGACCGATTGCGCGATTTCCTCATCTCGGGGGAGCTGCACGCATAACCGGGGACGGTGAGCCGACGGAGCTTGCGCCAGTCGGCGGGGTGGGTGAACACAGCCGGGTGGCACCCACCACCCTTCCCTCGGAAGAACGCGGACCTGTAAACTCGCGACCATCATGCAGCGGGCACTCCTCCTCGGCCGCCGCGACGGGGTCTGATACGGACCGGCTCCCGCCGCGGGGTTCAGCTGTGCCGGTCGACCAATTCCCTGGGATACACCAAACCCACCCTTTTGGAGATTTGCATGTCACCTGCTGACGCCTTCGTATCGCGCGCCATCACCGCGCCTTCCAAGCCAGCCCCGGCCGACCAGCCCGCGTGGAACCAGCAGAAGAACTCCTCGATGCCGACCTTCCGGTACCGACCCTTCGCCGAGGAGGTCGAGCCGATCACGCTGCCGGAGCGCACCTGGCCGAACAAGGTCATCGATCGCGCGCCCGGCTGGTGCGCGGTCGACCTGCGCGACGGCAATCAGGCCCTGATCGATCCGATGAGCCCGGCCCGCAAGCGCCGCATGTTCGACCTGCTGGTGCGGATGGGCTACAAGGAGATCGAGGTCGGCTTCCCCTCGGCCAGCCAGACCGACTTCGACTTCGTCCGCGAGATCATCGAGGACAACGCGATCCCCGACGACGTCACCATCCAGGTGCTGACCCAGTGCCGCGCCGAGCTGATCGAGCGCACCTTCGAGGCCTGCGCGGGCGCGGCCAACGTCATCGTGCACTTCTACAACTCGACCTCCATCCTGCAGCGGCGCGTGGTGTTCCGCGCCGACCGCGACGCGGTGCGGAAGATCGCCACCGACGCGGCGACGCTGGTCAAGCAGATCGAGCAGCGCTACCCGGACACGAACTGGCGCTACGAGTACAGCCCGGAGTCCTACACGGGCACCGAGCTGGAATACGCCAAGCAGGTGTGCGACGCGGTCTCGGAGATCATCGCGCCGACTCCGGACCAGCCGATGATCATCAACCTGCCCGCGACCGTCGAGATGGCCACCCCGAACGTGTACGCCGATTCGATCGAGTGGATGAGCCGCAACCTGGCCCGCCGCGAGTCGATCCTGCTGTCGCTGCACCCGCACAACGACCGCGGCACCGGCGTCGCCGCGGCCGAGCTGGGATACCTGGCCGGCGCGGACCGCATCGAGGGCTGCCTGTTCGGCAACGGCGAGCGCACCGGCAACGTGTGCCTGGTCACCCTGGGGATGAACATGTTCTCCCGCGGCATCGATCCACAGATCGACTTCTCCAACATCGACGAGATCCGCCGCACTGTGGAGTACTGCAACCAGCTGCCTGTGCACGAACGCCATCCCTACGGCGGCGACCTGGTGTACACCGCGTTCTCCGGCAGTCACCAGGACGCCATCAACAAGGGCCTGGACGCGATGAAGGCCGCGGCCGACGCCGCGGGCGCCGATGTGGACGACATCACCTGGGAGGTTCCGTACCTGCCGATCGACCCCAAGGACGTCGGCCGCACCTACGAGGCCGTGATCCGGGTCAACTCACAGTCCGGCAAGGGCGGCGTCGCCTACATCATGAAGACCGATCACGGCTTGGTGCTGCCGCGGCGGCTGCAGATCGAGTTCTCGCAGGCGATCCAGAAGATCACCGACGGCGAGGGTGGCGAGGTCAGCCCGAAGGAGATGTGGGACGTCTTCGCCGAGGAGTACCTGAACCCGATCAACCCGCTGGAGCGGATGCGCCAGAAGGTATCGGCCTCGGAGACCGACGGCGGCACCGACCACATCGACGCCGTGGTCAAGGTCGACGGTGTGGAGCAGGAGATCTCCGGCGAGGGCAACGGCCCGCTGGCAGCGTTCGTCGACGCGCTGGGTCCGATCGGCTACGACGTGCGGGTGCTGGACTACTCCGAGCACGCCATGTCCGCCGGTGACGACGCGAAGGCCGCGGCCTATGTGGAGTGCGCGGTCGGGGACAAGGTGAGCTGGGGTGTGGGCATCGCCACGTCGATCACCACCGCATCGCTGCGCGCGGTCGTCTCCGCGGTCAACCGGGCGCAGCGCTGACGCCTCACCAGCGCCACTGCACGTAGCCGTCGCCGAGGAATTCCAGCGAGGGGACATCGTGGATGTCCCCGTCGTCGGTCGTGATCGTCCAGGCGCCGGAGTGGAACAGGTCGAGGTCGGCGGGCGTGAGGCCGCGGCGTGCGGCCTCACGCGCGCACGCGGCGTCGTATTGCGCGTCGTCCTCGGGCAGGTCGTCGGTCTCGGCGAGCCAGCGTTCGAATTCGACGCATTGCTCGCATGTCTCGGCGCGGGTCGGATCGAGGAACTCGATTCTTCCGGTGGCCCACGGGGTCTCGTATCCGTAGTCGGTGATCGTGCCGATTCCGATGCGGTCGCGGACGAGCCGCATGGGCCTCGAGAACTGCGTTGCGTTCATGGTCCGTTCATGATTCGACTCGGTTGCCGCACCCGCCGGTGCCGCATTTGCGCAGATCGTAACGGTGGCGTGCCGAACTGGATATCCCCCGTGGACAACTCGCCGCCGTACAGGTTTGCCGCAGGTCTGTGCCACCCACGAGCATCCGCGCAGCGTGCTAGCGTTGAACAGCATCAGAGCCGAGCTCACTGCTCGAAAACTCCCGAGCAGATGGGGGATACGTGACCAACGACAACTCGACCTCGCCGCCGTGGCTGCAGGGCCACGGCGGTGACACGACCACCGAGCACGACGATCCGACCGCGGCTCCGCACAACGACGGACGGGTGGACGAACCCGCACCGGACGCCGAGCCGGCCGAATCGAGCTACGACGGGGCGGGCGAGGAGGAGCAGGCATCCGGGATGTTCCCGCCGGTGCCCGACTCGATGGAGCAGACCCCGTTCCCGGGCGGGCCGCAGTTCGAGCACGACCATCAGCCCGGTCCGGAACAGCATCTGGGTGCCCAGTCGCAGTTCCCGCCCGAGGGGCAGTTCCCGGAGCACCAGTTCGGGCAGGAGCACCAGGGCGCGTTCCCGCCGCCCGGCGGCCAGCCGATGGGCGGATTCCCGCCGCCCTCGCCCTTCACGCCGCAGGGGCAGTTCGCGCCGAACCCCGGTTTCGCGCCGCCCGGCGGCTTCCCGATGCCGGAGCAGGGCGGTCCGTTCGCCCCGCCTGGCGGCCCGGCGGATCCGACGTCGTTCGCGCCGCCCAACTTCGGCGATCTGCCGCCGCAGCCCTACGGCGAGATGCCCGGCCCGGAGGCGGGCGCGCAGCCGAATTTCAGTGAGCCACCGGTGAATTACGGTGAGGCGCGCCAGGAGACGCCCTACGGCGAGGTGCGCCAGGAGATCGGCAGCGACGGCATGGTCCGCCGCGTGTTCAACGAGGATCCGCAGGCTGCGCCCGCGCCGGAACCGCAGCAGTACGGCGGCGAGCAGTTCAGCTGGGCCCCGCCGCCGCCACCCGCGCCCCCGGCGTATCAGCCGCCGCCGCAGCAGCAGTCGCAGCCCGGTGGGTGGGGCGGTCCGCCCAGCCAGCCGAACTTCCCGCAGCAGCACCCCCCGCAGCAACCGCCGCAGGCGCAGCAGCCTCCCCAGCCGCAGCAGCAGCCGCCGCAGCCGGGTTTCACGCCGCAGCACATGCAGCAGCAGCTCGGGCAGCCCGGCCATTCGGTGAACGACCTGAACCTGCTCAAGCGGGCGCGGCGCTCGCCGCGCAGTGGCTGGCGCCGCGCGGTGCACAAGATGTCCGGTGGTGCGATCAATCCGGGTGAGTCCTCGGCGGATGTCGTCGTCCGGGAGCTCACCGAGCGGGTGAATCAGCCGGTTCGCGGCGACTACCGGATCGCGATCCTGTCGCTCAAGGGCGGCGTCGGCAAGACCACGACGACCGTCGGCCTCGGCTCGACCTTCGCCTCCGTGCGCGGTGACCGCGTCATCGCCATCGACGCCAACCCCGACCTCGGCACGCTCGCGCACCGGGTGCCGCGCCAGACCCGCTCCACGGTCCGAAATCTGCTGGAGGACCGCAACATCAGTCGCTACTCGGACGTGCGGGCGCACACCTCGCAGGCCCCGAGCCGACTGGAAGTGCTTGCCAGCGAACAGGATCCGGCGGTATCGGAGGCCTTCAGCGAGGAGGACTACCGCCGCGCGATCAGCATCCTGCAGCAGTTCTACAACATCATCCTCACCGACTGCGGTACCGGTCTGATGCACTCGGCGATGTCGGGCGTGCTGGACATGGCCAGCTCGCTGATCCTGGTGACCTCCCCGGCGATCGACGGCGCGCGCAGCGCCTCGGCCACGCTGGACTGGCTCGAGCATCACGGCTACAACAAGCTGGTCGAGCGAACCGTGGTGGTGGTCAACGCCTCTCGGCGCGGCGCGTCCACGGTGGATCTGGATCAGTTGCGCAAGCTGTTCCTGGACCGCACCCGGGCGGTGCAGGTGGTGCCGTTCGACGACCACCTCGCCGAGGGCGCGGAGATCGATCTGGAGCTGGTGAGCAAGCCGACCCGCACCGCCCTGCTGGAGCTGGCGGCGATGGTGGCCGACGACTTCGGCTTCAACGTTCCGCAGGCCCCGTTCCCGCTGCCGAACCAGTACCCGGGCCAGCCGGGACAGTTCCCGGGCGGCCAGGGCCAGTACCCGGGTCAGGGGCCGTTCCCCGGTCCGCAGGGCCCGTACCCCGGCCAGCCGGGACCGTATCCGGGAGACCCGTTCGCGGGGCCGGATCACTACGGTCAGTAGCGCTGCGAACCGCATAGGGGCGCAACGCGATAACGAACGGCTCGGCGAATCATGGTGATTCGCCGGGCTGTTCGACGATATGGCCGGACGATATGCCGCCTGCGGATCATCGAAATGCGTGATCGGCTGCCCGCCAGCTGATTCCGGCGAAGCGCTGGAATGGAGTGCGGCGCATTCAACCCGCGGTTACCGCGCGCGCGGCGGTGTGGAAGGCGTCGAGCACCGTGGCCACGGCGGGGCGGCGCTCGGCGTGCGGGCGGGTGGCCAGGTCGTACAGGCGGGCCGCGCGGACGCCGGAGAGGCGCAGCACCGCGAGGCCGGGGTGGCGTACGGCGTGGCGCGGTATCAGGGCGACGCCGTGCCCGGCCGCCACCAGCTCCTCGATGACGCTGAAATCGTTGAGCCGCTGAGTAATTCGTGGTTGGACGCCGGTGACGGTGGCGATCGATCGCAGGACGTCGTCGACGGGGAAGCCGCCGCGCACGCTGAGCCAGGACTCCTGCGCCAGCTCCTGTGGGGTGACCGTTTCGCGATCGGCCAGACGGTGGCCGCGGGCGACAACGACGTCGATCGGCTCGCGCATCAACTGCTGTGCGGCGACCCTGGGCCCGGATATCGAGCCGGCGCGCTCGTCGCGATGGGTCAGCACGACGTCGTAGTCGGCGAGCAGGCGTGGCACGGCGGTCGGCGGCACGTCCTCATCGCGGGCGACGATGTCGACCCCGCTCTCGGCGAGTGCGGCCAGCACGTGCGGCAGCAGCAGCGCGGCCCCGGACGGGAACAGCGCCACCCGCACCTGCCCGCGCGGTGAGCCGCGGTACAGCGCCATCTCGGCCGCGGCGCGGTCCATCGCGGCGAGCACCTCATCGGCCCGGATCGCCAGCGCGTGGCCGGCGTCGGTCAGCCGCACCCGGCGCCCGTCGGGTTCCAGCAGCGCCACCCCGGCCTCCCGCGCGAGCGCCTTCAGCTGCTGCGACACCGCGGACGGCGTCATCGACAGCGCCTCGGCGACCCGCGCGACCGTGCCGCGATCGGCGAATTCGCGCAGCACCCGCAGCCGCTCGGCGGAGGTGAAGGATCCTTCCTGCATTGTTCAGTTTTACTACAGTATCAATCCACTTATATTCGATTGTTCTAATAGATCCGCGTCCTCAAGATGAGCGGTGTGAGTTACCGTGATCGTCTGCTCGGCTTGGCCGTCGTACTGCTCTGGGGGCTGAACTTCCTGGCTCTGCATATCGGGGTGGAGCACTTTCCGCCGATGTTCTTCGCGGGGTTGCGATTCGCGGTGATCGCGGTGCCCGTGCTGATTCTGGTGCCGCGGCCGCGGGTGCCGCTGCGGTGGCTGTTGCTGTACGGGTTCGGATTCGGGGTGCTGCAGTTCGCGTTCCTGTTCACCGCCATGCGCGCGGGCATGCCGACCGGGCTGTCCTCACTGGTGCTGCAGTCCTCGGCGCCGTTCACCGTGCTGCTCGGCTCGCTGCTGCTGCGCGAAAGGCTCGGGGCCACAAAGATTCTCGGGCTGGCCACCGCGTTACTCGGTATGGTGGTCATCGGGTGGGACCGGGCCCAGCACGCCGCGCTGGTGCCCGTGCTGCTGACGCTGGCGGGCGGGCTGGGGTGGGCGCTGGGCAATATCGGCTCACGGCTCGCCGCGGCGGGCTCTGCCTCGGATCCCGCCCGGAAGGTCGATCCGCTGCACCTGACCCTGTGGATGGCGGTGGTGCCGCCGATCCCGTTGTTCGCGCTGTCGCTGCTGATCGAGGGGCCGACTGCGGGTGTTCATGCGCTCGCGGCCTCCTTCTCGGCCACGGGCTGGCCCGCTCTCGCCGCACTGGCATACACGGTGGTGCTGGCCACCGTGGTGGGCTCGGGTCTGTGGACCTATCTGATGGGCCGCTATCCGGCGGGCGCGGTCGCACCGCTCTCGCTGATGGTTCCCGTGGTGGGCATCCCCGCGTCGTGGGCCTTCCTGGGCGAGCGGCCGACGGCTCCGTCGCTGATCGGTGGAGTGATCGTGATCGCGGGCGCGTTCGCGGCGACCTCCGGTGGGCGGCGCCGGGCCGTGGTGCCGAACGATTCGCCGGTCCTGGACATGCAGGCGGTGCCAGTCCAGCAGTAACTCGGCAACGGAACCGTTGGTCCGAAACTTGCCGCACCCTTCGTCTCCGGGACCCGGATCGACCGCCTACAGTATTGCCCGGCGTGGAGGTCCTGAGCAGATGGCAGAACGGTATGGGGTCGTCTCCCGAAGAGCAGTTCTTCGCGGGGCGGCCGTCGCGGGTGCGGTAACCGCTGGGGCTTTGACGGTGCGTCCGGTTCCGGCCGCCGCCGCCCCCGCGCGCCGGGTCGCAGTCTTCGGCGGCGGCGTGGCCGGGCTCACGGCCGCGCATGAGCTGGCCGAGCGGGGATTCGCGGTCACCCTGTACGAACCCCGGGCCCTGGGTGGTAAAGCTCGCAGCATCGCGGTGCCCGGCACCGGCCGCGGTGGCCGTCCGGATCTGCCCGGCGAGCACGGCTTCCGCTTCTTTCCCGGCTTCTACCACCATGTTCCGGACACGATGCGGCGAATCCCATTCCCGGGCAACGCCAATGGCGTGTGGGACAACTTGGTCGCCGCCCCCGAGGCGCGGTTCTCCCGCAACGGGTCCCCGGACAGCATCCTGCCGATGGGCAGGGGCAGGTCGTGGGCCAGCCCGGACGACTTTCGGCAGACCCTCGCCTCGGGGATCGCGACCTCGGCACGCATGCCGACGACCGACGCGTCCCACTTCGTCAACCGGCTGCTCGTCTTCAACACCAGCTGCGATGCGCGCCGGCTCGGGCAGTGGGAGCACGTGGCGTGGCGCGATTTCCTCGGCGCGAGCGCTCGCTCCACGGAATTCCGGGTGCTGATGTCGCGCACCCTGACCACGCTGCTGGTCGCCGCCAAGGACGATCGGGCCAGTACCCGCACCATCGGCACCATGGGCGAGCAGTTCCTGGGCAACCCGATGGAGATCGGCAACGACGGCCCGCTGGACCGGCTGCTCGACGGCCCGACCTCGCGGGCGTGGATCGACCCCTGGGTCCAGTACCTGCGCGGTCTCGGCGTGCGCTTCGAGACCGGGCGGCTGCGCGGGCTCGAGGTGCGCGATCGCCGGATCGCGGGCGCCCGGATCACCGACGGTGCGGGCACCGAAAGCGCGGTCGACGCAGACCATTTCGTGCTCGCCGTGCCGGTCGACGTGGCCCGTCGGCTGTGGACGCCCGAAATCCTGGCGGTGCAACCGGAATTGGCGGCGATGGACCGCCTGACCGTGGACTGGATGACCGGTATCCAGTTCTATCTGCGCCGCCCGGCGGGAATCGCCCGCGGGCATACCGCCTACATCGATTCGCCGTGGTCGCTGACCTCCATCGCGCAGAATCAATTCTGGTCTCGCACACCGCTTTCCGGCTTCGGCGACGGGACGGTGCGGGACTGCCTCTCGGTGGACGTCTCGAACTGGAACGTCCCCGGAATCCTGTTCGGCAAGCCGGCTCGGGAATGCACGCACGAGCAGATCGCGCGCGAGGTCTGGGCGCAGCTGCGCGCGGCGCTGGCGGGCAAGGTCGAATTGCGCGACGCCGATCTGCATTCGTGGTTCCTGGATTCGGGCGTCACCTGGGATCCGGCACGGGGCGTCAACAACAATGCCGATCCGCTGCTGATCAATACGGTCGGCTCCTGGTCCGCGCGCCCGCAGCCGCACGGCGCGCTGGAAAATCTCTTCCTCGCCGGTGATTACGTGCGCACCACCATCGATCTGGCCACCATGGAGGGCGCCTGTGAGGCCGCGCGTCGCGCGGTCAACGCGCTGCTGGACACGGTCGGCTCGAATGCCCCGCGCTGCAAGCTCTTCCCGCTGTACCGCGCGGCCGAGCTCGAGCCGATGCGTCAGGCCGATATCGCGCGGTACGCCGCGGGGCAGCCGAACCTCTTCGAGACCCCGGACTGAGCGGGACGGGGGTCCGCGCCGGGGACCGCCGTCGCCGGATCTGAACAAACTGCTGGCCTCCGGCGTTGTCGCGCAGTTCAATTTATTGCATGAGCGAAATCACCACTGCGGCCGAACTTCGCGAACTGCTGGGGGAGCCGAACCATCGCGTCGCCACCAAGGAGCGTCCCGCACTGCATCCGCGCGACCGGGAGTGGATCGCCACCTCGCCGTTCGTGGTGCTGGCGACCAGCGACGCCGAGGGCAACTGCGATGCCTCCCCGAAGGGCGATCCGGCCGGATTCGTGAAGGTGCTCGACGACCGGACGATCGCGATCCCCGAGCGTCCGGGCAATCGCCGCGCCGACGGCTATCTGAACATTCTGTCCAATCCGCATGTGGGCGTTATCTTCCTGATTCCGGGTCGCGGTGAGACCCTGCGGGTCAACGGCCGCGCCCGACTGCTCACCGACGCCCCGTACTTCGACGACATGATCGTCAAGGGCCATCGCCCCATCCTCGCCGTCGAGGTCGCGATCGAGCAGATCTTCTTCCACTGCGCCAAGGCCTTCATGCGCAGCAGCCTGTGGCAGCCCGAGGGCTGGCCCGAGGACACGCTGCCCAGCGCTGCGGCGCTGACGAAGGAGATTCAGGTCAACGTCACCGAGTCCCTCGAGGAGCTGGAGAACCACTACTCGCCGGAGACCTACCGGAAGATGCTGTACTGACAACACGGTCTTATTGCCGTTCGGGCCGGGTTGTGCCCGCGCGGTTCAGGATCGCCTGCAGCGCCTCGGCATGCGTTGCCAGACAACGGAGTCCGTGATCGGTGGCGCGCACGGTCGTCTTCGGTACCCGTCCGGAATACGTGCGCTGCTGCTCGAGGTATCCGTCCTTGCGCAACGTGGTCAGCTGCTTGGACAGTGCCGAATCCGACAGCCCGACCGCATCGCGCAGGAATCCGAAATCACACCACTCGGCCGCGGACAACACGGACATCACCGCCAGCCGCGTCGGGTCCGAGAGCAGCCGGTCCAGTTCCGGTCCACTCATCGGTTCGAGCGCTGCCCGGACGCCGCGATGAACCGCTGACTCAGGGCGAACAGCACGGTCGCTACCGCCGCGAACGTGACACCGGTGACCGTGTGCGGATACCCGGGTACCCCCAGCGCGTCGGCGAGCGACTGGCCCAGGCCGGTGCCGTACCGCGCGATCACGAATACCCCCGCTACCAGTATCAGCAGGATCGTGGCCCGCACCCGCATGCTCGGCGGGCTCTGGCGGGCGGCCACTCCTCGCACCAGGCTCAGCGGCGCCGCTCCGGTGAACATCCGCACACCCAGCACCACCACCAGCACCAGCGCGATCACCGCCGCGATCACCTTCGTGCCGGTGAGGTCCACGAAATCGTTCGCCGCGCTCGCTCCGGCGCTGAGCACGAACATCGCCGGATAGATCCAGATCGGCATGCCCGCGGCCCGCTCGGTTCGCTCCCGATGCTCACGCATCATCGCCAGCGCCTCCCGCGCTCGCTGCTGCTCGGTCGTGTCGCTGTCCTTGTGCTCGTTCATCATTCTCCCCAAATCGACTACTTGCTTACCTGGAAAGTACATACTCCTTTCCGGTGGGGCAAGTAGTAAAAATCTTGAGATCGCCCCACCCTGCCGACGCCGAGCGGTACTCGGAGCCAGGTGGGTGCACGCGCGCGACCGGCCCGCAATCGCATGTCCGCCTCGTCCCCCGCCCAACGCCGACGCGGCCGATCGCGGATAGGATTCCCCGCGTGGCAGACATCTCGATGCGCGGACGGCTCGCGCTGCGGGCGGCGGCGGGCGCGGCATGGGCCTCGCAGCGGGCCGGGCGGGGCAAGGGCTCGATGATCGGCGGGCTGATCGCCCTGCAGATCGATCCGACGATCATGACCCAGCTGGGCCGTGGGCGGCGCACCGTGCTGGTGACCGGCACCAACGGCAAATCCACCACCACGCGCATGACCGCGGCCGCGCTGGCCGCGCTGGGGCCGGTGGCGACGCAGGCCGACGGCGCGAACATGGACGCGGGCATCGTGGCGGCGCTCTCGGCGCATCGCGCCGCGCCGGTGGCGGCGATCGAGGTCGACGAGCTGCACCTGCCGCACGTGAGCGATGCGCTGAATCCGGCCGCGGTGGTACTGCTCAACCTGAGCCGCGATCAGCTCGACCGCGTCGGCGAGATCAACATGATCGAGCGCAAGCTGCGCGCCGGGATGGCTCGGCATCCGGACGCCGTGCTGATCGCCAACTGCGACGACGTGCTCATCACCTCGATCGCCTACGACCACCCGAATGTGGTGTGGGTGGCCGCGGGCAGCGGGTGGGCCATGGACGCAAGCAGCTGCCCCCGCAGCGGCGAGCCGATCGTCTGGGAGGGGGAGCCTTCGGGGACGGCAGGAGGCGGAGCCGACGGGATGGGTAGGCACTGGCGCAGCACCGGGGCGGACTTCCAGCGGCCCGAGCCGGACTGGTGGGTCGACGAGGAGCATCTGTACGGCCCCGACGGCGTGAAACTGCCCCTGCACCTTGCCCTTCCGGGCCGCGCAAATCGCGGTAACGCCGCGCAGGCGGTGGCCGCGGCGGTGGCCCTGGGGGTATCGCCCGAGACGGCCGCCGACGCCACGGCGACGGTGCGCGAGATCGCGGGCCGGTACCGCACCGTGCGGGTCGGTGAGCGCTCCGCCCGCCTGCTGCTGGCCAAGAATCCCGCCGGCTGGCAGGAGGCGCTGTCGATGATCGACCCGGCCGCAACGGGTTTGGTGATCGCGGTGAACGGCCAGGTGCCCGACGGTGAGGACCTGTCGTGGCTGTGGGACGTGCGGTTCGAACACTTCGAGGGCACCCAGGTGGTAGCCGCCGGCGAGCGCGCCACCGACCTCGCGGTGCGCCTCACTTATGCCGGGGTGGAACATACGACGGTGCCGAATCCGTTGCGCGCCATCGCCTCCTGCCCGCCCGGGCAGGTGGAGGTGCTGGCCAACTACACCGCGTTCCGCGATCTGAACCGCGATCTGGAGGGGCAGGCATGACAGCGCAATCCACCGTGCGGATCGGGCTGGTGCTGCCCGATGTGATGGGCACCTACGGAGACGGCGGGAACGCGGTGGTGCTGCGGCAGCGCCTGCGGATGCGCGGCTACGACGCCGAGATCGTCGAAATCACCCTGAGCGATCCGGTTCCCGACTCCCTGGACGTCTATCTGCTGGGCGGGGCCGAGGATTCGGCGCAGCGCCTGGCCACCCGCCATCTGCGGCAGTATCCCGGCATGCAGCGGGCGGCCGAGCGTGGCGCCCCCGTGCTGGCGATCTGCGCGGCCATTCAGGTGCTGGGCAACTGGTACGAGACCTCCGGCGGCGAACGCGTCGAGGGCGTGGGGATGATCGACGTGACCACCTCCCCGCA
Source organism: Nocardia sp. GP40 (assembly GCF_050434125.1). Lineage (NCBI taxonomy): Bacteria > Bacillati > Actinomycetota > Actinomycetes > Mycobacteriales > Nocardiaceae > Nocardia > Nocardia sp. GP40. The sequence continues at coordinate 62,291 of NZ_JBNPVW010000002.1, read as the reverse complement.
GGCCGAGCGGGCCATCGGCGAGGTGACCACCACCCCGCTGCTCTCCGAGCTGTCCGACCCGCTCACCGGATTCGAAAACCACCGCGGCGGAACGACCCTCGGCCCGGACGCGGTCGGCCTCGGCACGGTCACCCGCGGCGTCGGCAACGGCGTCGGCGACGGCCGCGAGGGCGTCGTGCAGGGCTCGGTCATCGGCACCTACCTGCACGGTCCCGCGCTGGCCCGCAATCCCGAACTAGCCGACCTGCTGCTGCAGCGCGCCCTCCGCATCGACACCCTGGCCCCCCTGGACCTGCTGGAGGTCGACCAGCTCCGCCGTGAACGCCTGCGCGCCTGAGCGGTTCCGCCCTCCAGGGTTGAGGGGCTGCCCTCCACCCGGTAATCTCGCGCGCGGCAACGCGTGATTAGGGAGGTGGCCGCGTGCGCAGACGCGCCCTGATAAAGGCTGCTGGCATGGCGGCGCTGCTCGGTGCCACGGGCACCGCGGCAGGCGCGGTGACGGGCGCCGGTCCGGCGACCGCCGATCCGGTATGGAACGACCTGTTCCGGCATTGGGTGCCGGAAATCTTTGCGCCCCTTCCCGATCCGCCGGAGCACTCCGAGGCGATCATCATCGGGTCGGGCTTCGGCGCCGCGGTCACCGCGCTGCGCCTGGCGCAGGCCGGGGTGGCCAACACGGTGCTCGAGCGCGGTTTGCGCTGGCCCAACGATCCCCGGCGGGAGATCTTCACCGGCGACGACCTGCCCGACGGCCGCGGCTTCTGGCATCGCACCGAATTCACCGGCGTCACCAAGGTGCCGATGCACTTCACCGACTTCGGCGGCGTGCTGGATGTGACCTCGTTCGACGGCATCGACGTCTGGCGCGGCGCGGCGGTCGGCGGTGGCTCGGTGGTGTTCACCGGTTGCATGCTGGCCCCGCCGCAGCGGTTCTTCGACCAGATCTTCACCGGCACGGTCGATTTCGGCGAGATGGACCGGGTCTACTACCCGCGGGTGCGCCAGATGCTGCGGCTGAGCACGATGCCCGCCGACATCTACCACTCGGCGCCCTTCACCCACTCGCGGGCCTGGGACGAGCAGGCGCGCAAGGCCGGCTACACCCCGCAGGCCAGCGATTCGATCTTCAACTGGAATATCATTCGCGGCGAATTGTCCGGCGCCACAAGGCCTTCGGGGACCTCGGCCCGCAGCAATCTGGGCAACTCCAACGGCGCGAAGTTCGACCTCAACCAGAACTATCTGAAATACGCCCAGCAGACCGGGAAGTCGGCGGTCTTCGCGGGCCATCGGGTGGATTCCATCGCGCAGGATGCCAAGGGGCGCTACGTGGTCGCGGTGACCAAGATGGACCCGACCGGTGCGGTGCTGCGCACCCGAACCCTCACCTGTGACCGCCTGTTCCTCGGCGCCGGCTCGGTCGGCACGTCGGAGCTGCTGGTGCGCGCCCAGGCCACCGGGGCGCTGCCGCATCTCAACGAGCACGTCGGCGACGGCTGGGGCACCAACGGCGATGTGGTGCTGGCCCGGGGCGAGAGCTCGCTCGCGGGCCTGGGCCAGGGCGTGCCCAGCGCCAGCCGCATCTTCGACGGATCCGGTATGCCGCTGACCCTGGAGAGCTGGTACATCCCGGGGGTACCCGTGGAGACTGGTGCGCTGGCCTCGCTCGGCCTCGCCTTCGACACGACCCGCGCGCGCTTCGGTTTCGATCGCGCACGCAATGCGGTCGGCCTGCGCTGGCCGCGGCAGGCGCAGGACCGCATCGTGGATGCCTGTCGCGCCGTGGAGCACCGCATCGCCGAGCGCGGCGGTGCGATGGTCGAATACACCGCGCTCGGGTACGACGCGAACGCGGTGTTCACCGCCCATCCGCTCGGCGGCGCGGTGCTCGGGCGGGCGACCGACAACTACGGCCGCGTGATCGGCCATCCCGGCCTGTACGTGATGGACGGCGCGGCGGTGCCCGGCAGCACCGGCACGGTCAATCCGTCGCTGACCATCGCTGCGCTGGCAGAGCGCAATATCGAGAACATCGTTCGCGCAGGTCACTGAAACGATCACCATCGGCGCCCACGAGAAATACCTCGTCACCGGCCGCGAGCGTCAGCACGACCCGGTCTGGAAGGCCGACTATCGAGCCACCCGGCCCAAGGTCGAACGCAAGATCGGGCACCTGATGCGGCGCCGGCACGGTGGTCGCCGCGCCCGAATGCGGGGCCGGGACAAGATCGGCGCCGACTTCGGCCTGCTTGCCGCTCTGCGGTCAACCTCGCTCGCCTGGCAGTCCTCGGACGCACCCACACCACCGGCAGCTGGACCACCGTCACCATCTGACCGGCAACGGCCCCCGAAAAGAGAAACAGGCCGCTACCAAATCACCACCAGCGCAACCAGAAACAACTCTCAGCCGCTACGCTCATCCACCAGCCGAAGACCCTTGTGCGGGTCCGGCGATCTCGCCCGACCCGCACAAGGGGCCATTCGACACCAGACACCTACTAGGCCGCGTTTCAGAAGTGACGTGAGTTGGTGTGCGCCGCTGCGCGGCGCACACCAACGTAGTGATTGAAAGGCGTTGCAGGCGTTGGTGTGTTGATATCCGGATATGGGCGAGGTCTCCGGCGGGGCAGGTTCGATGCGATGCAGGAGCTGTCGTTTGCAATATGTTGGCAAACGACATGACGAATCGACTACCAGGCCGCGGCCCCTTTGAACGCTTAGCTAACACTTGCGACCGCGTTCGTCTACGTGCCACCATGTCAAACGCTGCTGGGCACTGCCTGAGGTTCCGCCAAGGCCGAGTAGTTAGTGTTTTCGCTTGTCATGCACGGGGTTTGGGTGACCAGGGTGTGCGGTGAGCGGCCGCCGCTGTGGGCGCAACGGCGGGCGTGGCCTCTTTCAGGAGACCCGCCGCGGGCTCCTCCAGGCGACGTGTCTTCAAGGCCAGTATCAGCATGGCGCCGACCAGCAGCCAGCCTGTTGCCGAGGTGCCGAACATCGACAGGATGTACCCCGCGAGCAACGAGCCCGCGGCCATGCCGGAGCACTGCACGAGCATCGTGGCGCCGACAACTCTGCCGAGCATGGCTTCGGGAACGACGCGCACCCGATACAGGGTCATCGCAACGTTGGAGAACGTCCAGAAGGCGCCGATGCCGACAAGGGAAATCGCGAGCATCACCGGGGTCGGGGACATCGCCATGATTACAAGCATAAGAAACCACGCCCAGAGCGTGATTGTGAGCGCGATCTTCGTGTCGGCCCGACGGGCGAGCCACATCGTGGGGGCGGCGCTGACTATGCCGCCCAGGCCCGGGGCTCCCAATACGGCGCCGATTTCCCATACCGGGCCGCCACCGTTCCTGATGTCCATCGACGTCAGCAATACGACGATCTCGAAGATGAAGTTCGTCGCCGTGAGGATGGCGGCGATGGACCGTAGGAACGGATCGGCCCGCAGGAACTGCATGCCTGACCGGGCACTGCTCCAATCCCAAATACTCGGGCCGTGGACTTCCTCCTGTGGCGCAGATCTGATCTTCGACAGGCTCCAGAGAGCGTACAGATAGGTCGCGGCATTTGCCAGGAACGGCAGACTCCGGGCAGCACCCAGAGCGACGGCGCCGAACCCTCGGCCCACCACGGTTGCGATCGACTCCTCGGCTTCGACGAGCGCGAAGGCCGCCGGCTGCTCTTCGACGCTGACGATGTCACGGACCAGTCCCAACTCGGAGGTGGCGAAGAAAACCTGTGCGGCTCCCTCGACGAATGCCGATACCATGAGCAACAGCGTCAGGCCCGGGGGCGTCACGACGACCACCACCGCCGCAAGCAGAGTTGCCATCAACCCGTACTTTTGGCACTTCACGAGGGTTTGCCTGCGATTCCGGTAGTCCGCAGCGATACCTGACGGGACCTGGAAGATGAAGTTGGGCAGCGTCATTGCGAACCCCACCCAACTCGCCGCGACCGGCGAGCCGGTGAGGGTCAGCGCCATCAGCGGATAGGCGATGCGGACGCCGCAAGTGCCGACGAATGTAATCGCATTGCCCGACCACAACAGCATGAAGTTCTGGTTCTTGAGAATGCTCATGTCAGGCATGGCGAATCATGGCCTCCGTGGAACTCCAGCCGAAGTTGGTCCAGCCTCGGTCCGGGATCCCTAGCGACACTACCGAATTGCTACAGGACCGCCATCGATGGGAATGCTCGACGGCCTGCCGCTCGAGTCTGTACCGTATCGGTCGTCAAGGTCATCCCGCTCACTCGACCTGCCGCGCGCCGAGCCACGGTGTGGTGCAAGCACATTCAGATACGGCGACACGTATGTCGTTGGCGTGCTTGCTGAACCGCTCCAAACCTCGAACGCAAGTGCGTGACGAGATGCGGGTGCACCAACCGGCGCCGGCGGTACCGTAGCCCGATCGTGGAGGAAGCGTTCTGTGCAATTGAGTTGGAACGGGGCCAGCAGCATCAACGTGGACCTGGAAACGGATATCGAGATCGCCCGGCGAGTGGGTTTTCCGCTATTGGAGATCTGGGGTGCGAAACTACCGCATTACCTGCAGCGGAACTCGGTCCAAGACTTGGCCGAACGCTTTCGCGAGAGCGGAGTCACGCCGCTCAGCATCAACGCCGTGGACAAGACGACGTACGCCGGCAAGGACTTCGCCAGTGGCGAAAATATGTTGCGCGAGTACGCTTCCATCGCCGGTCAGATCGGATGTGAGACGATCGTGGTGGTGCCGGGGAAACGTCCCGCGGGGGTCGCCGACGACGAGGTGAAAGCCGAAACCGTTGCGGTGCTGCGGGCATTCGGCGACATCGCCGCCGCGCACGGCGTGCAGATCGCCTTCGAGTTCCTGGGATTCCCCGATTCCTCGGTGCGCACGCTCGACAAGGCTTGGGAGATCGTGGCGGAGGTGGATCGCCCCGAGGTCGGCCTCGTCATCGACACGTTCCACTTCCATGTCGGCGGGTCGCAGCTGGAATCGCTGCGGCGCATCGACGCGTCGAAGCTTTTCGTATTCCACGTCAGCGATTGCGAAGACCGTCCCGCTGCGCAGTTGCAGGACGCTCACCGCCTGCTGCCCGGGTCGGGCATTCTGCAGCTCGAGCGGATCGCCGACGAGTTGAAGGGCATTGGCTACGACCGGCTGGCGAGTATCGAGCTTTTCCGGCCCGAGTATTGGGAACGAGATCCGTTCGAGCACGCCGCAGCGGCGAAGACAGCCACTCAGCGGGTGTTCGGCATCTCTCAACTTTCGGGGCAAGCTTGAGCGTCGCAGTGGCGATCGTCGGCGGCGGCATGGCGGGTCTGGAGGTCGCAGCTTCCCTGGCTTCTCGCCCGGGCCTGGAAATCGAGGTATTCGAGCGCGGTCCGTTCCTCCGCCGCGAACACATCGACTGGGACACCTCGGTTTATTCGGGTGACGAGAAAACGAGGAGATGGACCGGCGTCGATTGGGGTGCAGGCGGTGGACTCACCGAAAGACTGGGTGGAAGATCGCTTTGCTATCACGGGGTTCTTCTCGAGATAGACTCGTCTGCTCTTGCCGACTGGCCGCGCGAGTGGGTTCACCTGCTCACAGGTCGGGAAGGGGCCTATGGTGAAGTCCGCACGAGCCTCGTCGCCGAGTTTCCCGAGCTTCGGCCTCGCTCGCTTTCGCCGGCTGCTGTTCGCCTCGGGATGAAGCACGTTCCTCAGGCTGCATACTTCGATGCTCGTTCAGAACGCTTCAGGGCATACTCTCCGCTTCAGCCGGCGCTTCGTCTGACGGAGGCGGGCGGATGTTTGCGCATCACCCGAGCCGCGGCGCAGCGACTCCGGCGAACCGCGAACGGGTCGTGGTCAATCGACCTCATCGATGAATGCGGCAACGCCTACACGCGCAGTGATTTTCAATACTGTGTCCTAGCGGCGTCCGCAATCTCCAACGTCACGCTCCTAAGTCAGACGCTACAGCAGGAATTGACGACCCACATCACCGACCACTTGTGCGCCGGCGCGCTCCTTCGTCTGCCGCCCGGCAACGAGTTGGACACATTTCGCCACCGCATGCTCTGGTCCGGCTATATTCCGCTGCCATCGACGGGCTCCAACATCTTCGTGCAAGAGAGGGCGCCGTTGCCGAACGGCGACCGGTTCGTGGAGATCTTCGCCGTCATAGAGCAGGGACGCGGCCGAGTGGACTATAGCGAATTAACGGCCACTCCGGGCAAAGGCGGGCACGCTCCGCGCACATATGTGACCGGCAAGCTGTCGACCGACGACAGAGCGCGTGTGACGGAGGTGAAGCGCCAGATAAGGCGAATTATCGACCAGATCGCGGAAGGTGTACCCGAGGACGTCACGAGACGGGAATCCGAGGACGCACTGCTCAAATACGATGACGCGTACTCTGCTGTCACAGAGCAGCGGCTAGCGGGGACGTTCGCGTGGTTCGGCCATCCCTATGGATCATTCGAGCACGAGGCATGCAGCCATCCAATCGGATTCGACGGCCCGTTGACTGTAACGCGCCACTTGGAGGTAGAAGGCATGCCCGGCTTGTATCTCGCCGGACCCGGCAACTTCGTCAGGCCGGGAGCGGCCAATCCGGCGCTGACCATTCTGGCGATGTCGCGATTCCTCGCCGACACCATCAGTACGGCTTGCCGATGAGTTGTCGGCTGCGGAATCGAGAACCGGTCGACCGTCGACTTTCCAATTACGTTGTGTCCCTTGACATGTCGCGGAGGCGACGCAAGAATTGAGGATATTGATCGGCTAGCGGTTGGAGGTCTAGGGAAATGACAGATGTGGCGACGCCAATCGCTGATTATGAGGCGAATGTCTCTCGGCTACGGCAGCTTTATGCCGGCCACCCTGCTTCTGCAACGTCCTTGTGGTCACGCGAGTACGTCGCGACCGGTATCGACCCCACAAACTTCCGCGCGGACAATGTCTATCTGTGGCAACAGAGTTATGGCCCCGGGGCGAACATCGGAAACGATGAGTATGAGCGATCCTACCGATGGTTGGCGGACAACGAAGGAGATCTGCTCGCACGCTGCACCGAAGACGGTGCATTCGGCGCCCACTGCGTGCCGATCGATGGCAGACCGGTCAGCCGAGACCTCCTCGATTCCGTTGCAGAGCTGGGTTTTCTGAGGTCGGAGTTCGGTGACCTCTCGTCGCTTTCGTTTCTCGACATCGGGGCCGGATACGGGCGACTGGGGCACAGGATGTCCGAGGTGGCGCCCGAGGCCGGGTACATCTGCTCTGATGGGATCCCTGAATCTACCGCACTGAGCTCGTTCTACCTCGCTCATCGCGGGCTGGGGGCGGACAAGGTCGTCCCGCTCAACGACATCGCTTCACGTCTCTCGTCGACTCGTATCGACGTAGCGATCAATATTCACAGTTTTCCGGAGTGCCCGGGCTCGGCCGTCGAATGGTGGCTCGGCCTGTTGGCAGATCACGACATACGTTACCTCTTCCTCGTGCCGAACGACGTGAGCGCATTTCGAAGCACTGATGGAGCGCGCCTGGATCTTGTGCCGCTCCTGAATCGCTTCGGGTACCGACTCGAGACAATGCGGCTCAAGTATCGGGATCGCCGGTTCGGCGATGCCGACTGGCTCTTCCAAATGAGCCACTGCCTCTTCGTCAGGAACCCGGCAGCGAACACCGCACCGCATATACTGCACGACTAAACGTAGTCCATCGGGTCGTCGAATATTCTGAGGCCCTCGTGGAGTCGATCCAGCCGGGCGGCGTCGTCCGGCTGCAGATCGAAATCGAAAACGTCGAGATTCTCGTGCAAGCGACGTACGTTGCTCGACTTCGGAATGGCCGAAACTCCATGTTGCAAGATCCAGCGCAGCATGATTTGAGCCGGAGTTTTGCCGTATTTCGCCGCCACCGCGGTGAGCCTGGGGTCGTCGAGACGTTTGCCCTGCGCCAACGGACAGGAGGCCTGTAGGTGAATCCCCAGGCTCTGGCAACACCGCAACAGATCTTCGGAGTAGAGGTACGGACTGAATTCGACCTGATTTACCGCCGGAACCGTATCGGCATAGGTTTGTAATTCTTCCAGAAGGGGGACCGGATAATTGCAGACGCCGATGCTTCGGACCGCCTTCTGCCTGTACAGCGTCTCCAGCGCCCGCCACGTTTCTTTTCTATGTGAACGGCTCGGCCAGTGCAGCAAATACAAGTCGATATAATCGCAATTGAGCCTGCTCAGACTCGCCTCGAACGCCCGCATCGTACTGTCATAGCCTTGGTGTAGATTCTTGACCTTGGTGGTGATGAATATTTCCGCGCGGTCGACACCGCTTTCGCGGACCGCTTGCCCGACAGCCGCTTCGTTGTCGTAAAGGGCGGCCGTGTCGATGAGCCGATAACCAATGGCGAGGGCCGAGGTTATGGCGCGGACCGCGTCCTCGCCATACATCCCGGACACCCCTAAGCCCAACATGGGCATAGCGCGGCCATTGTTGAGAGTAGTTCGCGACAAAGGAGTCTCCATGGCCGGGAAGGAATGCATCACGATGAAAAGTGTATCAGTGCTACTGTGCGCCGGTGAGTTTTAATCGCGAAAAGGACTGCCAGGATTACTTTGAGTTGCAGGGGAGTGTGAACTCGGGACGGTTTCGGATTCTCTACCTCACGAATCAACTTCCCATGCCTGCTCATAGCGGTGGCCAGTTACGGGAAGCGGAGACGCTGAAGAGACTGAGCCGCGACTTCGCGATCGAACTCGTCGTCCTGACGAACCATTTCGAGCGGGACCGGGAGAATGCCGGCCTGCTGCTCCCGTACTGCGCGAACGTGACTATTGCTCGAAGTACGGCGGCTACCGAGGGTTACGAGCATCGGGTGCCGAAGAGAGTCGCAAGCTATCGATCAGCCATATTGCGGCCCGCCCTCGAGCTCAGACTTGCCGCGGGCGGTATCGATGCGATCCATGTCGAGGGGTATTTCATGATGAGACACCTCCCGGATGTCGATGTACCTGTCGTTCTGTGTGAAGAGAACATCGAATATCTCCTCGACAAGGCGTGCGAAGAACTCGGCAATCCGGATTCGGTCGGCTGGAATGAAATCAAGGGTCTCGAACATGAGGCCTGGCGGCGAGCGACGATCTGCGGCGCTGTGAGTGTCGACGACCTCGAGATCATGCGTCGCGACGCTCCGGACATCCACAGCGCTTTGCTTCCTTGCGGGTTCGATCATGTCGGCGTGACGCCGCCGCGGAGCCACGCCGGCGGGGTGCAAGTGGTGTTCGTCGGCAACTACTCGTGGACGCCGACGCATGACGCGGCCGTTCGCCTGTTGACCTCGATCTGGCCGCGCGTCTTGGAGCTCGTCCCCGACGCTCGCCTCAGTCTCGTCGGCGCTGGGGCCGACGAGTCACTGAGCATCCTGGCTCGGCAGACGAAAGGCGTGGAACTCGTCGGCCGAGTCGCGAGCGTGGCGGAATACCTCAGATCCGCGGACGTCTTCGTCTGCCCGGTGCGAATGCAGGGCGGCATCAAGATAAAACTCTCCGAGGCGTTCCAAACCGCATGCCCGATCGTGGCGGCGCCAGAAGCCTTGGCGGGCTTTCCGCAGTCGGCACGTGACGCAGTTGTCGTCGCAGACACGGACGCCCGCTTCGCCGCCGCCATTTCCGGGCTGTTGCTCGATCCGCAGAAACGGCAGCGACTCGCCGGGCGTGCCCACGCGGTCGCCAGGGCGCTGCCGACGTGGGACGACGCGGCCATGGCACTGTCCACCGTATGGGAAGAGTCGATGTCCCTTGTATCGGTCCGCTCGGAGGGATGATTTCAATGGTTCAGTCGGCTCGCAGCGCGGTGCCGGTGTTGGCCACCGGTCCGTTTCTGCGAGCCGCTCGCCGAACCCGGCGTGCATGTCTCCATGCACCGGGCTCTCCACGGTGTCTGCTGTCAGGCGCGGTTGACCGTGTCCCCGGGGGTGGGGATCGTGTTGCCGCGATATCGGTATCGAGTGACCGGCACCGCAGCGAGGTTGAACAGTTCGATCCCGTCCGCTGACGGTTTCCTCCATTGACCGTTGCGGCCCATGAGGTGTCGGCGGATATCCTTCCATCTCCAGCGGTGCAATCGCTTCCACCATCGGACAACTCGCCACCAGACGATGGTTTCGAGCCTGCCGAGGGTGTGTTTGGCGACCGCATGCCGGAAGTAGTTGGACCAGCCGCGCATGATCCGGTTGAGCTGGATCAATATGTCCCTGGGCGACTGTTGCGACAGTCTGCTCGTCAGCGCCCGCACCTTTGTTTTCAGTGTCCGGACGGCCCGGTCACTGATGAAGGTGTAGACGTGCTATTTGTCCGTGCCTCGCTTGCGTTTCCACTGGATGCGGAACCCAAGGAAGTCGACCCCATCGCTCATGTGCATCACCCGCGTCTTGGCTTCGGATAACCGAAGACCCAGGGGTGCAAGCACTTTCGCGACGTCCTCGCGTATCTGATCCGCTGCCTGTCCGGAATGCCGCACAGTCTCGGATCGAGTTCACAGTCGCTACATGCGACAGCTAGCCGACCCTAGTTCGAAAGTGGGCCAGAGCCAGTATTCAGCCGCCGTTGCATTCAAGACCGATCTTGTGTGACCGCGAACGTCGCGGTCATCACGAGGTCTCTCGCGAGGGCAGCGGGAGGCTTTGGTCGCTTTCCAGCCAAGTGCGGAGCTGACCCGCGAACCATCGGTGCCCCTCTTCGAGGGAATGGCCGCCGGGTCCGCGCTCGAATTCTGCCGGCATCTCGAGGAAGCATGTGCCCGGGCGCGGCGGTATTCCGCCGAATGTCCGTGTCGGATCGAGTTGCTCGGCCGCGACGACGGCGGGCGCAGGAAGCTCGCGTGGGATCGGGAATGCGAAGTTGTACCTGGGATGTATACCGGTGTCGCGAAGGAGAGCGTCCAGCATCAGCCAATCCAAGAAGTGGTTCGCCAACTGTCCGTCGTCATTCCACAGGTGGTCGTAGAAGGCGATAGACCCCTTGTGTCCCTCCGCCACGCGCCAGGAGCCGATGCGTTGCCAGCCGTCATGAAAAGGGTCGCCGACGTTGAAACGCCTCAGACTCCGCTTCTTTCCGACGTAGTGCTCGTGTCGCGAGGTCTCGCTCCAGCTCACCAGGGTCATGATCTCGTCGGGTGCGTAGCCCGACTGCTTGATCACCGTGGGAAGTTGCTCGACAAGAGTCCGGATGATGCGCCGGTTCGACGAGCCGTTGCGAGCCAGGTTGACGAGCTCGACGCCCAGGCTTTCGGCCAGCACGACGGGCCAGCCGTCGCGGGCCGGATGCTCCATTTCTTTTCCGACCGCGCAGCTGCAGCCGTTGGTCACGAGAAGACGGATCATGAGATCACGCGGATTCCGGTCTTGGCGACCCACGATTCAACGTGAGAAGTGTCGTTCAAGAGCGGTTCGCTCCTTCCGTTCAGGCTGGTGTTGAGCAGAGCGGCACAGCCGGTTTCCTGCTCCCAAGCGGTGAGTAGCGCATACAGTCCAGGGTGTTGGTCTGCGGCGACGGTCTGCACCCGGCTCGTGCCGTCGGTGTGCACGACCGCCGGCATTTCGTCGGACAGTCGACTCCGCGCGGTGAACTGCATGTATGGCGACTCGTGCACCGGAAGGTCGAACAGCTCGTGGGCGCGCTCCTTGCGAACGACCGGCGCAAAGGGACGAAACGGCTCGCGTCCTTTGATCTTGTTGACTCGGTCCTTCATGTCCGCCGGGCGCGGGTCTGCGAGCAACGAGCGGTTGCCCAGGGCTCGTGGTCCGAATTCCGCCTTACCGCTGGCCACACCGACGACACCGTCACCGATCAGGGCGGCGAGGATGTCGTCGACGGGCCACTCGGTGCCGAGCGATGTGCCGAGATAAGGCCCTCGCCAGTCGATCTCGCCTCCGACGACCGCGGCCGCGGCGCCGATCGACGATCCCGCGTCTCCCGGATTCGGGAGGATCCAAATGCGGTCGAACAGTCCGCGCTCGGCGATTCGAGAGTTCGCCACACAATTCAACGCGACGCCGCCCATCAAGACGAGGTTGCGAGAGCCGGTCTCTCGCGCAACCCACTCGGCTGCCGTCACGAGGATGTCCTCGGTGACCTGCTGGATGCTCGCCGCGAGGTCGGCCGGCTCGGCATCCGCGGCCCATTCCCCGATACCGCGATGCGGGTTGATGCGAACCCGGAACGACGGTGGGACTACTTCGATGAGGTCTTCGTATATCCGGTCGACATGGCGGGGCGTGCCGAAGGCCGCCATCCCCATGACGATGTATTCGTCTTCATTCGGACGGAATCCGCAGCGCCTGGTGAACGCGCTGTAGAGCAGGCCCAGGCTGTGCGGATACCGGCGCTCGTGAAGCGTGCGATAACCGGAACCCCGTGTGTAGGAGCCGATGCTGAAGGTGGTGAACTCGCCGATCGCATCCGCGACGATGACGGCGGTTTCGTCGAAGCCGGAAGTCGCGACACCTCCGATCGCGTGCGATCGGTGGTGATTGACGTACTCGATCGGGGGGAGCCGAAACGGAAGCCCGAGTGATCGCAGGTAACGGCGGGGGAGGTCGTTCAATTGCAGTGCGTCGGACCATTGTCCGGCGCGGACCTGGCGCGCTTTCTTGATCAGCGGCCGCTCGTACCAGGCGATGAGATCGGGTCGGCCGAAACTCAACGCCTCTTCGATGAGCGCCGGATGCAGATAAAGGTCGTTCTTTACGCGCGAATAGCGCTCGGCATGCGCGGCGAAGAGGATATTCGTGCCGTCGAGTACGGCGAGTGATGCATCGTGGGACAACGCCGAAATTCCCCAGACCAGAGTCACGCGCGGCTCCTACTTGTAAAGAAAAGGATCACGGCCACGCAGCTTTCTCATCTTAAGACGCCGTCTCAGCGTCTTGAGTGTGAATAGGTCAATAACGTTCTGCCACATCGGATTCAATGTACTTGAACCGGATGTCCATCGCAAGGGTTTGCACTGACGCGAGGCAAGTATGGCACCAGCACCCGTCACAGGCGGGAAGGGGCGATTGCGAAACTTCCCGATTCTGAGAATATTGTCTGCGCTTACTAATGCTGCATTCCTCAATAATGGTGTATTTCGTTGTGGATCTTGTTGGCTCGGGTGATGGGGTGGGCTTTGCCGAAGGTGTTGGCTGCGCGTCCTGACTCACGGCCTGGAGGGGCTGGGCGATCGGCCGGGGTCGGGGCGCAAACCTCGCCTGACCGAGACAGAGCGCAGTCGTATCGTGGCCCTGGTCACTACCACGCCACCGGGGCGGTTGACGCGGCGATCCGACGGCGCTCTGGAAGCCGAGCAAGACGGGGCACCTTCGTGCTGGACGCTGGATTCGCTGACCGAGACTCTGCGCTCCGAAGGCATTGTCGTGGGTCGTAGTCAGGTTCGCAGAATTCTTGTGGCAGAAGGGATCAGGTGGCGTCGTCCGCGGTCGTGGACGACGAGCAAGGATCCGTACTTCGTCCCAAAAGGACCCATATCGTCGGTCTCTACACGCAGCCACCGGCCGGGACCACGGTAGTCTGCGCCGACGAGCTGGGCCCGGTCTCGCCCCGCACCTTCGCCCATCCGCTCGGCGGCGCGGTGCTCGGGCGGGCGACCGACAACTACGGCCGCGTGATCGGCCATCCCGGCCTGTACGTGATGGACGGCGCGGCGGTGCCCGGCAGCACCGGCACGGTCAATCCGTCGCTGACCATCGCTGCGCTGGCAGAGCGCAATATCGAGAACATCGTTCGCGCAGGTCACTGAAACCGGGCGGGGCGGCGGGTTACTCTCGGCGGGATTGTTCGCCATAGCGGCGCGTACCGGCGGGCCCGTAGGAGGCAGCGCAGCGTAACCACGCAGGCCCCTCGGGAGTGCCGCAGTCCAACTCAGAAGGGATCAGTCGTGGCGCAGTACCGCACCGCAGCGGGACAGCAGGAATATCCGCGCAAGCCGCCGATCCTCTGGACCGATTACTTCATGCTCGCCGTCGCCGTGGTGTCGGCGGCGCTGATCGGCTGGGTCGACCTGCTCCCGGTGCCGGGCGAGCCCTGGATCGGGGCGATCGTCATTGCCGACTACGCGACCTGTGGGATCTTCGCTCTGGAGTTCCTGTGGCGCTGGCGGCGGGAGGACTGGTCCTGGAACTTCCCGTTCGTGTACTGGTACGAGGTGCTGTGCCTGATTCCGGCGACCGCCTCCTATTTCCACGATTCGCATACGGTGCGCATCGTGGTGCTGCTGGTCCGGGTGCTGCGCCTCGCCGATCGCGTGTTCGGCGACCAGGTCACCGTAGCGATCGTGAATCGGTCGATGGGCGCGATCGTCGAGGCGATCAAGCGCCCGGTGACGATGGCGGTGCTCGAGGAGATCACCGCGGTGCTGCGGGTGGGGCAGTACACCCGCAACATCGCCTCCGCGCTGGAGGAGAACCACGCCGAGCTGGACGCCATGATCATGGAGCTGATCAAGAACGATCCGCAGCTGGGCCGCGTGCGTTATATGCCCTTTCACGACGAGATCATCAGAGGCATCGCGAACACCGCCTTCCGCGTCATCTTCCAGGTCCTGGCCGACCCGCGCATCGACGAGCTGGTGGGAGACGTGTTGCGGGAGAACGTACATCAGATGCGCCAGGCGATACACGAGGGCGTGCGCGTCGCGGAGACGGTCGACAACAAGCCGATCCCTTCGCAGTGACGCGGGTCCGGATCAGGCGCCGATCTCCTCGGCGCCGTGCCGGACCTCATCGCGCGATCGCCCGTAACGCAGTGTCTCCCAGGCAATCAGCACGAGCAGTACCGCGCACAGCAGGCCCAGCGCGGCCACGGCGGGCAGCGTCGATGCCAGCGGAATCAGCGCGCCCAGCAGCGCGGCGGCGACCAGCCGCGGCCACAGCACCGTTCCCGTTGCATAGTGCCGGAATCCGACCAGCGCTACCAGGTACACGATCACCCCGCCGTACAGCGCGAACAGCGGAATTCCGTGCAGCTCATCGCGTAACGAATGCCCCGCCGCGCCGCCGACGTAGGAGAGCACCCTCTTCATGCCCAGCGACAGTGCGATGATTCCCACGACCATTGGAAAGTGCCAGTAGGTGTAGCAGTTTCGCGCGATCTGGATCTGCCGCGCCCCGCTCGCGCGGGCCAGGTGGCGTTCCACCACCCTGGCGGCCACATCGAAGTACGCCCACCACAGCAGTGCCGAAACAGCAAGTCCTAGTAGCGATCCCAGTGCGATCGGCCACGAGATCGGCAGCCCGGCCACCCCGACGCCGATGGAGACGATCGATTCGCCCAGCGCCACGATGACGATCAGCCCGTGCCGCTCGGCGAAGTGTCCCGCCGAGTTGATCCGCCACTCGTTGCCCGCGAACAGGGTCCAGAGCATGTCGCCCGTGAGGGCCGCCACCCACAGCCAGATCTGCACCGCGCCGTGGTTCACCGCGGCGACGACGAGCAGCGTGGTCCCGATCGTGAGAGACCCCAGCGCCCACCGGACCACCTGCCTGCGCAGCTGCGGGTCCTGCGCGCTGGCGCACCAGAACACCCAGAGGTGGTCCAGGCGGATCGCCAGATACCCGAGCGCGAACACCAGCGGCCCGTACCAGCCTCCGGGCATGTCGTGGAATGCCTCGGGGACTGTCTCCGCCAAGATCAGCGTCGCGCCCGTGGCGGCGAACAGCGCGACCCGGGCGATGCCCTCGTCGGCCTTGATCACATTGCCCAGCCAGGCGTACGCGATCCACACCCACCACATGACCGCAAGCACCAGAAAGGCCCGCAGCATGTTCACCGCGGTGGTCTCGTGTGCGGCCAGATCGGTGACCTGTGTGAAGGCGAACACCATCACGAGGTCGAAGAACAGTTCCAGCTCGGTTACCGAAGCGTCGTCGGTGACCACCTGCATCCGTGATCGCTTGCGGGTCATGGGGATATCGTGGCAGGTGATCGCGGTGCCCGCGGGATCAGCTCACTTCGTAGTTCTCTCCGAATTGAAATTTCTCGATGAACTCGATCAAGTTCTGCACCGCCTCCTCGTTGACCTTGGCGATGCTTCGTTTCATGAGAATTCCGGGTACGGGAATCGGAAGATATATTTCCGAGTGATACCAAACCTCGGTGCCCTCGCCGGTCGTCTCGAGCTCGAACCAGCCCTTGCCGCCGCCGCCCCCGCCGCTTTCGACGACGTTCCAGCCGATGCGGTCGGCGGTGCAGTCGTATTCGAGGACCTGGCGGTCGGAGTTGCCCAACGGGCTGACCGTCGCATAGACGCGCCTGGGACGCCCATAGTCGTCGTAGGTCGCCACGCGCACATCCTTGTGCGAGGGGGACCACTCGGGAACCCGCTCGACCGCGAGGAGTGCCTCCATCACTTGCTCGGGGTCGATATCGACGATGAATCGGTGGTCGGTCTTCGTGCGCATAGCCTTGTGCCCTCCACCCCCCGTACTACTGGGACCGATTGTCTCCAGGGTCACAGTCGGTCGTCAACCACCTGGTCTGTTCCGGAATTGTGAGAAACCGTCCAGTACGTATCTAGCTGCGGGAGCGCCGAAAGGGTCGCGCGCTTCGCGGAATTCGATGTTTGATCGTGAGGGTCGGGGGGTACCGAAGGTGGCGTCGGGTCTGGTTCAGGCGTGCCGCACGACCCAGTCCGGGCCCGGGAACACCAGGCTCTCATGGCCATCGTCGAATCGGACGATGTACGGCGGGGCGCCATCGGCCCCGCGAACCTCGATGACTTCTCCGGTGTGATCCGGCATGCCGACCGTATGGCTGTGGACCAATAATTGATCACCGACATTTGCCTGCATGATTCGCATTATCCGACCATCGTGATGAAAGTCACAACCCCCGAACGTGAGGACTGGGGGTGTCGGCGGATTGACAGGCTAGGTGGATTCGCCCTCGCGCAGCAGCGCGGTGACTCGCAGCGACGCGTCGTGGAAGCGGTTGAACGCATCGAGCAGCAGCTCGAGCTGCTCGGTGCTGTAGTCCGCGAGCGCCGAGCCGAATTCGCGGGCGAGCGGCTCGTAGTGCCGGGCGATCTCGGCGGTGCGATCCTCGGTGAGGGTGATGATGACGCGGCGCCGATCCCGTTCGTCGTGCTCGCGGGTGACGAATCCCGCGCGCAGCAGCCGATCGATCATCCGGGTGACCGCGCCGGTGGTGAGGCCGGTGCGTGCGGCCAGCTCGCCCGGGGTGGCGGCGCCGCCCAATCGCAGCAGGTTCAGGCAGCGCAGATCGGTGACGTGCAGCCCCAGCCGGTCGGCCACGGCCTGATGCATCATCACCGCGTCCGTGGCGTTGCGCTGCGCCGCCAGGGTGAGCTCTCGGCCCAGATCCGCGCTGGTCGCCGCGTGCTCGGTCATTGTTCTCGCCTCCCGTCGTCACCGGATCGCCGTCCGGCCTTGACAGCATAACCTCACCCGATCATTATCTTACTCATGCAACTACTTTTGGATGCAGTTAATGATTCGAGAAGATAAAGGGAGCGCCGCGATGACCATCGACCACGCCGACGAGGCCGCCATCCATGCCCTGATCGCCCGCGCCGAGCGGGCCTGGGCTGACGGCGACGCGCGGGCGTACGCCGCCTGCTTCACCCCCGACGCCGACTACGTGACTTTTATGGGCACCCATCACAAGGGCAGGTCGGCCATCGAAACGAGTCACGTGCCGCTGTTCGAGAAGTATCAAAAAGGGTCGCGCATCGACGGGGAGATCACCCAGGTGCGCGCGCTCACCCAGGATGTGGCGCTCGTGCACGGCAAAGGCGCGCTGGTGAAGGGTGCCAAGCGCCGCACCGCACGCAACACCAAGGTCCAGACCTGGGTCGTCGTGCGCCGCGACGGGGAGTGGGAGGTGGCCGCCTTCCACAACACGAAGTACCACCCGATCATGGCATGGCTGGCCACGCGGATGGACGCGCGTATGGCCTCTTCGGCGTTGCCCCCGGTAGAGGTGGCCGGATAAGTACTGGACTCCGGTCGGTACTCTTGGGTGCTGGTAACAGCGGTTGATCGATCTTGGAGGATCCCTCGTGGCTCTCGTCGTTCAGAAGTACGGAGGATCCTCGGTGGCTACCGCCGAGCGCATCCGGCGCGTCGCTGAGCGGATCGTCGAGACCAAGAAGCAGGGGCACGACGTGGTCGTCGTGTGCTCGGCGATGGGCGACACGACCGACGAACTCCTGGATCTGGCGCAGCAGGTCGCGCCCGCCGCGCCGCCGCGCGAGATGGACATGCTCCTGACCGCCGGTGAGCGCATCTCGAACGCGCTCGTGGCCATGGCGATCCATTCGCTCGGCGCGGAGGCGCGCTCGTTCACCGGCTCCCAGGCCGGCGTCATCACGACCGGTGCGCACGGCAACGCCAAGATCATCGATGTGACGCCCGGCCGGCTGCGCGAGGCCCTCGACGAGGGCACGATCGTGCTGGTCGCCGGCTTCCAGGGCGTCTCGCAGGACAGTAAGGACGTCACCACGCTCGGCCGCGGCGGCTCCGACACCACCGCGGTCGCGCTGGCCGCCGCGCTCGGGGCCGATGTCTGCGAGATCTACACCGACGTGGACGGCGTGTTCAGCGCCGACCCGCGGATCGTCTCCGACGCGCAGAAGCTCGAGCGCATCTCCTACGAGGAGATGCTGGAGATGGCGGCCTGTGGCTCGAAGGTGCTCATGCTGCGCTGCGTGGAATATGCGCGCCGCTACAACGTGCCCGTGCATGTGCGCTCGTCCTATACCGACAAGCTGGGCACCACCGTTTCAGGATCGATGGAGGACATCCCCTTGGAAAAAGCACTCCTCACCGGCGTCGCACACGACCGCAGCGAGGCCAAGGTGACCGTTGTCGCGATACCGGACGAGCCCGGCTACGCCGCCAAGGTGTTCCGCGCCATCTCCGATGCCGAGATCAATATCGACATGGTGCTGCAGAACATCTCGAAGGTGGAGACCGGCAAGACCGACATCACCTTCACCCTGCCCAAGACCGACAGCGCCCGCGCGGTGGAGATGCTGACCAACCGGCAGGGCGAGATCGGTTTCTCCCAGGTCCTCTACGACGATCACATCGGCAAGGTGTCCCTGGTCGGCGCGGGCATGAAGAGCCACCCGGGCGTCACGGCCACCTTCTGTGAGGCGCTGGCGTCCGCGGGCATCAACATCGACCTGATCTCCACCTCGGAGATCCGGATCTCGGTGCTGGTGCGGGACCACGAACTCGACGAGGCCGTGCAGGTGCTGCACCGGGCATTCGACCTGGGCGGCGACGAGGTCGCGGTCGTGCACGCCGGATCGGGGCGATAGGCCATGGGCGTACGCGTAGGTGTGGTCGGCGCGACCGGGCAGGTCGGCGCCGTCATGCGGAAACTGCTGGAAGAGCGCAATTTTCCCGCCGACCAGGTGCGGTTCTTCGCCTCGGCCCGCTCGGCCGGTAAGACGCTGCCGTGGCGCGGCGGCGAGATCGTCGTCGAGGACGCCGAGACCGCCGACCCCAGCGGGCTGGACATCGCGCTGTTCTCGGCCGGGGCCACCATGTCCCGGGTGCAGGCGCCGCGGTTCGCCGCGGCCGGGGCGACCGTCATCGACAACTCCTCGGCCTGGCGCAAGGACCCCGAGGTGCCGCTGGTTGTCAGCGAGGTCAACCCGGAGCAGACCCGCAATCTGGTCAAGGGCATCATCGCCAACCCCAACTGCACGACCATGGCCGCGATGCCGGTGCTCAAGCCGCTGCACGACGCGGCGGGCCTACAGCGGCTGATCGTGTCCAGCTACCAGGCGGTGTCGGGCAGCGGCCTGGCCGGGGTCGAGGAGCTGGCCTCGCAGGCGCGCGCGGTGATCGACCGCGCCGAGGAACTGACCCACGACGGCTCGGCGGTGGAGTTCCCCGCGCCGGACAAGTACGTCGCGCCGATCGCCTTCAACGTGCTCCCGCTGGCCGGTTCGCTGGTCGACGACGGCTCGGGCGAGACCGACGAGGACCAGAAGCTGCGCAACGAGAGCCGCAAGATCCTGGGCCTGCCCGAGCTGCTGGTGAGCGGCACCTGCGTGCGGGTACCCGTGTTCACCGGGCACTCGCTGTCGATCAATGCCGAGTTCGCCCAGCCCCTTTCGCCGGAGCAGGCCCGCAAGCTGCTGGCCGATGCGCCCGGCGTGCGGCTGGTCGACGTGCCGACCCCGCTGCAGGCCGCGGGCATCGACGATTCCCTCGTCGGCCGCATCCGCCAGGATCCGGGGGTGCCCGGCGGGCGTGGGCTGGCCCTGTTCGTCTCGGGCGACAACCTCCGAAAGGGTGCCGCGCTCAACACGATTCAGATCGCCGAGGTCCTACTCGCCAACCGCTGAACCATTCTCCGAACATCTGGTACCACATCCGGTACCAGATGTTCGGAGGAATCATGGCACCGGCGATTACGGCATCGGGAAGCCCGAGCCGCTGAAGCATGATCTCGCTGGGTACTGGTCGCGCCGGATTACGCGGGAGCATCGCCTGGTGTACCGGATCGTGGACGAGGAGCTGTGGATAGCCAAGGTCGGGCACCCACTACGAGTGAGGTCTCAGCCCGGTGAGCAGGTGGTCGACGTGGTCGGCGCCCAGCCGCAGGTCCGATTCGGGGGCGTGGAGCAGGAAACGGTAGTAGACCGGGCCGTACAGCATTTCGACCATGGCGCGCGTCGGGATGTCCCCGCGTAGTTCGCCCGCGGTGATGGCGCTGTCCAAGCGCTTGCAGCACTGTTCCAAGCGAGGTTCGACGATGGTCTCGCGCACGGCCGCCGCGATGTGCGGATCGGATTGGGCCTCGGCGATGACGGCCTGGTAGACGCCGCCGATGTCACCGGCGAGCAACTCACTCAGTGCGGTGATCTGTGTCTTCAGGTCGGCGGCGATGTCGCCGGTGTCCGGGAAATCCGTTGTGGTGCCCATCTTTTCGTTGACCGCGTCGAGGGCGACCGCGCCCTTGGACGGCCACCAGCGGTAGATGGTCTGCTTGCCGACGCCCGCCGCCGCGGCGATCGCGTCGATGCTCATCCGGGCATAGCCCTTTTCTACGGCTAGGGCGAAGGTCGCATCCAGAATCGCCTGATGCGACCGCTGGCTTCGTAGTTGCGGGTTCGGGGCGGGCGGCATGCATTCAGCGTACGCGGTACGAGACGAAACGTCTCGTCTTGACGCGGTCGAGTCGAGGGTCTACCTTGGCGAGACGAGACGAGCCGTCTCGTCATTGCCCTGCAACGCTCTACTGAGAAGGACCGACCCATGACCGACACCGATTCCTCGTCGACCAGCCGCTTCGCACGGGGCCTGACCCTACTGGGTCGGGTCGGCGGCAGCGACCCCACCCGGGTGCTGGACAGCATGGCCGATATCGCGCCGGATATGGGCAGGCTGACCATCGAGTTCTACGCCGATATTTACGGCCGTCCCGGGTTGACCTTCGCGCAGCGGCAGATCATCAACGTCGCGGCGCTGACCGCGCTGGGAACCGCCGCACCGCAGCTGCGCTTCCATATCGACGGCGCGCTCAATGTCGGCGTCACGCCGGTCGAGATCGTCGAGACGATCATCCATATGGGCGTGTACGCCGGAGTGCCCGCCGCGCTCAACGGCCTGGCGGTTGCCAAGGCGGCGTTCGCTGATCGGCCGGAGGCGGGCAGCCCGGTGGGCGAGAGTCGGATTCGGCCGGACGAGACGACCGGGCAGCGGTACGAGCGCGGGCTCGCGGAGCTCGAGCGCATCGACGGTCAGGCGGGGCGGCAGGTGATCGATTCGCTGGCCGATATCGCGCCCGACTTCGCCCGCTACGTCATCGAATTCGCCTTTGGCGACGTCTACTCCCGCTCCGGTCTGGACCTGAAGACGCGCGAGCTGGCGACGGTCGCGGCCTGCACCGCCCTGGGCTCGGCCGGCCCGCAGCTGCGGGTGCACCTGCATGGGCTGCTCAACGTCGGCGGCACGCGCGAGGAGGCCGTCGAGGCGATCATGCAGATGGCCGGCTACGCCGGATTCCCCGCGGCCCTGAACGGAATGGCCGCCGCGCGTGAGGTTTTCGCCGAACGTGCGGCGGCTGAGGCGAACGGGGACTGAGCTGCGCGGCGGGCCGGCTCAGTCCGACAGGTGGTTGATCAGTTTGTTGGTCAGTCGGGTGAGTTCCGCGCGTTCGCGCGGAGTCAGCACCGACAGCATCGCCTGCTCGTTCTCGATGTGGCGGGGGATCGCCCGATCGACGAGTTCCCTTGCGCTGTCGGTGAGTTCGATGAGCAGCCCGCGGCGATCCCCGGGGTAGGGGATGCGGGCGATGTAGCCGCGCTTTTGCAGGCGGTCCAGGCGGTTCGTCATGGTGCCTGTTGTGACCAGCAGCGATTCGGCCAGTTGTGAGGGTGACAGGCGGTAGGGGGCCCCGGCGCGGCGCAGCGCCAGCAGCACGTCGCCCTCGCTGCGGTGAATACCGAATTCCGTTGCCATCGCGCTGATTCGGGCATCGATCAGCTGGCTCACCCGCTCCAGCCGGGTGATCAGGGCCATGGTGTCCACGTCCAGATCGGGCCGCTCGGCCCGCCACTGCCCCAGAAGGTGATCGATGCGTTCGGATGCCTGCATGCCCTCACTCTAGCTTGACGTCGAGCTACCTCTTGTCATTTAGCTTGACATCAAGTAATTTGATGACAAGTTACTTGAAGGGATGGAATCATGACGCAGACTCGACCGGTTCTCCTGACCCAGGCCTCCGAGGCCGAACTGATCGGCCAGGACCCCACGGCGATCCGGCTGCACCGCGATGCGAGCGCCACTGATGGCGTGCTGAGCACGCAGGAGGTGCGCCTGGGCGTCGGGCGCGACGGGGCCGTGCCGCACTATCACGCCCGCTCGCACGAGCTTTTCTATGTCGCCGAGGGCGAGCTGCAGGTGCTCGCCGACGGCGAGATTCGCACCCTGTCCGCGGGCGGCTCACTCGTCGTGCCCAAGCATGTCGTCCACGCGTTCGGCGCCTCGCCCGACAGTGCGGTGCGGGTGTTCATCGCCCTGACGCCCGGCGTCGAGCGCTTCGAATACTTCCGGGTTCTGGAACGGATCGAGCGTGGGCAGACCTCGGTGCAGGAACTCCTCGACAACCAGGAGACCTTCGACACCTACTTCGTAGACGCACCCGAGTGGGCCCGGGAGCGCGCCGCGGGGCGCTCGGAGTCGGCGCGCGGCTGAGGCCGGCAGGCAGTGCTCAGCGCGGGCGCAGACCGTCGAAGACGATCGCGAAGACTCGTCCGCGCTGCCGGTCGTCGGCGTCCGTGGTGTACGTGGCCAGGAAGGCGCCCTTGAGGATTCGCATCAGGTCGGCGATGTCGATGTCCGGGCGCACCGCGCCGCAGTCCTGGGCGCGGCGCAGCAGCACGTCGATCGCCGCTCGCAATTCCAGCGTCGGCGCCTGGGATTCCACGCCCTCGTGGCCGCTGACCGCCTCGGCGAGATTTCGCTTCACCCCGCCCTCGATGACGATCGTGTCGAGGTAGCCGAAGAAGGCCTGGCCCGCATCCGGGGCGTCGGCGAGGGATTGCGCCTGTGCGGTCATGCGCTCGATGCGATCCACCATCGCGGCGTGGAACAGCGCCTCCTTGGTAGGGAAATGTCGGTACACGGTGCCCGGGCCGACGCCGGCCCGGCGCGCGATCTCGTCCAGCGGCACCGAGATGCCCTCGGCGGCGAAGGCCTCCTGGGCCGCGGCCAGCACGCGCTCGCGGTTGCGGCGGGCATCCGCGCGCAGGGCGCGACCCGGTCCGGGGGCCTGGGGCGCCTGTGTATCGGTCACGGCGACGATTCTACCGGGGTGCATATTGACAAACGGGGCGATCGTTCCGGATTATAAGCGGGGTATTCGTTCCGCTTATTGAAAGGGTAAGTCATGACAGAGAATTCGGTGCAGACCCCGCGGGAGCTGGTCGAGCGGATGTTCACCGACCTCGGTTCGGTCGATGCCGACGTGTTCGCCGATCTGATGGCTCCGGACGCGGTGTTCGAGATTCCGTTCACCGTCCCGGGCATGCCCGCTCGCATCGAGGGGCGGGAGGCGATTCGCGACCACCTCGCCCAGCGCTGGTCCCGCACGCGCGAGATCCAGATCCACGGGGTGTACCCCGTCGTCCACGACACGACCGATCCGGAGCTGTTCTTCGTGGAGAACGAGGTCGACATGACCCGGCCCGATGGCATCCGTTCGCGCGCAAGGACTTCGGTCAACGTCGTGCGGGTCCGCGACGGGAAGGTCGTGCTGTTCCGCGACTACATGGACACCGCGCGGCTGGCGAACCTGGTGCGCGAGGGCCTGATTCGGACGGGCGGGGAATAATCCGCGGTCAGCCGATGCCAGGGGTGCGCGGATCCGGCCCGCGACACAGCAGGATCCAGCATCCGGGCGGCGCGTCGGTGAACGGGAGCTTGAGCGGAATGTCCAAGCAGGACACCACATTACAGCTCGGATAGGCGTCGGGACCGATGCCGAACAGGGCCAGGGTGAAGTTCGAATCGAGATAGTTCTTCGGATTCAGCCCCAGCGGCGGCTCCACCCACGGTCCGGGGTCCGGAAACGGCGGCCGCTCGAAGGCCGCCATCAGCTTGCGGAAGAATTCGTGCGAGAGCTCGGGCATGTTCTGCAGCATGCCGGCCGGGCCCTCGGTGGAGTGATCGCCGAAGACTCCGGTCCAGGCGATGGTCAAATCCATGCTGGGGACGACGAAGACGTCCTGCAGTCCGACCCCGGACATCTGATAGGTGTCCGGGGGCATGAAGCTCGGTATCTCCGCGCATCCCGGCCCGACCCAGAACAGCAGTCCGTAACAGGGATTCGTCGCCGTGGGATGGGTGGCACGGTGCAGGTATTCCGGTGAAACGATCTGCGTCTCGCCCCAACGGCCGTTATTGCTCAGTAGCAGGCCGAGTTTGACGAGATCGTCGGG
This sequence comes from Nocardia sp. GP40, assembly GCF_050434125.1. Classification (NCBI taxonomy): domain Bacteria; kingdom Bacillati; phylum Actinomycetota; class Actinomycetes; order Mycobacteriales; family Nocardiaceae; genus Nocardia; species Nocardia sp. GP40. Next base: position 37,322 of record NZ_JBNPVW010000002.1, on the reverse strand, counting down.
CGGGATCAGCAGGTGTGCGTAGCCGTAGGTGTGTCCGGCGCGGTCGCGGGCCCAGTAGTAGTCGCCGCGTTCGATGCCCAGCGGACCGAACAGCGCGCGCTGGGCGAACTGCTGCAGCGGCTCGCCGATGGCCAATTCGATAACATAGGACAGTAGGTCGACATTGCGCTGGCTGTAGGAGAAGTGGGTGCCCGGCGGATGGTCGAAGTGCACGCCCAGCGCCTGCACCGCACTGTCGGGATCGATCGAGAAGACGCCGGTGACGCCCTCGTTGATGGCGCCGATGTGCAGGCCCGAGGACTCGGTGAGCAGGTCCGCGACGGTGATCGAGCGGTGCTCCGCATCGCCCAGCCCGGGCGGCAGGTAGCGGCCGATCGGCGCGCCGAGATCGAGTTTGCCTCGGTCCCAGGCGATTCCGGCGATCAGCGAGACCACGCTCTTGGTAACGCTCCAGACGTTCCAGGGTATCCGGCCGGTCCGGCCGTTGTGCGGACCTGTGCCGATCAGACAGTTGTGCCGGAATATCTGGACATTCACGCGATTTCGGGACGTGGCGAAGGCGAGTGCGGCGGCCAGCCGGTCCGGATCGAAGCCGGCCTGGGTGGGTGTCGCACGCGGAAAGTCCCGTCCCGAGTCGACCTCGCAGCGGGTGTCCGCGCCGGTCGTCGCGTGGGCGAGCCCCGGCGTCACAGCGCTCACCACCAGTACGAGGATTGTCGCAAACCACCCCAGCAAGCGGCACATGGGTGTGAGGCTACCGCGTGACCGCCGGCGCACCGTGAATACGAAACGCGCACGATAACAATCGAGATCTGAGAGCACCGAGACGCCGAAGGCCGCCGGATCCGTGGATCCGGCGGCCTTCGGTCTGCACTACTGCACTGGTTTCGCGGAGCCCACGCAGCTCCGCGAAACCGCAAACCGATGCCCAACATGCGCCTCTCGGCGAGTGGTCGCTCGTAGCGACGAAGTGGTGAGGCCCGGGGCTGTCCCGGCATCGGCAAATGGTGACAACGCCGGGCTACGCCGGATCTATTCCGCCACCGGCAGTGTGAGCTGCGGCATAAGGCGATTCGGCCGGTGCGGGCGGCGGTCGCGACGTCTTGGCGCCACGGCGCAGCGTGGCGCGGAGGGGTGGCAGTCAGCCGCAGCGCCCGAGATCGGCCCGGTGGTCGGTGCCGCACCTGCTCCGCTCGCCTCGGGTTCGTAGGAATCTCCAGTTGTCCCCGCGTGACCTGCCCACTGGAATGGCGGTGCACCTACGAGTGCCCGGACATAGAACGGATTTACTAGTTTTATTGACTTATTCCAAAAAACTGCCAGACTAGGCCCAAGCACACCGGTCCGGGCAGCCCACTCCCGGACGGTGCTCACCAGCGAGGAGGCGCGCATGACGAAACCGACCACCACCAACACCGGCGTCCCGGTGGCCAGCGACGACGAGTCGCTGACCGCGGGCACCCAGGGCCCGATCCTGCTGCACGATCACTACCTGATCGAGAAGCTCGCCCACTTCAACCGGGAGCGGGTGCCGGAGCGCATCGTGCACGCCAAGGGTGCGGGCGCGTACGGCGAACTGGTGGTGACCAACGACGTCAGCCGCTTCACCAAGGCCGATCTGTTCCAGCCGGGCCGCCGCACCGAATCCCTCGTGCGGTTCTCCACCGTCGCCGGTGAGCTGGGCAGCCCGGACACCTGGCGCGATCCGCGCGGTTTCGCGGTGAAGTTCTACACCCGCGACGGCAACTACGACATCGTCGGCAACAACACCCCGGTCTTCTTCATCAAGGATCCGATCAAGTTCCCCGACTTCATCCGGTCGCAGAAGCGCCTGCCGGGCAGCGGACTTCGCGACGCGACCATGCAGTGGGACTTCTGGACGCTGCGCCCGGAGACCGCGCACCAGGTGGCGTGGCTGATGGGCGATCGCGGCATCCCGGCGACCTACCGGCACATGAACGGCTACGGCTCGCACACCTATCAGTGGGTCAATGCCCAGGGCGAGCGCTTCTGGGTGAAGTACCACTTCAAGACCGATCAGGGCATCAAGAACCTGACCCAGGCCGAGGCCGACACGCTGGCCGGCGCCGATGCCGACTATCACCGCCGGGATCTGTACGAGTCCATCGAGCGGGGCGAGTTCCCGAGCTGGACCCTGCACGTGCAGGTCATGCCGGAGGCCGAGGCCGAGGGGTACCGGTTCAATCCGTTCGACCTGACCAAGGTGTGGTCGCACCGGGACTACCCGCTGATCGAGGTCGGCCGCTGGACGCTGAACCGCAACCCGCGCAACTACTTCGTCGAGATCGAGCAGGCCGCGTTCGAGCCCTCGAATCTCGTTCCCGGCATCGGCTTCTCGCCCGACAAGATGCTGCAGGGCCGCGTCTTCGCGTACTCCGACGCACACCGCTACCGCATCGGGGTCAACTACGCGCAGCTGCCGCCGAACCGCGCCCGCGCCGCGGAGGTGAACACCTACTCCAAGGAGGGCGCGATGCGATTCGACTACAACGCGCCCGATGTGCCCGTGTACGCACCGAATTCGTTCGGCGGCCCGCACGCCGATCCCGCCCGCGCCGGTGACGAGGGCACGTGGACCTTCGGCCAGGAGGCCGTGCGCGCCGGCTACATCCAGCACCGCGAGGACGGCGACTTCGGCCAGGCGGGCACGCTGGTCCGTGAGGTGTACAACGACGAGGAGCGGGATCGCCTGGTGGGCAACGTCGTCGGCCACATCCTCGGCGGCGTCCGCGAGCCGGTACTGAGCAAGGTGTTCGACTACTGGAAGCGCATCGACCCAGAGATCGGCAAGCGCATCGAGGAGGGCGTGCGCACCGCCCGCTGATACGGCACGACATAATGCGCAAGGCCCGCACCGTAATACGGTGCGGGTCTTGTCATTTCGGGAGATCTTGTGGGGGAGTGGCTCCCGGATCAGTTCTGGCTGTGGGTGAGCGAGTTGTACATCTGGATCACGCTGACGACCGCGACCGGTCCGCCGACCGCGATCGTGCCGATGGCGGTGCCGAGCCCGGCGCCGATGCCCGCGCCGGCGATGCAGCCGCCCGGCGCGCCGATCAGGAACGCGGGCGGCATCAGCGTGGTGCCGACGACCGCACCGGCCACGCAACCGCCGGCCAGGCCGATCGCCGCGCCGAGCATGCCGCCGATCGCGGTGGCCAGGCCGATCTGGTTGGCGGCCAAGCCGAGCGCGTCGTTGAAGTCGTCCTGCGAGAAGATCGGCTTCAGCGTCACCGGGGCCGCGGGCACCGCCTTGGCCGGATCGGTGCTCGGGGTAAGGGTGATGGTGCGCCCGCTGGCGTCGACCTGGGCCGCGATCGGCCAGTCCTTCTTGTCCAGCTGGTAGGTCAGCGGCATCCCGTAGGCCAGCTTGCCGTTGGCGTCGAGGATCTCGAACTGGGTGCCGCGCACGTTGATCCGGCCCGCGTCGGTCCGCAGCACCACGGAGTGGTCGACCACGTTGGCGGTGTAGTGGATGCCCGGCGCCACATCGGTGCTGACGGTCGCACCTGGGCGGTTCGCGGGTGCGGCGGGAGCGTCGGCGTAGGCGGTCCCGCCGGCAACGGTGAGCGCGGCGATGGCCAGCAGCGCGGTCGACGCGACGGCGTTCAAGGTCTTCATCAGGGGTCGTTCCTTCCTTGCGAACACCGGTTCGCGAGACGAAAAGTATTGGGATCGAGGGGGATTGCCGCGTAGTGGGTTGTTACTGAGGGGCCAGCGTGAAGGTGCGAGTGCCCTCGATGCGGTGGCCGTCCTTCGAGGTGATGGTGAATGTGGTGGTGTACACCCCGGCCGGGCCCAGCGGCGCGAGATCGATGCTCAGCGTGCGGTCGTCCACGTGCACGTCACCGTGTGAGTAGACCTTGCCGTCCGGCCCGGTCACGACCAGCTCGGGGTCGGTCACCTTCTCGTTGAACGTGATGGACACCTGCGGCGGGCCCGCCTGCACCGCGGCCCGATCGGCCGGCTCGGCATGGGTGACGTACGAATGCGCATCCGCAACACCCGCGCCCAACATCACGACCCCGGCCACGACCGCGGCCAACAGGGTCGCAATCGACTGCAGCCAGCGGAGCTCACGTCCGCCTCGAACGAATTTTCTGGTCGACAAAACAATTCCTTTCCATACGTTGGTGAATGAGCCGGCAGGCAGCGCGAATCCGCATTTAGGGCAGCGCGAATTCGACAATTGTCGAGAGCGTTTCGACTGCCGCTATTCAGGCCTTCGCCGACGCGATCAATCGCCGTGCCGGGTCGCGATGGTCACGCCGGGTGAGCGCCGAATCATTCCGCCACGAACAAGGATGTTCGGGCGGTGCAGGAGAGGCCGCGGATGCGCGTGCGAGGAGGGCTGATCCGATCGGATCAGGACAGCGCGAGCGCGGCCGACATCGCGGGTGGGCCGCGTGGAGAAATCGCGCTGAGCCGCGCCGAATTCGGTCTCCGGACGATGGCGCGAGGTATGCGGGCTAGTCGGTCGTCGGCCGGCGGGGGTGGTCCGAACTCGGCAAGCATGGTGCGAGCCGCGCGTGAAACCGCAGCGTAGAAGCGCTCTACGGCGAAGATGAGCAGCGCGCACGCCAGAGTTGCGACGCCGTGCGCAGTCAGCATGAGCAACCCCCCGCGACCGGCGCCCTCGACGGTCGAATGCATGTCGTGTGCACCGGCCGTGGCCGTCAATGCGGCGTGTTCCACCAGTTGCCCGCCCGCGAGCAGGCCGAAAAGCGCGGCTCGGCCGCGTCCGGACGGTGAGCCGACAGCGGCTCCGACCGCACCGCTGACCAATAACAGCAGAACCAATGCCGAGGAATGCGGCAGCATGCCTTCGAATCCGTGCGCGGCGATTGCCAGCAGCCCACAGAGAATTCCCGCCAGACTTCCGCGAATACGATCGCGCGATGTGTCACCGGCATGGGTGAGCAACATCATCGACGACTACCTTTGCGGAAAGCAGGCCTAACTCGGACAAGGATCGTATCGACTATAACCGGCGTATCCGACGATTCCGAAATCCGCGGCCGCGCTCAAAACGCCCCTTAACCGAATCTTCCCAGCAGGAAGTATTTCGGCTCGTCCCCACCCGCCCGGCGAAGTTCGGTGCCAGGCGCCGTCATTTCAGCAAGACAATGGTCGCCCAGCAAGGCCGGCAAATCCTGACTACGCCCGTCGGCGCCCGCGGTGACCTGCAGGCCGCCGAGAAGTACGCCCGGGGCCGCGTCGATCGGGTATCGGTGCGGGCATGGCAGGGGTTTCGGGCAGCGCCATCCGCCGGAGCTGGGCTGGCGCGGATCGAGACGCCGGTGTGGCCGGTTCGTGCGAGAGCTGTTGCCCCCGGTGGTCAGCGCGGGTCGAACGGCTTCTGCGCCGGGCGACCGTGGCCGTCGGCGCTCACTGATTTGTAGCCGGGGTGGACGCCCGGGATCAGACCCTGGTCCGCGGCGATGCGGCCGAGCAGGGCGGTGAGCTGGGTGCGCTCGTCGGGGGACAGGGCGCGGCACAGCGCGTCCTCGTTGTCGCGGGCGGCGCCGCTCAACTTGCCCAGCAGTTTTCGCCCCGCAGTGGTCAGGTGCAGGGCGTGCAGGCGGCGGTCGTCGGGGTTGCGGCGGCGTTCGATCAGGCCGCGCTCCTCGAGCTTGTCGGCGAAGGGGACGAAGCGGCTGGGCGGCATGCCGAGCTCGTCGGCGAGTTCGCGCTGGCTACGGCCCGGCTGCATGACCAGCAACCGGAGCAGCCCGGCCTGGGGCGGGGTGAGGTTCAGTTGCGCGATGCGGTCGGCGAAATGCGCCGCCGCATGGGCTCCCACCTGCGCCAGGAGGAAGCCGACTCCGCCGGGGGGCCGATGTCCGCCCGACTCTCGGTCCGTGTCCATGCAGACATATTAGATGATCCAAAATGATGTCAGCTTGACAATCGTTACAGATTGTAATCATTATTGGAGAGTCACGATCAGTGCATCGCCTCCGAGAAGGACCGCCGTTATGAGCGCACCCACCACCACCCGGACCACCAGGACCGCCCTGCCGGTCCTGGCCGCCACCCTCGCCTTCGCCGCCTTCACGGTGGCCTACGTCGCGGTGAACTCCGGTGTCCCGCACCCGGATGCCACCGGTTCGGCCGTGCTCGCCTACAACATCGCCCACCGCACCCTGCTCGAGGTGGGCGCCACGCTGTTGCTGATCTCCGCCGCACCCCTCGCGGTGACGGCCACGCTGCTCTACCGCGCGGTGTCGGCGCGGATGCGCGGCGTGCCGCCGATCGCCATGGCCGGCGGCCTGCTCGCCTCCGGCGCACTCGTCGTCAGCGCCCTGTTCACCTGGGCGGGCGCCCGCCTGACCGGTACCGCGTCCCCGGACCTCGCGCGGGCCGTCGCCGATCTCGGATTCGTCTCCGGCGGCGCGGCCTACGCGGCCGGGGTCGGGCTGCTAGTGCTGGGCGTGGCCGTGCCCGCGCTGCTCGGCCGGCTGTTGCCGCGCGCGTTGGCGTGGTCCGGTCTGGTCATCGCCGCCGCCGGTGCGCTGTCCGCGCTGGGCCTGATCGTGCCCGCTCTGCAGTTCCTGTTCCCCATCGTCCGGTTCGGCGGGCTGCTGTGGCTGCTGATTACCGCAATCGTCCTGTACCGCCGCCGCTGATCACCCCAATCATCCTGTACTGCCGCTGATTTCACCCTGTTCGAAAGGTAACTCCCATGCTCAGCAACTACTCCGATCTGCCCGGGCGCACCGCCGTCATCACCGGCGGTTCCCGCGGCATCGGCGCGCAGACCGCCCGCATGCTCGCCGCCCAGGGGGTGCGGGTCGGCGTCGTCGGACGCGACAAGGACGCCCTGAACGCGGTCGTCGCCGACATCACCGCGGCCGGCGGCACCGCCGTGGCAGCACCCGCCGACGTCACCTCCGCCGACGCGCTCGCCGAGGTGCGGGCGCTGGTCGAGCGCGAACTCGGTCCGGTCGACGTGCTCGGCGCATTCGCCGGGGGCCAGGGCTTTCCGGTGCCGTCGGCGGAGCTGACCGAGGCGCGCTGGCGGGCGGTGCTCGACTCCGATCTGACCTCGTCTTTCCTGACCGTCCGGGAATTCCTGCCGGGCATGGTCGAACGTGGTCGCGGCAGCATCATCACCATGGCCTCGTCCGCGGGCCGTCAGCCCAGCCAGGCCAATCTCGCCTACGGCGTCGCCAACGCCGGCCTGATCATGATGACCCGGCACCTGGCCACCGAATACGGTCCGCGCGGCGTGCGCGTGAATACCCTTGCGCCAACGTCGATCCGGACCGAGAAGGTGGAGGCGAACATGCCGGAGGCAGTACAGCAGCAGGTCGCGAACATGCATCCGCTGCGCCGCCTGGGCACCACGACGGATGTCGCCGAGGCCACGCTGTTCCTGGCCTCGGACGCCTCGTCCTATCTCACCGGCCTGACCATCGATGTCGCGGGCGGCCGCATCACCAATTGACGCCGGTTCGAAGACAATACCTTGGCCCGCACAGGAATTGGTGCGGGTCCCGGCCGTGCTGACCCGCGTCGGATGGATCCCGGGCCTGTTCGTTGGGGCCGGGAAGACTGGCCGTCCGGGCTTATCGCATATCCACCGCCACTCGGGCGGACGCCGGGGTGGAGGGCGCCGAGCCGAGCGGGACGCCAGGTGCCACCTCGCCACGGGCGGTGGACCCGGCCGAGGTGCGGGACCGGCCGAGGTGGCTTCGCTGTTCGTCGTGCGCGCGATCTGGGTCAGCTGACCCGGTGTGCTGGTCGTAGGGGAGTCCCCCCGGGAACGAATATCACTGGTGTAGAAGTGATTTAGTCAGACTCGCGGCGGTGTCGTGGTCCAGCGGAGCGTGCCCGAGCAGGAAGCGGTACCAGAACAGCCCATAGAACTGGTCGACGATCAGGTCGATATCGGTATCGGCGCGGAGCTCGCCCCGCTCGAGCCCGCGGCGCAGCACATCGCGCACCACGGCTCGCCGGGAAGCTGTGTAGGTCCGCATCAGCTCGGCCAGGTGGCTGTCGTCCGCGGACTCCCGGACGAGCGTTCGCAATGCGGGCCCGGTGGGAACCTGTTGTGCCGCAGCGAAAGTCGACTCGATCAGGGCGAGCAGGTCGTCGTGCACGGAGCCGGTGTCCGGCTGGGGGACGTCCTGACGGGAGCGGTCCTGCAGCGCATCGAGCAGCACCGCGCCCTTGGACGGCCACCATCGATACATGGTCTGTTTGCCCACGCCGGCCGCGCGAGCGATGGCATCGATGGTGATGGGCGCGCCGTCGGATTCGGCCAGCAGGCGCAGCGCCGCATCGAGGATGGCCAAGCGGACCGCCTCGTTGCGGCGTCGGCCGGTGTGCGGGCGCGCGGAATCCGTTGGGGGTTCAGGCGATTGCAAACGTCCACCCTTCCTGGTCCGGTGAGGTTCCTCGGCTTGACGGGAATGCCGGAGCCGCTACTCTCGTTATCGAGACTGTAAGTCTCGTCAAGAATACGACGGGATCCTCGAAGAAAGAAGGCCAGCAATGACACAGCCCACGAATGCCCCGGTCGACCGCGTCGTGGTGATGGGTGGCAGCTCGGGCATCGGCGAGGCCACCGCCGCGCTGTTCGCCGCGGGCGGGGCGGAGGTCGTCGTCACCGGCCGCGGCCAGGACAAGCTGGACGCCGCGGTGGCCCGCATCGGCGGCAAGACCACCGGCCACCGCCTGGACGCGGCCAGCAAGGCGGACATCGAGGCCTTCTTCGCGCAGTCGGGCGCCATCGATCACCTGGTGATCGCCGTCAGCGGCGCGGCGGGCAGCGGTCCCTTCGCCGAACTCGACCTGGACGATCTGGCCGCCGGATTCGCCGCCAAGTTCTGGCCGCAGGTCCGGATCCTGCAGGCCGCGCTACCGCACCTGACCGCGCACGGATCGGTCACCCTGATCACCGCGGGCTCCTCGCGCGCGGCCTTCCCCGGTACCGCGGGCCTGGCCGCGATCAACGGCGCCCTGGACGCCATGGTCCGCCCGCTGGCGGTGGAGCTGGCGCCGCTGCGCATCAATGCGGTCTCGCCGGGCGTCATCGATACCCCGTGGTGGGATCGGATTCCGGAGGATCAGCGTCGCACGCTTTTCGAGGGGATCGTCGCCACCACTCCGGCCGGCCGCGTCGGCCGCCCGGAAGACGTTGCGGCGGCGATCGTTTCGCTGGCGACCAACGGATTCATCACGGGTGTCGTGCTGGATGTGCAGGGCGGGGCGACCCTGGCCACCGGTCGCTGAGCCGTCGTCCCGAGGTCGGCGGCCCTTTGCTCCCGATCCTAGAACATGCTCGCCCAGTACAGGATGCAGGCGAGCACGAAGACCACCACGGTTTCCATCGTCCTCCCGATCCAGTCGACGCCCGATCGTTCCCCCTCGAGGATACGGCGACACGCCGCCGACCAAGATCACAAGGCGGCAACAGAATGGGATGGTGCTCCTGCGGCCCCCTCCAACCGCAGGAACATCCGTATCTGCACCCGGTCGCGACCCGACCCCTCGTACAAGCCGCGACCGGCACCCACTCCCGGCAGTGGCCTACCGGTTATGAGAATGCCGCCCGGGGCTTGCCACGGGCTTAAGGAGAACTTGCGGTGCTTACGCGGAAATCTCGTCGGATTCGACGATCAGCACGACCAGTTGCCGCTGGCGATGGCGGCCCTGGCCGGGCGAGGCCGGGGCGTCCGAGGGCGCGGTCGGGCCGCCGCACCAGGTGATGGGCCGGCGGGAATCGAGCTTGTCGAGCACCTCGGGCAGCGAGGAGTCGATCTGCGCCGCGCGCACCACGCAGACGTGGCAGCTGGGGATCACCTCGCGCCTGCCCTGGCCCGGCCCGCCGTCCAGCACAACAGCCCCGGCGTCGGCGACCGCGCCGGCGCAGGCGGTCACGATGGCGTCGGCGTCGTCCAGTTCCTCGGGCGAGAGCTGCGGGTACTCGTCGAGGACCTGGTGATCCGGATTGGCGGACCACGTCTCGAGCCATTCTTCGGGCAAACCCTCGGGCGCCACAACGGATTTCGCGCGATGTTCGTAGAGCGCCCCGTATACCGCGGCCGGGATCTGCGGTTCGGCCAGCCGCCGCACCCGGGCGCCGTGATGCTCGAGACGTTCGACGAACTGTTCGATGATCGCGGTGCGATCGCGGGGGGACTCCTCGGTGGTGTGCCGCCGGTGGCCGTTGAGCGTGACGGTGCGATCGTCGTCGGGCAGTGCCTTGAGGCCGTCGCGCACGCGGCGCAGGAAATCCTCCCGCGACATCAGCACCCCCCGGACGGGATCCCCGCCGGCGTCCGATGGTGCGCTGTGCTGCGGGTAGCGAGCGCCGTTCGCATGAGAGGCGGCCCCCTTTCCGGAACGGCGTCGCAGCGACCCTGCGATACCGCGGAACCGGGTGCGAGACGAGCTGTGCGTTGTGGTGCTCGGCGTCCGTCCGCCCGGACGGACGCCTGGTCTGATCTTGCAGACAGGCTACCTGGACGCGGGACCGATCTTGCTCGAGGTTCGGGCTACTCGGTTATTTCGGGCCGCAATTGGCTGGAATCCGCTGGTGGGTGTCAGCGGGCGGCGTTGCGGATCTGGGCGAGGAATTCGGCGTTCGTCTCGGTCTGGCGCAGACCGGTGAGCAACAGTTCGATGGCCTGCTGCGGCTCGCGGCCGGCGAGGGTGCGCCGCAGCGATGCGGTGGCGGCGAGTTCGTCGGGGGTGAGCAGCAACTCGTCGCGGCGGGTGCTGGAGCGGTCGATGTCGATGGCGGGGAAGGTGCGCCGATCGGCGATGTGCCGGTCGAGCTTGAGTTCGGCGTTGCCGGTGCCCTTGTACTCCTCGAAGATCAGGGTGTCGGCCACCGAACCCGTCTCGACGAGGGTGGTGGCGATGATGGTCAGCGAGCCGCCGTTCTCGATATTGCGCGCGGCGCCGAGGAATTTCTTCGGCGGGGCCAGTGCGCCGGCGTCCACGCCGCCGGACAGGATGCGCCCGGTGCCCGGGGAGGCCAGGTTGTAGGCGCGGGCCAGCCGGGTCAGCGAATCGAGCAGCACCACCACGTCGCGGCCCATCTCGACGTGGCGCTTGGCGTGTTCGATGGCCAGCTCCGCGACCGCGACGTGATCGCGCGCGGGGGTGTCGAAGGTGGCCGCGGCGATGTCGGCGGGCACGGCCCGGGACAGGTCGGTGACCTCCTCGGGGCGCTCACCCACGAGCACCAGGATCAGCTGGCATTCGGGGTGATTCTTCGCGATGCCGTGCGCAATGGATTGCAGCAGAGAGGTTTTGCCCGCCTTGGGCGGCGCGACGATCTGCGCGCGCTGCCCCTTGCCGATCGGCATCACCAGATCCGTGACGCGCGTGGTCATTTCGTGCGGCTCGGTCTCCAGGCGGAGCCTGTCCTGTGGATAGATGGGGATGAGATCGCCGAAGTGTTTGCGGGCCTTGGCCTGTGCGGGCGGCAGCCCGTTGACGCGATCGACCCGCAGCAGCGGGGGCAGTTTGACGCCCTCGCGCTTGGGTCCGGTGATGCCGGTGATCGCATCGCCGCGGCGCAGCCCGTGCTCGCGGACCAGGCGCAACGGCACGTGCGCGTCGCGCGGTCCGGGCAGGTAGCCATCGACGCGCAACGAGGCATGGTTGTCGGTGATGTCGAGGATGCCGCTGACTTCCGTCGCGGTCTCGATGGCGGCCAGATCGCCGCCGGAATCGTGAATAGTGTTGTCCTGCATGGAATGTACTCCTGAATATGAGTGTGGGCGGGTGCGGCGAGATCGCCGCCGGTGCAGCGCGAGGCTGTGCTGTGAACCCCCGGGCGGTACGTCGGGTACCGGTACTTCGAATACGGCTTCGCTCGGATCACCGAGGAGAGTGGAGTTCCGGGGTGTCCAGCGGACTGTGGCAGGGATTACTCACCTGCATCCACAAGCTGGAGACATTGCCAAGGCTACAGTCGACATCGTCAACGCGCAATCATCCCGGTCTATTCCCGGCCGCCGGCGCCCGTTCTCTCGACATCGTTTCGACTGCCATCGGCTATCGCGCGCATCGTCGTCGGGCATTGCGCCCGTCGTTGTGAGATGCTGCGCTTATCGTCCTCCGGCGCTGCGTCTTTCATTATCCGGTGGGTTTTCGACGGGGATCTCTGGGTGGATTCGGGCGGAAGGCACGTCGAATGACGCCCCGCACAGGAATGACGGGTCCGAACCGGAACTGCGGGGCGCAAACGCGAAGAGCCCGGGTTCGCGCTCGCGAACCCGGGCTCGATGAATCGACGAATTACGCGCCGGTGGTGATGAATTCGGCCGCCATCTCACCGATCATGTAGCACGGCGCGTTGGTGTTGCCGCCGGTGATGCTCGGCATGATCGAGGCGTCGGCCACGCGCAGGCCCTCGATGCCGTTGACCTTCAGGGTCGGATCGACCACGGCGCGCTCGTCCACGCCCATGCGGCAGGAGCCGACCGGGTGGTAGATCGAGTGCACGCGGTTGGGCAGCTCGCGCCGCAGCGCGGTCTCGTCGGCCCACTCGTTGCCGGGGAAGAAGTTCTCCACGACGTCGCCCGCGATGCTCTTGTGCGACATCACATCCCGGATCATCTTGATGCCTTCGATCAGGAATTCGGTGTCCCACGGATCGGACAGATAGCCCGGGTCGATCAGCGGCGAGGCGAACGGATCCGCCGACGCCAGACGCACCTCGCCGCGGCTCTTGGGGTAGATGAGGCTGGGCATGATGGTCAGCGCCGCGCGCCGGTCGACCAGGTGCAGCTTGTCCTCGTCCTGGTTCGGGGTCGGGTAGCTCCACGGCAGGGTGTGGATCTGCATGTCCGGGTAGTCGCCCTCGGCGAACTTGGTCTTGACGAAGCCCGCGGCCTCGAAGACCGTGCGGCCCATCCAGGAGCTGCCCGGGTTGCGCAGCTCGCGCATGATGCCGCGGGCGAAGTAGGTCGGAATGCCGCGGTGGATGGCCTTTTTCGAGACGAAGGTCATCGGCACGAACAGGTGGTCGTGCAGGTTCTGCCCGACGGGTAGGTCCTGGTGCACGGCAATGCCCAGGTCGCGCAGGTGCCCGGCCGGCCCGATGCCCGAGAGCATCAGCAGTTGCGGCGAGCCGACGACGCCGGCGGAGACCACGACCTCCTTGGCGGCGCGCACGATGCGGTGCGAGCCGTTCTTCTCCTGGATCTCCACGCCGGTGGCGCGCCCGTTCTCGATGACCACGCGGGTGGCGTGCACGTTGGTGAGCACGCTCAGGGTCGGGTTCGGCATATCGGTCAGGTAGCCGCGAGAAGAGCTGTAGCGCAGCCCCTTTCGCACGCTTTGCTGGAAGATCGAGATGCCTTCCTGCGATTCGCCGTTGTAGTCCTCGATGATCGGCGCGCCCAGGGTCTCCGAGGCGGCGGTCATGAACTCCTGCGTGATCGGAGTCAGGTCCTGCTGGCGGGTGACCTCGATCGGGCCGCCGGTGCCGCGGTAGTCGCTCGCGCCGTCCTGCCAGTTCTCCAGGCGCTTGTAGGCGGGCAGCACGTCCTCGTAGCTCCAGCCCTTGTTGCCCTCGGCGGCCCAGGAGTCGAAGTTGGCGCGGTTGCCGCGCACGAAGAGCATGCCGTTGACCGAGCTGGAGCCGCCCAGCACCTTGCCGCGGGTCATGGGGACCTCGCGCTCGTTGGCGTGCTTCTGCGGGACGGAGTACTGGCTCCATGTGACGCGGTGCTTGAGCTGGGGCACGGTGTGCACCATGGTGATCATGCCGGGGCTGGTGACCAGGCGGGTGTTGTCCTTGCGACCGGCCTCGAGCAGGATGACGCGGGCACCGGTCTGGGCCAGCCGCCCGGCGATGGTGGCGCCGGAACTGCCCGCGCCCACGACGACGTAATCGGCCTCGGTGGTGTCCGCGCTGCGCGGAGAGTCGGTCATGATCGGTTACCTCATCCTCGAAGTGGTCGTCAGGGCCCGAAGCACGCGCCCGGGACCCACTGTAGAACAAGTTCTAATTCTGGTGAAGATCGAGTATGTAGCCGGCGTCACAGCAGGTCGGGCGTGGTGCAAGTGATCATGGTTTCAGAATCATGATCAGACACCTGTTCAGAAATGCTTTGAGGTGCTTGAATCTCTCTAGAACTCGTTTCATTTTCACGCCGGTTCGCGACGCGGCGGACCGTGAGGAGGAACCGTGCCCGTGCCATCGCTTCCCGCCGGATTCGACTTCACCGATCCCGGTCTGTGGGAACAACGCAAACCGGTGGAAGAGTTCGCGGAGCTGCGCCGGACCGCGCCGGTGTGGTGGAACGCCCAGGAGCGCGAATACAACCTGCCCTTCGACGACGGCGGCTACTGGGTGGTGAGCCGCCACGAGGACGTCCGGGAGATCTCGCGGCATCCGGAGCTGTACTCCTCGAACACCAACGGCGCCATCGTCCGGCTGCCCCCGGACACCACACGCGAGCAGATGGAACTGACCGGCGAGGCGCTGCTGATCAACATGGATCCGCCCAAGCACACCAAGATCCGGCGCATCATCTCCAAGGGGTTCACCCCACGCGCGATCGAGGCGCTGCGGGGCGCGCTGACCGAGCGTGCCGCGCGAATCGTGCAGGAGGCCAAGGAAACCGGGAGTGGCGACTTCGTGCAGCAGGTGGCCTGCGAGTTGCCGCTGCAGGCGATCGCGGAACTGCTCGGGGTGCCGCAGGCCGACCGGCACAAGCTGTTCAACTGGTCGAATCAGATGCTCAGCTACGACGATCCGGAATACGGCGACCCGATGACGGCCACCGCCGAGATTCTGGGCTACGCCTGGAACATGGCCGAGCAGCGGCGCGCGGAACCGTGCGACGACATCGTCAGCCAGCTGGTCACCGCCGATGTGGACGGGGAGGCGCTGGGCTCGGACGAGTTCGGCTACTTCATGATCCTGCTGACCGTGGCGGGCAACGAGACCACGCGCAATGCCATCACCCACGGCATGAAGGCATTCGTGGACCATCCGGACCAGTGGGAGCTGTACAAGCGGGAGCGCCCGCGCACCGCGCCCGACGAGATCGTGCGCTGGGCGACGCCGGTGACGGCGTTTCAGCGCACCGTCACGCAGGATCTGGAGCTCGGCGGTCAGGCGATCTCGGCCGGGCAGCGGGTCGCGCTGTTCTACAGCTCGGCCAACTTCGACGAGGACGCCTTCGAGGACCCGTTCCGGTTCGACGTGCTGCGCGACCCGAATCCGCACCTCGGATTCGGCGGCACCGGGGCGCACTACTGCGTCGGGGCCAATCTGGCCCGGCTGGAGATCGGCCTGATCTTCAACTCGATCGCCGATGTCCTGCCCGACCTGCACCAACTCGCCGATCCGGTGCGGCTGCGGTCGGGTTGGATCAACGGGATCAAGCACTGGAACGTTGCGTATTGACCGCGGGCACCCTCGAGCCCCTCGACGGTGCCGGTGCCGAGTACTCGGCCGACAAATGTGGGTCAGCGCGCCCAGGGTGCGACGACCGGCGGCTGACCGGGAATAAGTCCCTGCCCGCCGACGGGCAGCACCACGACGGCCTCGAACGGTTCATCGCTCGGATTGGACATGGCGAACAGCTCGTGTGCGGGCACGATAAGCGCGTCCCCGGCTGCCACCGTGAGGATTTCGCCGCCCATGGTGACGGTCATCGTGCCAGACAGCGCGATGAAGATCTCCTCGCGATCCAGGGCGTGTGCCGGCGCGTCGACGCCCGGCTTGATGGTGAGTCGCCACGCGCTGTTCTCGGTGGATCCGCGGCTGGGTGCGGCCAGACCGGTGAAGTTCGCGTGGTCGTTCTCGAAGCGAGGGGCGCGGTCGGCGGTGATGTGCGGCATGACTCTCCTGTGCGATCGATTGTGCGTTGACTATTGAGCCCAGGGCGGGCTGACTCGGTCGCCGCCGGGCGCTTGGGCGTAGGCCCCCACCGGCAGGATCGCCACCGCCTCGAACGGTTCGTCGCCTGGCACGGACACGCGGAAGACGGTGTGTGCAGGGATCACCAGTGCGTCGCCGGCGCAGAAGTCTCGGGTTTCGCCGTCGATGGTGGCGCGGGCCCGGCCGGAGAGGGCGATGAAGATCTCCTCCCGCGAGACCGCGTGCTCGTGGCCGGGATTGCCTGGGTGCATGGTGAAGCGCCAGACGCTGTTCTCGGTGGAGCCGCGGCTGGGGGCGGCTAGGCCGACTGCGGTCATGAGGGGAGCTTCGAAGACGGGCGCGTCGGCGGATTTGATGAGTGGCATGCTGTGACTCCTATGTATTCAACCAATGTGTTCAACTGTGGTGTACAACTAGAGTTGAACATGTTGCCGGGAAGGAGTCAAGGATGGATTTCGGCGTCCTGCTCGGGCAGGCATACCAGGCGTTCGTTCGGGAGCTGCACACGCATCTGGCTGAGCACGGCCATCGCATGCTCGGCGCTTCCTATGGCTATGTACTGCGCACATTGGCCGAGAACGCGCTCACCGCAAGTCAATTGGGGGAGCGTCTCGGGATCACCGCGCAGGGTGCGGCCAAGGTCGTCGACGAAATGGTGCGGGACGGCTACGTGGAGCGGTGCCCGGATCCGGCGGACAAGCGCGCCAAACTGCTGCACCTGTCCGACCGGGGCCGCGACATGCTGGACACTGTGCGGGAATTCCACGCCGAGTACGAGCGAAGGCTTGCCGCGCGGGTGGGTGCAGACCAGGTCGCGACGGTGCGAGCCGTGTTGGGCGAGATCGTCGGCGCGGCAGCTGATTCCGGCGCGGCGCGGACCTTCCGGCCGCTATGAGGCCCGCCGCGCGCGTATCGGTGGCGGCTGAGGCCGGTCACATTGGTACTGACGGTGAGCGCACGACTGCCGATGGTGATGCGGCCGCTCTCTTCGGGTGCGAGAGGCTCCACACTGATCCCGTCCGTTGAGTTTCAGGATCGGCCGGGGCATCACGAGCGCGGTCCGCGGCCTCTCGGATGCCGGGCAGATCGACCAGGGGTTGCAGGACGGCGTTCACGACGTCACACGCGACTTGGGGGGCCTGGTCATCTCATCGGGATGTGAGCCGGACGGGCGGGCCGCCTCGCCGCGTTCGTCACCACGCGCGACGAGTTCGTGCAGGCCCCGAACATAAGCAGTCCCCGGTACTCACGTCTCGATCCGTGAGCCTCAGTCGTCGCTTCGGCTTCGGTTTCGGGGCTGACGTGCCGGGGGCCTCTCCAGATGCCCTAACAGAATCATGTAGGTCTTTGGACGTCTCCGCCGTCCTCATGGTTCTATTCAGCGTTTCTGGCGTATCGCTCATTATCCGTCTTTATTCAGACGACGTCAAGACGATCGCGGGCCTATTTCGGCAGCCACCCGCTGACCGGGCCATCTCATCTTGCCCGCCGGGGTGAAGCTCGATTCGGAGGTAGCATCTCCCTTTGTGAGCATTCGAGAGATTCCCGTCAAAACCCTTGCCGACGAACCCACCACCCTGGCCCAGTTGGCCGGTGACAAGGCGTTGCTGGTGGTCAACGTGGCCTCGAAGTGCGGCCTGACCCCGCAGTACACGGGCCTGGTCGAGCTGCAGCAGACCTACGGCCCGCGCGGATTCAGCGTGGTCGGCGTGCCGTGCAACCAGTTCATGGGCCAGGAGCCCGGCACCGCCGAGGAGATCGCCGAGTTCTGCTCGACCACCTACGGCGTGGATTTCCCGCTGCTGGAGAAGGTCGACGTCAACGGCGACGCGCGCAGCCCGCTCTACACCGAGCTGACCCAGACCGCCGACGCCGAGGGCGAGGCGGGGGACATTCAGTGGAACTTCGAGAAGTTCCTCGTCGATCGCGACGGCAAGGTTGTGGGGCGCTTCCGTCCGCGCACCGAGCCGAAGGACCCTGCGGTTATTTCCGCGATCGAAGCGGTGCTCTGAAAACGTTTGCCGGATAAGGTAATTCCGGTGCCTGGGCGGCGCCTCGCGAGAGCGGGAGCCGCCCGCCGCCGGACCGACTGTTGTTACGAGACGCGAGCGTCGTAGGCCTCGCGTTGGGTGAGTATCTCGCCCATGTGACCCTGTGCCCAGGTCCTGAGGCCGCGGGTCACGTCATGAAGGGAACGGCCGAGGTCGGTCAGTTCATAGGTGACGGTGACGGGGACGGTCGGCGTCGCGGTGCGGGCGATGACGCCGTCGCGTTCCAGGGCCCGCAATGTCTGGGTCAACATCTTTTGGCTGACGCCGGCCAGTAGCCGTGCGATCTCGGAGTAGCGCATCACCTTCGCTGCCGCTGCCGCATCGGGCTGGTCCGGAGTGTCGCCCGCGAGCGCGCAGAGGACCAGCACGACCCATTTGTCCGAGATTCGATCGAGCAGCTGGCGACTGGGACATGCCGCCAGGAACGCGTTGTACTCCACCTTGCTCTGCGCTCGTTCCCGAGCGGCTTTCGGCATCCCCATGTCGATAACACCCGTCCAATAAGTGAGTTACGCACTGTAAAGTGCCTACTTCCCAATGGGAAGTAACTCCCTGATCATGGTCCAAGGCGGCGACACGCGCCACCTCCGATCAGAGAGAATCCCGAACCTGATGAACACATCCACCTCTTCCACTGCGTCACTTCCCGGCGGCGCGTGGGTTCTGGGCGATCAGACCATCACCCGATTCGGTTACGGTGCAATGCAACTCGCGGGCCCGTGGGTCATGGGCCAGCCAGAGGACCGCGACGGCGCACTGGCCGTGCTGCGCGAGGCGGCCGAGCTCGGGATCACCCACATCGACACCAGTGTCGCCTACGGGCCGCGAGTGACGAACGAGCTGATCCGCGAGGCCCTGCACCCCTATCCGGAGTCGTTGTTCATCGCGACCAAGGTGGGAGCGGAACGTGATGCGCAGGGCGGCTGGCCCACTGCCCGCCGACCCGAGGATCTGCGCAAGCAGGTGCATGAGACCTTGCAGTCCCTCGGGAGCGAGGTGCTGGACCTGGTCAACATGCGCATGGGCGATGCCCAGGGCCCGCAGCCCGGCTCGATCGCCGAGGCGTTCGAAACACTCGCCGGGCTTCAGCAGGAGGGTCTCATCCGGCATCTCGGGGTCAGCAATGTCACCAGCGAGCAGGTCGCCGAGGCCCGGACCATCGCCCCGGTCGTGTGCGTGCAGAACATGTACAACCTCGCCCACCGTCGCGACGACGACCTCATCGACCGACTCGCCGCGCAGGACATCGCCTACGTGCCGTTCTTCCCCCTCGGGGGCTTCACGCCACTGCAATCAGAGACCCTCTCGAGGGTTGCCCGCCGGCTGGGGACAACACCGATGTCCGTCGCGTTGGCCTGGCTGCTGCAGCGCTCCCCGAACATCCTGCTCATCCCCGGCACTTCCTCGAAGGCGCATCTGCGCGAAAACGTCACCGGCGCGGGGCTTTCCCTCTCCGAGCAAGATGTAGCCGAGCTGGACACCATCGGGCACTGACCATCCGACGAAGAGCGTGGGGAAGCGGCGAACGAGTCGACGGTCTCGCTATCAACTCTGGGAACCTGTAGTCCCGCAGCAGGATCGGGAGGCCGCCTGCAACTGCATCGTTGCGCCGGCGATGGCGGTGCCGAGCGCCGCTGTCAGGGGCCGTTGGTACGGTCGCGGTGAGGTACAGAGGAGACGATCATCGCTACCATCACCGAATCTACGGTTATCGCAGCAACTCCCACCCAGGTATGGGCGGCGGTGAGGGACGTGGGAAGAGTGCATGAGCGGCTGCTACCCGGCTATGTGTCCGATACGCGGGTGGAAGGGGACGTCCGCTATCTGACCATGCCGACGGGCGCGGTGATTCGTGAGTACATCGTGTCCGTTGATGACGAGGCACGTCGGCTCGCTTATTCGGCGGTGGAGGGATTTTCGCTGCCGATCGACCATCATCACGCCTCGTTCCAGGTCTTCTCCGACGAGGCGGGCGCGCGGCTGGTGTGGATCACCGACGTGCTGCCGCACGCGGCGGCGGCCGAGGCGCGGTTGCGGATCGTGCGCGGGCTGCAAGTTATGCGCGAGACCATCGAGGCGCAAGCACGGTGAGACCGGGCCGAGTCACCCGGCCGAGGTCGTCTCTCGTGCGGTGAGCCGTACGGCGAATCCGTCCAGGAGTGCGGCCAATCCGTATTCGAAGGTGCTGTCCGGCGCGGAGTTGTATTCGGTCGCGGCAGAGGCCTTTTCGATGCGGCGGCGCAGCCTCGGGTACCCCTGGGCGATCTCGGTGGCCTCGGAGATGGCCTGTGCGACTTGGGCTTGCGCGCTGTCGCCATTGCGGGTGAGGCGGCGGTTGAGTGAGATGTTCGCGGCCTGTCCGACGGCATTGCCGAGCACGAACATGAACATGCCGACGGTGGCTCGGTCGGCCTCGTCCTCGTCGAACCCGGCCCGCTCGAAAATAATCGTTGTGCGAAGCGTCGCCGTGGCGGAGTTTCCGCTAGTATCACGGGCAGAAGCACTACTCGGGGACGTACTGGTCCGTGACCGAGTGCGGGCATGTCATCTACGAGTCGCGGCTGGAACTTGCCCGCTTGCTGTTCGCTGACTTCGACCGGTCTGTGCGGCGGATCGTGGCGCAGCCGTTCTTGTTGCAGGTGGAGATCAGCGGTGAGTTGCGGCGCCACATCCCGAACTTTCTGTTGGTGACCGAGGCACAGAACGGCGAGTGTTGCTCGAGCGTGCCGAGCACGTTCGTGAGGTTCTCACCGGTTTCCGGTCCGGTTCGGCCGAACTCGCCGCGGTCGGGGAACCGCGCGCTGAGTATGACTCGGCGCTGTCAGTCAACGAAATCCGGGCCCGCGCCGCCGCCTGACGTCCCAACCCGCGAACGGCCCCGAAACCAGTGGTTTCGGGGCCGTTCGGCACGGTGGCCTCAGCGGGTGACCAGTCGGAAGGCGATGTCGCGGCCGTGGCCTTGGCCCATGGCCAGGGTGAGCCACAGCCGCATGACTCCGTCAACCACGTCGTAGGCCTGGTCACCGACATAGACCGGGCGCAGACCGACGGCCGTGATCAGTTCGTCCACCTGGGTCTGATCCGCTGGTGCGCAGGAGTAGTACATGTCCGCAGGATCGCCGTCGAAGAGCGGGTCGATGAGGACCTCGGTGCCCACGCTGTTGAACACCCGGGCGTACCGGGACTTCGGCGCGTGCTCGGCAAAGGCGGCGGCTGCGTTGGCGGGGACGGCCATGACGTCGTTGGTAGCGTCCAGGACGAGCGTTCCGGCGAGGGCGGAGCCGTGGTCGCGGGCGAAGTCGCGCGCGGCCGCCGGCGGGGTAGCGACGACGATGACGTCGCTACCCACCAGGGCCTCGGTGACGCCGAGGCTGCCCGCGCCCGGTGTCCGGGAACCGTAAGCGACGCGGTATCCGGCTGCGGTGAGCGCTGCGCCCACGGCGCGACCAACTCGTCCGGTGCCGATGATGGCGATGTTCCTCATCGGGCGGCGCTCCCGCTGAGCCGAACCACGGGATACTCCCGCTCGGACTTGCGCTGGTACTTGTCGTAGCGCGGCGAGGCCGCGGTGATGCGTTGCCATGCCTGCGCCCGCTCGTCACCGGCCAGTCGCAGTGGGGCCACCGGCTGGCCCTCGCGGCCCGGCAGTTCGATCGCGGCGTGCTCGGGGTGCGCCATCAGATTTCCGTACCAGTCCGGGTTTCGGCTGCCGCCGCCGGAGGCCACGATCAGCCAGGCGTTGTCACCGTCGGCGAAATACGACACCGGAGATTCGCGGTGTTGCCCGCTGCGCTGGCCGACGGTGTGCAGGATCAGGACGTTCATGCCCGCGAATGTGCCCTTGCCGCGCCGGATCTTGACGGTCATCCGGGTGTTCATCGTGCGCTGCATCCATCGGGAGAAGGCTCCGGGGGTGCCGCTCTGTTTGCTCGCCATTGTGGTGCTCCAATTGATTTCAGGGTGGCAGGGGTTGGGGATGCTCAGGCGACGGCGGCGCGGGCGAGGTGCCCGATCTTCTGCTCGTCGTCGGCGGTCAGGGCGGTCAGCGCGAATACCGTGGGCCACATGGTGCCGTCGTCAAGACCTGCGATGTCGTTGAACCCGAAGGTGGCGTAGCGCGACTTGAACTTCGCTGCGGGCTGGAAGTAGCAGACGACCTTGCCCTCCTTGGCGTAGGCGGGCATGCCGTACCAGAGCTTCGGGGTGAGCTCGGGCGCGGCGGTCGTCACGACGGCGTGGACTCGAGCGGCGATGGCGCGATCGAATTCGGTCATCTCAGCGATTTTCGCGAGCACGTCCTGTTCGCCGTCCGCCTTGGCGGTGCGCGAGTTGCGCCGCGCGGCGGTCTTCAACTCCTTCGAGTGCTCCTTCATCGCGGCACGTTCTTCGGCCGAGAACGCCACGGCAGAGGTTGACTTGGTGGTGGTCATTGTGGTTCCCCTTCGATGGGATGGATGCGAGTCAGTTGTCTTGAATGAGTCCGAGGACATTGCCGTCGGGATCGGTGACGGTGGCGACTTGGCGGCCGCCGCCGACGTTGTGCACGGCTTCCTGCACGGTGGCCCCTGCGGCGGTCACGGCGGCGAGCGTCGCCTCGATGTCGGGCACATGCCAGTAGGCCACTGGCGTGGCCATGGCTTGCGGACCACCGTTCGGCACCAGGCCGATGTGCTGGCCTTCGGCGTCGAAGCCGACGTAGAAAGGCGAGTCTGTTTGTGGCGGCATACCGAGCAGGGCGGCGTACACCGCCTTGGCGGCGGCGAGGTCGGTCACCGGATGCAGCACCGTCTTGATCCCCTGAGTAGAACTGCTGGTCACATTCGCTCCTGCCGCTGTCGTTCGCGTTGACCCCGGCGTGGTTTCGGCTTGGCCGGGTGTGCTTTCAGCATCGCTGCGGGAAGGGCCTGCACACATCCGTGCCGACCACGGATCGCACCACGGATCCCGGATCCGGGGCGGGTACGGCACACTGGGTGGCGTGGCGGCGACGGTAGACATTTCGGCTCGGGAGGCCGAGGTGCTGGAACTGGTCGGGGAGCACCTGAGCAATGCCGAGATCGGCGCCCGCCTGTTTATCTCGGTCCGCACGGTGGAGAGCCATGTCTCCTCGTTGCTGCGCAAATTGGAGGTGCCGGACCGACGTGCGCTCGCGCAGCGCGCCGCATCGTCTGTTCGTGCGGACCGGTCGCATCCGACGACGCCGGTGCTGCCTGCTCCGCTGACCTCCTTCATCGGCCGGACTCGGGAGCGGGCCGAGTTGGCCGAATTGCTCGGGCAGCACCGCCAGGTCAGTGCGGTGGGCCCGGGCGGGGTGGGCAAAACCCGGCTGGCATTGGCGGTCGCGGCCCAACTGGCCGGCGACTATGCCGATGGGGTGTGGTTCGTCGATCTGGTTCCGATCACCAATTCCGACGTGCGCGCCGTCGCAGGCACCGCCGCGCTCGCCTTGGGTCTCGGCGAGCAGCCTGGTCGAGGGATCGACGAGTCAGTGTTGGCTGCACTGGCCGATCGGCATGCGCTGGTGGTGTTGGACAACTGTGAGCATGTGCGCGCGGGGGTAGCGCCCTTCGTCGAACGGCTACTTGCCGCCTGCCCTGGGGTATCGGTGCTGGCGACCAGTCGGGCCCGGCTCATGGTGCCGTTCGAACGGGTCTATGTCGTGCCGCCGATGTCGCTGGCCGGTGCGGGCGGGTCGGACGCGGTCGATCTGTTCATGGACCGCGCCGCCGCGAGCGGCTGGCCGCCGAATCACGCGCTGCGAGATCAGGTTGCCGAGTTCTGTGCCCGGCTCGATGGTGTGGCGCTGGCGATTGAGCTGGCCGCCGCCCGCTGGACCACACTCGGGCTGGACGGCCTCACCGCCGGTCTCGCCGATCAGCTGCGAATGCTCGCGGGCGGCGCCCGGGAACAAGACCGGCACCGGTCGGTGCGGGCGGCGCTGGATTGGAGCCACACCCTGCTGGATTCGGCCGACCGTGTCGTGTTGCGTCGGGTGTCGGTGTTCATGAAGTCGTTCTCGGTCGCGGCGGCGGCGGAGGTCGTCGGGTCCGAAAAGGGAGTCGTCGCCGACGGATTGGCTCGGCTGGTGGAGCAGAGCCTGCTTGCCGCGACCCCGGCAGCACATGGAATCGAATACCGCGCGCTGGAAACGATTCGCCAGTACGGCGTGGAGCAGCTCGCCAACGCCGGTGAGCTGGACGATATCCGGTCGCGACATTTGCAGTGGTGCCTGCGCCAGGCCGCCGAGCTGTCCACCGTGCAGGTTGACTGGCGGACTCAATTCGACGCCGTGGCGGATGATTTCCGCGCCGCGCTGGCCTGGGCAGCCGACCGGCCTGGGCAGCGTGCGGATGCCGCTCGCCTGGCCCAACACCTGGCGCGACTGTTGTTCGGCAGGCACCTCCTCGGCGAATCCCTATGGCGTTACGAGCAAGCGGCCGGTCTCGTCGATGACCCGGCCGTCGCCAACGCCATGCTGCGCGACGCGGCGGCGGTAGCCGGATGCCAATTGCGCGGCGACGACATGTACCGCTGCTACCGCGCGGCCGCCGATGCTGCCCGGGCGGCCGGGAACAATGCGGGCGCCGCCCACGACCTGGCGACGGCCGTCGCCACCGCCTACCGGTTCGCCACCAAATTCGTCCGCGGCCTGGCGCCGGACGAGGCGGACATGCTCATTGCCGAGGCGCGGGAGCTGTCAGGAACGGATCCAGCCGCTCGAGCGGCGGTGGCACTGGCCGCGGCCGGGCAGACGCTGACCGCGGCCTTCGCGGCCAATGACCCACTGGGCGATGCCGCATCCGAGACGATTGCCGTCGCCGAGCGGGCGGTCGAGCTCGCGCACCGCACCGGAGATCCGCTCGCCGAATCCGCCGCGCTCGACACCTTGGCGGGCGCGCAGAGTTGGGTGGGTGACACCTTCGCCGCCGCGGCCACCGCCCGACGACGGGTAGCGTTGCTGCACAATGTCTCTGCTACCCCGGCAGGCACCCATGAGCTGGTCGAAGCGCTCGGCGAGGCGGTCGAGGCCAGCCTCGGCACCGGCGATCTGCACGACGCTCGCCGTTGGGCGCAGCAGCTCGCGGATCATCCGCTGCTGGCCGAGGTCGGCCATCGCGCCACGAGCTGGCTGTTAGTGACCGATGCGTTGCTTGGCAATGTCGCAGCGGTACTCGCGCACAGCGAGCGGTTCCTCGAAGCATGGCGGCGGGCGGGCAGCCCCGATCATTCAGTTCTCGGTCCGGCGGTGGCGGCGGTCGCGATGGTGCACGGCCTGCGCGGGGATCGCGACGCCTACGTCGTCTGGAGTGCGATTCTGTCTCAGCTTGGTGGCGGTCCCGAGCGCACGCAAGGCTACGGTGCGGTCTTCAACGCCATGGTCCTGCTGCACGACGGCTATGCGCGCGCCGCGCTGGAGCGGATGGAGCCCGCCCCCGGCGAGGTCTGGCGTTCGGTCACCTGGATCTGGCTGCACTGGTACGTCGCGCTGCGCGCCGAAGCCGCCGTCCTGGCCGGGCGCACCGAAGCGGTGGACCGCCTAGCCGAAGCCCGAATTGTCGTGACGGGCAATCCCATTGCCAGTGCCATCGTGGCACGCGCCGGGGCAGTGCTCGACGGCGACCAGGATCTCGTGCTTGCCACGGCGGCCGCTTTCGACGCCGCAAGCTGCCGCTACCAGGCCGCCCGGACCCGGGTACTTGCCGGTGCTGCGCAGGCCGCCCGCGGCGCCGCCGAACTTGCCGAGATCGGCTGCGCGCCAATGGCTGCTGCGCAACGATAGGAACCCGCTGCGGGCGACTCGGTGCGCGGGATTCGCATCGGATTGGCGGATTGCCCCAAGGCTGCTGCCGGCATTCGGGAGTTGGCTCAGAACAAGCCCTTTCGGCTCCCCGCTATTGATCGGCAGGCCAAATGGCGGATCCGGCGGAAGCGTGCCTGGACGGTGCCAACCTCAGCGGTACTAACCTGACTGGCGCAATTCTCACCGAGGCGAACCTGACCAGCGCAAACTTAGCCGGTGCGATCGTGACCGAGGCGACGCCAGAGAAGAGACAGAACTGATCGGTGGGTTTGCCCGGAACTGGCGAAGGTGCCACAGCCCGGCGGTCGCGGCGACTAGCCAGCTTGACGCGGTTTCGCGGCGAAGACCCACGTTGAGCTCGCTACACCGAGATCAACGATGTCTGAGGGGCCGGAAGCAGATGACCTGGTGGGCACTGAATTCGCGGGCTGGACCATCGACCCCGACACTGGTGCATGGCGCGACGCCCAGGGCCGACCCGCCTACGACGCGAACGGGCAGCGCATCCGCTACCCCGACGCGGAGGGCTCCGAGCGAACAGGGGAACGGTATTGAGCGCAGAACCCGCGGACAACCCGCAAGAGGAGATGATCGGGCCTATGAGATTTCGCCTGAGCGATCGGCTCAGGCGCGACCGCCACAGCCAGCGCTTCGCTCGAGGATGCGCAGCGACCCGGTGACCGAGACCTCACGGAACTTCCCGCCGTCCAACGCCTTTCGGCAAATATGGTACGGAGCCTGACCCCCTCGGCCGCCGACGTCACGCGTGCCGTCTCCGGGATACGCGTTTCCGCGCAGCCGCTGACAAGGGTCACGATCGTCATCTGACAAGACCCGTCTGGTTCCTCCGGCTTGACGCATACCGATATGGGAATATGATCGAGCCTCATGGCACGAGCAGCGACGACGTCGGACGTCTTCAACGCGATCGCCGAGCCGCAGCGCCGGGAGATCCTGGTGCTGTTGCGGGCGGGTGAGCGGCCGGTGACCGAGCTGGCCCAGGAGCTGGGGATGACCCAGCCGGGGGCGTCCAAACACCTGCGGGTGCTCCGGGATGTCGGATTGGTGCGGGACCGCAAGGCAGGCAAGCAACGCCTGTACGGCCTCGACGCCCGCGGGCTGCGGCCGGTTCACGAGTGGACCGGCGGGTTCGAGCGGTTCTGGAACGAGAGCTTCGACCGGCTGGACGAGTACGTGCAGGGCTTCGAGCAGGCAAGGCAGGAGGAGTGACCGATGGCAGCGACAAGACGGGACGCGCCGGCGCAGTCCGCGACGACCGACCGCGAGATAGTGATCTCCCGGCTCATCAGTGCCCCACGGGAGCTGGTGTTCGAGGCGTTCACCGAAGTCCGGCACCTGTCGCGGTGGTGGGGACCGGAGGGGTTCACCACCACCACGGCGGCGTTCGAGTTCCGCGTCGGCGGGGAGTGGGACTTCGTGATGCACGGACCGGACGGGACGGACTACCAGGAGTGGATCTCCTGGACCGAGATCACCCCGCCGGAGCGGATCGCGCTGCTGCACGGTGAGACCCGCGGCGACCCGAACGCCTTCGAGTCGGTCTTGACGTTCGCGCCCGACGGCGCGGCGACCCGGATCGAGATGCGCACGGTCTTCCCCACCAAAGAACTGCGCGACCAGGCCGTGGAGAAGTACCACGCGGTCGAGGGCGGCGAGCAGACGCTGAGCAACCTGGCGGCCTACGTCGCCGAGATCACCAAGAAGGAGAGCCGCTGATGGCCGGGAAAGTGTTCTTCAGTGTGTCGATGTCGCTGGACGGCTTTATCGCGCCCGAGTCCCCCGAGGACCTGATGGGGCAGCAGTGGATGGAACTGCAGCAGTGGATATTCCCGCAGCGGTACTTCCGGGAGAGCCTGAAGCTTGGCGAGGGCGGCGAGGAAGGGCTCGACAACGACATCGTGCGGGAGACGTTCGAGCGCACCGGCGCGAGCGTGATGGGCAAGCGCATGTTCGACGCCGGCGAGCGAGCGTGGCCGGAGGAGGCGCCGTTCCACACGCCGGTCTTCGTCGTGACGCACGAGAAGCGTGACCCCTGGGAGCGGCCGGGTGGGACCACCTTCCACTTCGTCAACGACGGCATCGAGACCGCGCTCGACCAGGCCCGCGAGGCCGCCGGCGACCGAGACGTCCGCATCGCGGGCGGCGGCGCAACGATCCTGGAGTACGTGAACGCCTGCCTGATCGACGAGTTCACGATCGCGCTCTCCCCCGTGCTGTTCGGCTCCGGAATCCGCCTGTTCGAGGGCGTGGACGCGGGCCGCGTGGCCCTGGAGCAGGTCAGGGCGCAGCCGACGCAACGGGTGACCCACCTGACCTACGCAGTCCGGGAGCGGTAACTGTCCGAACTCAGCGCTCCCCCGCCGAGGTCAGCAGCCCGGTGAGATCCTTGACGCTCTGAGCGTCAGGGAGGGCGAGCGTTCGGGCCGCGATCTCGGCCGCGCTCCTCCGGGAGGGACCTCACGGGTAAACGATCTCCACCATCCAGGACGCCGAATTCGGGGTGAAATACACTTGGATGCATGGGTTTTCGTGTTGGGCTGCAGGAAAGCTGCAGACTGGACGTAGATGTGGGCCATGAATGTGTGCTGAGGTCTGAGGATCGACCCGGGGCCGCGGCGCTACCTGACATGGAGGCACCCCGAGTTGATTGAAGGTTCGGTCGAGAGGGAAAATCAGTTGCCGAACTACCGCTCTGCCGTCCTCATCGTTCGAAGCGAAAGGTGGCTGGGATATTGTGTGCAACACGATCGAGATCGACCGGGAAGACACTGCGCCGCTTGGGTTTCGGTGTGATCACCGCGCTAGCGGTCGCATCGTGCTCGCACCAGACGTCCGGGGCGGCAGGTACGCTCGATTTCGGGTTCGGTTCCGATGGCAAGGTGTCCGCCGATCTCGGCTCCGGCGCCGACTATGCCCGGGCGGTGGTGATGCAGCCGGACGGCAAGATCGTCGCGGCGGGCTCGGCGCGGGATTCGACGCAGGGTGACAATTTTGCCGTCATCCGTTACACCGCCGATGGCAAGCTCGACGCCGGTTTCGGCGACGGCGGGAAGGTATCGACGGATTTCGGCGGCAAGGCCGATGTCGCCAACGCCGTCGCCATCGGGCCGGACGGCAAGATCGTTGCTGCGGGCACCAGCCACGCGACCACCACCGGCGACACCATCGCCCTCGCTCGCTACACCAGCGACGGCAAACTTGACACCGGTTTCGGCGACGGCGGCAAGGTTTCCACCGACCTGGGTACCCGAGCCGATCACGCCAACGCCGTTGTCCTGCAGCCCGACGGCAAGATCGTGGTCGCGGGCTCCACCCGCGATCCGGTCCAGAGCGACAACTTCCTGCTCGTCCGTTACACGACCGACGGCAAGCTCGACGCCGGTTTCGGCGACGGCGGCAAGGTCTCGACGGATTTCGGCGGTAAGGACGACATCGCCAATGGCGTGGCAATCGAACCGGACGGCGGGTTTGTGGCCGCGGGCACCAGCCACGGCACCGCCACCGGTGACGATATCGCCCTGGCCCGCTATTTCGCCGACGGTAGGCTCGACGCCGGTTTTGCCCTCGGCGGCAAGATCTCCGCGGATCTGGGCACCCGGGCCGATCATGCCAAAGCCGTCGTGATCGATTCCGATGACAAGATCGTGGTCGCGGGGTCCACACAGGATCCGGTGCGGGGCGACAAATTCGTGCTCGTCCGCTACACCTCCTCCGGCCAGCAGGACACCGACTTCGGTGAGAACGGGAAGGTCTCGACGGATTTCGGCGGTAAGGCCGCCGTTGCCTACGGCCTGGCGCTCACCCCCGTTGGCAAGCTGGTCGCCGCCGGTACCAGCACCGGCACGGCAACCGGCGACAATATCGCCTTGGCTCGTTACACCAGCGATGGGAAGCTCGACGCCGGTTTCGGCGATGGTGGCAAGGTCTCCACCAACCCGGGTACCAAGGCAAACAGTGCCAACGCGGTGGCCGTCCAGCACGACGGCAAGATCGTCGTGGCTGGCTCCACAGCGGATCCGACGCAGGGCGACAAATTCCTTGTGGCTCGCTACAACGGGTGACCGGCACACGCGACCTGGCGGCGGCCACGACAGCGGTCTTCGCGAATCCCGGCCACGACGGCAGAACTTATGCCATCACCGGCCCGGAGGCAGTCTCGTTCGGCGACGTCGCCGAGGCCATCGGCAACGCCAGCGGCAACCCGGTTCGTCACGTTGACGGCACGCTCGCCGAGCACCGTGAGTACATGCGGGCCCCGAACCGTCCGGCCGGGTATGTGAACCGAGCACCTGACCGGACAGCCTGCGCGCACCTTCCACGCCTACGTCGAGGAGACGTGGTCGGCGTCCGACACCATGCCGCCGCTCGCTCACGGGTACTCGACGTTCCTGTAATTAGACAGACCGCACGGGCCAGAGCGTGAGACATCGGAAAGGCCCAGGTGGATCAATCGGCAGATGCCACGACTTTCGAGACACTACAATTCAGCGACCGCTGGGATGCCACAGTGGGCAGCCTGAGGTGGCCGAATTTGCCTGTGAACGAAGGGGTTTCGCCTGAGCGATCAGCTCAGGCTCGGCCGCCGCACCCAGCGCTCCGTTCGAGGATGCGCAGCGACCCGGTCACCGACACCTCACGGAACTTCCCACCGTCCAACGCTTTTCGGTAGATATTGTACGGAGCCTGACCGCCGTCGGCGGGGTCGGGAAAGACATCGTGGATCGCCAGTGCGCCGCCCGCCGCCACCCAGAGTGCCCAGTTGTCGTAATCGCGCTGGGCCGCTTCCTCGGTGTGCCCGCCGTCGATGAACAGCAGGCGAATCGGCGTGCGCCACATGCGGGCAACGGTGGCCGACGAGCCGAGCACGCCGATCACCGTGTCCTGCAACCCCGCTCGGACGATCGCGCGGCGGAATTCGGTGACCGTGTCGAAGCGTCCGGTCTCGGGATCGACCAGCGAGCTGTCGTGATATTCCCAGCCCACCTGATGCTCCTCGGAGCCGTGGTGGTGGTCGATCGTGTAAACGACCGCACCGGTTTCCCGCGCGGCGGCGCCGAGATAGATCGAGGATTTCCCGCAGTACGTGCCGATTTCGGTGATTATCCCGTCGCCGGCGTAGCGCAGCGCGGCCTCGTACAGCGCCCGGCCCTCCTCCAGCGGCATGAAACCAGTTGTTTGCTCGGCAATCTCGAACAATCGTGTGGTATCCGTGGAAATCACCGAATCGGCGCGAGTCATCAGCGCGGAACCTTTCTGCCGTCACCTCGCCCGTGGATTGCCGCGGCGGTGCGAGTTGCTCTCGAAGCCGACCCATAGTAGCATCCAGACACGTGTCCGATCCCCTTTCCATCGACCCGGCCCCGGTGAATATGGAGGCCACGCGCCGCCGTCTCACCGAGAAGCAGGCGGATACGGTCGACAGGCTGACCAGGGCGGCACTCGATGTGCTCTCCCGCGAGGGGTTCGCGGGGCTCACGGTGCGCATGGTCGCCGCGGCCGCCGGCGTCGGCACAGCCACGGCCTACACCTACTTCTCCTCGAAGGAACACCTTGTCGCCGAGGTGTTCTGGCGCCGGCTCGCCGCGACCCAAGCCCCGCTCACCGACTCCGCCGATCCCGCCGCGCGCGTGGTCGCGGTCCTGCGCCAGATCGCGATGCTCGTGGCCGACGAACCCGCCCTGGCCGGGGCGGTCACCAGCGCCCTGCTGGGCACGGACCCGGATGTCGCGCACCTGCGTACCCGCATAGGCATCGAGATCCGCAAGCGCCTGATGGACGCCCTCGGCCCCGACGCCGATCTCGATATCGTGGAAACCCTGGAATTGCTGTACGCGGGCGCTCTGGTCCGCGCGGGCGTGGGCTATTCCTCGTACGTGGAAATCGCCGACCGCCTGGAAAAGTCCGCACTGCAGGTCATGCGCAACTGACTCACGGCCGATTGCGCAGGTCGTCAGTCCGCAATCACGCAGGCAGGAAAGATGTTTCGACACCGTCGACTGGGCCGGGCCCAGCACGTCGACCAGATCGACCACCCGGGCGGGTCCCGCGGCCAGCCGGTGCACGATCGCCAGCCGCGCCGGATCGCCCAACGACCGGAACAACGCCGCTGCCGGAGCGAGCTCCACTCGACGCGATCCGAGATCCGTCGATTGCATCGTCATATAGCGATGATATTGCTTGCGCGAGGGTTTCCGGTCTGTTGGGCGGTGAGTCAGTAGGCGTCAGCAGAATGACTGAACACCGGGCGCGGGATCAGCTGACGAAGAATTTCGCCCAGGGATCGTCGGCTCGTGCGGTCCAGTAGTTGCTGAACAGGAATTGTGCTGCCGCGATGTCTTCTGCCGCCGGCTCTTCAGTTCTCGGGGGAAGCTCACGCTTCGGTGCCGGTCTCGCGAGCCCCTTGATCACCTGCTCGAAACCGGCCGGGGTATAGCCGTTGAGCACGCGGCATACATCGCTCGTGACGTTGAAACTGTGCACGGTGCCCCGAGGAATCCACAGAGAGTCGCCATCTTGCCCCGACGACGTTTCGCCCTCGAGCTCGAAGTCGACGGTGCCGTCGAGGACGTAAAACCACTCGTCGACATTGTGCACGTGCTTGGTATGTGCCCCAGAGTCTTTCGGCATCCACTGCTCGGTGACCGAAAATACGCCCCCAGTTTGATGGGCCTCCAGTAGCGGAATCCACAGCAGATCGAGCATCCAAAACGCCGGTGCGTCTCTTCCGCTGCTCAACAGGGCGGGAAGTTGCGCCTCGAAGAACGAGGGTGTGGTGGGGGTCATCGGCCTGCCTTCCAGGAGATGGAGTCAAACCAAACACCGGCGTCCGACGGCCGCAGTGCCGCCCCGACCCGACGCCATCCGAAATTGAAACACATGAGTCGTGGGTCTGGCTCGCCGTGGCGGGAGCGAAGTCAGCTGTCTGCGGTGCCGGCTTCGCCAGCGGGGGCCGTCAGCGGTGCCTCGCCTTGCCCGATTTGCCTCATTAACGCGTCCATATCGGTGTAGTCCCAGACCTCGGCGAACTTGCCGTCTTCGAGGTGATAAAGAGTGAACTCCGAAATAGTCACCCGACGGCCGGTCGCCTCAACTCCCTGGAAATCCCCCTGGTGAGTACCGGTTACCGTGAAGTGCGCCGCGATATAGTTGCCGTCGACAACGAGGTGCCGCATCTCCCAATGCCAGTCAGGAAATGCGGAGATAAGCGGCGAGAATTGTGCCGTAACAGCGGCTGGATCCATAGGGGCGTCATCGACTTTGATGGTCGATGTATAAAATGACGCCATTCGATCAAAATTGTGCTCATTGCAGTACTCGAGATATGACAGGTACAGGGATCGGTGTTCGTCGTGCTGGGTCACCATGTGTTCGCACCGCCTTACGTGGTCGATTCACTTACCCTCGCAGGCATCCTAGTGCCTCGTTCAGGAAGGTGGATGCGGTAATCGCCGGGGTGGCGGGTTGATCGACAGCCGGTCGGCTTGATCGCGAAGCTGATGCAGGTGTCGGAAGGCTATGTGCGGCAAGTGATCCACGACTTCAACGCCCACGGATTCGAGGCACTCGACTCAAAATGGAACGGGGGCAGGCCGGCGAAGACCGATCGAGCGATACGTGATCGGATCTGTCAGATCGCCCGGTGCTGCCCCCGTGACCTGGGCTGGCCGTTCTCGGTGTGGAGATCGAGTGCGAGTTCGCTGTCGGCTCCAAGATCCGACACCCGGATTACCTACCGAACGTTGCTTGACGCTGCACTAGCTGGCCCCCAGCACCTCGCGGAGCCGCTTGCCGAACGCCTCGGGCTGCCCCGGATATCCCATCTCCGGTCCGACGAAACCGCCGTGGTGGCTCGGGAATACGGTCGGCTCCTGCCCGAGTAGCGCCGCGACGGCCGCGGTCGTGCGTGCGGTGAAGGTGCCCGCGGACTCTTCGCCGACGGCGATCACGATCCGGGTCGGCGCCGCGGTCAGGGCGGCGACATCGGGCCGGTACGCGGTGACGGCGACCGAACGCTCACTCAGCAGCGGATCGTTGCGGGAGCCGTCATCGGCTGTCGGCATGCCGAACTGGGCGGGATCGGCCGGGGGCTGGGCGAAGAAGGCATCGGTGAACTCGCCCTGCCACATCGTCAGGGCCATGAACGCCGCCATGCCCGCGCCCACGCCCTTGGCCTGGTACGCGGCGCGCATATCCGCCAGGGCCCGCTCGGCGGCCGCGGCGTCGGGGAGCGTGGTGGCGGCCGGCGGCTCGTGCGCGACCAGTGTGGACACGTCCTCGGGGTGGGCCGCGATGAGGGCGAGCGACGTCACCGCCCCGCCGCTGCTGGCGAACATCTCGACTGGCCCGGCCTCCAGCACCTGGATCACCGCGTGAATATCGTCCGCCTGCACCTCGGGCACATTGTCGTCCCGGCCGTCGGTGCGCGTGCTGCGCCCCAAACCCCTTGGGTCGTAAGTGATTACGGTCCGATCGGGAGACTGCGCGACCAGCGCCGCGAATCCGTCGGCGCACATGGGCTGCCCGATCATCATCAACGGTGGACGGCCGTCGGCCGGGGGAAGTGTCCCATGCACGTCGTACACGATGTGAGCGCCTGCGTGATCGAGAGTTCGAGTCGTCATACCTCTGAAGACGAGGTGTGCCACCCAAACTCATCGGTTCCCGAACAGCAGCCTCGACCAGGCAACATTAGGTCGACCGGATACCGGCGCGGTCGCCGCGAGCTGGCCGCGGGCGAAGATGCCGCCGCGGCGGCCAATCGGCCCGGGCGCCACCGCGGGCGCCGAAGCCGCGCTCTGCCGAGCTCACCCTTGATCGGCCGATCAGCCGACCGGAACTGCCGGGCGGACTCGGTCGAGCGACGTTCGCAGCATCCGCACCCAGGGTGACCACCGGGCGGGTTCGGTCGGCGGATGCCCCACCGTGGTTGCCGCGCGGTCGAGCAGTTCCTCGAGCACGGCGTCGTGCAGCCAGCGGATGGCGAAGGTCCACAGGAGCCACCCGCGTACCTCGGTGGCCCGCGCGACGACGAGATGCCTGACAACGCAACCACGTTCGCCGCGATCGATGATCTCGAAGGTGTGCGTGCCGGTGAACGGCATGCTCGGTGCGAAGGTGAATTCGACTGCGCGTCCGGGTTCGTAGGCGGTGCAGCTGTAGTGGATGGTGCCGTGGCCGCCGTCGGCGCCGACCTGCAGAGGCCGATCCAGCACCAGGGCGGGCCAGTGATCGGCGGGCCACAGTGGATTGCCGGGCTCGGCGACGGTGTCGAGCAGGGCTCCCACCTCTTGTGCGGGGACTGGCAGTTCGCGCTGGTGGATATTCCGGATCATCGACTCACCCATGTTCCATACGGTGCCGTATTGTGCAATCCATACGGTACCGTATGGAGCCGTGACGGAGAAGAGGCGACGACTCGGCCGAGACGATTGGACTGCTGCCGCACTTGCCGCACTGGCCGAAGGCGGCGTGAGCACGGTCGCCATCGAACCGCTCGCCGCCCGGCTCGGAGCGACAAAAGGCAGCGCCTACTGGCATTTCGCGAATCGGGACGAGTTACTGCGGGCGGCCCTGGAACGCTGGGAACACGACGAGACCGACGTCGTGATCGCACTGGTGTCGGCCGAGCCGGACCCGGCCGTCGGCCTGCGGACCCTGCTGGGAACCGCGCTGGCGCATCCAGAGGCGAACCTTGCGGTCGTGTTGGCGGGTTGCAACGACCCGCTCGTCGAGCCGGTCTTGACCCGAGTCACCAACCGTCGCATCGACTACTTGGCCGAGCTGTTCACCCGGCTGGGCTTCGGCGACGAGGCGGCCCGGAACCGCGCGACGCTGGCCTATTCGGCGTATCTGGGCATGGGACAGCTGTGGCGGACGGCGCGCGGCGCCCTGCCGGCGGACCCCGGTGCCTGGGATTCCTATGTCGACCAGACGTGGCGGGTATTGGCCGCGGCCGGCTCCTGACGCGCGCGGGCGCCGAGAGCGCACAAGAGGAACGCGGCAATCAGTGTGAGGGTCAATCCGCCGTCCCACGCAACGGTTTTGCCCGCTTCCGCGACACCGCCCTTGCCGAGAAAGTAGATCGCGGTCACCGTCAGCGCGAGCTTGTTCGCGATCGTCAGCGCCCAAATCGCGCCGTTGCCGTCAGGCCGGCGCGCCAGCACCGCGAACAGCCCGGCACACAGGAACAGGCCGTACATACGCCATGCCTGAACCACCAGTGTGTCATTTCCGGCGTGATGCAGATCGGCGGCGCAGGAGAGGGCGGCGGTCCGGGTAGCTGCCAGGAGGCCCGGTAGCAGGCTGGCGGTTTCGTGGGGAAGCCTGCGGGGTCGAAGCCCAGCGTCAGAAGTGCTGTGAGGGAGAGCAACCGAGCGGTCCGCAGTATGAAGCGAAGCCTGCGGCGTTGTTAGAGGTCCGTCCGAGAGGGCGGGTGTAGGGAGTGCCGAGCCGCCGAAATCACGGTGAAGGCCATGGAAGGCGTCGAAGACCTGGAAGTGCAGACGCTGAAGGACTCCCCGGCGTATGGGGCGCGGAACGTTCGGATAGTGGCGGCGGGAACTGGTGAGGTCCTCCCCGGCCCGGTGACCTGCGGAATCGTGTTGCCGGAGCGTGGCGTCCTATAACCGATGACCTCGGGAAATGGATTGCTGGCCGGGTGGGCGTCGGAGGCGGTCGTAGTACTGATTGAGCCGAGCGGACAACAGAACCGCCGGTGAGGGAAGGGCCGCTGCTTCGTCGATGCGTCATGACTGATGGAGAGGGGCCTGGTGAGTGCCGTTGAAGGCTAGTTCCGCCACGTCGGGGTCGGTGATGGACCCGGTTCGGGCTTTGCAGCGTGCGCTTTACCGGGCGGCCAAGGCCGATCCCCGGCGACGGTTTCATGCGTTACGGGACAAGGTCTTCCGCAGAGATGTCCTGTGGCATGCGTGGGTCACGGTGCGGCGCAACAGCGGTGCACCGGGTATCGACAAGACCACCCTTGCGGAGGTCGAGGAGTACGGAGTCGAACGGCTGCTCGACGAGCTGGCCGCCGAGTTGCGGGCGGGGACGTATCGGCCGTTGCCGATGCGCCGGGTGTGGATTCCCAAGCCGGGCGTGAAAGAGTAACGGCCGCTATCGATTCCCGCTGTTCGTGACCGGATCGTGCAATCGGCGTGCAGGATCGTGCTCGAGCCGGTCTTCGAAGCCGGCATGTTGGACTGCTCGTTCGGGTTCCGCCCGAAACGCAGTCCGCACGATGCCCTGCAAGTCCTCGTGGACGAGTCCTGGCGGGGTCGGCGCTGGGTGGTGGAAACCGATATCGCCGACTGCTTTTCGGCGATTCCGCACGAAAAGTTGATGCAGGCAGTCGAGGAACGCGTCAGCGACCAGGCCGTACTCAAACTCTTGCGCGCGATGCTGCGGGCAGGGGTGATGAGCGATGGTGTGGTGCGGCGCGAGGTGACCGGAATCCCGCAGGGCGGGCCGATTACGCCCCCAACGCAGTTGGCAATGTTCGCCCTCCGTGTCGGTGTTCTCGTTGGCGGGTGTGTCGGTGTGGGTGCGTTCGCGGATGGGGATGCGA